>NZ_JBITJU010000009.1:0-306345 GCF_044460355.1 Kribbella sp. NPDC050124
GCCGCGCCGGGTGGTCCCACGACTGGCAACCCAGGTGGTCCCATGAAGCTGGCAGAAAACCGCTCAGAGCGGTCCCATGCTCATGGCAGGCGACACGCGGATCATGATGTCGTGACGAACAAGGTGCAGATCTGGACCTGCACAGGTCTGGAAAACCAGACCTGGACCCTGAACGCCGGCGGAACCTTCTCCTCGGACGGAAGCTGCCTGCAACCCGCGTCGGGCGAACGGGGCCGGGGTGACGACAGCGCCGTGTACGGCCGACAACCCGGGCGCGTCCTGACTCGGCTCAGCGCGAAGGGAAGCAGGCGGCGACGGCCAGCCGATCGACGAAGTCGTTCATCTCATGACCGGAATGACCCTTGACCCACCGAAAGGCAATGTCGCCACGCTCGGCCACCAACTCGACCAGCGGCTCCCACAGGTCCCTGTTGGCGACCGGCTTCTTCGCCGAAGTGAGCCACCCTCGCTCGAGCCACCCGGCGTGCCACCGGTCGCGGAAGCAGTTGACGACGTACGTCGAGTCCGACACCACCAGCAACGGACCGTCGTTGGACCGCACAGCCTCGAGAGCCGCACGGATCTCCATCCGCTGATTCGTCGAAGCGGCCTCGCGACCGGACGCGAACTCGGTGGTCGACAACGCCCAGGCCCACCCGCCGGGGCCCGGGTTGCCCGAGCACGCGCCGTCGGTGTACACCGTGCGCGCGCCGACGGGGACTGTCATATCAGCCGGACGCGGCCGGCGAGCGCGAACTGAAGCCATCGGAACCTGATGTTACCCCGCCAGCGTGATCTCGAGCGTGTGGTGCCCGTGCAGGGATGCCGGTACGCCGAACTCGCTGCGCGGGGCCCCATCGAGCTCGAACGCGCGGATCACGGTGCCCGTGCCGCGAAGCGTCACAGTCAGGTCGGCGTCGCGGTACCGCAGGCCGCTCAAGGTGACGTCGCCCCAGCCGAGCGGGAGGGACGGCGCGAAGGTGAGGCCGCGCTCGTCGAACCGTACCCCGAACAGCCCGGTATGCATCATGTCGAGGAACGCCGTCGCCGACCAGGTCTGGTCGGGCTCCGAGGCCCAGCGGCGTTTCAAGACGCCGGTCGCGCCCTGGTAGCCGCCCTCGACGGCACCGGTGTTGCCGTCGTAGATCTCCCAGAAACCGCCGCTGTTCCTGACCAGCTGCGCGAGCAGCTCAGTCTCCGTCGCGAACCCCTCGACATCACCGTGCATGGCCAAGGCCTTCGCCCAGAGTCCTTGCACGAGCGGCCAGACGATCGCGTTGTGCCGTCCGGGCTCCGCACTGGAGTACCTGTCCCAGTGCGGATACGTGTCGGGCATCCCCCACGTCATCCGCTGCGCGGTCGAGATCAGGGCGCCGGCTTGGGCGTCGTCGGCGATCCCGAAGAGCAGCGCGAACGCCAGTCCCGTGCCTTCCTGATAGACGCCCGCCGTGCCATCGGCCGTCAGCTCGTAGTTGTAGCTTCCGGTCGGCGGATTCCAGAAGTGCTGGTTGATGGCCTGCTTGATCGCCGCAGCCTTGACGCGATGACTGTCGGCCGCCAGGCCGAGCGCGTCCGCCATCTCGGCCGCTCGGGCGTAGGCCGCGTAATAGAGCACGTTGGTGCTGAGGTACATCGCCGCGACGACCTCCGGGTACGACGTGCTCTCGCTCCCCCGCGACTCGCCCTCGTCCGCCGTCGGCGCCGGGAAGCCGGACACGCCGTCGTTGAAGAACGACGGACCGGTGAACAGGCCGTAGCGCGCATCAGGACCGAAGACCGTCGCTCGCTCGCGGATCGCGAGGCTGTTCGTGACGACGTCGTACGCGTTCTGCAGGAAGTCCCGGTCACCGGTCACCAGGTAGTGGTGCCAGGCGCCGACGGTCCAGACCACCTGATCCCACTGCTGGCTGTCCTGCTGCACCCTTCGCTTGCCCTCAGCATCTTTTTCCACCACCGCCCACAGAGTGTTCGCGGCCAACGCCGGCGCCAGCAGGCTGGTGGCGTTCCAGCTGTTGATCGTCGCGTCCCGGGTCCACGGTTGCTCGTACCCGCCACCGGCACGGACCATGCCGACCGCTGGATTCATCAGCCCGCTCCGGGCGTGGATCTCGCCGAACGGAACGGTGTTGGTCCTCAGCAGGTTCTCGAGCGCCGCCTCGTACGTCGCCCCGTACAGCGCCTGGCTCTCCGGATCCTCGAACCGCAGCACCGGCCGCGAGTCTGTCGTGGTCATCCGCTCATTCCATCAGATCCAGGCGAGGCTTCGTACCAACTGATGGAGCAGCACAGCAGCCCGTCCCCCGGGCCATCGGCGGGCAGCTCGGTTCACTGGCGTGGTTTTGGGCGGTTGGTCGGGGTGGCGGTGAGTGGGTCTTCCGGCCACGGGTGGCGGGGGTAGCGGGCTCGTAGGTCGGCTCGGACCTGGGGATAGCCCTGCTTCCAGAACGAAGCGAGGTCGGTTGTGATCGCGACCGGGCGCCGTGCGGGCGACAGTAGGTGCAGGACGACTGGGACACGGCCGTCCGCGACGGCTGGAGTGGCAGTCCAGCCGAATACCTCCTGCAGCTTCACCGCGAGGACCGGTGGCTCGACACCGTCGTACGCGAGTCGCACTTCGGAGCCCGACGGGACCCGCAGCCGTTCCGGTGCGAGTTCGCCGAACCGGGTTGCCGCGGGCCATGGCATGAGTCGCCGGAGCGCCGAAGCCACGTCGATGTGGGCAAGATCGCGCGAGCCTCGCACCGAGGCGAGCTCGGTACCCAGCCATTCGTCGAGATCGGCCAGGAGTGTCTCGTCGTCGACCGCGGGCCACGGGGCTCCGAGGTGGGCATGGCAGAACGCGAGCCGCTCCCGCAAGGCGAGTGCGGCCGCCGACCAGCGCAGTACGGACAGGCCGCTGCGCCGGATCCCGTCGCGGACGGCCGCCTGGACGAGCAGCCGGTCGGGCTTTGCCAGCGGGACGTCGTTGAGCACGATCGCGCCGAGGGCCTCGACGCGCCGCGTCACGATCCGGCCGTCGTCCCACCGGATCTGGTCGGTGGTCGAGACGAGGTCGCCTGCGATGTCTCGTGCCGTCTGCTCATCGATCGGCGCCGCGGACCGGATCCTGGCGTCGGCGCGTCCGGGTGCCCGGTCGGCAACCGCGATCGCCAGCCAGGTCGTGCTCCGCAACGGCGATTGGGGATCCAGCGCAGCACCCGTACCACCAGACGTTTGGTACGTCGCCGAGTCGGCCCCTCGTATCCGCGCAATCCGATCCGGATACGCCAGCCCCACAACAACGCCCACCGCAAGATCATCCGCAACTGCGCGTGTCTCCCGACCAACTGCCGGCTGCACTCCGTCTTCACCCGACCGGTCGCCGAGCGTCATACCTCGGCCGATGCGCTTTGTTTCTTCTCGCCAGCGCGCCGTGGCTCCGCGGTCCTCGCCGCGGCGGAGGGCTCGCCAGCGGGCCGGTAGATCATCGCCGAAGTCGCGGCCGGAGTCGTCCGAGAGCATCGCGACGACCTCGCGGGCCCGGTCGGCACCGACCCGCGGCGTGCCGTCCAGTAGCGCCCGAGCCAACCGAGGATGCGCCCCGATCGCCGCCATCCGCCGTCCCCGCTCGGTGATCCGGCCGTCGTCGTCCAGGGCATCGAGGCGGCGCAGCAATTCGGTGGCCGCGGTCATCGCCACCGCCGGCGGCGCCTCGAGCAGGGTCAGACCGTCACCGGCAGGCGCACCCCACGCCGCGAGGTCGAGTGCGAAGGCTGCCAGATCGGCGATCGCGATCTCTGGCGCCGGATGATCGTCGAGATGCGAGTGGTCGGTGGCAGACCAGCACCGATAGACACGGCCCGGCGCCTCCCGCCCGGCACGACCCGCTCGCTGGTCGGCCGACGATCTCGAAACCCGGCAGGTGACCAACGCACCGAGGCCACGGGAGTGATCGGTCCGCGGCTCCCGGGCCAGACCCGAGTCGACCACGACCCTGACCCCGGGCACAGTCAGCGAACTCTCCGCGACCGACGTCGTGACCACGATCCGGCGAGCGGCGGCCGGCCTCAACGCACGGTCCTGTTCAGCCCTGGACTGGCGACCGAACAACGGCAGGACATTCTCGCCGGCCAACCGGCGGGACACACCGTTGATCTCGGCCTCCCCCGGGACGAACACGAGGATGTCGCCGTCGTTCTCGGTCAGCGCACGCCGGACGACGGCCGCGACGTGATCGAGCAGGCGCGGATCGACCCGCCCACCGGGAAGCAGCGGCACCGGGACCGGCGGTGGGGCCCACTCGATCGCCACATCGAACAGCGCCGCGGACGCGGTGATCACGGGCGCCGGACCGTCCGAGCCCAATGCGCGGCTCAGCCCGATCGTGTCCGCCGTGGCCGAGGTCGCAACGATCGCCAGGTCCTCCCGAAGATTCGACCGGACGTCGATGCAAAGCGCGAGCAGTAGATCGGCATCGAGGTGCCGCTCGTGGCACTCGTCGATCACAATCGCGGTGACACCTGGCAGCTCCGGGTCCTGCTGCAGACGCCGTACGAGGAGCCCTGTCGTCACGACCTCGACACGGAGTCCTTGCCCGCCGCTGCGTTCACCGCGCATCGCGTAGCCGATCCGCTGCCCGAGCGGTTCGCCGACCAGCGTCGCCAGCCGGGTCGCAGCCGCGCGGGTTGCCATCCTTCGCGGCTCGGCGACGATGATCGTGCCCCCGAGCGCGTCGCCGAGCGCAAGCGGCAACAGTGAGGTCTTACCCGATCCGGGCGGCGCAACCAGGACCGCAGTACCGCGGGAACGCACTGCATCGACCGTGGCGGGAAGAACCGCCCGGACAGGCAGATCCGCACCCGGTACCGACGATTCAGGCAGCAACACGCCTCGACGCTAGCCGACGCCTCCTCAGCTCAGCGTGGTGGGCGGAGTACGGCGAACGGGTCCGTCACGGTCAGCTCGCGGGCCACGAACGTGTAGACGGTCGCGGGACGGCCGCCGCTCTGGCCGGGGCTTGTTCGCCGCTCGGTCGGGTCGATCACGTGCCGCCGGGTCAGGACCCGCGTGAGATTGGTGGCGCCGAGCTCGTAGCCCAGTGCGGCGCCGAACAGGTCACGCAGCTCGGCAATGGTGAACTCGACGGGAGCCAGCGCGAACCCGATGTTCGTGTACGACAGCTTCGCGCGCAGCCGCCCGACGGCGGCCTCGATGAAGTAGTGATGGTCGAACGCGGTCCGCGGCAGGTCGTCAACCGGGTGCCAGAGCGTGTCGGACGGAAGCTCCGGCCGTACGTCAGACGGCACCAGGCCGAGATAGCCCGTCGCCAGTACGCGGGCCCGCGGATCACGATCGATCGCACTGTGGGTGGCCAACTGTTCCAGGTGCGCGACGTCGCGGACGTCGACCTTCGCCGCCAGGTGCCCGGTGATCGCTTCCCGCAGCCGCTCGGCGGGCTCGACCCCGCCGCCGGGAAGAGCCCAGCGGCCGCGGTGCGGACTCCGTGCGCGTTTCCAGAGCAGGACACACAACCTGCCGTCGCGGACGGACAGGACCACGGCGAGCACTTCGTGCGGATAACTGGGGAAGTTAACCGGATCACCTTTCTTGGCTGCGGGCACGACGACGATGGTAGCGTGCATCTAGTTATCGACTGTGAGGCGAAAACATCCGGAGGGCTGTGATCCACGTCGTCACCCGCAGTTATCGCCTCTTAAGCGAAATCTCCTGAGAGAAGGACCCGCTGTGACCGTTGGAACAGCCATCAGCTGGCAGGAAGAGGTACGCCGCCTCGCCCAGGAGCGGGATGCGGTCGTGCTCGCCCACAACTACCAGGAACCGGCGATCCAGGACGTCGCCGACCACGTCGGCGACTCCCTCGCGCTGTCGCGCATCGCGGCCAGTACCGACGCGTCCACGATCGTTTTCTGCGGTGTGCACTTCATGGCTGAGACCGCCAAGCTCCTCAGCCCGGACAAGACCGTGCTGATCCCCACCGCCCAGGCCGGCTGTTCGCTGGCGGACACGATCGACGCCGACCAGCTACGGGCTTGGAAGGCCGAGCACCCCGACGCCGCTGTTGTTGCCTATGTCAACACCAGCGCGGCGGTGAAGGCCGAGGCCGACGTCTGCTGCACCTCGTCCAACGCGGTGGAGGTGGTGAACTCGATTCCGGCGGACCAGCCGATCCTGTTCCTGCCCGACCAGTTCCTCGGAGCGCATGTCCGGCGGCAGACCGGCCGGGACAACATCGAGGTGTGGATGGGCGAGTGTCACGTGCATGCCGGCATCAGCGCGGCCGACCTGCGCGCCCAGGTGGCGGCCGATCCCACGGCCGAAGTCCTCGTCCATCCCGAGTGCGGCTGCGCATCGTCCGCGGTCTGGCTCGCAGGCGTGGGTGATCTGCCGGCAGATCGGACCCACATCCTCTCCACCGCCGGCATGCTGGACACCGCTCGCGACCTGACCGCGAAGACCGCTCTGGTCGCGACGGAGATCGGCATGCTCCATCAGCTGCGCAAAGTCAACCAGCAGACGAATTTCCTGCCGGTGAACCCCAAGGCCTCGTGCCGATTCATGAAGATGATCACCCCGGACCTACTGGTGCGCTGCCTGCGGGAGGGACGCGACGAGATCCAGCTACCGCCCGAGATCATCGACCGAGCCCGGCGTTCGGTCGAGCGGATGGTTGCCATCGGCAAGCCTGCAGGTGCTCGATGACGCAAACCGTCGACGTGGTCGTCATCGGGGCCGGCGTGGCGGGCCTGTCGACCGCGCTCGGTCTCGCCGCGACCCGCGACGTACTCCTGCTCAGCTCCGGCGACGGCAGCACACCCTGGGCACAGGGCGGCGTCTCGGCCGCGTACGGCGAGGACGATCCGCTCGACCACTGGCGCGACACCGATGTCGCCGGCGCGGGGTTCTGCGATCCCCGCAACGTTCGGGCGCTGGTCGAGGAAGGACCGCAGCGACTCGCCGAACTGATCGCCCAAGGGGCTCGCTTCGACCGAAACGACGACGGATCGCTGTCGAGAACCCTGGAGGGCGGCCACAGTCGTCCCCGGATCGTGCACGCCGGCGGTGACGCCACCGGCGCGGAAGTTCATCGGGCGCTCCGTAGCGCCCTGGAGCGAACCAGCGTTCGGACGATGACCGGACGGACCGTCGGCCTGCTCCAGTCGGACTCCGGAAGCATCGTGGGCGTGCTCGTCGAGACAGGGACTCAGCTCAGGCAGATCGACGCGCGTGCCGTGGTACTGGCCACCGGCGGTATCGGCAACGCCTACCTGGCGAGCACCAATCCGTCGACAGTGCGCGGTGACGGCATCGCCCTGGCGCTGCGGGCCGGCGCGTCGCTGGTGGACATGGAGTTCGTCCAGTTCCACCCGACCGCGCTCTACACCGGTGAGACGAACGGTCAGTTGCCCCTGGTCACCGAGGCCGTCCGCGGAGAGGGCGCCGTACTGCGCGACGTCCATGGCCGCAGCATCATGGCCGGACGGCACCCGCGAGCCGATCTGGCCCCGCGGGACGTCGTCGCACGAGCGATCGAGGCGACGATGCGCCGCGACGGGTCCGACCATGTCTGGCTGGACGCGACAGGCGTCGCGCCCGACGTACTCCGACAGCGATTCCCGACTGTGCTGGCCTCCTGCGCACGCATCGGCGTCGACCTGCTGTCCGAGCAGATCCCGGTCGCACCGGCCGAACACTTCCTGTGCGGCGGCGTTCGAACCGACCGCAACGGCGCAACCGACGTACCGGGTCTGTACGCCGTCGGCGAGGTCGCCGCAACCGGCGTACACGGGGCCAACAGGCTCGCCTCCAACAGCCTGCTGGAGGGACTGGTCTTCGGGCGGCGGGTGGCAACGGCACTGACCCTCGATCTCCCCGCAGCCGACCACGGTCGCCTCCACGAGCTCGCGCTGGGCGAGGATCGTGAACCGGAGCGGATTCGCGCGATCCTGACCAGGTACGCCGGGATCCGTCGCGACGGCGCCGGCCTGAACGCCGCCGCGGACGAGCTCGAGACCCTCGGCACCGGACCGCTCGCGACGGTGGCGCGATCTGTCATCGTGGCAGCGACATCACGACAGGACAGCCGCGGCTGCCACTGGCGCTCCGACCATCCCCACTCCGACGAGCGCTGGGACGAGCACATCGTCGTACACCTCGACAGAGACGACCGCCCGACCACCCGGCAACTCCTCCCCGCAGCCACGCAGTGACAAGGCCGCTGCCGCGGCTTGCGGGAGGGTCTAGCGTCTGTGGCTGAACGCTGCCAAGAGCAGGGCGAGCGCGATCCCGCCGCCCGCGACAGATGCGGGCCGGGGAGGGGCCTTCAGTACCTCGTGATCGCCCTCGCTACTCAACAACGACCAGCGCGACCGAGCCGAGAGCGCTGAACCGAAGGACAGCACCGAACCCGCGGACAAAGCAGACAAAGTCGATCCCACCGACGCAATCGACAGCGCAGAACCCACCGATCCGATGCTGAGCACCGAACCAACCGATCCGATCGACAGAATCGATCCACGACTTGCGATCGAAAGGAACGAATCTTCCGATCTCAATGACAATCCACCCATGACCGGCATTCTGACACGAGCCCAAGCCCCGGCCTACCTGGTGTGCAGTCCAGATCGACCAGCTACGGACGCGCCCGAGGGCGGCTCGGGCCTCTGCCCGCGGCTACTTCGGTGCGACGAAGGCCAGGGCCTCATCGGCCAACTGCCGCCAAGACAACCGCGCGTCAGGATCGACGCTGAGCCACTCTTTCATCGGCACACCCTTGTTCGCGTCGAAACGGATCCCGTCCCCCGCGGTCACCAATTCGTCGACGCGCGCCGCCGGCAACTTCACCACCAGGCGATCATCCGCCAGCATGGCGAAAATCCTGCCTCCGGCCCGAAGCGCCGACGAACCAAAACCCCGCCCCGCACCCGGCGGCGTCACGCCAGGCAGCTCGAGAAGCTCATCAACCAAATCAGCGAACCGCTCCTCCGGCGTCATTCCTGCCTCCGCTCTACCAACCCCAAGGCCGACATACCACTCTAGTCCGCAACCAACCAACCCACGCGAGCCTCACGGCGTCCGATCCACTACGCCTCCAATCCACTGCTTGCTTGTGGCAACAATCTCGTCGTACCCGAATGGGTTCGGAAGCTGACCCGGTGCGGTTTGGGGAGCGGCCGATTCCTTTGGGTGGTGGCGGCGGTCTACATGAGAGAGGCCGGCCCGCGTGCCGGGCCGGCCTCTCTCATGTACGCCGAGACAGAAAGGCTGATCGCCAATGAACGTTCCCGCGACTATGCGCGCGCTGCAGCAGACGTCCCTCAACGGCCCGCAGGACATGCACCTGATCACCGACGCGCCGGTGCCGAGCCCCGGTCAGCACGAGGTCCTGATCCGAGTCACCGCCGCCGGCGTCAACTTCGCCGACATCTCGAAGGCCCACGGCACGTTCGGCGACGGCCCGCGGCCACCGTACCTGGCCGGTTTCGAGGCCGCAGGCGAGATCGTCGCGGTGGGCGATGCGGTGACCGGCCTCCAACCGGGGGCCCGTGTCGTCGGCGTCGGAAACGGCGCGTTCGCCGAGTACATGGTGCTGCCCGCGGCCGCGGCGATGCCCGTGCCGCCAGGCTGGACGGAGAAGCAGGCGCTGGGCCTGGTCGTGAACTGGCCCACCGCGCTGGCCGCACTCAAACCTCTGGGCGGCGTCACTGCAGGGCAGACCGTCCTGGTCCACGCCGCAGCGGGCGCGACCGGCCAGGCCGCGGTCACGATGGCCAAGCATTACGGTGCGACAGTCATCGCCACCGCGACACCGAGCAAGCACGAGACAGTGCTGGCATTGGGCACCGACCACGTCCTGGACTCCCTCGGCGGCGACCTCGCCACCGAGGTGTTGCGGCTGACCGGCGGCGCCGGCGCCGATCTGGTGCTGGAGTCGGCCGGCGGCGCCACTTTCGAGGCCAGCCTGGCCGCCGCCAAGCGGGTCACGGGCCGGGTCGTCGTCTATGGCGCGGCGGGTGGCAAAGCCGCGATGACCAACTGGGAACTGGTGTACAAGCACCAGGTCCACGTCATCGGCCTCAACATCGGCGTGCTGATCCAGGCGGCACCGCAGATCTTCGGCGAGGTCATGGGTGAGCTGTTCGCGCTCATCGCCGCAGGTGTGCTCACCCCTGGCCGGCCCACCGCCTACGACCTGGCCGACGGCCCGAAGGTGCTCGCGGAACTGGAAGCCAGGGCCACCATCGGCAAGCTGGCCCTGCTGCCCTGAGGCATCGCCACGTGAACCATGCCCAGACGTGTTGCAGTACTAGGGTCGTGACGTGACATCGCATCTGCGGGCGGCACCGAATCAAGATCGGTTCACCGCCGAGACCGAGCGGTTCCGCCGGGAACTGTTGGCGCACTGCTACCGCATGGCCGGTTCAGCACACGACGCTGAAGACCTGGTGCAGGAGACCTACCTGCGGGCGTGGCGGTCCTACGCCGGCTTCGAGGGCCGCGCGTCGATTCGGTCCTGGCTCTACAAGATCGCCACCAATGTCTGCCTGACGGCCCTGGAACCGCGCCCGATCAGGGTCCTGCCCTCGGGTCTGACGGGCTCGTACGACGGACCCGACCGCCCGCCGAGTCCCGCTGCGGCAGGTGAGGTTTCATGGCTGGAACCGCTGCCGGATGCATGGATCGTCGCGCCCGCCGATGATCCGGCCGCGGTGGTGGTCGAACGCGAGTCACTGCGGCTGGCGCTCATCGCCAGCCTGCAGCACCTGCCCTCTCGTCAGCGTGCGATCCTCCTCCTGCGCGACGTGCTGGCGTTCTCCGCGGCCGAGACCGCGGAGATTCTCGACACCACCACGGCGGCGGTCAAGAGCGGACTGCAGCGCGCCCGCGCCCGGCTCGACGAATTGCAGCTGGAGCCCGCGGAACTGCTCGAACCGATCGATCCGCGGGCACGCGCGCTGCTCGACGGCTACATCGCGGCCTTCGAGCGCTCCGACGCCGGCCTGCTGGAACACGTGCTGCGCGCCGACGCCACGTTGGAGGCGACGCCATTCCGCGACTGGCAGGCAGGCCGGGTGATGTGCATCCAGGTGCTCGACGCGTACGTGCTGGGCACACCAGGCGACTGGCGGATGATCGCCACCACCGCCAACGGCCAACCCGCCGCCGTCGTGTACCACCGGGACGCGGGCGGCACACTCCGGGCGGACGGCCTGGTGGTGCTGGCCCCTACCGCCACCGGCGTATCCCGCGTGATCAAGTTCCACGATCCCGCGCTCGTCCCGACCTTCGGCTTCCCCGCCGTACTCGCGCAATGACCCGCAAGTACACGCCCGCAGGTCGAGCTGGTCGGCGGGTTTCGCAGCGAATGCGATCCGTGGTTCATCGGGTACTGAGAGCATGATTTGTCGTGCCCGCCAGGGACAGGGGATCATCGGTCGGCTCCACCACCGACGAAAGCGAGAAACGAATGCGCCGGACGCCGGCCACCGCCCTGGTCGTTGCTCTCATCCTTGCGACGGCGGCCTGCGGCGGCGATCAGGAGGAGGGCGCCGAAGACCGCGCTGCCACCGTCTCCGCGAAGCCGTCCCCGTCGCCCCAGCCCAAGCCGACACCAGCGATCAGCACGCGCGGAGCGCAGGATGCGCTGAAGCGATACCTTTCGTCGATCAGCCAGGCGAACGCAAAGCTGGACCCGGCACGGGCTGCGAAGATCGAGACGGGATCGGCCCTGCAGATTCACAGCGCGCAGTACCGCGTGTACCGGAAGAACGACTTACGCTACTTGCCGGTCAAGTACGTCGGAGCGGTGGGTGCGGCACCTCTGAGCGCGGGCTATCCCAAGTGGTTCTTCACGGCCGCGACCGACCGAGGTTCGGAGCCCGCAACGCGGGACTTCCTGCTTTTCGTCCAAGCGCGCAGCGGTGCGCCGTGGCACGTGACATACGCGCCATTCTCGAACCGGGCGACCGGCGCGCTCGCGCCCGGAGTGGACGTGGCGGATTTCCCGGCCGTCGTGGCCCCAGGCGACACCCGTCTGCAAACCCCACCGGGCAAAGTCGCCGCCGTCCTGGCCGACGCCGTGACCCGCGGCGGCAAGAGCCCGTCCGCGAGACTGTTCGCTCAGGACGACAACTTCAAGACAGTGCGCGGCAAAATCGTCGACAACCGGAGCGCCTACACGGACAACGACTGGGCCGGGACCAGCCGGGCCGTGGCCGCTCCGACTCCGGTGTATGCGGTGCGGACGAAATCCGGCGGTGCACTCGTCTGGTTCGGGCTCGACCTGCTGCACTCCTATCGCAACGACGGTGACACCAACATGGTGTGGGACACCGAATCCGCAGGCGACATGCAGCGCGGGTTCGGGTTGCCGTCAGAGGTCACCTCGTCGATCACACGGCAGGAGCGCTACGAACTGGTCGCCTACATCCCCCCGAAGGGCAAGGGCTCGATCCGCCTCGTCGCGAGTCGCTGGTTTCCGCTGTCGGTCCGCGGACGCTGAAGCGTCGCGTCAGACTCCTCGCCTTCCACCAGCCGGCAGGCGTAGCACGGCGAACCCGTTCCATCACTTTGCCGGACGGCTTTCCAGAAGAAGGCCCGGAGTCCCTGCGGTCAAGTCGGATCGTGATTGTGCCGGCGGCCGGACGAGCGAGGTGCGTGGTCAGACTGGGGCCGAGGCGAGCGCAGCGGTCAACACGATCGCGGCCGCGCCGAGGGCCAGCTCGGCGCCGATGAACAAGCCGATGACCTGCACCGGAGCGGCCTGGGAACCGAGCCGGCGAACGTAGGTGTGGCTGCCGGTCGCGGCAGTCAGCATGCCGCCGACGGCGAGCAGTTTGGCGAGCAGCGCCGCGCCGTACTCGGATTCGATCAAGGGTTGCAGCCCCCCGGCGCGCAGGAGTGCGTGCAGGATACCGGTGATCGCGAGGGTCGCGACGCAGGACATGGACAGCCAGGAGAATCCACCGAGCGTTGCATGCAGAACGCTCGGGTCACGCCGCGGCACGACAGCGACGGCGAGCGCCGCCAGTCCCCCTACCCAGCAAGCGGCAGCCAGCACGTGCAGTTCGGTCAGCGCGATGGTCGGCAACGGAAGCGCACCGGGTCGTGCGGTCACCACGGTGAGGGCCAGCGCGAGCACCAGCAGTACGCCGGAGCTGTGAGTGGCGGCGCGGTCGGTCACATACCGCGCCAGCCACGGAACCGCCGCGGCAACAAGCAGGAGTCGGGCCAGCAGAGAGGCGGCCGGCCGGTCCAGCAACGCATCGACGTCCACGACAAGTGTCGAGACGAGGCCGGCGCCTGCCGACAGCGTGGTGAGGATCAGGCCCAGCCACGCGAGGAGGATCAGCCCACGCTCCCGGTGCCCCGACGGCCAGATCAGCAGCCAGAAGACAACTGTGCCGATGAACAGCGTGACGCCGGCGTATCCAACCGTCCTGCTCAGATCAATCAGCACGGCTGCCGGTTGGCCGCCATGACTACCGGGCCGAGTCGCGGCGAGGACCGCGAGGCCCGCGACGACAGTGAGCGCGCCCAGTTCGACCGTTCGGCCGCGCCCAGCCTGGCCGCCGACTCCGAGTACGGCACGTGTCACCACGTGGTTACTCACGACACAGCACCGAACCCTCGATCCTGCCACCGCGGCCCCCGAGGGCAGCGACCGCAGCGTATCCCGGCACGCTTCGCCCCGACCACCGAATCTCGGTGACCGATACCGGGCGGAGGTCCCTGGATGCGGCACGCGCAAGAGCTCGATCGAACCGGCGGTAGCCGGTCACCGACGAGTTCAGCGCTCCCCCGGCTCAGCCGCGAGGTCAGGGAATCGACCGCTTGCATTGTCCGATGCGAACGTTCGGCGCCTCGCCGGCGAGGTCGCCGACTGTCAGTTCGTGCTCCTCAACCGCCTGCTATCGCGGTGACTACAACGACTGGACTTGCTACGCAAAGCTCTCAAGAGCCTCGAGCGGCGACTGTTCGTCGCCATCCCGCCACACCGCGTGGGATTTGTGTCCAGAATCGAGACAAAGCAATTGTTGGAATGACATTGTGACATTCCTCCTCCTACGCTGACTTGCGCCGGGCAGCAGCGTCGCCCCCGGCCGCGGGACTCACTGCAAGAGAGCTCTGAGGCTCGTGCTCAGGATGTCCAGAAGGTCGCGACGCGGCCACGCCTGAAGGGACGGCCATTGGCGCGCGCACGAAGAGCGGCCGAGACGCCGCCACGAAGAGGTGCGAAGGTGGCGCTGGTCGGTGTGCTGACAGCCGGAGTCGTCGGCGTCGGCAGCTGGATCGCGCTTGCGGACCGCGGGAGTCCGGTCAGTGGCACGAGCGGAGATTCCCACACCACGCACACGACTCCTCACCACACCAACGCGACGGCGAATGCCGGGAGTGCCGCAGCTGCGACCTCACCCACGCCGCCCGCAACCGATGGCGTCGCGGCGTGTGTCGCCGAACTGGGCAAGGGCGACTCCGTCATCAGTGCCGCGCAGACCGGGATCGGGCATTGGGCTGAGCATGTCCAGTCCCGAACCGACCTCTTGGCCGGTCGGCAGACGAAGGACGTGACGTCGGCCATCTGGAAGCGGACCCGGCTGGCCGGGCCAGGCGACCTCGAGCGCTACGACCGCGCAGTGGCCGAGTACAAGGCCACGACCCGCGTGTGCGCCGGGACAAAATCGGCCGGGGGTGAACAAGGCCGACTCACGACGTGCCAGGAACGCGCGCAGGTCATGAAGCGAGCACTCGACGCAGCCGCTGCAGGTATGACGGACTGGCGGTCGCATCAGCAGGCGATGGCGGCCCACAAGGCCGGCGAGTTCGACGCCGCACACGCCCAGGATCTGTGGGTCGCGGCCTGGACAGCGGCCCCTGAGAACATCCAGGCGTTCCGGGCAGTCTCGGCTCAGCTGGCCGCGGCTCCGGCGTGCCGCTAACGACCGGCCGACGGTCCTCGTGATCGCCAGCTGGATCAGCCGGGTCCGCTCGGAGTGCTGAGATGCCATGCTGGCGCTCGGCTCCACGTCAGTTGCCGCTGGCACCTAACAAGCCCAGGGAGCGAACTCAGTACGTTGGGTGACCGCCCGATCGGTCGGGTCCGCCTCTGCGCGATGTCCAGGTCGGCGGTCCCGCAGTACAGTCGGCTTGTGGCTGGAGGGACCGCCCGGGGTTGGTTCGAAGGTGACGACCTTCGCCGGGTCCTCCCGCTCTTCTCGCTGGCGTTCGGCCTGGTCGCGGCGATCACGCAGCCGTCCTCCGCAGCCGACATCGTCCTGGCGGCCGTGCCGGTCGCCGCTTTCGGCTTGTGGGCCTTCGACTCCAAGGTGCCGCTCGCCTCCGTTTCTGTCGGCATCGTCGTCCCGGTGGTCGTGGCACAGCGCTCCGGACAGCTCGAGCCGGTGATGTTCAACGTCACTCTCCTCGCCTTCGCGGCCGCGCGCTGGTCGCGATCGCTGGTGTCGGCGGCATGGCTCGGTGTGCTTGCGGCGGCCACGCCGGTGCTGGTGGCCCTGATCCAGGATCCGATGGAGGTCGCCGTCGGTATCTGGCTCGTGGCCATCGTGTTCGTCTGGGTCATCGGTCGCGCGGTCGAGCGCCAGGAACGTCTTGTGGCCGAGCTCGAGGCCACCCGGAGTCAGCTGGCCCAGCAGGCACTGCTGGCCGAGCGCCGTCGGATCGCTCGTGACGTCCACGACTTCGTGGGACACGGGTTGGCCGCGATGATGCTCCAGGTCACCAGCGCCCGGCACGTACTGCGCCGCGACCCGGCGTCCGCCGAGGAGGCGCTGCTCACGGCTGAGCAGGTCGGCCGCCGCAGCATGGAGGAGCTTCGGCGTACCGTCACGCTGCTCCGCCGCGACGACGAGCCCGAGTTGGCGCCGGTCTCGCGGGCGCACGAGATTCCCGTGCTCGTCGACCAGGCGCGGGCCGGAGGACTCGCCGTCGAGCTGCGCATCCGAGGCGACTTCGCCCGGGTGCCACCAGGGACGAGCGTTGCGCTCTACCGGATCGCCCAGGAAGCGTTGGCGAACGCCGCACATCACGCGCCGCACGCACGAACCCTTCTCGGGCTCGAGCTCGTGGGTGGCGACATACGTCTCGTGGCCGAGACCTGCGGACCGGTCGCCACCGACCGTGCGGGCGATCCCGAACGACCTCGGTACGGCTTGATCGGAATGGCGGAACGGGCGGCGGCACTCGGTGGCGAATGTGCGGCGGGACCGACGCCGGACGGATGGCGGCTCAGTTGCCGGCTGCCACTGGAGGCCCGCCACCAGGTGCCCCAGAAAGATCCGCGCCGGACATGATCCGCGTCGCCCTCGTCGACGACCAGGCCATCGTGCGCGCCGGCTTGGCGCGGATCCTCGCACCCGCGGACGGGTTCGAGGTGGTCGCCCAGTGCGCCGACGGCCGGCAGGCGGTGGCGGAGCTGCCCGGCTTGCGTCCGGACGTCGTCCTGATGGACATCCGCATGCCGGCCCTGGACGGCGTCGCGGCGACCCGGCGATTGCGCGCCGGCGACGACCCCCTCGTCGTACTCGTGCTGACGACCTTCGGCGAAGACGAGGTGCTCTGGGGAGCGATCGAAGCGGGTGCCTCCGGGTTCGTGCTCAAGTCCTCGTCGGCCGAGGACCTGATCTCGGCGGCTCGAGCGGTGGCCGGCGGCGGAGCCTGGTTCGACCCCGCGGTCGCACCGCGGCTGCTCGATCGGTACCGACGGGTCGTCGCCCCGGCGGCACGTGACGCGGCGCGCCTCGACCTGCTCACCGATCGCGAGCACGACGTCCTGCGCTTGATGGCGCGTGGCGCCACCAACGCCGAGATCGCCGCGGCTCTGCACGTGGCCGAAGCGACGGTGAAGACACGGGTCGGAAGTATCTTCACCAAGCTCCGGGTGCGCGATCGGCCCGCCGCGATCGTGTTCGCGTACGACCACGGCGTCGTCACGCCAGGCAGGATGCCGTAGGCGGCCCTCCACCCCTGGTCGGAAAGTACTTCGAGACCACGGGGCGATGTGCGACCGCCCCGGGCGTGGTTACCGTCCGCGACATGACCGAGAAAATGGCGCGACTCTGCGCCCGCCGGCCGTGGCTCGTCGTCGGGGTGTGGCTCGTCGTCGTGGTCACCGCCGTCGTGGTGGTGGTGTCGTTCCTCGCGTTCGAGGGCGAGACCGAGATCACGAGGAGCACCGAGTCGAAGGACGCCGACCGGGTCCTCACCGAGGGGTTCCCGCGCGATGTCGCGAACGGGCAGGCGACCAGCGAGGTCGTCGTCGTGCGGGCCGATGCCGGTGAGGTCGAGGCGGCCGGGACGCGTGCGCGCGTCGCCGCGCTGGCCGACGAGCTGCGTGCGGTCGGCGCCAGCCGCGTCGTCACCTACAGCGAGGACCGGAGCCTCGTTTCGCAGGACGGGGACTCGACTGCGATTTTGCTCGCGTTCGGTCCGGACGGAGAGGACGAGGTGGAGGATGTGGTCGCCGCCGTCCAGCGTCTCGACGACGAAGCCGGCTACCAGGCGGCGGTCACCGGCGGCTGGATCGCGGACGCCGATGAGGACACCGCGTCATTGGAGGATCTGAAGAAAGGCGAGCTCTTCTTCGGTGCTCCACTCGCGCTCGTCGTCCTGCTGCTCGTCTTCGGTACGGTCGTCGCGGGCCTTGTTCCGCTCATGGTCGCGGTCGCCTCGATTGTGGTCGCCCTTGCGCTCGTCGCCCTGCTGGCGCAGGCGTACGACCTCTCCGTCTTCACCCAGAACATGCTGATCGGCATGGGCCTCGCCCTCGGAATCGACTACTCGCTGTTCACTCTCTCCCGTTATCGGG
Source organism: Kribbella sp. NPDC050124 (assembly GCF_044460355.1). Taxonomy (NCBI): domain Bacteria; kingdom Bacillati; phylum Actinomycetota; class Actinomycetes; order Propionibacteriales; family Kribbellaceae; genus Kribbella; species Kribbella sp. NPDC050124. The sequence goes on from NZ_JBITJU010000009.1 coordinate 17,822, forward strand.
AGGAGCGGCGGCGGGAACGGACCGAGCGCGAAGCCATCGCCACTGCGGGCGCCACCGCCGGACGCGCGGTCCTCTTCAGTGGGATCGCCTTCGTGCTCGCGATGCTGGGGCTGCTGCTCGTTCCGAGCACGATCTTCCGCAGCCTGGCCGCAGGCGCGATCATCGTCGGCATCGTTTCCGTGATCGCCGCACTGACGCTGCTGCCTGCGGTGCTCGCCTTGCTCGGCGACCGCGTGAACGCGCTTCGCATCCCCTTCTTCGGCCGCGCAGCCGCGCAGGCCGGCCGTGAGGGCCGCTTCTGGGGCGCGATCGTCCACCGAGTCATGCGGCGCCCTGCGGCCAGCCTCCTGCTGGCCGCCGGACTGTTGCTCACGCTCGCGGCCCCGGTGCTCGCGCTCGACACAGGCACCTCGGGAGCGGCAACGCTGCCCGACCGCTTCGAGTCGAAGCAGGGCTATCTCCTCTTCCGCGAGGAGTTCCCGAAGGAATCCACCGAGCCGGTCGACATCGCGGTCGTCGGCGACGTCCGCGGATCCGCGGCGCAAGCCGGCCTGGGGCGGCTCGAGCAAGAGCTCGCGCGCCGCCCGCTCTTCGGAGAACCGGTTGTCGTCGCAAACGGGGCCGGTACGGTCGCCCACGTCACGGTTCCCATCGCGGACAATCCGGACGGCGAGCGCGCGATCGAGGCCGTCCGCGATCTGCGCACCGAGGTCGTCCCCCGCGCGTTCGCCGGCGTCGACGCCAGGGTGTACGTCGGCGGCGACACCGCCGAGGAACTCGACTACCAGGACACCGTCAACCTCTGGCTTCCGCTCGTGCTCCTCTTCGTGCTCGGCCTCAGCTTCCTCCTGCTCACCCTCGCCTTCCGCTCGATCGTCGTTCCTGCGACCGCGATCGCCATGAACCTGCTGTCGGTCGGAGCGGCCTACGGCCTGCTCGTGCTCGTCTTCCAGGAAGGCGTCGGCAACGAGCTCCTCGGGCTGGGCGCTGCCGAAACGATCGACGCCTGGGTGCCGCTCTTCCTGTTCGCCGTCGTGTTCGGGCTTTCGATGGACTATCAGGTCTTCCTGCTCAGCCGCATCCGGGAGCGCTACACGGCGACCGGCGACACGGACGCGGCCATCGCCTTCGGGATCGGCTCGACCGCCCGCCTGATCACCGGCGCCGCGCTGATCATCGTCGCCGTGTTCTGGGGCTTCGCGATGGGCGACACCATCGCCTTCCAGCAAATGGGCTTCGGCATCGCCGTCGCGCTCCTGATCGACGCGACGATCGTTCGCTCCGTCCTCGTCCCGGCAACGATGAAGCTGCTCGGCGAACGCAACTGGTATCTGCCCCGCTGGCTGACCTGGCTCCCCGACGTCCGCGTCGAGAGTCCCGAGCCGGCACCGCCACCCACGCCGGCCCCCAGCGAACACCTGTGACCCGGCACCTCACCGGCGGGTAAGCCGCGTCCGGGGCGTCTTCCTTGCCCCAGGCCCCCACAGGCCCGCCCCGCGGGTGGGACCTGTGGGGGCACTGCTTGGCTACCGGGACGGAGTTTCCTCGGACCTCGCGCCCGGTGCCGGGACGTAACCGGTGGTTCGGGTGCTGAAGATTCCCCGGCCCTGGGTACGGCTGCGCAACTGGGTTGCATAACCGAACAACTCGGCCAGCGGGACAGTCGCGACGATCACCATCGTGCCCGGCCGCGCGGTCGACGTACCCGAAATCCGGCCATGCCGTGTCGCCAGGTCGCCGAGCACGCCGCCGATCGCATCCTCAGGCACGGTCGCCGTGACCTCGGCGACCGGTTCCAGGAGCACCATCGCACTGGCACGCAGCGCTTCCCGGAGCCCCAGCCGGCCTGCCGTACGGAACGCCATCTCCGAGGAGTCCTTCGGATGGGTGGCTCCATCCGTCAGCGTGACGCGCACCCCGGTCACCGGGTGCCCGCCGAGGGGACCCTGGGCCAGAGCATCCCGGCAGCCTGCTTCGACCGCGCGGACATACTCCTGCGGCACCCGTCCACCGACGACGACCGACCGAAACGCGAAGTCCTCCGCGCTGTCGTCATCAGCTACCTCCAGCGGTTCCACGTCGAGGGTGATCTGGGCGAACTGACCGGCCCCGCCGTCCTGCTTGACGTGCCGGTACACCAGCCCGGACACCCCGCGCGCGACTGTCTCGCGGTAGGTCACCTGCGGTCGGCCGACCCCGACCTCCAGCCCGTGAGCACGACGTATCTTCTCCACCGCGACCTCGAGGTGCAGCTCACCCATGCCTGACAACAGCGTCTGACCGGTCTCGGAATCGGTCCGGACCGTCAGTGAGGGGTCCTCATCGACCAGTCGCATCAGTGCCGACGCGAGCCGGTCGGTGTCGGTGCTCCGGCGGGCCTCGACTGCCACGGAAACGACCGGGTCGGCCACGACTGGCGGCTCGAGAACCAACGGTGCTGCCGGCGCACACAGGGTGGCGCCGCTTCGTGCGGACTTCGGCCCGACGACCGCGACGATGTCGCCGGCGAACGCCTGCTGGACCTCCGCGTGCCGGTCGGCCTGCACCCGCAGGATCCGGCTGATCCGCTCAGTGCGTCCCGCGCCCGCGTCCACCACGGCTTCTCCCTTCCGAATCGTTCCCGAATACACCCGCAGGTACGTCAGCCGCCCGGTCGTGGTCGAGCTGACCTTGAACACGAGCGCCGCGAACGGCGCCATCGGGTCGGCGACCCGCTCCTGTACGGCGCCGTCCGACATGCCGCGCACCGCCGGCACCTCCTGCGGCGAAGGCAGATAGGCGGCGACGGCGTCCAGCAGCGGCTCGATCCCACGGTTGCGGTACGCCGATCCGCACAGCACGACCACGCCGGCACCAGACCGGGTCAGGTCCCGCAGTGCGGCAGCCAGCGTCTCCGGCGAGACCGTTGACCGCTCATAGAACTCGTCCAGCGCGACCGGGTGGAGCTCGGCGACGGTCTCCTCGAGCAGCCGGCGCCGTCGCCTCGCCTGTTCCAGAAGGGCATCGGGCACCAGGCCCTCCGCAAAGGTGCCGCTGCCGTCGCTCCAGACGTACGCCCGCATCGTGATCAGATCGATCACTCCGCTGAACTCGGCCTCCTTCCCCATCGGCAACTGGACCACCAGTGGGGTCACGTGCAACCGCTCGCGGATCGAGGCCACCGCTGCGTCGAGGTCGGCGCCGGGGCGGTCCATCTTGTTGACGAACGCGATCCGCGGCACCCCGTGCCGGTCGGCCTGGCGCCAGACCGACTCGCTCTGGGGTTCGACTCCCGCGACGGCGTCGAACAGTGCAACGGCACCGTCGAGCACCCGCAGCGAGCGCTCCACCTCGTCAGAGAAGTCGACGTGGCCCGGGGTGTCGATCAGGTTGATCGAGTGCCCGTCCCAAGCGCAGCTCACGGCCGCGGCGAAGATCGTGATCCCGCGATCGCGTTCCTGAGAGTCGAAGTCGGTGACGGTCGTGCCGTCGTGGACCTCACCGCGCTTGTGCGTGGTGCCGGTGAGATACAGGATCCGTTCGGTGACGGTGGTCTTGCCGGCATCGACATGGGCGAGAATGCCGACATTGCGCAGGCCGGACAGCGGGTGATTCTGTTGACGGTGGTCAAGGTTTGTACGCATGGGCCGATGGCCTTTCGGATGATCCGGATCGAGACAGCGCGATTCGCGGACGAAGCGGCCTGTGGTCAGGCCATGCGCCACCCCCCGCCGGCGGCCCAGAATGCAGCCGCCTGCAGGACAGGCTGGGTCAGTTCGTCACGGACAGAAGCCGACCGCGCAGCCGGCACCTGACACGCGAAGACACCAGGATCACGTCGTACCGTGACCGGGGAGCACACACAGCGATGCTGTAACGCACAGCCGGGCTCCCCTCACTCGTCAAAACGCCTGCCGCGATCTCGCGGCGGCGCCCAGTTCGATCCAAGCGTAAGGGGACCGGCGATGCCGGACCACCGGATTTCACCGCTGGACCGGACCGACCGAAAGCTCCCGCCTGCCGCGGGCCTTCCCGCTCTGCCCGCCCAATTCCGCTCGGCCATCGCCGCCGCGGCAGGACGGGCGAGCCACCCTGTCGCTAGTTTCTAATGATTTGGCTAGACTGGTATCGTTAGAACTTGAGACGCTGATCTGCGCAGACCGTTACGGCATGGGACTCTGTGCAGATTGATCTGACGATGATCAGCCAGAGTCTTCATTAGAGATGAGAGGGGTGTGCCGTGGGGCGCAGGTTTGCCGAGTTGGCCTTCACCGACGCGGTGCGGGCGCAACAGCGGTTGCACGGCAGCGATCGTGCGTACCGCCGGATGGCCGAGGGCTCGGCTAGCGGTGACGTTCTCGGTTCCGACGAGATCGCGTTCATCGCCGAGCGGGACAGTTTCTACATCGCCAGCGTCGGAGAGACGGGCTGGCCTTACATCCAGCATCGCGGCGGGCCGCGGGGCTTTCTGCGCGTCCTGGACGAACACACCCTGGGTTTCGCGGATCTTCGGGGAAACCGCCAGTACATCACGCGCGGCAACCTCGACCACAGCGATCGCGTCGCCCTGTTCCTGATGGACTACGCCTTGCAGGCACGCCTCAAGCTCCTGGGCCACGCCCGGGTGACCGAGGATCCGGATATCCTGCGAAGGCTGGTCATCCCGGGCTACCCGGGAAAGGTGGAAGGGGCCGTTCTCATCGAGATCGAGGGATGGGACTGGAACTGCCCGCAACACATCCCACAGCTGTTCGGCCGTGACCTGGTTGAGCAGGCCGTCGGCTCGCTGCGGGACCGGATCACCGAACTCGAGCAGGAGAACGCTCGGTTGCGGTCTGACCTGCGTGACGGCGGGAGCCGGTGAAGGCCATGTCCGTCCCCCTGCTCGGTGAGCCGTTGCCCATCGAACTCGTCAACACCGCGTACGCCGTACGGGGTGAACCGCACGACGGCCTGGCAAGCGTTGAGCTGCTCACGGCATGGCTTGCCGCCAACGAGCACCGGCTGCCGTGGAAGCTGTCATCCGATGAACGTGCCGCCATCGGTGACTTCGAACTGAACGCCGCCCGCGAACTCCGTGACGCCATCCGCGATGTGGCGCAGGCGATCACGGCGGGCACGGCCCCATCGGCCGGCGCGATCGAAACCCTCAACCATCACGCCCGCTGGGCGCCGCATTGGCAGGAGTTGCAGTGGCAGGCCGAGCCAACCGCCCACGTACGCAGCGCCGCACCGCCGCTCACCGCGACCCTGTCCTTCATCGCTCAGGCCGCAATCGACCTGTTCGTCAATCACCACACAGACCTGCGTGCCTGCCAGGGACCCGGCTGCGTGCTGTTCTTCCTCCAGGATCGTCCGCAGCGAAGGTGGTGCTCGGCAGCCTGCGGCAACCGTGCCCGCGCTGCACGCCACTATGCACGCCATCGGTGACCCGCTGACCCGCTAGTCCCCTCCTTCCCCTCTCTCAGCCGAGACGTCGTCGACGTCTGGGCACTCGAACGACGCTTCCCGACATCCACGGCAGCTATCGCGCCTTCTTCGCCCTCGGCCTGGGCTCCGTCATCCTGCTCCGTCCCGACAACGCAGTACCTCTCAAGAATCAGGAGACCACCTATGAACTCAGTGCGCTACGCCACCGTTGACATCGACGGTCAGGCGATCTTCTACCGGGAGGCCGGCGACCCGGCGAACCCGACGCTAGTCCTGCTGCACGGCTTTCCCACCAGCTCTTCCATGTTCCGCAACTTGCTGCGCGACCTGGCGGACTCCTACCACCTCATCGCACCCGACCACCTCGGCTTCGGCCAGTCCGGCATGCCGACAGTGGACGAGTTCGCCTACTCCTTCGACGCCCTCACCGAGCTCACCCTGGGCCTGCTGGACAAGCTGGACGTGCAGCAGTTCGCCCTCTACATCCAGGACTACGGCGCACCGATTGGACTGCGCATCGCCAGCCGCCACCCCGAACGCATCACCGCCCTGATCACACAAAGCGGCAACGCATACCTGGAAGGGTTCACACCCTTCTGGGAGCCGCTGTTCAACCACGCCAAGGACCGGGCCACCTACGAGCCCGACGTACGCGAGCTGCTGACAGCGCAAGCGACGCACTGGCAGTACACCCACGGCGTACCGGCGCAGTTCCTGGACCGGATCAGCCCCGACACCTGGACCCTGGACCAGTCGTACCTCGATCGGCCCGGCAACCAGGAGATCCAGCTGCAGCTGTTCTACGACTACCAGTACAACCTCGACGGATATCCCGCGTTCCAGGAGTACTTCCGCCGCCACCAGCCGCCGACGCTGGTTGCCTGGGGCAAGCACGACGAGATCTTCGGCGCCGACGGGGCCACGGCCTTCGCTCGCGACCTGCCCGACGCCGAGATCCACCTCCTGGACGCCGGGCACTTCGCCCTGGAAACCCACGGCGACGAGATCGCCGCGCTGATCCGCGACTTCCTCCAGCGGGTGCTGCCATGAGCGCGACCCGACCCCCGCTTCCGCCGTTCACCGCCGAGACTGCTGCCCAGAAGGTGCAACTGGCCCAAGATGCCTGGAACACCCGCGACCCCGAACGCGTCTCGCTCGCATCCCGCGCGTCCAGCGGAAAATCTGGCGTCGCGGTGATGATTCGTGCCCGGAGGAGGCTGGGCCCCGTGTTCGGCAGCACAGCGTGGCCCACGTCACTGGCCGCGGCTGTCACAGTGATCGGTTCGCCGGCATCTCGTGGTCGACAGTGACGGAACGAGAGAACGGAAGACACATGAGCAAGGTCTGGTTCGTCACCGGCTCGTCGCGGGGCCTCGGCCGCAACTTTGTCGAGGCCGCCCTGTCCCGCGGGGACAGCGTGGCCGCGACCGCCCGGAGCACCGCAAGCCTTGATGACCTGGTCACGACGTACGGCGAAGCAGTGCTTCCGCTCGAGATGGACGTGTCCAACAAGGCCGCCGTCTTCGAGAGCGTGAGGCGGGCCAAGGAGCACTTCGGCCGTCTCGATGTCGTCGTGAACAACGCTGGATACGCCCAGATCGGCGCGATCGAGGAGTTGACCGAGCAGGAACTGCGCGACCAGTTCGAGACCAATGTCTTCGGTGCGGCGTGGGTCATCCAGGCCTCGCTTCCGCACCTGCGCGCGCAGCGCTCCGGACACTTCGTCCAACTGTCGTCGGTGGCGGGGCTGATCGCCATGCCGCTGGGCGGTGCGTACCAAGCCTCCAAGTGGGCTCTCGAAGCGTTGAACGAGACGCTCGCCGGCGAGGTCGCCGACTTCGGCATCAAGGTGACTATCGTCGAGCCCGCCGGCTTCGCCACCAGGTCAGGCAAGAACCCGGATCCACTCGCCAACGGTCACATGGCCGAGGCCAACCCGGCCTACGACAGCCTCCGTCAGCGCCTCGCCGGAGTCATGGGCAAGCAACCCGCAGGCGACCCTGCCGCCGCTGCCCAAACGCTCCTGAAGATCGTCGACAGCGACAACCCACCTCTCCGGGTGCTCTTCGGCCAGGGTTTCCACCAGATGCTCGATGAGGTTTACGCCGCCCGCCTCAAGACCTGGGCCGACGGGCAGAACCTTGCGCTGGAGGCACACGGCAACCTTGCTCAGAACGCGGAAACCGCAGTCTGACCGCTTCACGGCCAGTGGGTAGTCCGCGGCGCTTCGCGACCACCGGCATCGCAAGCGCCATCGTCGCGAACCGAGCCGCCGCACCCCGCGAGGTGCGCGTTCCTCCTCGGACACACACCATCCACACGCGGGGCAGGCGGGATCGATATTGATCGGCGAGTTGCCTTCGCTGGGCACCTTCAGGGTCGATGTCCGGGACCACCGGTCATGCCAGGGCGAGGAAGAGTTTCTCCAGTTTGGCCAGGTCGACGTCGCTGTCCTCGTCGGTCAGGCAGCGTTGGAGTCCGGTGGCCACGATGGCGTAGCCGGCGCGGGAGAGGGCCTTGTCGACAGCGGCGAGCTGGGTCAGGACCGTCTCGCAGTCCGCACCCTCCTCCATCATCCGGATCACGCTGCCGAGGTGTCCGTGAGCGCGCTTCATCCGGGTGATGACCGGTTTGATGTCAGCTGGTTCGAGGTCCATCGGAGTCCTTCTGTTCGTTGACCTGGAGGTTCATCATATCCCCCCAGGGGGATGTGATACGTTCACCGGGTAACCCCCTCGGGGGATACGGATTACGGCACTCGTGACAAGGACGGGACTCCCTGATGCCAGAGCTCGGCAGCGGCCGGCTCGCCGCCGTGGCGAGCGCAACCGGCCTGACCATCCGGACCATCGACACCCCGTCGCTCGGTGACCGCAGCTACCTCGTCCACGACGGCGTGGTGGCGTTCGTCGTCGATCCGCAGCGCGACATCGACCGCGTCCTGGACCTTCTCCGGGCCGACGACGTCGTCCTCACCCACGTCGTCGAAACGCACATCCACAACGACTACATCACCGGCGGCCTCGCGCTGGCACAGGCCACCGGGGCGGCGTACCTGATCAACGCCGACGACACGGTGGCGTTCGACCGCACGCCCGTCCACGACGGCGAAATCGTCCGGATCGGCGACCGGATGCGACTGCGCACCATCCACACGCCCGGTCACACCTTCACGCACCTCTCCTACGCCCTGACCGACGCCCGCAGCGACGACAGCCGGCCGATCGCGGTCTTCACCGGCGGATCCCTGCTGTACGGCGCAACCGGGCGGCCTGATCTCCTCGGCCCCGACCACACGAGCGCACTGGCCCGCCATCAGCATGCCTCGGCGCACAAACTCGCCCAGGCACTGCCCGACGAGACGCAGATCTTCCCCACGCACGGGTTCGGCTCGTTCTGCGCCGCGACCCAGTCTGATGCGACCGAGTCGACGATCGGGCAGGAAAGGCGCGCGAATCCGGTTCTGACCCAGGACGAAGAGGTCTACGTTCGCGAGTTGCTGGCGGGCCTGGGGGCATGGCCGGCGTACTACGTGCACATGGCGCCGGCCAATGCCGCCGGTCCGGGTGCGCCTGACCTGTCCCTGCCCGAGCCGGCGGTCGCCACCGAACTGCGCCGCCGTATCGAGGCCGGCGAATGGGTCGTCGATCTCCGCCACCGCATCGCCTTCGCGGCCGGTCACGCGCCCGGCACACTGAACTTCGGCCTCGACGGCGCGTTCTCGACCTACCTCGGCTGGCTGATCACCTGGGGAACACCGGTGACCTTGCTCGGTGAGACAGCCGACGAGGTCAGCCGGGCCCAGCGCGAGCTCGCCCGGATCGGGATCGACCGGCCCGCGGCCCACGCCACCGGCGAACCGCGGGACTGGAGCCTCGACGCACCCGTGTCGTTTCCCACCGCCACCTTCGCCGACCTCGAGGAAGTCCGTCACCATCGCGACGTTGTCGTCCTGGACGTTCGCCGTACCGAGGAACACCACGCGGCCCGGATCGACGGCGCGGTCAACATCCCCATCCACGAACTGCCGCACCGGATCGCCGACGTGCCTGCTGGCGAGGTGTGGGTGCATTGCGCCGCCGGCTACCGGGCCTCGATCGCCGCATCGTTCCTCCATGCGGCGGGCCTCGACCTCGTAGCGGTCGACGACACCTTCGAGAACGCGCCGACGAGCGGTCTCCCGGTGATTCGTCACAGCGAACCGACCGGCTCGTGACAGCCGTTCGACCGGGGCTTCACTATCTGCCAAAGGAGAATCGCCGTGTGCCGTCCCGTTGTGTGCAAGACCTGCGGTAAGACCACGTGGGCCGGGTGCGGCCGCCATGTCGCGCAGGTCAAGTCAATGGTCCCGGCCGACCAGTGGTGCGCAGGTCACCCGAAGGCCGAGCGCCAGGGCGGCAGTTGGGTCGACCGGTTGCTGGGACGCTGACGCGGGCTCGGTGGTGGTCGCAGGTCAGGTGGTGCCCAGCGCGATCACGACCGCAGTGACCGCCACGGCGACGCCGCCACTTGCGGTCCACGCGACCCACGCCGGGAGTACGCCGTACTCCTGACGCGGAGCGACGTCGGCCGGTGGTCGTCCGTCGCGACGGCGGGCGATCCAGATCGCGATCGCGACCAGCACGCCTCCAGCAGCAAGCAGCCCGAGCGCGGCCGTCAGTTCGCCGGGGAACCACTCGTTGACCGCGATCGGCAGGAATTGCACGGCCCCCCAACCGCCGAGAGCGAGCACCAGGAGATCCCGCGCCAGCACTGCGAGCGCGATCAGCGCAGCCGAGGTGGTGAGAGCCAGCACGAGTCCGCCGTCCGCCGGCATCGTCATACCGGCGCCGATCGTCAGCCCGATCCCGCCGTACAGCAGTGCGCTCCAGCGCGGCCGTACGACGCCTCCCCAGCCAAGCAGGAACCAGATCGCGCCGACGCCCCACACCGCCACCCCAGGCAACTCGCCCTCGGAGGCTTGGAACTGTGCGGCCGCGGACCCCGCCGTACCTGCCAGTGCAGCGAACAGGGCCGCCTGCTGCAGGCTTGTAGGCAGCCGCCACCACAGCAGCGCAGCGACAGCCGCCGCGCCCGCGAAGACCAGCAACGCAAGATCATCGTCCTGCCACCCCAGCACCTCATCGCCGAACAGCCCGAGGAAGCCGGCGGTCGACACAGTGGCACCGAGCCACAGGACGGCATGCATCCGCAGACCAGCCGGCCCCAGACGCTCGGGTACGGCGAACCCGGCCAGCAACAGCGCGCCGGCTGCCACGCCAACGACGGTCAGGTGCCCGGCGGTCGACAGGTCGTTCCAGTACTGCGAGGCCAGAAGCAGCGACGCCACCACGATCAGCACGCTACCGACGTACCCGAGCGCTTCGACCGCGAGTGAGGTCTGACGGTGTTCCCCGGACGCGGGCGGAGAATGCGGGATGTCGGCCCGCATTCGCTCAGCCTGTGCAGGCGTGATCACCCCCGCCGTTACCCAACGATCGAGCAACGCGGGCAGCTCAGCCGGACCACTGACCGCAGACTTCCTCATACCACCACCATCGCTCCGTCCGGCGCTGTCGCCCAGAGTCCAAGGTCACCTCGATACTGGGCGTCACGACGGCGACCCGCCGCCGGACCGGTCGATCGAGCTGTCAACCGTGCGGGTGCCGCCACCGGGGCGCGACCTGCGCCCACTCGCGCTCCCACTCCCGGGACCGGCGTCGGTTCAGCGGCACGAGCAACAGCCGGGCCAGGCCGAAGACCAGCAGCCAGCCGACCAGCACGGCTGACACACCTGCCCCGACTCCGATCGCGCTGCTGTCGTCCGGGGATCGCGGCGGAGTCACAATCGTGCCTGCCGCGTCCATCCAGATCGTCAGCTCGGTCCCCTTCCGTGTCCCGGCGGGCGCGTACGCCGTGCCCTCACGCGGCCAGCCGTTCGGGTCCGTCCAGCCGACCCGGACCGGGACACGGAGGACCGCAGGTAGCCCAGGGTCCGCGAGGACGGTGTCGTCGAGCGCCCGAGCCTGGACCTCAGTCAAACCGACCCGGCGTTGCGCCGCCGATGCCTCGCCGGCGTTCCGGACGGCAGTCCCCAGTGCGGCGGCGCCCGGAACGACCAACAGACTCGCCAGTACGGCGCCCAGCACGATGACGGACTCGATCCGGTCGACTCGCCGGCGTAGCGGATTCCGGCCGAATCCGAATCGGCGGGCCTGCATCAACAGCCAGTGGTCCGCGCGGCGTCGCCGTACCGCAGCCATCGTGCCTCCCTGCCGGATCGCACCACCCTGCGACTCCAGGTTGTCCCCGCGACCCGCCCACTGTCAGGGCCGAAGGTCCCACACTGCTCGGGACGGAGAAGAGTCGGTGGCCTGTGGTGGCTGGAAGGCCTGTGAAGACGGGACCAACAGCCCTGACCGTGCGATGCCCCGGCGGGCGACAGTCGAGGTACGAAGTCATTCCGAGGAGGAACGGTGTCGTCACAGGCAGCCTCGGTTGCCGCCGGGTACGACGGTCTGCCCGCCGGCCGGGCCGCGATGCGCCGGGCCGCCGCCGATGCCTTCGTCGAGGACGCCCCGCACGCCCGCGCGCTCGTTGTCGGCATCGACGGCTCGCGCGACGGGCTCACCGCCCTCGCCTGGGCGGTCCGTCACGCCGCACGGCGTGGCCTCGCGCTGTGTGCCGTCCACGTCGTCGACGACGACCGCCCGTCGTCGGACACCCCGCCGGTTGGCTACGACGACGGCTCCGGCGAGATCGAAGAGGCCGCCGCCGAGCTGGACCGGCTCGGTTTCACCGACGCCACCGCCGAAGTGCGGCACGGTCATCCGGCGAGCGTCCTGCTCGACCTCGCCTCCGCGGGCGGCAGCACACTGGTGATCGGCAGGCGTGGCCTGGGTGGGTTCGCGGAACTGGTCGTCGGCTCGACCTCGCAGGTCTGTGCGTCGCTGTCGACCGGCACGCTGGTCGTCGTACCCGACGAGTGGAATCCCGACGCGGCACCGCACGGGAGGGTCGTCGTCGGGGTCGACGACTCCGCCGACTGTCAAGCCGCGCTGGGCTTCGCGTTCGAGACCGCGGATCTCGAGGGCGCCGAGCTCAAGGCCGTGCACGCGGCCAACCTGCCGGAGAGCTATCCGGCGACGGACCTGTGGATCGACCCCGCCGAGCAGCCTTGGCTCGCGCGCTCAGAGGTCCTCGTCACCGAGGCCCTCGCCGGCTGGCGGGAGAAGTACCCCGAGGTGACCGTCCGCACGAGCTGCACCGACGGGCATCCTGTCCAGCTGCTGGCACTCGAGTCCGGCGAGGCGGACCTCGTAGTCGTCGGCGGCCGAGGCCGCACCCGGTACACGCCGCTGCTCCTTGGCTCGGTAGCCCGCGGCCTGCTCCATCACACCAAGTCCCCCGTCGCCGTGATCCACCACGAGAGCCGCCCGGCCGCATGACAACTGACCTGTCGATGCCCCAGGGACTCACCGATATCGAGGCCGCGCGGGCGCTGGCCGGGCACGGGCCGAACACCATCGCCGCGCCCAAACCTGTCCCGGTGCGCAGCCGTGTCGTGATGCAGCTGCGCGATCCAATGATCCTGTTGCTGATCGCCGCCGCGGGACTCACCGCGAGTCTGCACGACCTGACGGACCTCACCGTGATCCTCGCAGTCATCGTGCTCAACACGACGGTCGGCGTAGTCCAGGAACTCCGCGCAGAACGCGCACTCGCCGCCCTGCACCTGCTCGCCGCTCCCCACGCGTCGGTGGTCCGCTCAGGCCGCACCGTTGTGATCCCGGCCGCAGAGGTCGTTCCCGGCGATCTGGTCGTCCTCGACGCCGGCGACATCGTCTCTGCCGACCTGACCCTGTCCACCACGGTCCGGCTGCAGGCCGACGAGTCCGCGTTGACCGGGGAGTCCGTCCCGGTCGAGAAGAACCGTGACGACGAGGCGTTCGCCGGCACCGTGATCACCAGAGGCCGCGGCTCAGGCACGGTGTCCAGGACCGGTCCGGACAGCGCACTGGGCAGGATCGCCGGGCTGCTCGCGAAGCAGCAGCCGCGGCCGACTCCGCTGCAGAACCGGCTCACCGCGCTCAGCCGGATCCTCAGTCTGATCGCGTTGTTCCTGTCCGGCCTCGTCGCCACCGCCGGACTGCTCAGAGGGCTGCCGCCGGCCGACATGGTGGTGACGGCGGTCAGCCTCACGGTCGCCGCCGTCCCGGAGTCGCTGCCCGCCGTGGTCACCCTGGCGCTGGCCATCGGCGCACACCGGATGGCCCGCCGCTCCGCTCTCGTCCGGCGGCTCCCCGCCGTCGAGACGCTCGGGTCGGTCACCATGGTCGCCGCCGACAAGACCGGCACACTGACCGAAGGCGTCATGCTGGCCGAGCGATTGTGGACCGAGGAGGGCGACTTCGTCGCCAGTGGCAACGGCTACGCACCGGAAGGCACCCTGTCGCCCCTGGGTGAGCTGCGGTCCCCGGCCCGGCTCCTTCGTGCCATCTCCCTGTGCAACGACGCCGACCTCCGCGCACCGGCAGCCGACCAAGCCGACTGGCTGCCGCTCGGCGATCCGACCGAGGCGGCACTGCTCACCCTTGCCCATCGAGGTGGCATCGACCCGACCGCAGTGCGCAAGGTGTACCCGCGCGTCGCGGAGATCCCGTTCGACAGCACCCGCAAACGGATGACGACCTTCCACCGACTGCCCGACGGCGCCGGCGAGCTCGCGGTCGGCAAGGGCGCACCCGAGGTCATCCTCGACCCCGCGGTCACGACGTACGGCGCTCTCGCGGCTGCCCGCGCCGTCGCAGCGGATCTCACGGCCGACGGCTACCGCGTCCTGGCCGTCGCGGACCGGATCCTGCCACCGGGGTCCGAACGATCCGAGAACGGCCTGCACCTCGCGGGCCTGGTCGCGATCACCGATCCGGTCCGCCACAACGCGGCTGAGGTCACCGACTCCTTCGGCCGCGCTGGAGTCGGTCTGCTGCTGATCACCGGCGACGCCGCCGGGACAGCCCAGGCGGTGGCCGGTCGCATCGGTCTGCACACCGACCAGGTGGTCACCGGGGCCGACATCGATGCCGGGGCGGATCCGGCCGGCGGCCGGGTGTACGCCCGGATCCGCCCGGAGCAGAAACTCGACATCGTCCGCGCCTGGCAGGACGCCGGCCATGTCGTCGCGATGACTGGCGACGGCGTCAACGACGCACCTGCACTGCGGCGCGCCGACATCGGGGTTGCCATGGGCAAAGAAGGCACAGATGTAGCCCGGCAGGCGGCCGACCTGATACTCACCGACGACGACCTCGGCACCGTCTCGGCCGCGATCGAGGAGGGCCGGCGGATCTACGCCAATGTGCGGACTTTCTTGCGGTACGCGCTGAGTGGCGGACTTGCCGAGGTACTGGTCATGCTGATCGGACCGCTGCTCGGGCTGACCACGCCACTGGTGCCGGCTCAGATCCTGTGGATCAACATGCTCACCCACGGTTTGCCGGGCGTCGCGATCGGCGCAGAGCCGGCCGATCCCCGGGCCATGCGCCGCGGACCTCGTTCACCGGACGAACAGGTTCTGGGTGCCGGCCTGTGGCAGCGCGTCGCTTGGACCGGGACGCTGATCGCCGCTGTCACCCTCGCCGGAGCCCTGTGGGCCCGATCGGTCGGCGCTCCCTGGCAGGCCATGACGTACCTCGTCCTCGGACTGGCCCAGCTCGGAGTCGCGATCGCCCTGCGCCGGCCACGGCCGAGTGGCGAGCCCCGGCTCCGCTTCCTCGACATTGCCGTCGCTGGTGCGCTCGTCGCTCAGGTCGTCCCACTGTTGCTCCCGCCCCTGCGCGACCTGCTGAGTCTGCAGGTCCTGACCCTGCCCCAGTTCGTGGTGGCTGTCGCCTTCGCAGTACTTCCTGGCCTGGTGGTCGGCCTGCTCCGGCTCCGCCACCGGCGACGGCCCACCTGAATGTCATCCCTGGGGTCTGGGCACCAGGGCCGTCCAGTCCCTCCGGACAGGGCATTTCTGCCCTGGCTCAGCTGCTGCGGGCGTGGTCTGCTGAAAGATGGCGCACAGCGAAGGAGCACGGCGATGAGCGACTGGACCGGAGACGCGCTACGCCGCTACGCCCAACGATTCGGCCGCGACCTCGAGAAGGTCCGGTCGGGCCTGCTGACCGGCGACACCGATCCGGCGGCGACGTCGAGCAGCCTGTCGCCGGGCGATGCCGGGCACCTGGCGCGAGCCTGCGGCCTGCCAGCAGCCGCCGGCACCGGGCCCGCCACGTTCTTTGCCGACTTCACCGCGCCGCGCGGCCGACGGCACGTCCGTGTTTGCGGTGCGGCCGCGTGTACGTCGGCCAGCGGCGGCCGTCATCTCCGACAGGTCGAGGATGCACTCGGTGTGCCGGTCGACACCTGCAGCGCTGACAGCGCGGTGTCACTCCAGGAGGTGCGCTGCCTCGGATACTGCTATGCCGGTCCCGCCGCACTGGACGGCTCTACCGCCTGCGCGGGTCCGGATCTCGCGGCGCAACTCACCGGCCGGTGCCCGCCGCGAGATCCACCGATTCCCGTCCACGCGGTTGGCCAGAAGGCCGTCGTGACGGCCGGTCTCGTCGCAGGCGAAGCCAGCTGGTCGGTGTGGCCCGAGGTGGTCGAGCACGGCGATCCCGAGGAGGTCCTGGCTGCGGTGGACACCGCACGGCTGCGTGGGCGCGGCGGCGCGGGATTCCCGACCGCACGCAAATGGGCTGCGGCACGGACCCACCCGGGACCCCGCGTCGTGGTCGCCAACGGCGACGAAGGCGACCCGGGCTCGTACGTCGACCGGCTGCTGATGGAACGGGATCCGGACCGGCTTCTCGAAGGGCTCGCGCTGGCGTGTTTCGCGGTGCAGGCCGACCAGGCGGTGATCTTCGTGCGCTCCGAGTACCCGCGCGTCCGGGAACGGCTCCGGACCGCGATCCAGCGCGCCTACGCGGACGGCCACTTCGGGCACCGGGTGCACGGCAGCAAGCAGTCCATCGACGTACGGGTCGAGCCCGGCGCCGGATCGTACGTCTCCGGCGAGGAGACGGCCCTGCTCAACGCGATCGAAGGTCTGCGCGGGGTCGTCCGGCCGCGACCGCCGTACCCGGTCGAGCACGGTCTCGGCGGCCGGCCGACGGTGGTGAACAACATCGAGACCCTGGCCGCCGTGCCCTGGATCATCAGGTACGGCGGCGCGAGCTACGCCGCCCTCGGCACCGCCGGGGAGAACGGGACCGTGGTGGCGAGCCTGTCCGAGCGATTCGCCCGGCCGGGAGCCTATGAGGTGGAGATCGGCACGTCGGTACGCCGGCTTGTCGAGGAGCTCGGCGGTGGCCTCCGCGACGACGCCGTACTGCGGTCGATCCAGATCGGTGGCCCGCTGGGCGGATTCCTTGCTGCGGACGACTTCGACCTGCCGCTCAGCGAGGCCGCACTGTCCACGCGTGGTGCGGCTCTCGGCCACGCAGGCATCGTCGCCTTCGACGACCGGCTGACCGGTGACGACATCTTGCGGCACGTCTGGCAGTTCGCAGCGGCCGAGAGTTGCGGCGTCTGCTCGCCTTGCCGGGTCGGCACCCGGCGCGGCCTCGGCCTGGCCCGGCTCACGCCGTCTGCCGAGGTGGTGAGCGCGCGCGACCAAGTCCTCCGAACTATGACGATCGGCAGCCTGTGTGCATTCGGGCGGCGGGTGCCAGTCGCGGTCCGCAGCCTCGCTCGCGTCTACGGTTTGGAGGGCTGGTCATGATCCGCGTCTCCGTAGACGGCCAACCTGTGGAGGTTCGCTCGGACGCCACTGTGCTCGAGGCGGTCCGGGCCGCCGGCCGGTCCGTCCCAGCGCTCTGTCACGACGATCGCCTGTCCCCGGCCGCCTCGTGCCGGACGTGCCTGGTCGATGCAGATGGCAACGGTCCGGTCGCGGCCTGCACGACACCGGTGCGCGACGGACTCCGGATCGGTCTGGAGGTCGGTGAACAGTGGCGCAAGGACGCGCTTGCGACCATCGTCGCAGGCCTTCCGGAGCACGCCCTCGACGTACCCGCCGACCGCAGCGAACTCGTTCGCCGCTGTCAGGAGCTCGGCGTCCCGGCGCAGCCCGTGTCATTGCCTGGTGAGTCCCGCGGAGTCGACCACTCGCATCCGTACGTCAAGCTCGATCGCGATCTCTGCATCGCCTGCGGCCGTTGTGTCCGTGCGTGTGCCGAGATCCAAGGTTCCTTCGCCATCACACTCACCGGACGCGGCCCGGACACTGTCGTCGCGCCCGGCACCGGCGGGCTGTGGTCAGGCTCGGACTGTGTCAGCTGCGGTGCGTGCGTCGACACCTGCCCCACCGGCGCACTGTCCGAGCCGGGCCTGCTCGACCCCCGTCCGATCGAGAGGTGGACTCGAACCACCTGCGGATACTGCGGCGTCGGCTGCACGCTGGACGTCGCCACCCGCGATCACGAGATCGTCACCGTCCGGCCGGTCGTGGACGGCACGGTGAACCGCGGCCACGCCTGCGTGAAGGGCCGGTTCGCGCACGGCTTCGTCAGTTCACCGGACCGGCTGCAGACACCGCTGGTACGACGTGGCGGCCAACTCGTCCCCGTGTCTTGGGACGAGGCGTTCGAGTTCGTCGCCGGACATCTGCGACGGATCGCGGCACCGGACCGGTTCGCGGTCATCTCCTCCGCCCGCGCCACGAACGAGGAGAACTACGTCATCCAGAAGTTCGCCCGGGTGGCGATCGGCACGAACAACGTCGACAACTGCGCCCGGCTGTGTCACGCCCCGTCGGCGGCCGGTCTGGCGACCACGTTCGGACTCGGCGGCGGGACCAACGCCTTCGACGACCTCGATCGCTGCGACGCGATCCTGCTCGCCGGCGCCAACCCGACCGACGCCCACCCGGTCGTCGGCGCCCGCATCCTGCAGCGGGTCATCGACGGTGCCCGGCTGGTCGTGATCGACCCCCGCCGTACCGAGCTCGCCAAGCACGCCGACGTGCATCTGCGGGCCCGGCCGGGTACGAACGTTGCCGTCTTCAACGGCCTCGCCCACGTACTGATCCGCGACAACCTCATCGACAAGGCGTTCCTCTGCAACCGCGCGACCGGGTACGACGAGTTGCAGGACCTGGTCCGCGACTACCCACCCGACCGGGTGAGCGACCTCAGTGGTGTCACCGTGGACGACCTGGTCGCGGCTGCCCACCTGTACGGCGAGGCCGCCGCACCGGCGATCTTCTACGGACTCGGCGTCACCGAGCACCTGCACGGCACGGACGGCGTCCGGACACTCGCGAACCTGGCGATCCTGCGCGGCGCGGTGGGAACCGCACTCGGTGGTGGCGTGAATCCCCTGCGCGGACAGAACAACGTGCAAGGAGCGTGCGATATGGGCGCGCTGCCGGACCTGCTGCCCGGGTATCAGAAGGTCGCCGACGAGCAGGCCCGGATCCGGTTCGAGTCCGCGTGGCGGACACCGCTGCCGACGACCCGCGGGCTGCGCATCCCGCAGATGTTCGAGGCAGCACGCGCCGGACGGCTGGACGTCCTGTGGGTCGTCGGCGAGGACGTGCTGTCCACCGATCCGGACACCGCTGCCGTCCGGGCGGCGCTGGATGCATGCCCATTGGTGGTCTGCAACGACTTGTTCCTGTCGGCGACCGCACGGGCCGCGGACGTGGTGTTCCCGGTCGCGTCCTGGTTGGAGAAGGACGGTACGTTCGTCAACTTCGACCGCCGGTTCCAGCGCGTCCGGCGAGTGATCGACGCACCTCCCGGAGTGCGCACGGACCTGGACGTCTTCCGGGAAGTCGCTAGCAGACTCGGCGCGGACCTCGGCTGCGCCACGCCGACGGCAGCGCTCGACGAGTGCAGTTCGCTCGCACCACTGTTCGGCGGTGTCTCCCACCATCGGCTCGACGCGGGCGCCATACTGCATTGGCCTTGTGCGTCCGGCGACGATCCCGGCAGCCCGACGCTATACCTCGACGAGTTCGCGACCCCTGACCGGCGCGCACGGCTGGCCGCGAAGCCCTATCTGCCGCCGGGCGCCGAACCGGATACCGAGTTCCCCTATCTCCTGGTCACCGGACGGCGCGCGGAGCACTACAACTCCGGCGAGATGACACGGCGGACTCCCAACCTTCTGCTCCTGGAGGGCGAACCTCTCGACATCGAACCGCTGGACGCGGCCGCCCTCGGTCTGCACGACGGCGTGCCTGTCGAGATCACCAGCCGGTACGGCAGCACCGTGCTCCCGGTCCGCCTGACCGACGATGTCGCCGCCGGGCAGGTCTTCTCCGCGTTCCACTTCCCGGCCGCCGGCGTCAACGACCTCACGTCACCCCTCGGCGACGAGATCACCGGCTGTCCCGAGTACAAACTGACCGCAGTCCGCCTCCGCCGCGCGGACGGCCGTCAGCAGGTCGGGTGACCGTCACCGTCCTAGCTCGCAGGTCCGCCCCCCAATTGCTCCGGAGCCGAGATGCGCCACACAATGAACTGGAGGTCGCGAGTCATCCGCCCGGCCGATGGCCGGGCAGTCGTCCTGGGGGGACGGGGACGGAGGTGCCGGCAGTCTGGTCCGGCGCCACATTGAGGTGCAGGGGGGTTGTGATGCAAGGTTTGACTCGTCGGCGCGTGCTGCAGGTGTGCGGCGCCGCTGGAATGACCATGCTGGTCCCGATCCAGCTGACCGGTTCGGCGGGGGCGGCGGTTCGTCGTACCCGGGCCGGTCTGCTGGAGCCAAGGACCATCCCGAAGTACGTGACCCCGCTCGTCGTACCGCCGGTGATGCCGCCGACGACGGTCGGGGCCGTGGACTACTACGAGATCGCGGTGCGGCAGTTCCGCCAGCAGATCCTGCCGGCCGGCTTGCCGGCCACCACGGTGTGGAGCTACGGCTCGGTCAACCATCCGGGCACGTTCAACTATCCGGCCTTCACGATCGAGGCGTCCTACCGCAGACCGGTCCGGGTTCGCTGGATCAACGGCTTGGTGGACGACCAAGGCAACTACCTGCCACATCTGCTGCCGGTCGATCCGACGCTGCACTGGGCGAACCCGCCCGGCGGTACGGCGGGACGCGACTCGCGACCGGACTTCGACGTGACGCCCGGCCCGTACGACGGACCGGTGCCGATCGTGACGCATCTGCACGGCGGGCACACCGCCGACCACGCCGACGGTTACGCGGAGGCGTGGTACCTGCCCGATGCCGCGAACATCCCGGCCGGCTTCGCGAGGCAGGGCACCTTCTACGACTACTTCGCCGCGAAATCACCGATCGGCTCGAGCTGGAGCCCGGGTGACGCCGTGTTCGAGTACGCAAACGATCAACGAGCCGGGACACTGTGGTACCACGACCACACCCTCGGCATGACCCGGACCAACGTGTACGCCGGACCGGCCGGCTTCTACCTGTTGCGACGCGGCCCCGGCGACCTGCCGACCGGCGTACTGCCTGGGCCGGCTCCCCGGCCGGGTGATCCGGCCGGCACGCGGTACTACGAGATTCCGCTGGCCATTCAGGACCGTTCGTTCAACGACGACGGCTCGCTGTCCTACCCGGACACCCGGGAGTTCTTCGACCAGTTCCCGGGGCCGTACGTGCCGGAGACCGACGTACCGCCGATCTGGAACCCGGAGTTCTTCGCCACCACGATCGTGGTCAACGGCAACACCTGGCCACGGCTCGAGGTCGAACCGCGGCGCTATCGGTTCCGGCTGCTCAACGGCTGCAACTCGCGGTTCCTGATCCTCGCGCTGACGTCGGACCCGCTGACCCGGCCGGTCACCGCGGCGCTGCCGTTCTGGCAGCTCGGCGCCGACGGCGGATTCCTGCCGGCACCCGTGCGCCGATCGCAGCTGCTGATGGCGCCGGCCGAGCGCGTGGATGCGATCGTCGACTTCACCGGGCTGCCTCCGTCGACCGAGCTGTACCTGGTGAACCTGGGCCCCGACGAGCCGTTCGGGGAGCTCACTGACCCGCCCGAGCCGTTCGCCGATCCGGAGACGACCGGGCAGGTGATGAAGCTGGTCGTCGTACCGCCGGCGTCGCGGGACACCAGTCTGCCGCCCGACCGGTTGCGGCTGCCCGCGTTCAAGGCACTCGGCGCTGCGAGCACCACCAGGGCGGTGTCCCTCACCGAGGAGGCGAGCACAGTGCCCGGTTTCGACGGCCCGATCGCCGCGAAACTCGGCACCATGGACGACAACGGCGTACCAGTCGCCCTGGGCTGGGACGACGCGATGACCGAGAACCCCGCCACCGATGCGATCGAGATCTGGGAGCTGCACAACTTCACTGAGGACGCACACCCGATCCACATCCACGAGGTCCAGTTCCAGGTCGTCGATCGCCGGCCCTTCGGCGGTACGGCGCGCGGTCCGGACGCAGGCGAGGCAGGCTTCAAGGACACGGTGATCGCCTACCCGGGCGAAGTGACCAGAGTGAGGGCTCTGTTCGACCTCCCCGGCCTGTTCGTCTGGCACTGCCACATCGTGGAACATGAGGACAACGAGATGATGCGTCCCTACCACGTCGGCCCGATTCCCAACGACCTGCCGTAGACCTGCGCCGCACCCGGCGGTACGAGGAGCACGGGGATATCGGTGAACTCCAGCAGGTGCAGGGGGTTCACCGGCCCGCGCGGTTCTCGGGCCACCACGATGAGTTCGGCGGCATAGCGAGCGGCCACCGCAAGCACCTGCTCGGTGCCGCGGCCGGACAGCACCTCGGTCTCCGTCCGGAGTCCGAGGCCCGCCGCCCGCTCGGCCACCCGCGACAGCATCGCGACCGCGCCACGAGCTCGCCGCACGGCCGCCTCAGGAATCGCCGCGGCCCGCAGTTTCGCGTCGAGCACATGATCTTCGACGACCGCGACGAGCATCAGGTCGGCACCGACGGCTGCTGCCAGGTCGATCGCCAGCTGCGCCGCTCGCAGAGCCGCTGCCGAGTCGTCCACCACGACCAGCATGCGCTTGATCATCGATCCTCCGCCGCCGCAGTCCGGCTCGCCGCCCAGCGCAGCCGCACGTTCTCCTCGCGGTCGGTCTCGTCAAGGCGCTGCGCCAACTCGGCCAGCCGCTGCTCCAGCTTCGGGATCCATCGCAGCTCGAGCGCCCGCTGCTGCTGGCGGGTCAGCGCCAGCTCGGCGGCGACCAGACTGACCGAACGCTGCGCCGCCGCGAGCCGGACCGCAGCCACCACGGCATCACGGTGCGCCTGCAGCGTGTAGGCCAACGCCGAACTGCCGGGCGGCTCCGCCCGTGGCCCGAACCGGACATCGGTCCGGGTCGGGTGCCGAACGCCCATCGTGACGTCGTACCCGATGCCGGCCTCAGTGGTTGCTTTGGGCATCGAGGCGTAGATGGCCCGGAGCCCGTCCAGCGCAGTACCTCGCCGCAGCCAGCCGGACGCTACCCGCGCCTGCTCCTC
This sequence comes from Kribbella sp. NPDC050124, assembly GCF_044460355.1. NCBI lineage: Bacteria > Bacillati > Actinomycetota > Actinomycetes > Propionibacteriales > Kribbellaceae > Kribbella > Kribbella sp. NPDC050124. The sequence goes on from NZ_JBITJU010000009.1 coordinate 40,661, forward strand.
GAAGGCCTCGGCAGCCCGTACGGCGGCCAGCTCCAGCCGCTCGCACTCGGCCGCGAGCGCTCGCTGTTTGCGGTCCAGCAGGGCGACCGCCCGCTGCGCCGTGGTCAGCCGGGCCGTCAACGCCAGCCGCGCGGCACGTCCGGTGGCCGGCCCGGTCATCGGGCACCTCCCCGGAGATGTTCGGCAGCCAGGGCCTCCGAGACCATCGTGAGCTCGCGCCGCGGCAACACCGACACCGCCTGCCACAGCCGATCCAAGGTCTCGTCGAAACCGCGCGCTTCGTCGGCGCGCTGCCGCAGCAGGGAGTCCTCGAGCGCGGTGGCGAAGGACAGGTAGGAACGGTCGGTGTCGCTGAGCGCACCCGCACCGATCAGGTCGGCCAGTTCGGCCGCCTGCCGGGCCCGCGCCAGCGCCGCGATGGCCTGCGCGGCAACGTGCAGATGGTCGTTCCGAGTTCGGCCGGGACCAGCTCCGCTGCGCATCAGACGCGACAGCGAGCCGAGAACGTCCAGCGGTGGATAAAGACCGCGTGCGTGCAGGTCGTCGGCCAGCACGATCTGTCCCTCGGTGATGTACCCGGTCAGGTCCGGCACCGGGTGTGTGAGGTCCCCGGCGGGCATCGTGAGCACAGGCATGATCGTCACCGACCCCGGGCGCCCGCGGATCCGGCCGCAGCGCTCGTACAGTGACGCGAGATCGCTGTAGAGATAGCCCGGATACGCTCGCCGGGCCGGAATCTCCCGCCGTGCTGCCGCCACCTCTCTGACCGCGTCGCAGTAGCTGGTCATGTCGGACATCACCACGAGCACATGTGTGCCCTCGACGAACGCGAGATGCTCGGCGACGGTCAGCGCGATTCGTGGTGTCAGCAGCCGCTCGATCACTGGATCGTCGGCAGTGTTGAGCAGCATCACCAGCTCCCCCTCGGCGGCCCGCGTCTCCAGCGCTGCCCGAACGAAATCGATGTCGGCGTGCGGCAGACCCATCGCCGCGAAGACCACCAGGAACGGGTCACCGGAGGCGGTGGCCTGGGCGGCGATCTGGGTGGCGAGCTGCAGGTGCGGCAAACCAGGCACCGAGAAGATGGGCAGCTTCTGGCCGCGGACCACGGTGGTCAGCGCGTCGATTCCGGACACCCCGGTCAGCACCGGTTCCCGCGGTGGTTCCCGGTGGACCGGGTTGAGGGGCCACCCGTTCACCGCAGCCGATGCCGGGCCGAGAACCGGCGGGCCACCGTCCAGCGGCTCCCCGCGACCGTCGCAGACCCGGCCGAGCCAGCCACGACCCAGTGGAATCCGGAACGGACTGCCGGTGAACTCGACCCGCACCCCGCCAGGACGCAGGCCACCGGTCCCTTCCAGCACCTGCAGTACGGCGAGATCGCCTGCGACCTCGAGGACAACACCGTGGCGCTCGGTCCCGTCGTCGAGGCGGACCACCGCGGACTCGTCCCAGCCGACACCGCCGACCTCACGCACGACCAGCAGGGACCCTCGCAGCGACTCCACCGCGCCGTACTCCACCCCCTTGCTCATCGGGGTCATGGCAACTCCTCCAGCGCCTGCATGATCGCCGCACGACGATCGGTCAGGTCCTCCGGACCAGGGGCTTCCTCCCGTGCCCTGACCAGCGGACCGAAGTCGAACTCCTCAAGCTCGGTCGCGGTCACGCCGCGATCGACGAGCGTCATGCAGCGCTCGACGACGTCCAGGACCAGTTGCAGCAACCGGCCGCCGCGCTCGGCGGAGCAACTGGCGTCGACCGCGCTCAGTGCGCTCTGCGCAAGCACCGCGTCACGGAGCAGCCGGCCACCCAGGATCGTCATGCGTTCCCGGCCCGGCAACGTCCTAGTGCCGACGATCTCGGCGAGTTCGGTCAGCCGCGCGGCCTCCGCGAGCAGTGTCATCGCCCGGGCACGTCGCGAGGCCCACCCGGGGTTGCCGTTCCCGGCGTGCCAAGCGCCGGCCGCGCCGACGTCGTGGGAGTACGACGCGGACCAGCTGACCGCCGGGTAGTGCCGGGCGTAGGCGAGGTCACGATCCAGACTCCAGACCCCTCGAACGAAGCGTGCGGTCGCGGTGGTGACCGGCTCGGTCAAGTCGCCACCCGGTGGAGACACCGCGCCGACCACCGTGACCGACGCCGTCCGACCGCCCTCGGTGCGAACCCGGCCCGACCGCTCGTAGAACGCGGCGAGCGCCGAGGACAGGTCGGCCGGATAGCCCTCCTCCGCGGGCAGTGCGCCGGTCCGGCTCGCGAACTCGCGCAACGCCTCCGCCCACCGCGACGTCGAGTCGGCCACGACCACCGCGTGGTACCCCATGTCCCGGAAGTACTCGGCGACCGTGATCGCGGTGAACACACTCGCTTCCCGCGCCATCATCGGCATGTTCGAGGTGTTGGCGAGGATGACCGTCCGATCGATCATCCGTCCGCCGGTGCGGGGATCGGCGAGTTCGGCCAGTTCGCCGAGCACATCGGCCATCTCGTTGCCGCGCTCCCCGCACCCTACGTACACGATCACATCGGCGTCACACCACTTCGCCAGCTGCTGCAGCAGGACTGTCTTGCCAGTCCCGAACCCACCCGGTACGGCGGTGCTCGAGCCGGCGCCGATCGGGAACAGCAGGTCCAGTACCCGCTGTCCAGTGTGCAACGGCACGAAGGTCTCGTCCCGGTACCTGCACGGCCGCGGACGGCGAATCGGCCAGCGTTCGAACAGCCCGACCTCAACGTCGCCCACCCGGGCCACAGCCTCCGCCGCCGATGCCTTGCCCGCGCCGGCCAGGAAGCTCAGCTGCCCGCGCACACCCGGCGGAACCAGGACCCGATGCTCGACGGCGCCGGCGCCGGTGACGACACCGAGCAGGGTCCCCGGTTCGACGTGCTCGCCGCAGACCGCATCGGGCTCGAAGTGCCACCGGTCCGCGGCCGTTTCGTCTGGAGTCAGCAGCTGCGGCGACAGCCACGTCGGTGCCGCCGACAGCGGCCGCAACAAGCCGTCGAAGACCTGTCCGAGGAGGCCAGGCCCGAGGCGCGCGGACAGCGGACTGCCGGTCCGACGCACAGGGTCGCCGACCGTCAGCCCACCCGTGTACTCGAACGCCTGCAGCGTGACCGCCGCGCCGTCGATCGCGACGACCTCAGCCGGGATCCGGCGCTCACCCAGCTCGACCACCTCGTACATCGACGCGCCCGCTACGTCGATCGCTTCGACGAGCGGACCGTTGATCCGGCGGATCCGGCCCGTCGCGGGTGTCATCGTGTCCACAGCTCCGCCACCTCCGTGCCCGATCGATCGACGACGCGATCGACCAGGGCGGGCAGGCTCAGATCCAGCCTCCTGGTCCCCGCCGATGCCAGGACGCCACCGTCCGGGCTGTCGGTCACCGCGGCTCCCGGACCGAGCAAGTCCTCGGCCTGGGCCACCAATCGCTTCCGGAGCTGTTCGTAGTCTGGGCGCCGCACCAGCGCCACCGCGGCCAGCCGGCAACGTCGCCGGAGCTCGTCGTACAACGCCCGCTGCGCCGCCAGCACAGTACGGCGTGCGTCCCGCCGGCTGTCCGCCATCCGCGCTGTGAGGAGCACGGTGGCCTCGGCTTCGCCCTTCACCCGTGCGTCGGCGACGAGTTCGTCCGCAGTACGGCGGGCGTCCGCGAGCAATGTGTCTCGACGGCTCTCGGCATCGCGCAGTTCGGCGGCTGCATCCGCGCGAGCGGCGGCCAGCAACGCATCGCGGACCGGATCGAGCGCGGCGTCGGCGGGAGACGGCAGAGGTCGGCTCATGGCGGCAGCACCACAGTCAGTACCGCTGCCGACGTCAGCGATGGCGGGCCGAGCGCCTCGGCGGCTGCCGGGGTGAGCAGCACGACGCCCACCTCCGGCGGCAGCTCGTGCCACTGCCGACGCACCTCCTCGGGTGTAGTTGCCGTGAGCAATCGCAGGCCGACCAGTCCGTAGCCCGAGGTGCGAATCGGCTCTCCGAGGACTGCGATCTGCGTCATCGCGCCTCGCCCACCAGAATGATGGCGACGATCAGGCCGTAGATCGCGATTCCCTCGGCGAGTCCGACCACCACCATCGCGCGGCCGAACAGCTCCGGGCGTTCACTCATCGCGGCCAGCGCGGCGGCGCCGGTGTAGGCGACCGCGACTCCGGCGCCGATCGCCGACCCGGCCACGGCGATCGCCGCGCCGAGCAGCGCGGACCCGCTGGCCGGCGCGGCCGCGGCCGGATCCGCGCCGGGCACCTCCGGAGCACCGGCGGCGAACCCCCAGTCCGCGGTCACGATCGCAACCAGCAAGACCACCGCGACGGTGAGCAGCACCATGTTGGCCACGGTCAGCAGGACCGCCGACCACGGATGGCGGCGAAGGAAGTCCCTCACGATGTCACCTCCAGATCCTCCGCGGGCAGCCGCCACGGACGGAACGGCCGCCCGTCCGTCTCGAAGACCCGGGAGAACAGTTCGTAGTACTCGAGACGAAGTGCCTGGATGCCGGCCACCAGCGCCTCCAGCGTGAACGCAACGGTGGTGCCCACGACCAGAACCAGACCCGCACCCAGCCGGCCGGACAGGGACCCGCTGTCCCACAAGGCGACCGTGCCCAGCCAGACGATCCCGGCGAGTGCCGCATGGGTGAGGCCGAAGGCGGCCAGCCGGGCGAAGGAGACGAGGTTGGAGCCGAGCCGGACGACCACGTCGAACAGTTCGACAGATGCCTGCAGGACTCCGCCCGCGCCGCCACCTGATCCGGCAAGCAGTCCGGTGAAGGTGAGCACGAGACCGGCGATCGCCAGCAGGACTGCGGCGATCAGCAGTCCGCCGATGCCGAAGTAGGCTCCGCCGACGATCCCGGCCAACGCCAGGAACAGCATGCTGCCGGCGACTCCGGTGCGCGCGTACAGCGCGTAGCCCGAGCCGCCTTCGCGGAACCGGTTCACGATGCCCAGTCCGTAGGCGGCGCCGAGCAACCCGGCCCCGACTCCGAGCGCGGTCAACAGCAGGGTCGTCACGTCTTCCACCGGCGACAACCAGAGCACGGGCACCAGGCCGGTCGGTCCGAACATCTCGCCGTACAAGAAGCCGAAGACCAAACTGGCGGCAGCGGCACCGGCGAGGAAGGGCCAAACCGGCCGGAGCTTCGCCAGCCGCGCGACGCGGCCGCTGCGAACGAGCAGCGCCCCGAGCAGCAAGAGCAGACCATGGCCGACGTCGCCGAACATCATGCCGAACATCGCCACGTAGGCGATCCCGGCGACCAGCGACGGGTCGACATCGGCGTACGGAACCGTGGTGTAGGTCTGCACGATCAGCTCGAACGACCGGCCTCTGCCCTGCTGCCGCAACAGCGTCGGCGGCTGAACGCCGGGCGGGGACGGCAGCGGTACGACGGAACCGCCGACGGGATTCACGGCATCGGTCAGTTCGGACAGCGCACCTGCCGGGGTCCAGCCCAGCAAGGCCGTCACAGGTCCGTGTTCGACCGCCTGCGCGGTTCGCCGTTGCAGCTCCGCCTCGCGGGCCGACCACTCCGGCTGCCGATCTGCGACGACCGCGAGTTCGACGTCGGACCGGACCGGGTCCAACTCGACGAGTCCGGCCGAGCTGAGCTGGTCCAGCAACTCGCGGATGCGGTCGACCGGGACGACCAGCGCGACGCGCTGCATCCGGACCGGCCGTACGGCATCACGCCAGGACACCGAGCACCTCCCCCGGACCGCCGCCGTACGCCGCGTCGCCGAGAGCGACCCGTGTCCGCCAGCCGTCGACCGCGAGGACGGCCACAGCCCCGAGGAACGGGTCCACGCCGGGCGTTCCGCGCCGCAACAGGCGGAAACCGTCGGACTCGATCCGAACCGCCAAGCCGGCCTCCGCCCGCCACAGGTTCTCCGCGGAGTCGACTCCGTCCAGAGCCCAGCGGCCGGCTAGCGGCAACGCGGTACGCAGCGCAGCCACCGAGCGCGCTGTCGCCCAGTCCGGCCCGAGCAGCGGTGCCGCGGATCGAACCAGCCACTCGACCGGGCCGGTTGTTCGAACGAGCAGTTGCTTGGCGACCACCAGGGCCGCCGCTCCGGTCACCCAATCCACCGCGGCCGGCGCCTCGGCCGCGACCATCCGTAACCACCGCAGGGCGAGCACGTCGTGCAGCACCTGCAGCGAGCCGTCACCAGGGTCACCCCACGGCGAGGCCCCGAGCGCTACAGCGAGGTCATGTGTCGAGGCCGTCGCCGCGACTCTTGGCCACGACAAGGCCAGGCTGCCGAGCTCGTAGTACCGCTGCCGCCGGCCAGGCTCGGCAAGCGCTCGTGCATGGGCTTCGATGTTGGCGCACTCGTACCTAGCCCCCAGCGCCCGGGCCAGGCCGACCGCCGACCTGGGCAACCACCCCGACAGGACCCGCAGTTGCCACAACTCCGCCGCCGTGATCAGCCACTCGGCCTCGGGTAACGACGTGCCGGGTGCGGACGCCCGGCGATACGCCGTGCCTTCGAGCAAGCCGATCGCGTCGGCGAAGCTGGGCGCGAGCGCGATCCGCCGGGCGGCGCCGGCTCCGATGCGCCGGCGTGCCATCGCCTTCGCCCGGACGGTGGCGGCGACCCAGCCCGCGCTCATCAGCCGGCTCCATCAGCGAGAGCCTCGGCCACGATCCGGTCGACGACCAGCGCTACCACGCCGTCCATGCGCTGCAGCCCTTGTTTTGTGAGGAGATCGGCTTCCGCCGACGCCGCGGCGAGCGTCCGATCCACCGCGGCATCCCCACGGGCGCGGACCGCCGCGGCCGCTTCGGCTCGCTCACCCGCTGCCCTGGTACGCGCGTCAGCGATCGTCGCAGTCGCGTCACGCTCCGCACCGGCGACGATCGCGGCGGCCTCCTGCGCAGCGCGGGTGCGGATCGTCTGGCACTCGGCGATCACCTCGTCGAGAGCGGCGAAGACGGCGACGAGCTCGGCCGGCACGCCGGAACGGTCGTCCGCGGGGACGCCGACAGGCCCGGCCCCGCCCGGTGTGCCGACGGGGCGAAAGCGACGCAAGCGGTCCAGCATGACACTCATCGCCATCCCCCATCCGGTCGCTTCGAGTGGCAGGCCTAGCACGATCGTCACCGGGTTCGGTCACCGCTTCCAGGGCACAAGGTCCCGTCTGTCGCGGCAACCGGCACTCGGATCCGGCGGCATCCGTGGTCACGTGATGCCGGCCGGCCGCCACCAGGCGTCCTGACCGGGCGGCTCGGCCGCGGCCAGGGCGTCGGGGTCGGCGAGCAGTTCGTCCCGCCGCAGACCGGGGACGACGTGGTAATGGATCGAGCCCTTGACGGAGACCAGCTCGAGTACGCGCCACAGCGCGCGGGCGTACGCCACCGCCCGCTCCGGCCCGTCCCATTCGTAAAGACCGCGGTACGCCCCGGACTCGTCGTGTGCCAGCCACAGTTTGGAGACGAAGCCGTCGAAGCCGACGAACAGCGGGGTGTTCAGCCAGGACTCCCACCGGAACGCGGTGTGCCCCCAGCCGTGCACACCGCGCAGCCGGAACGTGACCACGAGGATGCAGGGATCGGCGGCCGATCGCTCGACCACCGTCTCGCGGTAGACGCGGCCATGCGAGCCGTCGGCGAAGGTCAGCCGCCGGCCGACGTTCTCGTGCGGCAGGTGGACCTGCCGGCGCGCCAACAGCACCACCGTGGCCGCAACACATCGCCCGACCCGGGCGAAGGCGGTGGCCCGGGGCAACGGATCTTGTTCTGCCATCTGTACCCCTGGTGACTCGTGCGTACCCAGCATGACCGCGCGTAGGCCGGGCGAGCAGGGCCCAATGTCCCGGACTTCGGGACATTGGGACCTGCAGGCCGACCCGCGATCGGCGGACGGTGAAAGTGGGAGGCTGATCGTGATGACAACATCTCCACAGACCGAAGAGACCAACGCCACGCTGGCCTGGCGGGCGATCTACTGGGGATTCCTCGCTTTGTTCGGCGTGGGCGCGTTCGTCCACCTCGGTCTCGCGCTGTTCAGCCCCGACTCCTACCAGCCGTTCGCCGACGAGGCACTGTTCGGCTGGGTGTACGACGGTTGGCAGAACGTCTTCCTGGCGGCGCCGACGCTCTGGGCGACAGCCCTGGGTGTGGGTGAGCTCCTGGTCGCCGTCCTCCTGGTCCGCTCGCGCCGGATCGGCTACGTCGCGGTGGTCGCCTTCCACCTCGCGCTGATGCTGTTCGGCTGGGGCTTCTGGCTGTGGTCCGTGCCGGCGCTCTGCTTCGCCGTGCCCGCGATGATTCACGAGTTCCGGGCCGCTCGTCAGCCGATCCGGTAGACCGAGCCGCCCCCGGAGATGCCGATCGATGCCTGCTGACCACCGACGTTCAGGTTGATGACGAACGTCGTACCCGACCAGCGCGTCGAGTACGTGACCCCGCCGGACGCGCGGACCGGGACCACGAACGACAGAATCGACGCCGACGTGCCGGATCGTGCGAGCATCAGCGTCGGCGCGGACTGCCGGACGTAGCTGCTCGGGTAGTGCCAGCCCTGGATCGGGTTCGTCTGCCCCTGCTTGACCAGGGTCGCCCCCGGTGGCAGCGCCTGCTTGAACGGGATTTGGAACACGACGGTCCGGGTCGAGTCACCCGGCCGCATCGCCACCGCCGTAGTCCGGGAGTAGACGCTCGCCCGCTGATCCGGCGGAAGATGCCACAACGTCTGGAAGGCCTGTGCGGTCCGCGCCGACGCGCGGTCCCAGGTGACGAGCAGGTCAGGGTTCTTCAGCACCAGGACCGACCGAACTCTGCTGATGCCGGTCCCCGGCGCATCGGCGAACTGGTAGGCCTCTGCGTTCGCCTTCACCGACGATCCGGTCAGCCTTGTCACCGGGTTCAGAGCCGCCGCCAAGGGTGTCGTCAGCACGCTGTGCCCGGCCGGACTCACCACCCAGGTGCGCCATACGCCGGCCGAGTACGCCGCGTATCCGCCGTCGATGACGATGTCCCGGCCCCGGGCCGTGTAGGTGATGCTGGTGTGGTCGAAGTGCCCGTGGAACGCCCGCGCCGGGCCGAACCTGATGCTGTACGTCGACTCACCCGCGAACCCCCTGGTCGCCTCGGTGCCCCAGCCCGTGCGGCCGAAGACGTAGCCGGCCGAGTAGATCCCGACCCGCCACGGCGGCACCGTGCCCTTCGTCCCCAGCGAGCCCGCGTACTCCATCGGCGTACCGGTCCACGGGTACGTCGCCTGGACCTGAGTGTCACCGATCTGGTGCAGCTTGCCCAGCGAGTTCGTCGCCAGCGCCAGCCACTTGGCCAGCAAGGCCCGTCGGGTCGCGATCGTCGTACCGGGATCGACGCCGCAGTTCAGCAGCGCGGTCGACGCCCGGCCCCACAACGAGTAGTTGAACGCCGCGTACCCGGTCGACTGTTCGTTGGTCGAGCCCTGCGCGTCGATCGACGTCGTGATGCCCTGTGCGAGGCGCTGCTGAGCGAGGTCCTTGTAGTCGGTCCGGTTCAGCGTGCAGCCGACTCCGAACAACGCGATGCTCTCGTCGGTGCCGTGGTTCCACGCTCCGCTCCAGTAGTTGGTGAGGAACCGCGCGTGGCTCAGCAGCGCGGTGTCGACCCAGGCGTAGCGAGTCGGCACAGCCGTGACCTGCAGACCGGACAGGATCGCCTGGCGCAGGCAGATGAGCACGTTGGTCCGATGCATGGTGGATTCCCACGCGCCGACGTTGCTCTTCCACGAGTACGGATTGTCCCGGTGCCAGTCGTACGCGATCGTGTTCACCCGGGTCAGTGCGGTCAGATCACCCTTGCCCGCCGCGACGATGCCCTGGCCGAGCCACCGCAGCGAGTGGAACCACATGTACCAGCTCGCGTTCTTGTACGGGTTCAGCGCCCAGTTGATGTTCCCGCCGCCATTACCGACCTTGTACGGCGCGTAGGGGCCCCAGGTGAACACGTCCTTGTACAGGTTGGCCAACGGGTTCGTGGTCTGCAAACCGCTGAACCCCGGGCACGCGTAGAAGGGCGCCGCGAGGGTCTGCACGGCAGCCGTCCCGACGTCCTGGGCCGGCGGCGCGGTCGGCGGAACGTACGGGCTGCGGCCCGGCACGAACTGCGCCTCCCCCGGCTCCGGCAGCTCCGGCAGAACCGTGATCCCCGGCGGATCCTCCACCGGTGCCGACGACGCCGTCGTCAGCGGCCCGGCAACCAATGCCAGAGCTGCACAACCCGCTGCCACCCCGGCCGATCCAATGAATCTCATCAGTCTTCCCCTCCCCCCTGAGTCGCCGCCGACGGGCGACGACTCCTTCGAGAGTCCGACTGGTATAGGACGGTTAGCAGAGACCAAGGTCCTGACCTGACGGGGACCTCGCGATCGCCTTTCGAGCCAAAAGGCCCGCCGACCTCACAGCACCCTGGCCACCCCTGGAATCCGGCTGATCAGCAGCCAGGCCACCTCGTACGAGCAACTGACGCCGCCGAGGGCGACGAGCAGGGCCTTGACCTCGGCGGGCACGCCGAGCGGGCGCAGCGCGAGCGCCAGTCCCAGCAGGAACAACGTCTGCAGCACGAAGGCGCCGTACGCGCTGCGACTCAGCCGCGGTCCACAGCGGTAGCTGCGGTGCAGCCGGCGCTGCGCCACGCTGAGAATCCACACCGACCCGAAGACCGTCAGTACGGCGTCGACAACAGCGAACGCGGCAGCCGGCCAGTGCCAGCCACCCGCCGCCTCCTCGACGGGGCGAGCGAAGAAGAGTGCTGCCAGCAGAGCGACCATGGCCCCGATGCCTACCAGCGTGAGCGCCCGGCACCGGCCTGCGAGGTTTTCTGGAACCGCAGTGGTCCAACCCTGGCGCGAGGCGGCGACACCGATGGCGAACGCGGCGATGCAAACCGGCCACTCCCAGAAGTTGAGGTCCGTGACGCCGCTCTCCGAGCCGTAGGGATAGACCAGCCTGATCGCGAACGAGGCCGGGGCCACGACGGCGGTTACCAGCAGCAACGTGCGTAGGGTGATTCGGCGGTTGCCGCCACGACGGTGCCAGGAGGCCCAGCCGGCGTACCCGAGGGAGAAGATCAGGAGTACGCCGACAAACCACAGTGGCCCGGTGTCGAGCCGGCCGGTGGCGAGGTACTCCGCCCAGAACGCCCCCGGCGCACTGCCCACCTGGTGGCGCAGACCATACGTCAGTGCCGGCTGCACCAGCAGGACGTACAGCGCGAACGGAACGCCGAGGCGCAGCAACCGGTCGCGGACGAAACGCGCGGTGCCCTTGCGCTCGAGCGACGGCGGTGTGAGCAGCCCGGCGACGAGGAACAGCAGAGCGATCAGGAAGAAGGCGAACGGGCTCAACAGCACCAACAGCACGACCTCGGTCGCGGGCGCCAGCGTGACCTCACGCAACTCCGTGTACGTCCACACCTCCAGGGTCGAGTAACCGAGGACGGCGTGGATGACGATGACGGCGGTGATCAGGACGACCTTGAGATTGTCCAGGTACGGTCGGCGCGACGACGCCCACTCCTCGAGCGAGACCCGGTCCCGCGAGGAGTTTCGCCCTGCCAGGTGCGCAGTCATGCCTTCATCGGTTCCCACGGCGTTCGGCCGGTGCGGCGGCGCTGCGTCGCACCGGCCGTTGCGGGGCACAGCTGGATCAGACCGGGTGGCCGGCACGGTCCAACCAGCCGGCGTGGTCAATCAGCTCCATGGCCAAGACGACCAGGATCGACCCCATGAAGAGTGCCAGCAGAAGCTCCGCCGCGGCAGTCTCCGCGAAGGCCAGCGCGACGACGCCCAGTGCGACGGACACCACCGCGATCCCGATCTCGATCTTGCCTAGCCGATCCCGCTTGGTGCCGTTCAGCAGCACCCCGAACGCCAGAACGCCCAGCAGCAGCCCGACCGCGGCCATGCCACGGGCATCCTCCACGAACGGCATGTCGCCGTCGATCAGGTAACCGACGTACGGGATGCCGATAGCGACGACCAGCAGCGTCGCCACAAGATCTCTTGCCGTCAGCTTCATCAACCTCACCTCCCTCCCGCACCTTCACCGTGCGCCCGCAGGCAGCCGGCAATCAGGGCCGAAGGTCCGCGATCGTCCCGCGAACGGCCCGCGCGGTCAGGCAGGCGCCACGACCTCGGAGTCGGCGCCACGGCCGCTGACGGCCGCCTTCCGGCGGGCAGCCGCACCCGGCTCGTTCGCCACCGTCACGCCGCCGAAGACAGCGACCGCATGGAGGTTCAGCCGCGCGGCATCGGCCGGGAGGCGGTCCGCCGATCCACTCAGGTCCTCGACACCGCCGAAGACCGACGTGCCCGACAGAGCCAGCCGCCATCGGGCCGGCAGCAGGACTTCCACCCCGCCGAAGAGCGCAACAGCATCGATATCTGCCTCGGCGTCGATCTCGGCATCGCGCAGGTCGAGAGTGGACGCGCCGAACACGGCCGTGGCGTCGGCCCTGCTCAGCCGGCCGGACAGCACCTTGGTCGTCGCCTCGCCGAACATCGCCCAGGCGGCTGCGTCGCGCGCCGGAGCGCGGAACTTCCGGAACAGTCCGTAACCCACCGCCGTCCCGACGACAACGGCCGAGGCAACCAGCACCACCCGGATTCGCCTCATGGCCCACTCCTTGACCGGGGTGGAGTGTACCACCCGACCCTACCGGCACTGCCGGAGGCGGGCGCCCGGTCTGCGGTACTCGGCGACCGGGCTGCGGCCGCACGCGACCGCTGTACCGAGCATCAGCCACTCGGCGCATGCTCAGCGGAGCCAGTCCACCACTCTCCGAAACAACCAGGCTGCAACGTGCCGGCGTCGCCGGTCGTGGGGCAGACTCTGGCCGCCGTGCGGAGCCCGTGGCCGACTCCGCCGTGGGGATCGACCGGCGGTCGAAGGTCTCGGTTCGGTCGGCGTACTGCGCGGCCTCGGCCGCGGTCGTGACAGTGATCAGCACCGCCGTCCCACCGGCCGCAGCCTCGCGCAAGAGGTTCGCCAACGCCAGCCGTCCGGACGCGTCGAGTTCGGCGGCCGGGTCGTCCAGCACAACCACTTCCGGACGGTGCATCAGAGCTTGTACGACGCCCAGCCTGCGCAACTGTCCGCGGGACAACTGGCCCATCGGCCGGTCCAGGTCCAGCCCGATCCGTTCGGCCAGCGTCACGGCGTAAGACGCCGAGCAGCCACGCACGGCGGCGCAGATGTCCAGCACGTCGCGCGAGCTCAGGGAGCCCATCGTCTCCAGGTCCTGGATCAGGAACCCGATCCGGCACTTCAGCTCAGCGTGGTCATCCACCGGGTCCAGGCCCAGCACTCGTGCCGACCCGGCGGCGGCCGCCGTCGCACCGACCAGCACCCGGCTCACTGTGCTCTTGCCGGCGCCGTTGGCGCCCACCAGGGCGACGATCTCGCCACGGCGAACGCGCAGCTCATCGAGCTCGACGCCATGGACCGACAGCTGACGAACCACGATGGCCGGGTCCCGCACGCTGCCGGTTGCGCCCTGCTCGATGCTGTTCATCGCCCTCTCCCGTCGGTCGACCCTGACGCCGAGTCTTCCGCCGTGGGGGTGACCTAGGACACAGTCCACGGCCCTCAATCGGCCGGGCCACAGGACCCCTGAACAGGTCCCTGCCGAAGGGCCATAGGTCCCGCCCAATCCGCGCGTTCTCCAGCGGCTCAGGAGTCGTGAACCACGGCGATCGGGCAGGTCGCGTGGTGGAGGACGCCGCGGGCGACCGAGCCCAGCAGCAGTGGCGACATCCGGTGCCGGCGATGGCCGCCCACCACCAGCAGCGGTGCGCGGCACTGGTCGGCGGCCGCCACGACGCGGTCGACCGGATGCCCGCGGTAAGCCACGGTCTCGATCGCGAGTCCGGTATACAGCTGCCGCCAGTGGTCGGCGGCAGCCTCCACCAATCGCCGGGCACCGTCGGCCCATTCGTCTTCGATTCGGGCAACCACTGCGGCATCCGAGCTGTACACGTTCGGCAGGTCCCAGGCATGCACCATCCGCAGCCGAGTATTCCGTTCGACAGCAGCCGTCGCCGCGAACTCGATCGCAGCGTCCTCCTCCGCCTTGTCGATGGCGACCACCACCGGGCCGGTACCTTCCTGGGGCTTCCAGCCGGTCGGCACGACCACCACCGGAACCGTCGCCTGATGGACCAGGGCCTCGGAGGTCGAACCGACCAGGAGACGCTGGAAGGTGCCCATCCCCCGCCGGCCGACGACAATCATCGAGCCGTCAGCCGCGATCTCGGCCAGCCGCTTGGCCGGCGATCCGACCGTCAGGTCCGCCTCGACGTCCAGGCCACCACCTCTGGACTTCAGCTCACGCCGGACGTCCTGGATCAGCTCCTTCGTCCGCTCGTCGATCACCGCCGGCTCCCAGTACGACGTCGACCGCAACCGGTCGTCGAACACATGCACCGCGCGAAGGGGCCCGTGCCGGAGGTTCGCCTCCTGCAGAGCCCACTCGAACGCCCCGGCGTCGCGCCACGAGTTGTCCACCCCGACGAAGATCGTGGATCTGCTCATGTCGATTCCTTTCGATCGGGACTCAGTCGAGGAGGACGTCGCTGATCGGCCGGCGTGGGGTCGGCGGTGCCGGCGGTCCGTAGCCGAACCGGATCACTGCCTGCGGCCGCCGCCAAGCACCCAGCGGGTCGTTGATGAGCCAGCGGAGCGCCTCGTGCTCGATCACCTGGTTCAGCAACGAGGTCGCGAGGCCCTGAACGGTCGCCTCGAGCAGCACCCGCTGCATCGCCTGCCCCGCTCGCAGCCACTCGACGGGGCCGTCGTATCGGGTGGACAGCACCGCGAGCTGCGGGTCACGCTCGAACTCCGCTACCATCCTGGACGCATCGGCCCGGGTCGCGGCGAGGTCCCGCGCCGGCGACCAGCCACCTGCGGCGCGCGGACCGAGCGCACTCGACGGGACACCATCGGCGGCCCGGTCACCACCGACCCACCTGCGCCGCTCCGCGGTCCGGTACGGATCCTCGTCGTCCGCCGCCGCTGCCTCGTTTGTAGCCAGCTGCAACCATTTCAGCCGGGCCGGCTGGGTCAGCCAGTCCAGTTCCGCCCGCTCGAGCCGCGCGGTCAGATCCAGCAGCGTGCGGACGTCGTCCGGAACCCGCCGGTCGGCGTACGGCTCGCGATTGGTCCGGCGCCGGAAGACGTACGGCGCGAGCAGCCGCAACTGCTCTGCTTCCGGGCCGCTCGCCGACAGGTCCAGCTCGGCGACCAGGTCCGGCCGGCGCCGGTCGATCACGCTACGGGCCACGGCCGTCATCCCCAGCCGGGCGGCGCCGACCCGCAGGTTAAGGATCGCCGCGCCCAGCGAAAGGAACAGCATCCGGCGCTCTGGGTCCTCGGCCGGAAGCTCACGTTCCCGGTCCCGGTGTACTTCCACGATCCAGCCCCGGAAGCGAAACCTCCACGGCTGGGAGTTGTGCATGGACGGCGCCGCGACCGCTGCCCGAAGCAGCTCGTCGCGGTCCCGCTCGCCCAGTCCCACCGTCATCGGCCGCCTCCGCTCAGGCTGGTGCCGTCACCCACGACGATGGCCCATCGGCAACGGGCCTGGGCAGGGCCCAAACACACCCGGGAACCAGGACCTTGGTCATGCTTCTGCGGTCGGTTGCGCCGGTAGCCATCGGGTCAACTGCCGTTCGGCGGCCGGTCCCACCGTGGTGAGGACCTTCGGCTCTGACCGTCCCGACCTGGCAGATCTGCAATGGAGGCAAGGAAGAGGGTGAGAGCAATGCTGATCAGGGACCTGATGTCCGCACCCGCCATCACGGTACTGGGCGAAACGCCGGTCAGCGAAGCCTTGCGGCTGCTGGACCAGCGCAAGATCACCGCGATGCCGGTGGTCGACCGCGACGGCCGTCTGGTCGGTGTGGTGAGCGAAGCCGATCTGATGCAGGACGCGTTGGAGCTGTCCGATCGCCTACCGTCCGCACCGATCTCGGTGTCGACCAGCGGGCGTTCACGCCGGGTCGCCGAGGTGATGGCACACCTGGTGGTGAGCGTGCACACCGACGACCAGCTGGACGACGCGATCGACGTGATGCGATCGACGATGGTGAAGAGTCTGCCCGTCGTCGAGGCGGACCGGGTGGTCGGCGTGATCAGCCGAAGCGACGTCATCCACCTACTGGCGGAGCGCGACGACCGGATCCGCGCCGAGGTCAACCATGCCCTACGGCAACGGAACCCCATCTGGCACGCCGAAGTCGACAGCGGAATCGTGAAGGTCACCGGCCCCGGCAACGAAGCCGACCGCCGTCAGGCGGAGGCCGTGGCCGATGCGGTCCGCGGCGTCGTCGCCGTACACATCACCTGATCGAGCGCCACCACCGCGGGGAGAAATGATGACCACACCGAACACCGGGTCAGGTGGACGACCTCCTGGCTCCGAGGACCGAAGGCTGCGGCGGCTGCGGGCGACTGCGGCTGTTGCGATCAGTACGGCGGCTGTGCTGCTGGCCGCCTTGGCGATCGTTCTGCTGCGTGGTGACGAGACCGTCCAGCCGGCGGGGCCGCCAACGGGCACCCCCACTCCGACGCCGACTGTGACGACCAGCAAGACACCCAGCGAGACGCCGACCGCCACACCAAGCACCCCGGCGCCGACGACCTCCACGCCGGTCACGTTCAAGTATCAGCCCCTGTGGCCGTTCGCCTCGGTGGCCGAGGCGCAGGCCTGGCAGGAGGCATATCGCTCCGGCGGTCATCAGCCTTGGCACCTGGACGCCGGCCGGACCGCGCTCGCCTTCACCACCGGGTACCTCGACTTCCCCGAGATCGACCGGGTGGTGTCCCGTTCGGTGCGAGGCTCCGAGGCCTGGGTGGCGGTCGGCTACCGCGATCCGAACGGCGAGCCCAGAGTGGCGGCAGTCCTGCACCTGGCTCGGATCGGGACCGGTGCCGACGCCCCCTGGGAGGTTGTCGGCAGCCGCGACACCACACTGTCCGTCGAGCGACCGGCGTACGGCGCGAAGGTGACTTCACCGATCACCGTCAGCGGCCGCATCACCGGGGTCGACGAGTCGATCGTGGTCGAGGTCCGGCAGCCGTCGAGCGCCCAGCCGATCGGCCGGGCCCCGGGCGTCCCCGCCGGCGGCGAGAACCAGCCGTGGTCCACGCGTGTCGGCTTCCGCGGTGCGACCGATCCGGCGCTGACGATCGTCGCGTTCACCGGCGGCCACCTGCAGCGCGTCGAACGCTTCGCTCTGACCGCGGCCCAGGACTGACGAGCGTCGCCACACCCTGAAGGTGGAGGAAACCATGCGTATCGAAGCGCGGTCAGTTCCCGCACAGCACACCGCAGTCATGAAGGCGACCCTGGATCGCGAGCAGCTGGGTTCCTGGATCCCGGCCGCGTTCGACCGTGTCGTCGCCTACCTGCGGGCGAAGGGCGTCGCCCCGCTGGGCATGCCGGTCGCCCGGTACCACCTGCTTCCGGACCACAGGTTCGACGTCGAGGTCGGGTTCCCCGTCGACGCCCGCATCACGGGCGACGAACACGTGGAGCCCTCCAGCCTTCCGGGCGGTGGCGTCGTCGTCGCCTGGCACATCGGCCCGTACGAGCGACTGGGCGAGACCTACGAAGCCGTGGACGAGTGGCTGAAAGCCCAGGGCGGGGTCCGCGCCGGCGATGCCTGGGAGGTCTACCACGACCCGCCGACCGGTGACCCCCAGTTCTGGCGGACCGAGGTCGTCCAGCCGTTCACCCGCGCCGCGGCCGCGGCGGAGCACCGCTGAGAGGAGCCATGAAGACCATCGTGGTCGGCGTGGCTGACAGCCCCGAGGCCGAGGCCGCGATCGAGTGGGGCGCGGCTGAGGCGGTTGTGACCGGCGCGCGGCTCAGGCTCGTGCACGCGTTCGTCTGGCCGATGTTCCCGGTCCCACTGGGCGGGAACGAGCTGGCGCCGGGACTGCGAGCCATGGCCGACAAGATCGTCGCCGGATCCAGGGAGTTCGCCCGCAAACTCGAGCCGGAGCTCGATGTCACCGCCGTACGCGTCGACGGATTCCCCGCTCCTGTCCTGCTGCGGGAGTCGCGCGACGCTGACCTGCTCGCGATCGGCAGCCGGGAGCTGGGCGCGACGATCGGTCTGCTGGCCGGCTCGACCGGGCTGGACCTCGCCGCACACGCACGGTGCCCGGTGGTCGTCGTACGCGCGGACTGGACTGAGTACGCCGGCGACCACGTCGTCGTGGGGTACGACGGGTCAGCTGCGGCCGAGGCCGCCCTCGCCTTCGGATCGGCGTTCGCCAGGTCGCACCGGGTCGCGTTGCGCATCGTCGCGGTGGAGCCACCGCACCACGATCGGCAACTGAGCCATCACGACCTGGCCACGGCAGTGCAGCGGCACGGCGATCCGGTCCCGGATCTCATCCATGTGACCGGGCACCCGGCGCAGCAGGTCCTGCAGTGGTCGTCCGACGCCGCGCTGATCGTGGTCGGCTCGCGCGGCCGGGGCGGATTCCGGGGGCTGGTTCTGGGATCGGTCAGCCAGGCCGTTCTGCACCATGCCCACTGCCCGGTTGCGGTCATCCCTCACCACCCAGCGCCCGGCACCTGATCTGCACCTGGGCGGGTGCGGCGTACTTGCCGTACCCGCCCAGCATCGCTGTCAGCGGCCGGCAGGTTCATGGACCACGGCGACTGGGCGGGTGGCGTGCTGCACGACGCCGCGCGCGACCGAGCCGAGCAGCATCGCGGGCAGCCGGTGTCGCCGGTGACTGCCGACGACGAGCAGTTGCGCGTCGTGCTGTTCCGCCGCCCGGACGATGCCGTCAACCGGGTGGCCGCGCCACACGTCGACGTCGATCGCGAGATCCGGGTACTTGGCTCGCCACTGCTCCGCGATCTGGTGGAACGTCCGGCGGACATCCGCGTCCCATTCCTCGACCAAGCCCGACGCGTTCACGACCTCCCAGCTGTACAGGTTCGGCAGGTCCCAGACGTGCACCAACCGCAGCGGCACGCGCCGCTCGGTCGCCTCGGTGACGGCGAACTCCATTGCCGCCTGATCGTCACCCGACTCGTCCAGCCCGATGACGACCGGCCCGTTGTGGTCAGCCGGTTTCCACTGGTCCGGAATCACGACGACGGGCACCGTCGCCCCGGCCGTCACGGCCTCGGACGTCGAACCGATCAGCAGCCGCCGGAACGCGCCGATCCCGCGCCTGCCGACGACCAGCATGCTTCCGCCGGTGGCCCGCCGGACCAGGGTTTCCGCCGGTGGCCCGACGACCAGATCCATCTCGTGGTCGAGCCTGCTCGGGCTGCTGTCGAGGTAGGCCTGAACCTCGCCGACCAACTGCATCGCGGCGTCGTCGATGAGGTTCGGTTCCCAGTACGGCGTACGCCGTACCCGCTCGTCGATCACGTGCAGCGCGTCCAGCGGCTCGTGCCGCAGTTCGGCCTCCTGCAGTGCCCATTCCAGTGCGCCGCTGGTGCGCCATGAAGCGTCGAGTCCGACGTGGATGACCGGTCTGACAGTTGCATTGTCCATGGCAGTTGCCCTTTCTTCTTCGCCTCACTTTGATCCTCCGGTCGGGCGTACGGCCTCGGCAGGGGCGCTTGTCACCGCTGTGGCAAGCCGAAAGCCCCGGGCCCGCCTGAACGGGACCTTCGGCTCTGTTCGGCACCCCCCGACGGCGCGCAGAGTCGAGCCATGACAGCTGTGACCGCGGCGCCGGTCCTCGGCGCTGTGCCGGACTGGGTTCTTCGTTTCGACGGATACGACCAGGCGGACGAGCGCCGGCGCGAGGCGCTGTGCGCGGTCGGCAACGGGTACTTCGCCAGCCGTGGAGCCTGGGCCGGGTCGGTGGCCGGAGACGGTCACTACCCCGGAACCTACCTGGCCGGCTACTACAACCGGCTGACCGATCAGATCGACCAGGTCGGTGTCGAGAACGAGAGCCTGGTCAACCTGCCCGACTGGCTCCCACTGACTGTCGCCGTCGACGACGATGAGTGGCTGACCCCGGACAACTGCGACGTCCTCGAGCACGACCAGGAACTCGACCTCCAGCGGGGCGTCCAGACCCGGCGATTCCGGCTGCGCGACCGGCTCGGCCGGGAGGTGCGCGGGGTCGAACGCCGCATCGCCAGCATGGCCGACCCCCATCTCGGTGGGCAGACCCTCGCCGTGACGGCCGTCAACTGGTCGGGCCGGATCCGGATCGGCTCCGCGGTGCACGGCGGCGTCACCAACTCCGGCGTCGAGCGCTACCGCAAACTCGCCGGCCGGCATCTCACCGACCTCACCCCCTTGGTTGCCGATGGCTACTTGATGGTGACCGCGACCACCTGCCAGTCCCGCCACCGGATCGCGGTCGGCACCAAGACGGTTGCCCTCCACAACGGGGTGCCAGTCGACTGGACCACGCGGACCGACAGCACGTCGGCGTACGCCGAGCTGACCGTCGAAGTGGCGGCGGGCGATGTGGTCAGTGCGGAGAAGCTCGCCGCGATCCACGGATCACGCGACGTGGGGATCTCGGAACCTGCGCTCGCCACCCGGATCGCGCTCGACAACGCGCCCGGATTCGAACAGCTCGCAGAAGCGCACACCTTGGCCTGGTCGCAGCTGTGGCAGCGCTTCTCCGTCGAGCTCGAGGAGCCGTTCGACGGTACGCTGGCCGCGCTCCGGCTGAACCTCTTTCACCTCCTGCAAACCTTGTCGCCGCACAGCATTGACGCCGATGCCGGCGTACCGGCGCGCGGCCTGCACGGAGAGGCGTACCGCGGGCACGTGTTCTGGGACGAGCTGTTCGTCTTCCCGGTCCTCACCCTGCGGATCCCCGAACTCACCCGTGCACTGCTGCGCTACCGGTGCCGCCGGCTACCTGCCGCCCGGCTGGCGGCACGGCAGAGCGGCTACCCCGGCGCGATGTTCCCGTGGCAGTCCGGCAGCGACGGCCGCGAGGAGAGCCAGCGACTTCATCTCAACCCGCTGTCCGGACGCTGGACCGAGGACGCGACCTTCCGGCAGCGGCACGTCGGACTCGCGGTCGCCTACACCATCTGGCAGTACGTCGAGGCCACCGGCGACGTCGAGTTCCTCAGCGACCACGGCGCCGAGGTCATCGTGGAGGTCGCCCGATTCTTCGCCGCGCTGGCCGAGTACGACGCCGGCCGCGACCGCTACGTGATCAGGGGCGTCGTCGGCCCGGACGAGTTCCACACCAGCTATCCCGGCCGGCCGGATCCAGGGATCGACAACAACGCCTACACCAACGTGATGGCGGTCTGGCTGTTCGACGCGGCGGCCCGTGCGCTCGACCGGCTGCCACCCTGGCGGCGAACCGAGCTCATCGACCTGCTCGCGCTCGGCCAAGCCGAACGCAACCGGTGGGACGAGCTCACTCGCCGGATGTACGTGCCGTTCCACGACGGCGTGATCAGCCAGTTCGAGGGCTACGAACGACTCGAGGAGCTGGACTGGCCGCAGTACCGGCACAAGTACGGCGACATCCGGCGGCTGGACCGGATCCTCGAGGCAGAGGGTCGCGACGTGACGTCGTACCAGGTGTCCAAGCAGGCCGACGTCCTGATGCTGCTCTACCTGCTGCCGCGCCGGGACCTGTACAGGCTGATGGAACGACTCGGGTATCCGTTGTCCGCAGACATCCTTCGCTCGACCGTCGAGTACTACCTCGCCCGGACCTGTCACGGTTCGTCCCTGAGCGCCGTCGTCCACGCCTGGGGCCTGGCGACCATCGATCCGGACCGCGCGCTGGCCTTCCTGGAGCAGGCGCTGCACAGCGACGCCGGCGACGCGACCCAGACCGGGACCACTGCCGAAGGCATCCACCTCGCGGCGATGGCCGGCAGCGCCGACCTCGTCCAGCGCTGCTTCACCGGCCTGACCACCACCAACGACGTACTGCGGTTCGGCCCCCGGTGGCCGGCCAAGCTCGGAGCACTCCGGATGGTCCTGCGCTACCGCGGTCATCGGTTGGTCGCCGAGATCTCGACCAAGAGCGTCAGCCTGACCGTCGACGCCGAACCCGGCCCAGCCATCGCCGTCCGCTGCTACGGCCGAACCCGCCTGCTACGCCCTGGCGACGCACACACCTGGACGCGCCCGGACTGAGTCACTGCGCCACCATCGTCACGTCTCCCGGTGCAGACTGCGACCCCGGCAGGGCCTTCGGCCCGGTTCCCGCCGTACCTTCGCCCCTACAGCCAGGCTGGTCCCGGGCGCAGGCTTGAGCAGTGAGAACGCGATCAGCCGGGCGTCGTGCCGTGGAGGCGAGTGCGAGCCCGCGCGTGCCGGATCCGCTGCTGGAGACCGCGGCGGAGCACGCGTCTGTGTCCGTGCCGGTCGCCGCGCCCGAAGACACTGTCGGTGCGGTTCTGCACGGGATGCTCGGCCGTCGGTTCGACAGTGCCGCAGTCGTCGCAGTCTGCGCCGGCGATCGACTCGTCGGGGTCGTCACGATCGAACGGCTGCTGGCGGCCGACCCTGATCTCCCGCTGCGGGCGGTGATGGATCCCGCCCCGCCCACAGTTGCCCCCGGCACCGATCAGGAGCAGGCCGCCTGGCAGGCCGTGAAACACGGCGAACCCGGGCTCGCCGTTGTCGACCGGACCGGTCGCTTCCGCGGACTGATCGCACCACAGCGACTGCTGGCAGTCCTGCTGACCGAGCACGACGAGGACATGGCCCGGCTGGGCGGGTACCTCCGTACCACCGCCGAGGCACGCACGGCCAGCACCGAGCCGGTCTCCCATCGGTTGTGGCACCGGCTCCCCTGGCTGCTGGTCGGACTCGCCGGCGCACTCGCTGCCGCCGGGATCGTCGGCGCGTTCGAGCAGGCGCTGGAACGCGCCGTACTGGTCGCGTTCTTCGTCCCCGGTGTGGTGTACATCGCCGACGCGGTCGGCACCCAGACCGAAGCGCTGGTGATTCGCGGACTGTCGGTCGGGGTGGGGATCCGCCGGATCGTCGTCCGCGAGACCCTCACCGGCCTGCTCGTCGGCGCGCTGCTCGGCGTCCTGGCGGCGCCGGCGATCTGGCTGCTGTGGAACGACCTCGAACTCGCCGTGGCCGTCGGCCTGGCCGTCTTCGCCGCATCGTCCATCGCAACCCTGATCGCGATGGCGTTGCCCTGGCTGTTCGCCCGCCTCGGTGCGGATCCCGCCTTCGGGTCCGGACCGCTGGCGACGGTGATCCAGGACCTGCTCTCGATCGCGATCTACTTCGCAGCGATCACACTGGTGACGATGTGATCCACCCGGGCCGAGAGGCCCTGCGTTTCAAGGCCATCCGGCCGCAGCGGACGGCGGGACGACCTGCGCAGGATGAACTGGAGGCACTCTGGGCTGCCTAGGGAGGAGAAGGGCCGATGTCCGAGAAAGTGTTGGTGGCCTACGCCACCCGGATGGGCGCGACCGCCACCATCGCGGCGGCGATCGGCGCAGAGCTGCGCAGGGCCGGCCACGAGGTGGAAGTCCACGAGGTCACCGACGTCAAGGCCGTCAGCGAGTACGGCGCCGTCGTGGTCGGCAGCGCCATCTACTTCGGCCGCTGGCGCCCTGAGGCCGTGCGGTTCCTCCGCGATCACGCGCGCGAGCTGCGCAGCCGGCCGGTCTGGCTGTTCCACAGCGGCCCGATCGGGCCTGGCCGGGATGTGCCGCAGACGGTCCCGTCCGACGTCGATCGGCTGGCGGCGAAGATCGGTGCGCGACCGGTGAGGACATTCTCCGGGAACCTCCAGCCGGACACTGCGGCCGGAGGCCGCGCGCGCCGGGCCCGGGTCGACACCATGGTCGGCGACGCCCGCGACTGGCCGCAGATCCGCACCTGGGCCGACGAGATCGCAGCCGCCCTGTCATGACCGACCTGCTGGTGGTCGGTGCTGGGCCGACCGGGCTCACCACGGCTCTGCAGGCGGCCGCACACGGAGCCACCGTTCGCGTCGTGGAGCGACGGCCGGACGCGTTCCGGCCGTCGCGGGCCCTGATCGTGCACCCGCGAACACTCGAGTGTCTCCGGCCGCTCGGCGTGACCGGAGAACTGCTCGACCGAGGCGACATCTCACCGCGCGCAGAGCTCCACCTGGGCCACCGGCGGGTGTCGATCGAACTGTCCGGCCTCGACCTTCCCGACACCGCCTTCCCGCATCTCACGTTGGTACGGCAGTCCGATGTCGAGGCAGTCCTGGCGCAGGCCTTGACCCGGCGTGGCGTGGAGATCGAGCGCGGAGCCGAGCTGACCGACGTCGCATTCGCCGGCCACGGCGACGACCTGGTACGAGCCACACTCCGGTCGGCGACTGGCACCGAGGAGACGACGTGCCGGTTCGTGGCCGGCTGCGACGGCCCGGACAGCACGGTCCGAGGCCTGGCCGGGATCGGCTGGCGAGGTGCGTCGTACCGCGAGGAGGTCGTTCTCGCCGACGTCGAACTGACCGGCGACCTCTCCCCCGGCGTCGTCCATGTCGCCGCCGGACGCAATGGGCTGCTGTTCGTCTTCTCGCTCGGCGAAGGCGCGACGTGGCGGGTACTCGCGACCCGCCCGATCCACGGAGCACCTGATGCCGCGTTCGGGCAACCAGGTGGCGACGTCCCGGCGCCGGAACTGCAGCACTTGATCGACGACTCCGGACTGACTGCCGCCATCGAAGAGCTCAGGTGGTCGGCCAGGGTCCGGTTGCAGCACCGCCTGGCCGCGGCGTACCGGTACCGGCGGCTCTTCCTGGCGGGTGATGCCGCGCACACGCATTCGCCCGCCGGTGGGCAGGGTATGAACATCGGAATCCAGGACGCGGTCAACCTCGGCTGGAAGCTCGCGTACGCCGCCGGCCGCGAACGATGCTCCGAGTTGCTGGACTCCTACGACCGCGAGCGCAGGCCGGTCGCCCGCAAGGTGCTGGCGATGACGCATCTCATCTTCTTCGCCGAGGCGTCGACGCACCCACTGCCGGCCTTCCTCCGAGGGACGTTGGCTCCCTTGGCTGCGCCGGCGGTGCCTGTGCTGATGCGGCGGCAGCTGCTGGCCGAAGGGATCCGCACCCTGTCTCAGCTCCGGGTCAACTACCACGGCAGCCCACTCTCGCAGGTCGGCACAGCTCCGGCGGACCGGCAGCTCCAGCCGGGTGATCGGTTGCCGGACGCAACGGTGACCTGTGACGGCCGCACGGTCCGGTTGCACGAACTGACGGCCAGTCCCGGAATCCACCTCCTGCTCTCCCGCGACGCCGATCAGCCGGACCCCGTCGGCCCGCGGGTCCACGTTCATCGCCTGACCAGCCGACCGGGTCACGACGTCGTCGCCGTCCGCCCCGACGGCTACGTCGGCCTCCACACCGGGCCGGCCGATCCCGCCGTACTCCGCTCCTGGCTCGACCTCGTCGGAGCCCCTTGCGAGAGCCGGGACCTCGGCGCATCGTCGTACTGATCGACAACTCGTGGGGAGGCTTGGATGACCTCGGCGATCTCGGTGAACGGGCTGGTGAAGACGTTCGGGCCGACGCGGGCGCTGGACGGGCTGGACCTGGACGTGGCGACCGGCGAGGTGCACGGATTTCTCGGACCGAACGGCTCGGGCAAGACGACCACGATCCGGATCCTGCTCGGGCTGCTGCGCGCGGACGCCGGCACGGTCCGGCTGCTCGGCGGCGATCCCTGGACGGACGGCGTCGCGCTGCGGGCCCGGCTGGCGTACGTGCCGGGTGATGTCACCTTGTGGCCGGGGATCACCGGCGGCGAGGTGATCGACCTGATGGGCAAGCTGCGCGGGCGGCTGGACCGGCGCCGTCGCGACGAGCTGCTCGAGCGGTTCGACCTCGATCCGCGCAAGAAGGCCGGCACCTACTCGAAGGGCAACCGGCAGAAGGTCGGGCTGATCGCAGCGCTCACCTCGGACGCGGAACTGCTGCTGCTCGACGAGCCGACCTCCGGCCTGGACCCGCTGATGGCGTCGGAGTTCCAAGGCTGCATCGAGGAGGTGAAGGCCGAGGGCCGCACCGTTCTGCTGTCCAGCCACATCCTGGCCGAGGTCGAGGCACTGTGCGACCGAGTCAGCTTGATCAGGCTCGGCCGGACCGTGGAGAGCGGCACGCTGACCGAGCTTCGGCACCTGACCCGAACCTCGATCTCGGTCGAGACGGTGGGTCCGCTCGACGGGATCACGACCCTGCCCGGCGTGCATGATCTGGCCGTCGACGGCCACCGCGCGGCGTTCGACGTGGACGCCGCGCACCTCGACGAGACCATCCGGCACTTGTCCGCTCTCGGTGTCCGCAGCCTGACCAGTTCGCCGCCGACGCTGGAGGAGTTGTTCCTCCGCCACTACGACAGCGATTCCACGTCGTGAGCACGGCGGCGGGAACCGGCACTCTGCTGCGCTTCATGCTGTGGCAGGAACGCCGCAGTCTCCCGTGGTGGCTGCTCGGCGCGGGCCTGCTGCTGGGCTTTCAGTCGGTCGGCAGCCAGGACCTGTACGACACACCCGAGAAGCTTGCCGCCCTCAGGCAGACGATGACCGGCAACACGGCGGTGCTCGCGATGAGCGGTCCCGAACGGCTGCTCGGCACGATCGGCGGAGAGGTCGTCTTCGAGGTGTTCGCGTTCCTCGCGATCGTGATCGGGTTGATGAACATGTTCCTGGTCGGGCGGCACACCCGGACCGACGAGGAGACCGGCCGCGGCGAGCTGATCAGATCGACGCGGGTCGGCCGGCGCGCCCCGCTGGTGTCCGCACTGTGGCTCGCCGTACTCGCGGACCTGGCCGTCGCGCTCGTGCTCTTCGCCGTGGCCGCCGGCACCGGTCTGCCACTCGGCGGTTCCGTGGTGCTCGCCGCAGCGGGTGCTGGGGTCGGCATCGCCTTCGCCGGTCTGACGGCGGTGGCAGTGCAAGTGTTCGAGAACCCCCGGTCGGTGTACGGCGCGGTCGGCGTCGCAATCGGCGTCGCCTTCGTGCTGCGAGCCGCCGGCGACGTCGGCAATCCCTTCTGGTCATGGCTTTCCCCAATCGGCTGGGGTCAGCGCACCTATCCCTACACCGGCGACCGGTGGTGGCCGCTGGCCTTGCCGGTGGTCCTCGGTGCCGTCCTGGTGTGGGCAGCGCTGGCATTGCTGGAACGGCGCGACTTCGGAGACGGCTTGCTGCCGTATCGGCAAGGCCGGGCGACAGCCTCCTGGGCGCTGGGCTCACCGCTCGGGCTGGCCTGGCGCCTCCAGCGCGGTTCGATCATCGGCTGGACGGCGGGCCTGCTCGTGCTCGGCGTCGCGTACGGCTCGTTCACCGACTCCATCCGGGACTACGTCGCCGACAACCCCGAGATCGCCGACTTCCTGCCCGGTGGCGCCGCCGACGTGGTGAACTCGTACCTCGCTCTGGTCATCCTGTTCTGCGCACTGCTCGCCTCGGCGTCGGCCGTGGCCGGCGCGATGCGGGCTCGGCACGAGGAGACGTCCGGCCGGGCCGAGCCGGTGCTGGCCACCAAGGTCAGTCGCTGGTCCTGGCTCGGCGGTCACGTCATCGTCGCCCTGATCGGCGGCACACTCGCTCTGGCCGCTGCCGGTCTCGGTCACGGCCTGGCGTACGGCATCGCCATCTCCGACCCCGGACAGCTTGCCCGCTTGACCGGAGTCGCTCTCGTCCATCTGCCCGCCGTCTGGCTCGTGGTCGCGATCGCCGTACTGGCCATCGGCTGGATACCGCGAGCCGCGGGAGTGGTGGCCTGGACAGTCGTCGGCTACTGCGGTGTGATCGCGGTCTTCGCGGAGTCCTTCCATCTGCCTGACTGGTCACGCCAGGCCTCGCCGTTCGTCCACGTCCCGAACGCCCCGCTGGACGCCGTCACAGCCGCCCCGCTCGTCGTAGTGAGCGGCTTGGCAGCGGCCGTCCTCATGGCCGGCTTCCTGGGCCTCACCCGCCGCGACTTCGGCTACTGATCAGACCACCCGACCGACACCGGGCACCCAGTTGATCAGCAACCGAGCGAGTGCGAAGGAGGCCCAGATTCCACCGCCGGCCAGCAGCACAGCCTTCACTTCGGCCGCCGCCGGAACCGGCCGCAGCAGGACCGCCAGCCCGATCAGAACCACAGCCTGGACGATGAACGCGCCGTACGCGCTGCGAGTGACCACCGGGCCCACCCACGGCAACCTGCGGTCGAGATGCCGCTGCGCGAGTCCGAGCAACCACACCGGCCCGAAGACCGTCAGCGGACTCGTGAGAGTGGCAAACACCAGGGCGACCCAGTTGGCGCCGCCGCGCCAGACCTCGTCGTCGACGAGCCCGGCAGCGACTCCGGCAGCCATGACCGCGACCAACACGCCGGCCGCGGTCAGTGTCACGGTCCGGCAGCGCCGTACCAGCTGCTGCGGGACAGCCTGCAGCCAACCCTGTTCGGATGCGGCGATTCCCAGGCCGAACATCGCCGCGCAGACCGGCCACTCCCAGAAGTTCAGGCCCGACACCAAGCCTTCGTCACCGATCCTGAACAGCAGCCGAAGCCCGTACGTCGCCGGCGCCACCACTGCCGCGAGCACGAGCAAGTGGATGAGCGTGACCTCTCGCGCCCTGGGCCGAGGCCGTCGAACGGCGGCCCAGGCCGCGTAGCCGAGTGAGAAGAGCAGCAGCACGCCGACGAACCATAGCGGGCCCATGTCGAGCTGAGCCGGCTCGCCGAGAAACTCCTTCAGGTACGAGCGCTTCGCCACGCCGAATCGGTGTTCGAGGGCGTACACCACCGGCGGCTGCAGCAGCGCGACGTACACGGCGAAGGGCAGACCGAGCCGTAGTAGGCGGCTGCCGGCATAGGCCTTCGCGCCCTTGCGCTCGAGCGAAGGAACCGCGACCAGACCGGCGACCAGGAACAGGAGTGGGATCATCAGCAGCCCGAACGGGCCGACGACCAGGAACAAGACGATCTCGGTGACCGGCGCGAGGGACACCTCGCGCACCTCGGTGTACCACCAGACGTCGAAGCCGCCGGCATAGCTCAGCACGGCGTGCAAAGCGATGATCACCGCGATGACGACGACCTTCAGATTGTCCAGGTAACGGCACCTCACAAGGTCAGGCTCTGATCCTTGCCACCCGATGGCCAGGGCAGGAGGTCCCGTCGGCCGGGGGTTCTTCGGCACCGGCACTCCGGCTGAACAGCACCGGCCCGGCCGGGGCGCCCCGGCCGGGCGGGTTCGGGTGGAGTCACTCGGTCCGGTCGATGGCGATCGTGCGCGTTTCGGCGGACTTCGCCGTGATCGGCACCGTCACCTCGAGGATCCCGGCCGCGTACTTGGCCGCGACCGCGCCCTCGTCGGCTCCGTCCGGCAGCATGACCCGGCGGGTCAGCGAGCCGTAGTGGAACTCCGAGCGGCTTCCGTCGTGCTCCTCCTGTTGACGAGTGGCCACGATCGCCAGCATGCCGTTCGCGA
Source organism: Kribbella sp. NPDC050124 (assembly GCF_044460355.1). Lineage (NCBI taxonomy): Bacteria > Bacillati > Actinomycetota > Actinomycetes > Propionibacteriales > Kribbellaceae > Kribbella > Kribbella sp. NPDC050124. Next base: position 70,072 of record NZ_JBITJU010000009.1, read on the forward strand.
CCTCGACCTTGATGTCCTTGTCCGGGTCCATCCCGGGCAGCTCGGCGCGGACGACGTACTTGCCGCCCTCGGTGAACTCCTCGATCCGGACGCCACGCATCGTGGCCGGCCAGGCGAACATGCTCGGCAGGCTCTCGGCCCAGTCGAACAGGTCCGCGAACTGGCGCCGGGGGTCCCGGTGCTGGAGTGTCGTCATAGTCTCTCCTTTCCGCTGTACCGCTTCTCACTTCCACCACAGCTCGCCGGACCGCCCTGCCACAGGGGCCTACGAACCGTGCGAAACGGACCTTCGGCCCTGACCGGGCGATCCCCCGATTCCTACTGTCGGAAGTGACGAAGGGGGTGGAGATGCGGGTCAGGCTGCGGGATCTGCTGGCCACGGGACTGGTCGTCGCCCTCGTCCTGCCCTATCTCGCGTTCCTGGCAATCGGGGACCTGCCGCTGATCGACGACACCCGGGACATGACCGCCGTCGCGCTGATCCCTGGCGGAGCCCTCATCTACGTGGTGGTGAGCGCCGAACAGTACGACGCGCTGGGCTGGTTCGTCGTGGCCCTGGCCGGCGCCGCCGCGCTGGCCGGTTTCCTGGCACTCGGCCTCGGCGCGTCGTCGGTCGCCGGCGTCCTGCTCGCCGTCTTCGTCGCCCTCGTCATCGTTATCTGGGCGGTCGAACTCGGCGAGCACACCACTTTGACGGCCAGGCCCAGGCATTGAGGAGGACGATGATGACCCTCGAGACATTTCCTCGAGTAGCGAATCTGGCCGATTACACACAGGCGCGGCAGGACTTCTCCTGGGCCGCCGCCCAGCAGCTGCTCAGCGGCCTGCCGGGCGGCCGCGGTCTCAACATCGCCTACGAGGCCGTGGATCGGCACGTGGCCACGGGCCGCGGCGGCCACGTGGCGATCCGGGCGATCGGCCGAACCGGGACCCGCGAGCTGACGTACCGCGAGCTCAGCCTGCTCAGCAATCGGTTCGCCCACCTCTTGCACTCGCTCGACGTCGGCCCGCGGGCACGCGTCTTCACCCTGCTGGGCCGGCAGCCCGAGTTGTACGTGACCGCGCTCGGCTGCTGGAAGAACACCAGCGTGCTCTCGCCGCTGTTCGCCGCCTTCGGCCCCGAGCCCATCCGCAACCGGCTGGTGCTCGGCGACGGCGAGGTCCTGATCACCACGACCTCGCTGTACCGGCGCAAGATCGCACCGCAGCGCGACCGGCTGCCCGGTCTGCGCCACATCCTGCTGATCGACGGCGCGGCGGATCCGCCGGACGGCACCATCGACCTGCACGCCGCGCTCGCAGACCAGCGAGACGATTGGACGATCCCGCCGACCAGCCCCGAGGCGATGGCGCTGCTGCATTTCACCAGCGGTACGACCGGCACGCCGAAGGGCGCCATCCATGTCCACGAGGCCGTGGTCGCCCACCACATCACCTCCGCCTTCGCCCTCGACCTGCGGCCCGACGACATCTTCTGGTGTACGGCGGACCCCGGCTGGGTGACCGGAACGTCGTACGGGATCATCGCGCCGCTCACCCACGGCGTCACCCTGCTGGCCGACGACGGGGACTTCGACGCGGCCCGCTGGTACCAAGTGCTCGCGGACAACCGGGTGACTGTCTGGTACACCGCGCCGACCGCGCTGCGGATGCTGATGCGCGCCGGCGCCGAGGTGGCCGCGCGCTACGACCTGTCCGCGCTGCGCCACATTGCGAGCGTCGGCGAGCCGCTCAATCCCGAGGTGGTCGAGTGGGCGCGGAAGGCGTACGGGATGCCGGTGTACGACAACTGGTGGCAGACCGAGACCGGCGCGATCATGATCAGCAACTACCCGTCGATGCCGCTCCGGCCCGGCTCGATGGGCCGGCCGATGCCGGGGATCGAGGCCGCGGTCCTGCGCTGTGGCGACGACGGACGCGCCGCGACCGGCGACGGCGAGGTCGAGGTGCTCGGCACCGACCAGGTCGGCGAGCTTGCGCTACGGCCCGGCTGGCCGTCGATGTTCCGGGGCTACCTGCACGACGAGTTCCGCTACCGCTCCGCCTTCGCGGGCGGCTGGTACCTGACCGGTGACCTGGCCCGGATCGATGCCGACGGCTACTTCTGGTTCGTCGGCCGGGCCGACGACGTGATCAAGTCGTCGGGCCACCTGGTCGGGCCGTTCGAGGTCGAGAGTGCCCTGCTGGAGCATCCGGCGGTGACCGAGGCCGGCGTGATCGGAGTCCCGGACCCGGTCGCCGGCGAGATCGTGAAGGCCTTCGTCACGCTGCGGCCGGGCTACGAGCCGGACGAGACGTTGCGGGCCGAGCTCATCGCCTTCGGCCGGCGCAGGCTCGGCGCGGTCGCGCCACGGGCCCTCGCCTTCGACCAGAACCTGCCGCACACCAGTAGCGGCAAGGTGATGCGGCGCCTGCTCAAGACCCGCGAACTCGGGCTACCAGAAGGCGACCTGTCCACCCTGGAGCGACCACGATGAAGACCTCCGAGCGCAGTACCGAAACCCCCACGGCCAAGCACCACACCGACCTGCTCCGCCAGATGCTGCGGATCCGCAGGTTCGAGGAGCTCTGCGCCGAGCTGTACACCACCACCAAGATCCGCGGGTTCCTGCACCTGTACGTCGGGGAGGAAGCGGTCGCGGTCGGCGCGATGAGCTGCCTGGACCCAAGTGATGCCGTCGTCACGACGTACCGGGAACACGGCCACGCGCTGGCCCGTGGGCTCTCGATGGAGTCCGTGATGGCGGAGATGTTCGGTCGTACCACTGGCTGCAGCCGCGGCCGGGGCGGCTCGATGCACCTGTTCGACACGAAGCGCCGGTTCTACGGCGGCAACGCGATCGTCGGCGGCGGCCTGCCGCTCGCGGTCGGGGTGGCTCTGGCTGACCGGCTGCACGACGACCCGCACGTGACCGCGTGCTTCTTCGGCGACGGCGCCGTCGCCGAAGGCGAGTTCCACGAATGCATGAACCTCGCCGCGCTGTGGAAGCTCCCGGTGCTCTTCTGCTGCGAGAACAACCAGTACGCGATGGGCACGGCGCTCGCCCGGGCCCAGGCTCAGACCGACCTGGCCCTGCGCGCGTCGTCGTACGGGATGCCCGCCTGGGCCGTGGACGGGATGGATGTGCTTGCGGTGGAGGCGGCGGCCCAGCGCGCGGTCGACACGATCCGCGGTGGTGCCGGGCCGTGCTTCCTGGAGCTGCGAACCTACCGGTTCCGGGCGCATTCGATGTACGACTCCGACCGTTACCGGGACAAGGCCGAGATCGCCCGGTGGAAGGAACGCGATCCGATCGAGATCCTGTCCCAGCGGATGCAGGCCGACGGCGAGCTGTCCGACGACGCGCTCAAGTCCCTGCGCCGCGAGGTCGGCGACGAGATCCAGCGCGCGGTGGCCGCCGCGGACGCCGGCCCGCTGGAGCCAGTCGAGGACCTGACCCGATTCGTCTACGCGGAGCAGTCATGACCAGCACCGGAACAGCGACGAAGACGACCTACCGGGAAGCCTTGCGAGAGGGGATCCGGGACGCACTGCGGCGCGACCAGCGAGTCTTCCTGATGGGCGAGGACGTGGGCGCGTACGGCGGGTGCTTCGGCGTCAGCCTGGGCCTGCTGGAGGAGTTCGGGCCGGACCGGATCCGGGACACCCCGCTGTCGGAGTCGGCCTTCGTCGGGGCCGGGATCGGGGCCGCGATGGCCGGGATGCGGCCGATCGTCGAGATCATGACGGTCAACTTCAGCCTGCTCGCACTCGATCAGATCCTCAACAACGCCGCCACCCTGCGGCACATGTCGGGCGGTCAGGTCGGCGTACCGCTGGTGATCCGGATGACCACCGGCGCCGGCCGGCAGCTGGCCGCGCAGCACTCGCACAGTCTCGAGGGCTGGTTCGCACACATCCCGGGGCTCCGCGTGGTCGCGCCCGCCACCCTCGAGGACGCCCGCGGCATGCTGTGGACCGCGCTGCTCGATCCGGACCCGGTGCTGCTGTTCGAGCACGGTGCGCTCTACAACATGTCCGGCTCGCTCCCGGCCGACGCCGGACCGGTCGACATCGATCGCGCGGTGATCCGCAGACCCGGCACCGATGTGACCCTGGTGACGTACGGCGGCAGCCTCGGCAAGAGCCTGGAGGCCGCGGACCTGCTCGCCGCCGAAGGCGTCTCGGCCGAAGTGATCGACCTGCGCACGCTGCGGCCGCTCGACGACGCGACGTTCGTCGAGTCGGTACGGCGCACGCACCGAGCCGTCGTCGTCGACGAGGGATGGCGCAGCGGCAGCATCTCGGCCGAGATCAGCGCGCGGATCACCGAGCAGGCGTTCGAGGACCTCGACGCCGCCGTCGAGCGGATCTGCAGCGCGGAGGTCCCGATGCCCTACGCGAAACACCTCGAGGACGCCGCCCTGCCGCAGCCGGAAGGCATCGCCGCGACGGTACGAAAGGTGGTGGGCGGAGGTGACTGAGTTCCGGATGCCGTCGCTCGGCGCCGACATGGACGAGGGCACGGTGATCGAGTGGCTGGTGAATCCCGGTGACACCGTCCACAAGGGCGACCCGGTGGCCGTCGTCGACACCGACAAGGCGGCCATCGAGGTCGAGACCTTCACCGGCGGAACCGTCGAGCGGATCCTCGTGCCGGTCGGCGAACGCGTCACGGTCGGCACGCCCCTGGCCACCATCAACGGCACCGACCCCGCGGTCAGCGAGCCGGCGACGCCCGAGCCCGCTGCTCAACCCGAACCTGTGCCCGAACCGCGCCTCGCCGAGTCCCCACCGCACCTGGCAGTGACCGAACCGTCCGAGGCCGGCCCGCGTCCGCCGGTGCACGCCGGCGCGGCCGACGGCCGGGTCAAAGCCTCGCCGTACGCACGCAAGCTGGCCCGGACGCTGGGCGTTGAGCTCACCGACGTCCCGGCCACCGGGCACCGCGGCCTGATCACCTCCGAGGACGTCCGCCGGTTCGCGGACGCGAGGACCACTCCCAGCACGCCGAGCCGTCCGACCGCGCTCCCCGTGGCCGAACCTGGTGCGCCACGACACGTCGTACCGCACAAGCCGCAGCGAGACGCGATCGCGCGATTGATGACCCGGTCGAAGCAGGAGATCCCGCACTACTACCTGTCCACCACCGTCGACCTCGGCACCGCGATCGACTGGCTCACCCGCACGAACCGCGAGTTACCCGTCGCACAGCGGCTGGTCCCGGCCGCTCTGTTGCTGAAGGCAACAGCGCTGGCAGCCCGGCGGCACCCGGAGCTCAACGGCTTCTGGACCGACGGCGCGTTCCAGCGGGCCGAACATGTCCACCTCGGCCTCGCCATCTCCGTCCGTGGCGGCGGTCTCGTCGCGCCGGCGATCCACGATGCCGACGCGCTCACGATCCAGGAACTGATGGCCGCGCTTCGCGACGTCGTCGACCGGGCCCGGGCCGGCCGGCTCCGCCGGACCGAGCTGACCGACGCCACCATCACGCTCACGAACCTCGGTGACCAGGGCGTCGAGAGTGTGCACGGCGTGATCTATCCCCCGCAGGTCGCGCTGGTGGGAGCCGGCCGGATCGTCGACCGACCGTGGGCCGTCGACGGGCTCCTCGGCGTACGGCCGTGCCTGACGCTGACCCTGGCCGCCGATCACCGGGCCACCGACGGATTCACCGGCGGCCGCTTCCTGGCCACCGTCGACCACCTGCTGCAGACACCGGAGGAGTTATGACACTGACCATGCAGGACGCGCGCGAACTGGTCGGCAACTCGTTGCTGCGCATCGTCCCTGACGCGGACCTGATGGCGCTGCCCGACGATGCGCCGTTCCGGGACGAGCTCGAACTCGACTCGCTGGACTTCCTCAGCCTCGTGGAGCTGCTCAGCACCGGATCGGGCCGCCGGATCGACGAGGACGACTACCCGAAACTGCGGACGATGGAAGGCTGTGTGACCTTCCTGAGCGGCTGAGCAGACCGGAACACGAACCCGGCGAGGAGGAGCTGATGACCACTAGGGAGCCCACCATGAAAGCCGAAGCGAACCCGGCACCGGAACAAGGCCGGGTGCAGGTCACCGTGCGCGGTCCGGTGCCACGCGATATCGCGACCTACGCCACCACGAAGATCGACCACGTGCTGAGCTGGACGCCGGACCGCGTCCAGCACCTGCATGTGGTCGTCACCCTGGCGAACGAGGAGCACGACGAGGCGGCCGGGATCGAGGTCGAGGCCGTCGTCGACGGGACACCGATCCACGTTCACGCGAAAGCCCCGACGCTGACCGAAGCCACCGACGCGGCCACTGACCGGCTCCGCCGCCAGCTCACGGACCGCCGCGAGCGGATGCGGTCACGGCGTCGGCGCGGCGTGCCCAAGCCTCCCGTCACGACAGACCTCACCGAGTGACGACAGCACAGGGAACCGCCGATGAGGCAGACCGTCCGGTTCGGCCGGATCATGGGGGTCGAGGTCGGGGCCAACTGGTCCCTGCTCGTCCTCGTGCTGCTGGTCGCCGACGGTCTTGCCTCCATTGTTCTGCCTGAGCTGGCGCCGGGAGCATCCCCGAGCGTCTACTGGATCGCTGGGCTGGTGTGCGGGCTGCTGATCGCGGCCTCGGTGCTGGTGCACGAACTCGCGCACTCGGTGGTCGCGCTGCGGGCCGGGCTACCCGTGCAGCGCGTCACGTTGTGGATGCTCGGCGGCGCAAGCCTCCTGGGCGGCGACCCGGCCACACCGCGGACGGCGTTCTGGATCGCGGCGTCGGGACCCCTGGCAAGCGTCGGACTGGGACTCGGCTTCGGCACGCTCGCCTTCGGCCTGAACGCGGCCGGGGTCCCGCTGCTCATCGTCATGTCGGCCTGGTGGCTCGGTGTGATGAACGTCTTCCTGGCCCTGTTCAACCTGCTTCCGGGCAACCCGCTCGACGGAGGCCGGATCCTGCGCGCGATCTTGTGGTGGAGGTCGGGTGACCCGCACCGGGCCGAGATCAGGGCTGCCGCGGCCGGGCGGGTGCTCGGTCTGCTGCTCGCCGGCCTGGGGATCGCGCAATGGCTCGGTGGACAGCTCGCCGGAGTCTGGCTGGTCCTGGTCGGGTTCGTCATCGTCGCCTCGGTCGAGGCGGAGTCGCGGTCCGCGCAACTGCGCGTCGCCCTCGGGAAGACCCCGGTCAAGGCGGTCATGACGGCTGCCAAGGTGACCGCCTACGCCGCGATGCCGGTCGACCGGTTCGTCGCGGACATCGCGCCGCGGACGCGGGAGCCGGCCTTCCCGGTCCTCGATCTCGACGGTCACCCGACCGGCACAATCACCTTGCGGAGGCTGTCCCGCGTTCCGGTCGGCATGCGCGCCGCCACCCGGATCGCGGACGTCCAGCGACCGCTGAAGGACGTCCCGATCGCGCAGCCGGACGACCTACTCGCCGATCTGATCGACCGGATGTCCTCCGACACTGACGAACTCGCACTGGTCGTCGTGGACGACCGGCTGGCCGGCGTCGTCAGCGGGTACGACGTGGCTCGCATCGTGCAGCTCGCGACGCTACGCGCCATCGACCAGGAGCCCAGCACAGCCTGATCAGCTCAGGGGCGCCGCATCATAGAGCGGCGGAGCAGTTTGGCGGTGGTGTCGGTGAGCAGGAGGACGATCGCGGCGCCCCCGGCGAACAGCCAGCCCTGGTACGACGGCCAGTCGCCGCCGAGCAAGCCGGACAGTTGAGGTATGCCGAGGAAGGCGGTCAAGAGGGCCAACTCGGCGAGTACGGCAACGAGCAGGGCACGGTTGCGGGTCGGTGGGATCTCAAACACGGTGCTTCGCTCGCTGCGGCAGGCAAAGGCGTTGGCCAGTTGGGCGAGGCCGATGACGGCGAACGCCGTACCGGAGGCGATCGCGAGTCCGGCACTCGTCGGCTCCGCGCCGAGCTGCCATCCGTGGTCCACCAGCACTAGCAGGAAGGCGGTCATCGCGAGGAGCGCCTCGACCGGGCCGAGAACGCCGAACGCCCGCAAGAGCAACGCCCGGTCGACGATCCGGCGATGTCTCGGCGGGCCGTCCAAGGTGTGCCGGCCCGGCGGTTCGACCCCGAGCCCGAGCGCCGGCAGCATGTCGGTCCCGATGTCCAGAGCCAGGACCTGCAGCACACCGATCGCGAGCGGAACCGACCCACCGGACAGCGCCCACACCGCGAACGGCGTGAGTTCGGCGACGTTATCGGTGAGGTGGTACGTGAGGAAGCGCCGTACGTTGGAGAACGTGGCCCGGCCCAGCCGGATCGCGGTGACGATGCTGGCGAAGTGGTCGTCGAGCAGCACCAGGTCGGCCGCCGCCCGGGCCACATCACTGCCCGAGGCACCCATCGCGACACCGACATCCGCCTCGCGCAGGGCGGGCGCGTCGTTGACCCCGTCGCCGGTCATCGCCACGACATGACCGCGCGCCCGCAACGCCCGCGCGATCCGCAGCTTGTCCGCCGGCGTCACCCGCGCGACGACCACCCCGTCGGCACGGTCGAGCAGTTCGCCGAGCTGCTCGTCGTCGGTCGGCAAGTCGTTGCCTGTGACCACCAGCCCGCCGGAGCCGAGCAGCCCGACCTCTCGTGCGATCACCTCCGCGGTGGCCGCATGGTCACCAGTCACCATCGCGATCCGGACGCCGGCTTGGCGACAGGTGGTCAACGCCTCGTGCACGTCCGTCCGCGGCGGGTCCTCGAGACCGACCACGGCAAGCAACTCCAGCGCGTCCCGGCCGAGGTCCAGGCGGCCGTCTCGAACCAGTACGCCGCTCGCTTCCGCCACCGCGAGCACGCGGCGACCCCGGCCCGCCAACTCCTCCACGGCCGCCGCGGCGTCCGGCCCACCATCGACCCTGCAGTACGGCAGCAGCGCGTCGGGGGCGCCGATCACCGCCGTGTTGCCGTTGACAACTACCGAGCTGTACCTCGTCTCACTGGTGAAGGTGACCCGGTGGCTGATGGTTGCGGGATCGACCGCCGGTACGGCGAGACGCCGAGCCAGCACGTCGAGGGCGACCTCCATCGGATCACCCTCGGCGACCCAGCGGCCCCGGGCCTGCACCGCGCGGCCGCGAATGCAGGCGATCGCGGACGCGGCGGCCCGGGTGGCGGCGCTGATCGCCTGCGGATTGCCAACTGCCTCGCCCGCCGGGTCGTAGCCGTCGCCAGTCATCGCCACGGTTCCGTTCGGCGTCCAGACGTCCAGGACCTCCATCTGGTTCAACGTCAGCGTCCCGGTCTTGTCCGTGCACACGTACGTCGTCGCACCGAGCGTCTCGACCGCGTCCAGCCGCCGGACCAGGGCGTTCCCGTGCGCCATCCGCTGCGCGCCGCGCGCCAGCGACAGCGTCACGGTCGGCAGCAGGCCCTCCGGAACCAGCGCGACCATCACGCCCACGCCGAAGAGCAGTGCCTCGGTGAAGCCCAGGCCGAGGACCAGCGACACAGCGGCGAGTGAGACACCGACCGCCACCGCGATCATCGCGATGATCCGGACCAGCCGATGCAGTTCGAGGGTCAGCGGGCTCGGGGGACGGTCGGCGCTCTCGGTCAACGACTGGATCCCGGCAAGCCGGGTGTTGCCCGCCACCCCGGTCACGATCGCCTCGGCCTCGCCCTGTACGACGTACGTCCCGGCGGACGCGTCGCTTCCGGCCGACGGGCGCACCGGGACCGATTCGCCGGTGAGCATCGACTCGTCCACGGCCAGGCCGTGGACCGCGGTGAGGCGCAGGTCGGCGGACACCCGGTCGCCCGCGGTCAGCAGGACGAGATCGTCGCGGACCAGCGCCGCAGCCCCGATACTCGTGACCTGCCCGTCACGGATCACCTGGACCCTGGTGGGGAGCAGATCGCGCAGCCGTTGCGCGGCCCGGTCCGCGCGGTACTCCTGGGCGAACGCGAAGACACCGTTGAGGACGATGATCACCACGATCGCCGCGGCCAGCGGCGCGAGGCCGGCCGCCAGCGCCAGCGCGGCGGCGACCCAGAGCATCACGGCGAACAGATGTGTCAGCTGCCCGGCAAGCAGCCGCCACGCCGGTGCTCGCCGAGGTGGCGGCAACTCGTTCGGCCCCTCGGCCGCGAGTCGCCGGGCAGCCTGCACCGACGACAGCCCTCGGGCACTCAAGGTTTCCTGCGAGCCGGGCATCAGCACCTCCCCATCGAGCATCCCGGCCCGGGGACTCCTGACAGCAGGGCCCAACGTCCCGATTTCGGAGCCGAACGGATCTGCACCGCCACCACCCGAGCTGCGAGCCTGCAAGTGAGAGGAAGGAGACCGCCATGCGAGCATCGGCCGGCGACTGGCTTGTCGTCGAAGGAACCCATCTGAACGAGCACCAACGGCACGGCCATATCCTTGAGATCCACGGTCCGAACGGGGAGCCGCCGTACCTGGTCCGCTGGGCGGACACCGGCACGGAGTCCCTCTTCGCTCCCGGACCCGGCGCCCACATCCTGACCGCGGAGCAGATGCAGCATCTGCACGACCACTGAGCCAGGCAGCCATGCTGCCCCCGTCGGCCACGCGGACGACATGGCCCGCCCTGCTGCGGTCGGCCGCCTCGTTGCTGATCCTCGTCGTGCTGGTGAAGTACGTCGTTGTGCCGAAGCTGGCCGATGCCGAGGATTCGCTGCACCTGCTCGCCGAGATCCGGCCCGGCTGGGTTGCGCTGGGAATCGGGCTGGAGGCCTTGAGCCTGCTGTGCTATTCGCTGTTCACCCGCGCCCTGCTGCGGACCAGCCCGATCCGATTCTCGTGGATCCTGCGCTCCGACCTGACCGGCTTCGGGGCCAGCCATGTCCTGCCCGGAGGCGGTGCCACCGCGACCGCCATCCGCTTCCGGTTGCTGGTGTCCGGTGGCGCTCGCACCCCCGAGGTGACCGCCACCATCGCTGCGGAAGGGGTTGGAACCTGGCTCGCGCTGGTCCTCGTGACGTGGCTGACGACAGGCGCCGCTCTGCTGCTGGATGCGACCGCGCTCTATCTGGCGGTGTTCCTGATCGGCACCTGCGCCATCGCTTGCGGGCTGCTCGCCGTACGGGAGCGGTCGAGGGTCGAGCGACTCGCGGGCCGCTTGCTGCGCTGGACGCTGCACCGGCTCCCCCAGCGGGTCCGGCCGTGGACGGTGTCCGTTGCGCTGCGGCTGCGGGAGCTGCTGGCCGACCGCGAGGTGCGCAAAGCCTTCCTGAGGTGGGCAACCGCCAACTGGGTGCTCGACGCTGCCGCCTTGTGGGTCTTCCTGGCCGCGTACGGCGAGCGCGTCCAGCCCGTCATCCTGCTGCTCGCCTACTGCGCGGCGAGCATGGCCGCAATCCTCCCGATCACACCGGGCGGCCTCGGCGTCGTCGAAGGCGTGCTGATCTCCACACTGCTCGGCTTCGGGGTGCCAGCCGACGCCGCAGTACTCGGCGTCCTCTCCTGGCGCCTCATCCAGTTCTGGGCGCCTGTTCCCGTGGCCGGCCTCTGCTACCTCTCGCTCCGCGCGGAAACCCACACGCGCCGGATCCGGCGCCGCGCCCCTTGAGCACGGCGCCGGCTGCCCATCAACGGACCTTGTCACGAGCGGTGTCGTCGAAGGCCCAGGACAGGCCGTTGACGACGCCGACCACACCGTCGACCTCGGCGGTCAGTTTCTCGGCGACCTCGGTCGTGCTGCGGCGATCGACCTGTCCGGAGAGCGTGACGACGCCGTCCTGCACGCTGATCTCGAGGCCGACCGGGTCCCACAGCGCGTGCCGGACGACGTCGCGCCGTACCCGCTGCGCGATCCGGTCGTCCGGCGCCAAGAACGCCTTCAGCAGGTCCGACCGGGTGACGATTCCGGTCAGGAAGTCACCGTCGGTCACGATCAGCCGCGTGATCCCCCGGGTCGCCATCATCCGCGCCGCCTCAGGAATCGTCGCGTCCGGCCCGATCGTCACCGCCGGGTGCGACATCACGTCGGCGGCCCGCAGCCCCGCGGCACGCACCCGGGCCTGACGCCGCCGCCAACCCAAAACCCTGGGCGGCCGCGCGGTCCGCTGGAACTCCTCTTTGCGGATCAGATCCGTCTCGGAGACGACGCCCGCGACGCCGCCGTACCGGCCGAGAACCGGCACGGCGCTGATGTGGTGCTCGGCCATCAGAGTCACGACGACCTTGTACGGCGTGTCCTCGGGTACCGCGACGACGTCCGGCGTCATCACGTCAGCGACGGTCAGCAGATGCCTCATCGCCCGCTCCCTTCGGCTCGGCCATGTCCAGCTGGTGCATCAGGCCGACGACGTTTCCGTCCGGGTCGGCGAACATGGCGAACGCGCCGACGCCCGGAATCTCGGTCGGCTCGACGACGGTCTTCGCACCGAGCTCCGCAGCCCGGTCGAGCATCGCCTTCAGGTCGTCCACCGCCACGTAGACGGAGACGTATGCCGTCATCTCGCCGCGGGTCTGCATCAGGCCGCCGCCGATACCGGGACCGCTGTCGTCCGCGGCCACCAACGTGTAGTCCGGGCCTGCCGGCCGGAGCCGCCAGCCGAACAACTGGCCGTAGAACGACGTCATCCGCCCGAGATCACGTCCACCGATCTCGAAGTGGATCACCGGGTTGGTCATTCTCCTCACCTCCACACTTCCTCCCACTTCCACCGAACGCCGCCGCCCGTGACCCGCCCAGGGCCAAAGTCCTTCCAACCGGCTGCGAAGGTCCTGGCGGAGGGTCAGACGTGGGGGTCGGTCTGCTCGCGGAAGGCTTCGACCGCGGTGGGGAGGGTGTAGAAGATGCGTTCCGGGCCGAGGCGGTCGACGAACCCGGCCGCGTCCAGGACGTCGCGGAGGTCCTGTTTGACCCGGGCCATCGCGAGCACGATGCCGCGCCCGGCAAGCTCCTCGCGCAGGGCATCGAGGGCGTCGATGGCGGTGATGTCGATCTCGACGTTCGCCTCGGCGTTCAGCAGCAGCCAGCGGACCGGCGGTTCGGCGTCGTCGACCGCGGCCAGTGCGCGGCGGCGGAAGTCCTCGGCGTTGGCGAAGAACAGCGGTGAGTCGTACCGGTACACGACCAGCCCCGGGACGGGCCGCGCGTCGGGGTAGTCGTCGATGTCGTGCATGCCGGCGATCCCCGGCACGTAGCCCAGGATGCCGTCGTGCGGCCGGGCCACCCGGCGCACGAGGTCCACGACGGACAAAGCGACCGCGACGAGTACGCCGTACAGGACGTCCAGGGCGATCACACCGGCAGTCGTCGCCAGGGCCAGCACCAGCTCGCTGAGCCGGAAGCGAGCGATGCGCCGGAACTCGGCCAGCTCGATCAGTCGCAGCGCAGCGAAGACCACGAGCGCGCCGAGGGCGGCGGACGGGAAGGTCGAGAGCAGCGGCCCGGCGAAGAGCAGGGTGGCCACGATGCAGGCGGCGGCGACCAGGGAGTACACCTGACTCTTGGCGCCGGAGGCCTCCGCGACCGCGGTCCGGCTGCCGCTGCTGCTGAGCGGGAACCCGCGGACCAGCCCCGCGGAGATGTTGGCCAGCCCAAGCACCAGGAACTCGCGGTCCGGGTCGATCCGTTCGTGGCCTCTCGAGGCGAACGCGCGCCCCGTCAGCACGGTGTCGGTGTAACCCACCAGCGCAATGCCCAACGCCGGCAGCGCCAGCAGGCTCACGTCGTGCGCACTGACGTCCGGAAAGGCAGGCACCGGAAGTCCGCTCGGCACCTCACCGACCAACGCCACTCCCTTGTCCGCCAGCCCGGCTGCCCAGGTGACGAATGCGGCGAGCGTCACCATGATCAGCGGCCCCGGGAGCCGAGGTGTCCAGCGCGCCATCGCCAGCAGGAGCAGCAACGCGACCGCCGACAGCACCACTGGCGCCACCTGCCACTCGTCGAACAATCGGACCGCTGACAGCACCTGCGCCGCCGGCGAGTCACCGCTCACCGGAGTGCCGGTGAGCCGTTTGAGCTGACTCGTGATCATGATCACCGCGATGCCCGCCATGTACCCGACCAGCACCGGTTTCGACAGCAGATCCGCCAGGAAGCCCAGCCGGGCAAGCCACCCGATCACGCAGACGGCACCGACCAGCATCGCCAGCAGTGCGGCGAGTGCTGCGTAGCGAGCGGGATCACCTGCCGCCAGCGGGCCGATCGCCGCGGCGGTCATCAGCGCCGTGGTCGACTCCGGACCGAGCGACAGCAGGCGTGACGTGCCGAGCAGGAAGTACATCACGAGGGGCGCCAGCGCGACCCAGAGCCCAGTGACCGGTGGCAGCCCGGCCAGTTGGGCATAGGCCATCACCTGCGGCACGAAGTACGCCGCCACCGTGACACCGGCAATCACGTCCGACCGCAACCACGCCGCCTTGTACTGCCGCAGCAGCGCAACGCCGGGAGCCGACCACGTCCGACCCGCCACCTCGTCCATCCCCTCGCGGTAGCCGTCTCTGCCCACAGTGCCCGAGTCGAGGACCTTTGCCCCTACTGACGCACCCACACCAGAGCGATCGTGGACGAATGGACGCCCCCTGTCCATTCGCCCCGGAGGACACGATGACCACCAAAAGCCTGTTCGACCGCTCCCGCCTGGAGATCCTCAGTACGGCGGAGTGCGTGCGTCTGCTTCGATCCGTCCCACTCGGGCGGCTCGTCTACACGTACGGCGGCCTGCCGGCGATCCGCCTGGTCAACTTCGTCCTCGACGACGACACGATCGTGTTCAACAGCGGTCCCGGAGACAAGCTCCGGGCGGCCGAGCGCGGCGACGTTGTCGCCTTCGAGGCCGACGATGTGGACCCCGAGCGCCACCTCGGCTGGACGGTGACCGCGGTCGGCCACCTCTCCGTCGTCACCCCCGACGAAACCACGGCTCTCCGCTGTACGCTGCCCTTGCACTCATGGCTGCCGATGGACGACCCGCACCTGGTCCGGCTCAGGATCGAGTCGCTGCATGGCCGCCGCATCGTCCCCTGGGGACAGCGCCCACGCACCGGCTGACGCCGAGCCAGGCTGCGCTAGGCACACGCCTGGTTTCTGACCGCGACGGTTCAAATCCGGCCCGTCCTTTCGTAGGGTGAGACCCGTGGCTGAAGACTCGCGGCTGGGGCGGGGTAGCTGGGACGAGGGGGCGCTGGAGTTCACCGGGCTCTCCCGGGTCCGGCTCGACGCCCTGCTCCAGGAACTGCTGGTCCGGGTCGACGAGATCATGGAGTACCAGGAGCGGCTCCGCGCCCTCCTGGACGCCGTCGTCGGCATCGGCGCGGACCTCGACCTGAACAGCACGCTGGACCGGATCGTCACCGCCGCCTGCGAGCTCGCGAATGCCCGGTACGGCGCGCTCGGCGTCGTCGGGCCGGACGGCAAACGGCTGGTCCGGTTCGTCACGCACGGTGTCACCGACGAACAGATCGCCGCGATCGGCCCATACCCCGAGGGTCACGGCATCCTCGGCCTGCTGATCGACCACCCCGAACCGATCCGCCTGGCCGACCTGGCCGAGCACCCCCGGTCGTTCGGGTTCCCGCCGAACCATCCGCCGATGAAGACGTTCCTCGGCGTACCGATCCGCACCAGGGACCATGCCTTCGGCAACCTGTACCTCACCGAGAAGACCGGCGGCGCCGAGTTCACCGAGGACGACGAACGCACGGTCACCGCACTGGCGGCCGCGGCCGGCGTGGTGATCGACAACGCCAGGCTGTACGCCGACACCGAGCAGCGCCGTCGGTGGCACGAGGCGAACGCCGAGATCACGCAGTTGATGCTGGGCCAGTTCGACTCCGACGAGGCACTCCACCTGATCGCGCAGAGATCCCGCGAGGTGTCCGGCGCACAGGTTGCGGCCGTGCTGCTCGCCGAAGGCGAACGGGACCTCGTGGTGCGCGCCGTCGACGGTCCGCCCGAATTTCAGCGCTTCCTGGGCCGCCGCGTCCCCGCCGGTCTTCCGGTGATCAGCCGGGCTGTCTCGGGCACCGGCGAGCAGGTCGTGATCGAGGACCTGGCACAACTGCTCAAGGACGCCGGCGGTCTGCCCGAGTTCCCCGACGGCGCCAATCTCGGCCGTACGACGATCGCGCCACTGCCGCCCGGCACGACCGGCACCGGCGGCCTGCTCGTGGTGGCGGCAGAGCAGGGAGCGACCTTCCAGGTGTCCGACGGCGCCGACCTGGCCCAGATGTTCGCCGGCCAGGCCACCCTCGCGCTCGAGCGCGCCCAGGCGCAGCGAGACCGCGACATGCTCGCCGTCCTCGAAGACCGCGACCGGATCGCCCGGGACCTGCACGACCTCGTCATCCAGCGGCTGTTCGCCACCGGACTGCAACTTCAAGGCATGCAGCGGCTCGCCCGGCCCGAGCACCAGCAACGACTCCATCGAGCGGTCGAGGACATCGACACCACCATCCACGACCTCCGCGCCGCGATCTTCGAGCTTCAGCAGGCCTCCGACACCACTTCGCTGCGCGGTGACATCCACGCCCTGGTCGCGGAGTACACCGAACCGCTCGGCTTCCGGCCGCAGCTGACCTGCACCGGTCCCATCGACACTCTCGTGCCGGCCGCCGTCCGGCCGCAGATCCTGGCCACCGTTCGCGAGTCACTGTCCAACGTGGTCCGGCACGCCCAGGCCTCTCACGTCGTCGTCGAGATCGCGATCGACTCCGACCTGGTCGTCGCCCGGATCGCCGACGATGGTGTCGGCATCGGATCGAGCCGCCGATCCAGTGGCCTGCGCAACCTGACCGAGCGCGCACAGGCCCTGAAGGGGACCGTCCAGGTCACCGACAACGAGCCGCACGGCACCGTCGTCGAGCTCCGCGCGCCGATCAGCGACGACTGACCGCCGAAGGGCCTCCCAAGTCGGGACTCTTGACTGCAGCGAAGCCCTGCTCCCACGGGTCAGGCTGGAGCAGGAGCGAGTGGGAGGAGCCTCCAGTGTCTGACCTGCAACTGCCGGCGAAAGACGTCGACATCCTGCTCGCGGCGGCCGTCGCCGCGCCGAGCATGCACAACACCCAGCCGTGGCGGTTCGCCGTGCAGGGCCACGTGATCGACGTCCTCCTCGACGACTCACGCACCCTGCCCGCCGAGGACCCCACCGGCCGGGCGATGCGGATCGCGGCCGGCGCCGCGACGTTCAACCTGCGCTGCGCGGCCGAGTCGCTGGGCTACGGCACCTGGCTCGGACTGGCGCCGTACCCCGAGGAGCCCGACCTGCTGGCCCGGATCGTCGTCGAACCGACCAGCACCCCCGACGAGGAACTGCGCGACCTCGCCGGGCAGATCCCGAGACGCCACACCGGTCGGGGCCCGTCCGGCGCCGACCCGCTGCCGCAGAGCACGCGGGTGGCGCTCGTCCAGGCGGCGTACGCCGAGGGCGCCGAGCTGACCTGGCTCGACGAGCCGGAGGTCCGCGCCGTCCTCGAGATGGTCGTCGACACCGATCTGCGCGAGATCCGCGACTGGCGCCGCCGGGCCGAACGCGCCCACTGGGTCGGCGGCGAGCGCGTCGAGGACGGTGTGCCCAGTAAGGCGCTCGGCCCACGGTCCAGCAGCTACCCGGCGGCCGTCCGCGATCTGGGGACCCGTCCGCTCGACCGGATGCGCCAGGAGACGAGTTTCGAGGCTCATCCGAACCTCGCCGTACTGTCCACCGCGAGCGACGAGCCCGCTGATCAGGTCGCGGCCGGACTCGCCTTGGAACGCGTGCTGCTCACGGCGACCCGGGACGGCGTCACCGCGTCCTTCCTCAACCAGCCGCTGGAGTTCGACGACCTGCGCCGGAAAGTGCAGCGCCTTACCCGGCAGCCGGGGCACGCCCACATGATCATCCGCTTCGGCCAAGGCCGCACGTCCGAAGGGACCGCGCGCCGGCCGGTCGCCGACTTCCTCGACAAGGAGCAGCCATGACCGCCCCACTGCAGCGCGAGATCGAGCACTGGGGGTCCCTCGGCCACATCGCCTACCGTTTCGACCAAACCCTCGAAGCCGCGCGATGACCAGCCTCACCTTTCTCGGCGCCGCCGGAACGGTGACCGGGAGCAAGTTCCTGGTCGAGCACGATCGGCAGCGCGTTCTGGTCGACTGTGGCCTCTTCCAGGGCGACGCACGCTGGCGGCGGCGCAACTGGGACCCGTTCCCGGTCGATCCGGCCACCATCTCCACCGTCGTCCTCACCCACGCCCATCTGGACCACTGTGGATACCTGCCCGGTCTGGTCAGGCAGGGCTTCAACGGCCCGGTGATCTGCACACCGGGCACCGCTGAGGTGGCGGCGATCGTGCTTCGCGACGCAGCCCACCTCCAGGTGGAAGACGCACAGCACGCGCGGCTCGAGGGCTACTCGCGGCACGATCCGCCGCTGCCGTTGTTCGACACCGGCCACGCCGAACAGGCGATCCGCCTGTTCCGGCCCAGCACCGATCCCGTCGAGCTTCCCCGCGGCATCACGGTCAGCCTGCACCGAGCCGGCCACATCCTCGGCTCCGCGTTCGCCGTACTCGCGCTCGACGACCACCGGCTCCTGGTCAGTGGCGATCTCGGCCGCCAGGAGCATCCGTTGCTCCTGCCACCTGAGACACCTCCGGCGGTGGACACGGTCCTGATCGAGGCGACGTACGGCGACCGCCGCCATCAGCCGCTCGACCACATCCGGCTCGGGCGGTTGATCCGGTCGACGGCCGAGCGCGGCGGAGTCGTGCTGATCCCGGCCTTCGCCATCGACCGTACGGCGGTCCTGCTGCACGAGCTCACCGGACTGGCCCGGGACGGTCTGATGCCGAGGCTGCCGGTCTACGTGAACAGCCCGATGGCACTCGCCGCGTTGAACGTCTACCGTTCGGCGGTCGAAGCGAAGTCCCCCGAGTTCCGGCCCGACGTCGTGGGCGGGCCCGATCCGTTCGATCCCGGCGACCTGCGCCTGATCCACTCGGTGGAGGAGTCCATCCGGATCAGCGATCCAGGTCGCCCGTCAGTGGTGATCTCGGCCTCCGGGATGGCGACCGGCGGCCGCGTGCTGCACCACCTCGCCAGACTGCTGCCCGGGGCCCGGAACACCGTCGTACTCCCGGGCTTCCAGGTCCCGGGGACCCGGGGCCGGGCGCTGCTCGACGGTGCCCGCTCGGTCAAGATCCACGGCCGGTACGTCCCGGTGCGGGCCCGGATCGTCGGGCTGTCCGAGTTCTCCGCGCACGCCGACTCCGACGAGCTGGTGCAGTGGCTCTCCGCGGCGCCGCAGCCGGCCGAGGTGGTGTACGTCGTCCACGGTGAGGACCACGCCCGTGCCGAGCTCGCCACCCGGATCCAGGACGAGCTCGACTGGACCGCCGTGACACCAGGCCACCTCGAGCGCGTCAAGCTCTGATCCGGCCGAGCACACGCCGGCATCACCAGGCCGGGCCGGAGCCGTAGAGTCCCTGCCTGCCGTGGACTTTCGACTCTGGGGGCGGGCAGGAGACCCCGGGCATGCTCGAATCGGGGTGAGGGACATGTCAGTGTCAGGGAAGGTCCTGAGCATCGTCGCCTTCGTCAGCATGGCCTTGTTCGGCTTGTTCGGCGCTCTCTTCGTGGCCGGCGAGACGTTCGATGATCCCGGCGGTGGGGCAGCCGTCGTACTGACAGCCTCATGGCTGATTCCGCTGACCGGGCTGAGCGTCTTCGCCCTGCTGCGTCCCGGACCGGCCGGCGCGGTTTTGACGGCGGTCACCGCAATGACCGCCGGCTTCACCCTGGCCGATTCCGCCGTCGGCCTCATCCCCCGTGACGACCGGGGGCCGGTTGCCGCCATCGCGGTGTTCGCGCTCGGTGTGGCACTGGCGTTCCTCGGGCTGCATCGGGCAACGCTGGCCGGCGTACTGATGATCATTGCCGGGCTGGCGCAACTCGCGGCCACTGTGATGGTGACGGCTACCCGCGCCACCGGCGACGAGGCTCGACCGGGTGTCGTGCTGGGTGGTTCCTCCGGTGTGGTGATCGTGCCGCTCCTGGTGGTTGGCTTCCTGTTCGTGCTGGCTGGATCGTTCGGCCGCGAGCCGTCGGAACACACACCGGTTCACCACAGCTGAGTCACCGCGCCGCCTGCCTTGTCCGGATTCGAGGGTGTGGGCAAGCGTTCGAGGAATGGAGACCCCGGTGCCGAAGGGAACGTGGGAACAGAGGCCCCTGATCGGGCAGATTGCTGCGGTGTCCGGCGCGCTCGCGCTGGCGGCCGTGGTCTGGGCAGGCGTGCTGACATTCTCGTCGCTCGACCCGCCCCAGGCGATCCGGATCGCCGGATTGGCATTCCTGCCGCTCGGTATCGGTGTCGCCGCCGGCGCAGGCGCCGCCGGCCGTCACGGTGCAAGCCGGCCATGGGCGCTTCTCGGGATCGCGCTGGCTGCCACCGCCGTGGTCGCGCTGATCGCAATGCAGTTCGCCGTCGACTACTGAGCCGGGCGTGTGGAATCCGCACGCACAGCTGCGGCGGTCGCCCTACGGGACTTGCGGGTGACTTTCGGCCCTGCCAGGCGATCGACCGACGGTCCTCGATGTAAGTGTGGACGACATCCGTCCACAGGAGGAAGGAGGTCGGATCATGCCCCCGCATTGCGACTCACTGGACGGCCCCGTTGTCACCGCCGCGCGGCACGCGTTGGAGGCCGGCGACGTGGATCTTGTCCTTCCGTTCGTTCCCGAGGACGGCGAACAGGAGGTTCGCAGCGTGTTCGGCCACGTACTCGCGGTTCGTGCGCTCGGCGAGGCGGCCCGCGAGGTCGCCGACCAGCTGTTCTTCGAGACAGTCGTACGAGTCCACCGTGCAGGCGAAGGCGCCCCCTACACGGGTCTGAAGCCGGCCGGCCTGGACGTCGGTCCAGTGATCCCGCTCGCCGAGCGAGCGATCACCACTGGCTCCCCAGCAGCAGTGGCCGACTACCTCACCGGAGTGCTACGAGACCAGCTCGAGCACCGGCTCGACGAGGTGAACACGCTGGCACGCACGAAAGACCAGTCCCTCGCACACGCCCGCTCCTGGGTCGAGGCGATGCTGGGTTTCGAGGTGTACAGCCACCACCTTCTCAACGCCATCAACGCCCCCGCACACAGAGCCGATGGAGCCCACTCCCACTGAATCAGCACCTCCACGCCTGACGCCCGCGCCGCGGCGCGGGCGCCGCACCAGCTTGCCCGCTACCGCGGCCGACTGTTCCGCTCGTGTTCCAGCGCGAAGATGGCGGCCTCGGTGCGGCGTTCGACGTTGAGTTTGCGGAGGAGTGAGGAGACGTAGTTCTTGACCGTCTTCTCGGCCAGGTAGAGGGACTGCGCGATCTGGCGGTTGGTCTTGCCCTCGGCGATCTCGGCCAGGATGCGGCGTTCCTGCTCGGTGAGCGAGGCGTACCGAGGGTCCTCGTCGACCACTGGGTGCCGGAGGCGTTCGAGGACCTTCTTCGTCATCGCCGGGTCCAGCAGCGACTCACCAGAGGCCAGTCGCCGCACCGCTCCGACCAGGTCGCTCGCGTGCACCTGCTTCAGCAGGTAGCCCGACGCACCGGCCATGATCGCCGTGAACAGGGCATCGTCGTCGGAGTACGACGTCAGCATCAGGCAGGCCGGCGGTTCGTCCATCGTCGAGCGGACCTCGCGGCACACCGAGATGCCATCGCCGTCGGGCAGCCGCACGTCGAGCAGCGCGACATCCGGGCGTACGGCGGGGATCCGGGCGATCGCCTCCGCGGCCGTGGAGGCGTCTCCGACCACCTCGATGTCGGGCTCGTCCTCCAGGAGCTGATGCAGGCCTAGCCGGACCACCTCGTGGTCGTCGAGCAGAAAGACCCTGATCGTCATCACCATCTCCTTCGGTGTCACCCGCCGTACCGTCCGGTCCTGGCGGCCCTGCAGGTCAGCATGCCCCACGTGGCGAGCTCCTGGAAGGGTCGTCGGTCCCGACCTGAGCAGGACCTTGGACGCACTTCGGCGTCGACCGGAACTGCACACTCCGGCCCTGTTCGGGCCGTCCTGCCCTGCCCCGGCAGCAGCAGTCCTGGTTGCCTGGAGGTATCTCGAAGCACAGGAAGGTGGAATCCCGATGGACACCAGGTCCCACAGCGTGCAGGTACCGGGTGATCTCGGCACCCGGGTCGGGCGCCGCCGGACTTCGCTCGGCCTGAGTACGGCCGAAGTCGCCCAGCGCACCGGCATCAGCACCCACCGCATCGAGCGGCTCGAGCAGGGTCCGATCGCGCTGACCGCCGGCGAGTTGTCCAGACTCGCCCGTGCTCTCGACACGACGATCAGCGACCTGTGCGCACCGCCGCGGCACCGGACAACGCCCAGATCACGCCTGGCGCCGCTGCTCGAGCCGATGCGGCGGGACGAGTGCGTCACGCTGATCGCGTCGCGAGTCGTCGGCCGGATCGCGTTCAACCGCGCCGACGAGCTGGTCGTGATCCCGGTCAACTATTGCTACGGCAACGACCTGATCGTCTTCCGTACGGCGGCCGACAGCGCTGTCGCGCAGTACGACCTGGCCCCGATCGCGTTCGAGATCGACACCGTCGACGAAGGCCTGCGGGACGGGTGGAGCGTCCTGGTGAACGGCATCGTGCGACCGGCCACCGAACCGGAGATCGAGACCGCACGGGATCGGGTCGAGCCCTGGGCCGGCGGAACTCGCGACACCTACATGGCCATCGAACCGCGCCGCATCACCGGCCGCCGCATCCGCTCCTGGTAAGTCGAAGGGCGAGGGGCTCACCGTCGATCGGTGAGCCCCTCACGATGGTCAGATGTCCAGCTCGTGCTCCCGGAGCCGGGCCCGGGCTTCGTCGAAGTCCTCGCGGGTGATCTGGCCCGCGGCGAACCTGCGCTCGAGAATGTCGAGCGGCGACGGAATACTCGTCCGCCTGGGCAGTGGGCGGTGGAGGAACCAGAAGGTGCCCCACGCCGCGGCGCCGACAGTCAGCGCCCACAGCACCAGCCCGAACACCATCCAGCCCATGCCGGCCCCCATTGAGTGCATCATTGCCCTCTCCTCTCTCAGGACGCGGCCATGGAGCCGCCGGCCTCGACAGCCGGCAGCATCCGTTCAGTACGTCGGTACGACGAGCTCGCGCCGGGGCGCGTCGTACTGCTTGCGCAGCCGCTCCTGCTCCTCGGCCGTCGGGTGGTGCGGCACGATCGCGACCGGGCAGGTCATCGCGGCCACCGACCGGCGCGTCACCGGGTCGATCGGCAGCGGACCGCGGTGCGACCCGACCACGACCAGCCCGACCTCGGCGCTCTCGTGCACCAAGGCAGCCGCCGGCGGCCGGCTGCTCAGGAACCGCGTTACTTTCACATCCTCGTACAGGCGCATCCACGGGTCGAGGGCCTCCGACAGCAGGTGGTCGGCCCGGCTGATCCACGAGTACTCCGGATCCTCGTCGTCGAAGGCGCGGTCGGCCGGCAAGCCGGCGTGCACCACGATCAGGTTGGCTTCCCGCCCGGCGGCCACACCGAAGGCGAACTCCAGTGCCTCCGCCGACAGCGCCGTACCGTCGATGCCGACGGCAACCTTGCGGTCCAGCAGGGACGGCTTCCAGGTGGCAGGTACGACGACCAGCGGGCAGCCGGCCCGGGCGGCCAGGATCAGGTTGGCGTGCGTATTCACCAGGCGCTGCGGGCCGCGGCTGCGCGATCTGCCGACCACCAGCATCCGCGCGCTGCGCGCGGCGTGGGCCAGCACTCGCGAGCGCGAGCCTTCGTCAGTCAGTGCGGCAAGGTCCATCGCGTAGCCGTTGCGATGCCGCACGTGCGCCACCGCCACGCGCAAGGCGTCGTCGGCAAGCTCGGCCGGAGACTTCGGCGAGTACCCCGGCACCATCGGCGAGAAGGAGCCGTGCAGCGTGTACGGCGCAACCAGCACAAGTCCGGCGCCGGAACGGAGTGCCTCGCCGCAGGCGTAGTCGACTACGTGCAGGTTCTCGGCAGTTCCGTCCACTTCGACCACAACCGGCCCGCCCCGGTTCCAGGTGCTCATCTCTGCCTACCTCTTTCCTTCGACTCCGCTCATGCCACCGGGACGATGGCGAGCGGGCAGGGTGTGTGGTGCAGGACGCCACGGGTCACCGGGCCGAGCAGGAACGACGCCAACCGGGTGTGGTGGCGGGTGCCGACGACCAGCAGTTGCGCGTCGGCTTCCTCGGCGGCGGTCACGACGCCATCGACCACATGTCCGCGCCGGACGCTGACCTGAACGGTCGCCTCCGGATGTTTCGCTCGCCACTCGACCGCGACGTTCTCGAAGTGCCGCTCGGCGTTCTCCGTCCACTCGGCACTCACGCCGGCGACGTTCATCGCGTCCCAGCTGTAGATCGCCGGCAGGTCCCAGACGTGCACGAACCGGACCGGCAGCCCCCGTTCTGCTGCCTCGGCGATCGCGAATTCGATCACTGCGGCGTTCTCGTCGGAGTCGTCCAGCGCGACCAGCACCGGACCCGCATGGTCGGACGGCCTCCAGTGCTCCGGCACGATCACCACCGGCACCTGCGCCTCGACCGCGACCGCCGCCGAGGTGGAGCCGGTCAGCAGCCGCCGGAACGCCCCGATCTCGCGCCGCCCGACCACCAGCATCCGGCCGTCGGCGGCAACAGTCGCCAGGGCGCCGGCCGACGCGTGCCTGGCCTTGCCGTCCATGACTTGCATCGACTGGAGGGGCTCCTGCCGGAGCGTGGACTCCTGCAGGGCCCACTCCAGGGCGCCGGTGTCCCGCCGGGAGTCGTCGACCCCCACGTGGATGACCGGCTTCGAGGGCATCGTGCTCACCGCAGCCAGGGGTACCGGCGGACCGGGTTCAGACCGCTCCACCACGTGCCGAGTCCCCACACGTTGCCAGCGGCAACCAGCGCGAGAACGACCAGGGTGATGGCGCCGAGGATGTGGTCGTCCAGCACCGGGTTGTTCTCCGGCGGCAGGGCGGCGGTCCACATCAGCACGTACAGCAGGGCGCCGGTGCCGGCCGCGATCCGCATTCCGATCCCCAGGGTCAGAGCGAGGCCGATGCCGGCCAGGCCGACCATGAACAGCGGGGTGACCCACCAGTCGCCGACCAGGGACTGGTAGAAGTCGGCGAACGGGCCGCTCGTGCCGTTGCCCAGGAATCCGGCGGTCGGGTCGCCACCGTCGATCCAGCCCTTGCCGGACGGAGTGGCGTAGCCGAAGCCGAACAGCTTGTCGAAGAAGGCCCAGAGGAACGTGAGCCCGTACGCGACCCGGAGTACGGCGATCGCCCGCCCCGCCATCGTGGTGATGACCGGGTACTGATCGCCGTCGGGTTCCATCGCGGGTGCCGGCAGGTGCCGCCGGTCCGGCGTAGTGGTCATGGTGTCGTCCTTTCATTCGATCCGACACCTTGATCGTCGATCCGCGGCAGCGATTCGGTCAGGGCCGTTCTCACCTCAGCTCGAAGAGTCGAAGGGCCCGCCTGCTCGGGACCCTTGCCGCTGGGAGCCGCCCGCTGCCGGAGGGAGCCTGTGAAGGGACGAAGTCCGTGCCCGGCCGAGGAGGCCCAGATGCTCGACGAGCAGCTGACGAACCAGGCGCTCGGCGTCCTGTTCGACGCCGCCGCTCCGGCGGGCGCTGCGCGCCCTTGGAGGCTCGAGGTCAACGGCCATCTGATCGACGTCTACCTCGACGGCTCGCACGCGCTGCCGGCCCACGATCCGGTGGCGCGAGAGCTGCGGATCACCACCGGCGCCGCGGTGTTCGACCTGCGCTGCGCGGCAGCGTCGCTGAGCTTCGACAGCTGGGTCAGCTTGTGCCCCTACCGGCACGAACCCGATCTGCTCGCTCGCATGGTGGTCGAACCGACCGGTCTGCCCGACGAGGAACTGCGACAGCTGTACGGCGCGATTCGCTCCCGGCACCTGGCCCGGCGGCCGACAAGACCTGAGGAGGCTGTTCGGCTCGCCCTGACCCGGGCGGCCGAGCTCGAGAGCACGAAGCTGAGTTGGCTTCCGGCCCCGTTCGCGCCGCTGGCGGTGCTGACCACTGATCGCGACGAACCCGTAGACCAAGTCGCGATGGGAATGGCCCTCGAACGCGTCCTCCTGACCGCCGTTGCCTACGACGTCGCGGCGCCGTACCTGCTCCACCACCTTTCGAGGGCGGACCTCCGATGAACATCACCCTGACCGACGACGAGATGGGCATCCTGCTCACCGCAGCGGTACACGCGCCGTCGCTGCACAACACCCAGCCGTGGCGCTTCGAGGTGCACGGCCCGGTCGTCGACGTACTGCTTGACGCCGAACGCACGCTCCCGGCCAGCGACCCGGCCGATCGGGCGGCCCGGATCGGCATCGGGGCGGCGGCGTTCAACATCCGGGTCGCGGCCGCCATGCTCGGCCACGAGTCCCGGGTGACGGCGGAGCCCGATCCGGGACGTCCCGAGATCGTGGCGCGCGTCTTCCTCGGCGCCCGAAGCACCCCGGTGCCGAGACTGGGCAGCCTGTACGGCGACTTGTCCCGGCGCCACACCTATCGCGGACCGCTGCTCGACCAGCCAGTCCCGCCCCGCGTGCAGGACCTACTGGACGATGCCGCCCGCGCCGAGGGGGCAACGCTGCGCTGGCTCGACCAGGGCGCGAAGACGCAGCTGTCCGCGCTGCTTCGGCGTACCGATGCCGAAGAACTCCGGGACGAGGATCGCCTGCACGAGCGGCTGGGCTGGATCGGCGGCGACCGGCGGAGCGAAGGCGTTCAGGAGAGCGCGCTCGGCCCGATGCCGGTCAAACCCGCTTTGGTCCGTGACCTGTCTGCCGGCTTCGACAGCACGCACCGCAGCCAGGCGGTCTTCGAGCGAGACCCTTCGATCGCGGTGCTGTGCACCCGGCACGAGGACACGAAGGCATGGATCAAGGCGGGCATGGCGCTCCAACGCACCCTGCTCGTCGCGACCTCCTACGACCTGGTCGCCTCGTTCCTCAACCAGGTGCTCGAACGCGCCGAGCCACGCACTCAGATCCGCGAGCTGATCGGCGGCCGGTCGTGGCCGCAGACGGTCATCCGCATCGGCTACCCCGCACAGCCCAGCCACGTCACGTCCCGGCGGGACTGGCGAGATTCCTACGACCACTGGTTCTGACCTTCGACAAGGAGACTGACATGTCCACACAGCCAGCCGCGGTCGTCGTCGGGTACGACGGCTCGCCGTCGAGTATCGACGCATTGCGCTGGGCAACCACCGCGGCCGTACGCGACCTGGCGCCGCTGCGCATCGTCGAGGCGTTCGAACTCGTAGTCTACTCACGGCCGTCGCCGGGACAGGTCGTGCCGCTCGAGGCGCTGCGTACCGCTCGCGAGAAGGGGCTCAGCGCACTGGCCGAGGGCATCCGCCTGCAACAGCCCGGACTGACGGTCGACACAGTCCTCGCCGCAGGCCCCGCGGCCGAAGCTCTGCTCGCCGAAGCCGAGCAGGCGCGGCTCGTCGTACTCGGCTCCCGTGGATTCGGCGGCTGGAGCGGACTGCTGGTCGGCTCGGTCGCGGTGCAGGTGACCACGCACACGCAGTGCCCGGTGGTCGTCATTCCGCCCGATCTACGGCCGCATGCGCACGAAGGCCCCGCGGTAGTCGTCGGTGTCGACGGATCCAAGGCCTCGGCACGGGCCATCGAGTTCGCGTTCGACCAGGCCGAGGCGATGCACGCCCACGTGGTTGCCTTGCATGCCTGGACGAGCCCGTTCCTCACCTACGCCGACGGCGCGTCCATGCTCCAGTTCGATGCACACAAGGTCGAGGACGACAGCCGGCTCCTGGTCGCCGAGTCCGTCGCCGGCGCCGCCGCCGACCATCCGGATGTGACGTGGACGATCGAACTCGCCAGCGGCTCGGCCGCCAGGGCCCTCGTCCGCCGCTCCGAGTCCGCGGATCTGGTCGTCGTCGGCTCCCGCGGCCGCGGCGGCTTCACCGGCCTACTCCTGGGCTCGGTCAGCCAAAGCGTCCTCCACCACACCCAATGCCCGATCGCCATCGCCCGCTGACGCCATGTTCACCTGGCAGACGAGGACATTCCCTGACCAGACGACTGCTGTCCGGCGCGCGGTTGTGCTCACGGACCAACTGACCGAGTGGATCCCAGGCGCCTGCGCGGAGATCGGCGGCTATCTGCATCGTCGGGGGATCACGCCGTGCGGCTACCCGTTCGCCCGATGCCACCCGCTGTTCGGTGGATTGGTCGATGTGGAGGCGGGTTTTCCGGTCGCCGCACCCATCACGGCACACGGGTTGATCGAGCCGTCGGCGCTGCCCGGCGGCCCGGTCCTCGTCGTCCGGTACGCCGGACCCTACGAGAAGATCGGCGTGGTCCAGCAGACCATCGACGACTGGCTGCACGATGAGGGCGCGGACCGGGCAGGTGAAGGCTGGGAGGTGTTCCGCGAGTTGCCGGCCTGCGACCAGCTCGGCCGGCGGATCGAGGTCGTCCAGCCGATCACCTTCGCACACGTCCTGGTGTGACGCTGGGACCTTCGGGACCCGGGGGCCGGGACCTTTCGCTCTCCCCGCACCGCCCGCGGGCGGCTTGACTGAAGGGCAGAACCGCGAGCCGGAGGTGTCACGATGTCTGCGCAGAGCCCGGTCCTGGTCGGGATCGACGGATCACCGGACGGCCTGATCGCTCTGACCTGGGCAGCGCGCTTCGCGAGCCTGCAGCACACACCCCTGCACGCGATCTTCGTGCTGGACGACGAGCACGAGCTCGAGCCGGCGCCGCCGCCGCCCGGTCCGGACGACGGCAGCGAGGTGCTGGCCGACGCCGCCCGGGAGCTCGATCGGATCGGCTTCCGGAACGCCTCGCTCGAGGTGTGCCACGGTCACCCGTCCAAGGTTCTGCCGAAGCAATCCGAGCACGCACAGGCCCTTGTCGTGGGTCGCCGCGGCCTGGGCGGCTTCGCCGAGCTCGTGCTCGGATCGACGCCCCGAGTCTGTACGGCGCCGAGCACCGACGTACCGCTGATCGTCGTACCCGGCACCTGGGATGCTGCCGCTCCCCCGCACCGGCGGATCGTCGTCGGTGTCGACGGGTCGCTGGAGGGCCAGCACGCCGTACGGTTCGCCTTCGAGGTCGCAGCCGCGACCGGTGCCGAGGTGCGCGGCGTGCACGCGGCCGACATCCAGGCAGGCAGTCCGTACCCCAGCGGGCAGCCGTGGGACGCCGCCGACGACGAACTGCTGACTCGCAGCCTCGACCGGTGGTTAGCGAAGTACCCGGAGGTCGCTGTCGACCAGCGAGGGGTGGCAGAGCATCCGGTCCGTGCCCTCGCGCAGGAGTCCGAGCACGCCGACCTGGTGGTAGTCGGTGGACTCGGCGAGACGGAGTTCTCCGAACAACTGGGTCCGGTGGCACGCGGCCTGCTGTACCACTCGCGCTGCCCGGTCGCCGTCATCCATCACACCTGAGAACTCGACTCCGACCTGTCAGCATGGTTGGTGACCTGGTTGCCTAGGGCATCGGTAGCCGGTTGTGTGATCGATGACCAGTTACAGCACGCCGGCGGTGACATATCCAGCCAGTGGGTGACACAGATCGGCGTCAGTGATGCAGCCCGGTGGTGCCTGGGGCAGCTGCGGTGTCGTCGAAGGCCCAGGTGAGGTTGTTGCTGACGCTGACCACTCCATCGACGTCGCGGGCGTACCGCTCGGCCAGGGCAACCATGCTGCGGTTCTCGACCTGTCCGGCCAGCGTCACCACGCCCTCGAGCACCGTGACCTCCACTGCGAACGGATCGTCCCAGAGACCGCGGTCGACGACTGCGCGCCGTACCCGGGCGAGCACCTCGTGGTCCGGGGACAGGAACGCGCTGAGCAGATCCGACCGCGTGACGATGCCGACGGGCTCGTCACCGTCTACGACGATCAGCCGGGTGATGTCCCGGTCAGCCATCAGGCGCGCGGCCCGGTCCAGCGTGCAACTGCTGTCCACGGTCACCGCGGGACGAGTCATCAACTGTGCAGCGGTGAGCGCTTCAGCCTTCGACCGGCCGCGGGAACGCAGCCACGGGTACAAGCGCCGCCGCTGGAACTCTTCCTTGTGCATCAGGTCCGTCTCCGACACGATGCCGGCCACTCCGCCGAACGCGCTGCGCACCGGAACCGCACTGATCCGGTGATGCGCCAACGTCGCGACCACCGCCTTGTACGACGTGTCCTCGGCGACCATGACGACCTCGGTCGTCATCACGTCCCCGACCGTCAAGAGATGCTTCATCATCGCTTCCCTCACTTGCTCGGATGCTGGGAGAGGATCTGCTGCAGCGACTCGACGAACCGCAGCGACTCGTCGTACCCGCGCTGCCAGACGTTGCGGCCGAAGATCAGGCCGAGCCCGCCGGCATCCATCGCCTGCTCCGCCTTGCGCAGCATCGCGTCGTCGCCGGCCTTCTCGCCGCCGGACACCAGCACCAGCGTGCGGTTGGCCGACCGGACCACCGCGTCGATGGCCTCCTGCGGAGTGAACACCTCGCGATACGGCGGCTTCACGCCGTCGCGCTTCTCCGGGTGCGGGAAGTTGACCTTCACCACGTCGGCTCCCAGTTCGCTGGCGACCCGGGCCGCGTAGTCGACCGCGTAGAACGAGTCCTTGCCGCCCTTCGCCTCGATCGCGGCGCCGCGCGGGTACGCCCACACGACCAGCGGCATGCCGAGCCGTTCGGCGTCGGCGCGGATCCGCCGATACTGCGCGAAGTCGGTCTCCTGCGCCGGCGATCCGACGTACAGGGTGTAGCCGACCGCGTCCGCGCCCAGCCGGACCGCGTCCTCGACACTCGCGTGCACCGGCGACAGCGCGGCCTCGTCGGACGGGATGTCGGTCTTGCCGTTCAGCTTCAGGATCAGCGGGATCTCGCCGGCGTAGTCCCAGTAGAACTTCTCCGCCAGACCGATCTGGATCGCGATGCCGTTGAACTGCCCGGCGATCGCGAGCCGCACGATGTAGGCCGGGTCGGAGGCCTGCGGGTTCGCGAAGAAGTCCCGCGGGCCGTGTTCCAGGCCCTGGTCGTACGGCAGGAAGAACGCGGTGCCGTTGCGCAGACCGTGATCGAACAAGATCCGCCGCAACCTCGTCTTCTTGCCACTGCTCAGACCGAGCTCACTCAACGCCGGCCGTGCCTGCATGAAACTCACCCCCTCAGTCGACGCGGGATCCGGACAGCCGGCGTGGGTTCGGCGATGGTCACCCGTCGCATCGCCCGGTGCCGGACCTCGATCAGGTAGAGGTTGCCGGACCGGCCTTCCTTGGCCCATTCCAGTTCCATCGGGCGCTTGAAGTGTTTGTCGACCTCGACCGACCAGCGGGCGAGCTCCTGGAGTTCGTCGTCGGTCAGTACCAGCTGCGAGCGTTCCTCCGGGGTCGTCGGAATCGTGTGGGTTCCGTGCGGATCGGCGTACACGGTCTTCGTCCGCTTGGCGCCGCGGTGCCGCACGATCATCGGGCGCGCGCCCGGGTGCACGGAGTACAGGTCCGGATCGCCGGCGGGCGGCTCGCCCAGACCCCAGCCGGCCCGGACGCGGACGAAGGTGTTCTCGCCGCGGGCAGTCCCGGACGCGCCGAGGTCGGAGCGCACCATCCGTTGCACGGCCACCGGCATCACGGCCGCCAGGTGGTCCGGTCCGCGCAGCTCACGGTTGCCCACGGCCACCGAGCTGAACAGCGAGGCGAAGCAGCGACGGCAGGCCGCGAGGATGTCCGCGCCACTGCGGAGATGAAGGAAGACCTCGTCGCGTACGTCGTCCTGCGCGGCGACCGGGCTGCAGCGAACGGCGACCTCGGTGCCGTCGCCGCCCAGCTCCTGGTACGCGCCCAGGATCTCGGCTGCCAGTGCGGGAGGCAATGCGGCCTCGCAGAAGGCGGTGCGGATCGCGGCCGCGACAGCGACCACATCCCGGCCGGCCCGGTACCTGCGGAGTTCACCCGCGATCACCGGCCCCAGCCCCGCCTGCTGGGCGAACTCCCGGTAAGCATCGGCCGTGACCACGAAGCCTGCCGGCACCCGGATGCCTCCGCGCGCCAACTCGGCCAAGGAGGCACTCTTCTCGCCGACCTGCGCCGCGTCGGTTCCGCCCCGGTCCTGGGGCCGCAGGACCCACTTGCCGTTCATCTCGCACTCCTTGTCAGAGTGAGCGGGCGACGAGCTCGGTCAGGTCGACCAGGCGGCTCGTGTAGCCCCACTCGTTGTCGTACCAGCCGAAGACCTTCACCAGGTGATCCTGGACCTGCGTCAGCGGCGCGTCGAAGATGCACGACGCCGGATCGCCGACGATGTCGCGGGACACGATCGGATCGGTCGTGTAGCGCAGGATGCCCTTCAGCGGACCCGCCGCCGCATCGGCGAAGGCCTGGTTGACCTGTTCGACGGTCACCGGTCCGGACAGCTCGACCGACAGATCGGTCAGCGATCCGTCCTCGACCGGGACCCGTACCGCCACGCCGTCGATCTTCCCCGCCAGTTCAGGGATGACCAGGCCGACCGCTCGCGCCGCACCGGTACTGGTCGGGATCAGGTTGGCGGCGCCGGAGCGTCCCCGGCGCAGGTCCTTGTGCGGCGAGTCGAGCAGCACCTGGTCGTTGGTGTAGCTGTGGATCGTCGTCATCAGGCCGCGCTCGATCCCGAAGGCGCGGTGCAGCACGGACACCATCGGCGCCACGCAGTTCGTCGTACACGAGGCGTTCGAGATCACCTGATGAACGGCCGGGTCGTAGTCGTCCTCGTTGACACCGAGGACGACGGTCGCGTCGACGTCCTTGCCCGGTACGGACAGGATCACCTTGCGAGCGCCCGCGGTGAGGTGGGCGCCGGCCGCCTCACGGGTGCGGAACTTGCCCGTCGACTCGATCACGATGTCCACGCCGACGGCAGCCCAGTCCAGCTGAGCGGGGTCACGCCCGGCGGTCGCCCGCAGGGTGCGGCCGCCGACCGTGATCGTGCCGTCGGAGTAACCGACTTCCTCCTTCAGCGGGCCGTACGTCGAGTCGTAACGCAGCAGATGTGCGAGTGTCGCCGGTGCGGCGATGTCGTTGATCGCGACCACCTCGATGCCGCTCGATCCCCGGTCCAGCACACAGCGCAGGTAGTCCCGCCCGATGCGCCCGAATCCGTTGATCCCCACACGTACACTCATGTTCGGCCCCTATGGTCAGTGGATGTCCTCACTTTCATTCGACCGGCCGGCCGACGCCGGCTCCAGAGTCGAAGGTCCCGGCTCGGGCCGCCGGACGACCGCCAGGACGACGGCGAGCATGCCGATCAGGAGGAACCCGCCGGAGCCGGCGAGCACCGCGATCCACACCCCGGTCAGGGCAGCTGCCGTCGCACCGAAGTCAGCCTGTACGGCGACCTGGGCGGTGGCATCCGGCGCCATCACCACGAGCGTCCAGTCACCGCTTTCGATCGGCCACGTGATGGTCTGCTCACCGGGCCCGACCGCCTGCGTCCGCCAGATCGCCAGCTCGGTCGGCGGCGTCGACGGAGCGCCTCCCGCGTGGTCGTCGTACGTCGTGCTGTAAGGGCCGGGCGAAGTCACCGTGGAGTAGGCGACACCGGCCAGGTACGCACGCACATCCGCACCGTTGGCGATCCCGACGAACACCGGGAGGCCGTCGTCGGCGAGCACCCGCACGCGAGCGTCACCGAACAGCCTGCGCAGCAAGGTCGCGCCGTCGTCGTGGATCGTCACCTCCTCACTGGCCAAGGCGTAACCGGAGGTCCGCAAGGTCACCTTGTCCGTGGTGACATAGCCCGCGGAGTCACGCATTCCCAGATCGAGCCACGCCAGCCCGCCGCCGACGGCCAGGCCGACGATCGACGCCAGCGACGCGGTAATGCCGAGCAGCAAGGTGACAATCCGGCCCGCCGACATCCGCGGCGTGGGTTCGCGCGGGGATGCCGAAGGCAAAGACTGCGGAGTTCGCCGCTCGAGCCTGGTTGTCGCAGGGTCGTCACCGCCCAGATCCAGCCGGAACGGCGGGTACTGGTCGACCATCAGCCCCGCGTACGCCGCGACCCGCAGGGCCCACCGGTCCATGCCGAGCACCAGGTCGAAGACCGGTTGCGGGTAGCGCCCGGTGAACAGCAGCACCACGGCAGCGATCAGCACCAGCAGTCCGACCAGGCCGACGCTCCACTCCCAGTTCTGGGTTGCGAACCACGTGCCTCCGCCGAGGAAGAAGGCGAGCACGATGTAGTGCGGGATCGCGAGCAGCCACGACTTCACCAGCACCAGGCCACGCGACAGGTGCCGCGGGTACTCCACTTCCAGGTGCGCGGGGTACGACGGTACGTCGTACAACGTGAACGGCGGATACCGGTCCGTGCCGAGTGCGCCGTACGCGTAGAACTGCACCCGCCACGTCCAGCGCAGCACCCCGACGTTGAAGTCGAAGATCGAGCGCGGGTAGCGCCCGGTGAACAAGATCGCGAAGAACGCCGCGAAGCTTAGCACCGCGAACGCAATCCACAGGAACGCGAGCACGACCAGGTGCGGAATCACCAGCACCCACTTCACCAGCCACAACCAGCGATTCAGCCGGTCGTCGAGGGCCCCGTCCACTCTGACGGGGTACGTCGTCGTAGTCATCACAAGCCTCCTCTGTCACCGCCAGCCTCCGTCCGGGTCTGCCCGGCCAGCAGAGCCGAAGGTCCCGCGCTCGGCACGCGCAGGACGGGACCATCGGCTCTGGGGTGGCGCAGACCGCCGTACGACGGTGGAAGTGACGAAGAAGGAGGCAGTCATGGACGAGCAACCACTGGGTCCGATCCAGACCACGGACTCATTGCGCGAGCAGGCGGTGGAGGAGCTTCGGAAGCGCCGGGAGTTCACCGGGCATGTCCTCGCCTACCTGACGGTGAACACCTTCCTGGTGGTCATCTGGTTCCTGACCGGCGCGGAGTTCTTCTGGCCGGCCTTCCCGATCTTCGGCTGGGGGATCGGCCTGGCCCTGCACGCGTGGGACGTGTTCTCGCCAGAACCGACCGAGACCGACGTACGGGCGACGATGGACCGCATCGCCCACCGCAGGTGAACACGCACACCAAGAGCCGGCCCCGAGCGTCTGGCGTTTCGAGCGGGGAGCGACCAGATTCCCACTCGTTCGACCACGATGCAGCAGAACCGGCTCGCCGGACCGGAACCGTCTTGATGACGGCGGATCTTGTGACCCTGTGGTCACCTGTTCTCTGTCCGATCCCGGCGAGCCGGTTTCTTCCCCTGCAACTCCAGGCTGCTCCGTAACGCCGCCGGACAGTCAGGGTCGAAGGTCCTGCTGCCCGGGCCCACCCGTCCCGTCTCCGGTGACGCGATCGTCCGGTACGACGACGTCGGCGAGCGGACGCCACGGCGTAGCCGGAACCGCCTGGCCGTAGCCGAAGCGAATGACCGCCTGCGGAGCAGACTCGGTACTGGGAGTCGATATGGCTGGAACCTTGGCGCGATGGCGGGACCGGCTGGTGCTGCGGCTGATGAACAGCCCACTCGCACCGGCTCTGCCCACAAGCCTGATCGCGATTCGCTACACAGGCCGTAGCGGTGCGACCGTCGTACTGCCGCTACAGGCGGTCCGGCATGGCCAACGCGTGGCCGTGCTCGTCGGCGACGCCGACGCCAGGCGGTGGTGGCATCACTTCGTCGGCCCCGCGGCGCTCGACGTCCTCGTCGACGGGCGCTGGACCAGCGGCCACGCCGCGGTCAAGGTGGGCCCGATGACTGCACCGGCCCGGCTTTATCGCACTGCCCACCCCGACCACGTCCTCGACCACAACAGCGTGTTGCTCGGCATCGTCCTCGACCAGGCCCGGCCGGACGGAGTGGTCAGAACTGGAAAACCACTCGGGCCGGGATTGCGCCGGACAGGACGTCGTTGATCGACTGGTTGACCTCGTCGAGCTTGCGGTCGACCGCGATGACCCGCGTCCGCCCGGCGGCGTGCAGCGCGAAGACGTCGGCCAGGTCGTTGCGGGTGCCGACGATCGAGCCAATCACGCTCTTGCCGCTCAGGACCGTGTCGAAGATCGGCAGGTTCAACGCACCGTCGTCGGCGGGCAGGGCCACGCAGACGAGCCGGCCACCGCGGCGCAGCGAACGGAAGGCCTGGTCGAACGACTGTGGATTCGCCGCCAACGCGACCGCGACGTCGGCCCCGCCGAGCGCCTGAATCGCCTCGACCGGATCGGTCGTGGCCGCGTTCACGACGTGGTCCGCCCCGAGTTCGGTGGCCAGCTCGAGTTTCGTGTCCTCGATGTCGACGCCGATCGTGATCCCACCCGCGATCCTGGCGTACTGCAAGGCCAGATGACCGAGACCGCCGACGCCGAAGATCGCCACCGTCTCGGCCGGCGCGACACCGGCCACTCTGATCGCCTTGTACGTCGTGACACCGGCACACGTCAGCGGCGCGGCGTCCCGCGACGACACCCCGTCGGGAACGGGCGTCGCGAAGGCGGCCGCCACCACGGCGTACTCGGCGAAGCTCCCATTGACCGAGTAGCCGGAGTTGTGCTGCTCCGGGCACAGCGTCTCCCAGCCTCCGATGCAGTACCGGCACTTGCCGCAGGCGTACCCGAGCCAAGCGATCGCGACCCGGTCTCCGACCGCGCGCTCGGTGACGCCTGGGCCCAGCTTCGCCACCACACCGATGCCTTCGTGGCCGGGAACGAACGGCGGGGTGGGCTTCACGGGCCAGTCACCATGTGCCGCATGGATGTCGGTGTGGCAGAGACCGCTGGTCTCCATCCGCACTAGCACCTCGCCGGCACCGGGCTCGGGGACGGGAAGGTCCTGGATCTCCAGCGGTGCGTCGAAGTCGGTTACAACTGCTGCTTTCATGGCATGCCTCTCTCGGTTCGGGTTGTCTGTCGAGCAAACCCGGCCCACGGCAGCGAGTCGTAGAGCCGAAGGTCCCGGACGGAAGGGACCGATCGGCCGATGCGCCCGGCGCCACTGCGCGCCGATGCTCGAGTCAGAGAGGAAGTGGAGGTGGACCGATGCGGCACCCGGACTCCAAGGTCGTCCGCAGGCCCTGGGTCCGGCATCTCGTCATCGATGCCGGGCGCGCGGCGCGCCGACGGCACGCCGTCCACGGTCTCTTCGAGGTCGATGTCACCTCGGCCCGGTCGGCCTTGCGTTCGCACGAGGCCGCGA
The DNA here is from genome assembly GCF_044460355.1 of Kribbella sp. NPDC050124. NCBI lineage: Bacteria > Bacillati > Actinomycetota > Actinomycetes > Propionibacteriales > Kribbellaceae > Kribbella > Kribbella sp. NPDC050124. The sequence continues at coordinate 107,170 of NZ_JBITJU010000009.1, forward strand.
CCGGTGAGGACCTGTCGTTCACGGCGTTCGTCATCGCCTGCGTCGCCCGCGCGGTCGCCGCTGACCCGAGTGTCCAGGCGTACCGCGATCTGCGCGGCCGCGAAGTGATCTTCGACCAGGTCGACGTCGGCCTGCCGATCGAGGTCGACGTCGACGGCAGCCCGTTTGCCTTCACGCACGTCCTCCGCGACGCCGGCGCCCGCGACGTACGGAGCCTGCAGGACGAGATCCACGCGGTCAAGGCCGACCCACACCTCAGCCCTTCCGTCGGCAAGGCGCCCTGGGTCCACGCCTACCTGCTGCTGCCCGGCTTCATCCGGACCGGCCTGCTCGGATCGCTGCATCGCTTCCCGCGCCGGCAACGAGCGCTCGCCGGGACGGTCGGCGTCACAGCTGTCGGCATGTTCGGCGCCGGCGGCGGCTGGGGCATCGCCTTCCAACTGCACACGCTGAGCGTCGTCATCGGGGGCATCACCCGCCGTCCGGTGCTGTGCCAGGGTCACCTGGTCGACCGTGAGTGGCTGCAGCTCACGGTCAGCGTCGACCACGACATCGTCGACGGCGCCCCCACCGCCCGCTTCGTCAGCCGCCTCCGCACCCTCCTGACCGCCGCCGACGGTCTCCCCGTCCTCACCGCCTCGAAGCGCATTTCCTGACCACCATCCGCCACACCTTCGAAGGAGAACATCATGGGCAGGCTTGACGGCCGGGTCGCGCTGATCACCGGTGCGGCCAGCGGAATCGGCAAGGCGACTGCTTGGCGGCTCGCCGCCGAGGGCGCCGCCGTACTACTGACGGACATCGCGGTGGACGCCGGTGAAGCAGTGGCCGAGGCGCTTCGGGACTCCGGTGCGCGAGCGCGCTTCGCGAGGCACGACGTCGCGAGCGAAGTGGATTGGGAGACGGTGTGCACTCTGGCCGTCGAGGAGTTCGGCGGACTCGACATCCTGGTGAACAACGCCGGCATGGGCGACCTGGCGACCATCGAGGAGACGACGCTCAAGGACTGGCAGCACACGATCGACGTCGACCAGACCGGCGTCTTCCTCGGCCTGCGCACGGCTGCGCCGTACCTGAAAGCCTCCGGGCACGGGTCGGTGATCAACATCAGCTCGATCTTCGGCACCAGCGGCGGCTTCGGCACCTCACCGGCGTACCACGCGGCGAAGGGCGCGGTGCGGACGCTGACCAAGAACGCCGCGTTGCACTGGGCGACCGAAGGTGTCCGGGTGAACTCGATCCACCCCGGCTTCATCGACACCCCGATCCTGGACGCGGCGCGGGACACCCCGTTCTGGGACGTGATGACCCAGCTCACGCCGATGGGCCGGCTCGGGCGCACCGACGAGGTCGCAGCCGGCGTGGCGTACCTCGCCAGCGACGACGCCTCGTTCGTCACCGGCCTCGAGCTGTACATCGACGGCGGCTACATCGCCCGCTGACCCGCCCGGCTCAGATGAACAGCAGCTGGGCTCCTTCGGTCTTCTCGATGAAGTCGGCGGCGCTGATGATGCCTTCGACGTCGTCGTACAGGTCGGCCTCGTCCAGGTGCATCATGTCGGCGGACATCCGGCAGGCCCACAGGTGGCCGCCGGAGGCGACGATCTGCTCCAGGAACTCCGGTACGTCGGGAACCCCGGCCTCGTGGATCTGCTTCTTCATCTGGTGCGTGGCCATCGCGGTCATCCCCGGCAGGCCGCCGAGGCCCTGCGGCAGATGCGTCGCGGTGTTGCCGAGCATCGTGAACTTCAGGTCGTGCATGCGCGATTTGGTGATCATGTCGAACCCCCAGAACGTGAAGAACAGGTGCGTCTCCACGCCCTCGCCGAGGGCGGCGTTCGCCAGGATCAGGCCCGGGTAGGCCATGTCCAGGTTGCCCTTCGAGCAGATGATCGCCAACTTGCGCCCTTCGGCCAGGTCGTCGCCGAAGTCGGGCACGAACAGCGGCGCGGTCTCTGCGGTGGTCATGACGATGCTCCTCTCACACGCAGCCACGAGGTTTCGGCAGGCCGGCGATGTAGGCCATCTTCTTGGCCGGCTTGCCGGGGAACAGGGCGAACAGGCGCTTGATCGGGATGCCGGCCAGGGTCGACACCCGCCGCAGCGTCGCGGTCTCTCCGTGGGACGGGTAGTCATCGCGCAGGAACCGGATCGCCTGCCAGTGCTCGTCGGTGAGCTCGATCCCGATGTTCGCTGCCAGTTGTACGGCGAGCTCCTCGGTCCACTCGCCGTACTCGGTGAGGAAGCCCTCCGAGTCGACGTGGATGCGGGTGTCGCCAACGCTGACGACGGTCATGGTCGGACCTCCTCGTCCGGTCGGTGTTTGCCGCTCATGGACATCCGGGACGGCACCGGCAGCGGGCGACCGCGCACGAGCAGGTGCCAGTAGATCCAGCGGAACGCCACCTTGGCCCAGTGGTTCGCCCGCGTCTCCCGCAGCAGCGCCAACGGGCCGAAGCGGCCGAGTGGGTAGCGGCCGGGCAGCGGCTCGGTGTCGTAGTTGAAGTCGATCAGCAGTCCCCTGCCGTCGCCGGTCTCGACGAAGCAGTTGGCGTGCCCGTCGAAATGGTGGGTCATCGCACGACCCTCGACGTACTGGCAGAAGTTCGCCACGAAGATCTCGCTCGAGAAGTGCGCCACCGAGCCGGCCTTGGAGGTCGGCAGGTCGTTGGCGTCGCCAACGGCGAAGATGTCCGCATGGGCGAGCGACTGCAGGGTGTGCTTGTCGACCGGCACGTAGTTCAGCTCGTCACCCAGCCCGGACGCACCGACGAACTCCGCGCCCATGTTCAGCGGCACGGTGACCAGCAGGTCGTAGCCGATCTCCCGCTCGTCGTAGCTGACCAGCGTCTTGCGCTCGGCGTCGACTCGCTCGACCAGGAAGTCGGTCTCGACGGCGATCTTGCGCTCCGTCAGCAGCCGGCCGAGGTAGCGCGCCGCGATCGGTTTGGTGAACGCGGCGTCGAGCGGCGTGACGTAGACGAGCTCGACCTGGTCGCGCATGGCATTCGCACGGAAGAAGGACTCGGCCAGGAAGGTGAACTCCAGCGGGGCGACCGGGCACTTGATCGGCTGGTCGACGACGTGCACCACGAGCCGTCCGCCCGGGAAGGCGTCCAGCGCCCCACGGAGTGCGAGCGCGCCGTCGTAGGTGTAGAAGTCGTGGATGCTCTTGCGCCATTCGGGCCCGAGCATCCCGGGTGTCTGGTCGGGGCGGGAGCTGGTCCCGGTCGCGATGACGAGGTAGTCGTACGCCACCGCTCCCCCGGCGCCGAGCCGGACGACCTTGCGCTCCGGATCCACCATCGCGATCTCCGCGGTCAGAAACTGGACCCCCTTCGGCAGCAGGCTGCGACGCGATCTCAGGACACCGGCCGCCGTCTCCCGGCCGAACGGCATGAACAACAGGCCGGGCTGGTACAGGTGCTCGTCGTCGCGATCGATCACCGTGATTTGCCACTCGTCGAATGCCAGCCGCCGCCGGAGCTGATTCGCGACCGTCGTACCGGCAGTGCCGGCTCCGAGGATCACCACCCGCCTCATCTCAGTTTTCCTCTCGTCGTTGCGAACCGGCTCGGCCGGGTGCGCGCCCGGCCGGACCGGTCTCCGGGGAGTCGGGCGGCGCCGCGGTGGCGCCGTTCCTTGTCCACCTCCACAACACCGCAACCACACGTCCGCGCAGCAGGGGCCTACGAATCCGAAGGAGCGGACTTTCGACCCTCGGTCGTGGACAAGAAGCCCTTGGTACGGCGGCACGCGATCAGCAGACCCAGCAGTGCGATGACGCCGCCGGCCAGGCCGTCGAGAAGGTAGTGGTTGGCGGTCAGGACGATCGAGGCCAGCATGGCCAGCGGCATCAGCCAGCCGAACAAGCGCATGGCCCAGTGACCGGCCAGGGTGGCGATCGCGATCCCCATCAGCAGGTTCCAGCCGAAGTGCAGGCTCGGCACGGCGGCGTACTGGTTCACGAAGGCCGGCGGCTGCAGCACCCGGTACGCCGACGTCTGCTCGGTGACCGTGTCGACGAAGCCGTACAACGGCAGGAACCGCGGCGGCGCGACCGGGAAGACCGCGAAGATCACCAGCCCGATCGCACCGGAGATCAGGATCGCGTTGCGGACCGTGCGGTACGCGTCCCGATGCCGGATCAGCAGCCACAGCAACGTGGCCAGCACGACCGGCCAATGCCCGTAGATGTAGAAGTAACTGACCGCATCGACCAGCCACCCGTGTCCGGCGACCGCGGCCTGCAGCTCCGGCTCGACGAAGAATCCCCCGAGACGCTCCAGCTCCACGACGTACTCGGCGTTCCGGAAGGCGGCATCGATCCGCGTGTGGATCAACCCACGGACAACGAAGTACAGCACGATCGCTGTCGTGATCAGCGCCACCTCGGCGGCGAACTGCTGTGTCCGGCGGGCGACTCGGACCTGTGACGTTCGGCTGTCGACAGCCATACCCCGCACCCCCTCGTCCTTCCAGCGTGGCCGAGATCGCCGGACCCGCCAACGGGGCCATGTCCCCTGACGACCGGGACCAAGGTCCGCAGGCGAACGCCGAGATCCGCAGATTGCGTACGACGGCCACCGTCGAGGCCGACGGCAAGCGAGACTTCCGCGTCCTCTCCGCCTCACAACGGCCCCCGGATTCGGGACGTCCGGCCCCTGCGGAGCGCGCCCGCCCGGCCCACCCTGATGGTGACGGCAGCGGCAGCTACCGCCTTCCTCTCCGTCGGGAGGCATCATGCCGAAACAATTGTCCGATTCAACCGGAACCACCGCGCAGCACACCACGACCGGATCCAGGATCTGGTTCCTCTGGATGGTCGGCCTGTGGATGGCGTTCTTCGTGCTGCTGGGATCCGATCGGCTGGAGGACGTCGCCACCTGGATCCGGGATCTGCCACTCATTGTGGAGCTGGGGGTCTGGTTGGTGGGCTTTCCCTGGGTCCTGGCCACCGCGGTGTGGACCAGCGACTGGTCCGAGGGGCTCCGCGTGACGCTCGTCGTACTCTGCGCCGCAGTGTGGACGATCGTCTCCATCCCGCGTCCGAAGCGCGCCCGGCAGGATCGTAGGTGCGACGCATGAAGCGTCACGCCTTGGGAATTTAGGCCCTACCCCCTTGTCCGCGCCGGCCGTTCCATCGTCGCGTGGACACAGTTGCGAGTCCGCTCGACATCCCGATGTCACAAGCACGGCTGCGCCAGCTTGCCGAGCAACTGGCAGTGGAGTACGCGGGTGCGGTCACACCAGACCGCGTGCTGCGCCTCGTGTTGTCCACGGGGCGAAGGCTGCGACTGCAGGGGTACAACGAGGACGAGGTGCTGCGGCTGACGAAGGCGTCGGTTCGTGCGGAGATCGTCGCCTGGATCGGCACAGCCATCGCCCGGTCGCGCGCCCGCTGAAAGGCCCACCGGAAGAGGACCAACTGCCCTGCCCAGGCTCGGCCCCGTGGCGTCACGGTGTGACCATGAGCGGAAACCGTGCGCCGGTTGACGCCGAGCTTCAGGTGCACACCGACGGCATCCTGCCCACAGACGTCGTCGAGCAGATCAGGGTCAACCTGCGAGCTGTCCTGGGGCCGTGGGCCGCCGCGGCGGTGGCACGAGTCGGCCGCCTCCGCCATCCCGGCTCGGTCCGGCCGGTCATCGCGCAGTTGAACCTCGCATCTCCGGCCGGACCGGTCCGGGCACAGATCGCGGCGCGAACGACGGCCGACGCCGCTGTTCTGCTGGCCGCGCGGGTGCACAGTCAACTCCGCTTGATCCCGAACCTCCGTGCTCACGGGCACTTCCGGCCCGTCACACCATGCCGGACCTGGTGGCCGGAACTGCTGCGGCCGCCGGGCGATCGCGAGCTTGTGCGGGTGAAGCTTTGCCTGCCGGAGGAGTGCACCGTCGACACCGCGATCCGTCGGCTGGAAGCAGGAGACCACGAGTTCCACCTCTTCCATGAACCCGTCAGCGATGAGGACAGCGTGCTGCAGCGCGTGGGACCCGGCTCGTACCGGCTGCTCCAGCTGCGCCCTGGCAAGGCGATCGGCTCGACGTCGACGGCGACCCCGGTGACCGTCGTCCACACTCGGCCGCTGGTCCTGCCACTGCCCCGCGCACTGACCGGCCGGCCGTTTCTCTTCTTCGCCGACCCGTCGACGCGGCGGGGCCGGCTGCTCTACCTGCGGTACGACGGCGACTACGCGCTGCTGAGCCCCGCCCTGCCGGCCACGGACTGGTGAGGTTCAACTTGTCAGGCGGCGGTGGTGGACGACGGATGCCAGGGCGAGCATGGCGAGTGCGAACCCGGTGAGCACGGCGAGCTCGGAGGCGATGTCCGCAACACCGCCGTCCCGGGACAGGACAGTGATCCAGGCGTCCACCGCCCAGGCGTGCGGGGTCACGTGGCCGAGCGCCCGGACCGCGTTCGGGACGATCTCCAACGGCCACATGCAGCCGCCGAGCATGGCGAACGCGATCCCGATGACCGGACCGATCGCGCCTGCTTGGTCCGGGGTCTTGAAGAGCGCACCGCTGAGCATGCCCGCCCCCGTTCCGACCAGCGCCCAGGTCCCGATCAGGACCACGGCTGCCAGCGGATCACCCCAGCTCACCCCGAACAGCAACGCGCCGACCGCGACGATCAGGATCGACTGGAGCAACGAGAACACCAGGTAGCACAAGGTTTCACCCAGTACCAGGCTCCGGGTCCGGATCGGTGCGGCCTGAGCCCGGTGATAGATGCCGAGCTGCCGGGTCTGCACGATCGAGGCCCCGCCGGCCAGCGCATTGATGAAGACGAACAGGACAAGCATCGTCGGCGCGCTGTAGCTGAAGCCGAGCGGCAGGTAGTCGCTCCCGGTCGCGACGTTCTCGCTGGTGATCGCGATCCGCGGCGTGACACCCTGCACCGCCGTTGCCCGGGGCAACTGTTGTGCGGTCGTCGTACCCGTCTCGCGGGCAGCGAACGCAGCTGCCTGGATCCGCTCGGCATGCCGGGCCACCGCCGCCGCCACAGCCGCCCGTACGGCGGCCTGCGTCGACTCGGCACCGCCGGCCAACACCGGGATCGCCACCTCGTCCCCGCTCAGCAAGCGGGCATCGAGGTCCGTAGGGATCAGCACGACCGCATCGAGCTCCGCGCGGCGCAGCGCCGTACGGGCGGAAGCTTCGTCGGTCATCGTGTGCAGTGGGCCGACCACCTTCAGCTCCGCCACCAGACTTGTGCTGAGCGGCGCACCCGACAGCGACGTGCCGAGCACCCCGATCCGGAACCCGCCTGGATTCTGCACCACTGTCCCGATCACCGTAATGATCAGGACAGGCAGCACCACGATGAAGAAGAGCGCGGTTCGGTCGCGAAGCATCCGGCGCAGCGACGCGCCGGCCACTGCCAAGGCGGCGGTCATTGTGCCCTCCAGCGCCCGACGAGGGCGGCCAGCGCGGCGAGCGCCGCCGCCATACCCAGAATGACGAGGACCGGCAGGACTGCGCTGGTCGCCGCGGCGCCGGTGGCAAGGTCGGTGAATCCGCGGAGCGCCCAGCCGTTGGGCGTCAACAGAGCAAGCCTGCGCAACACCTCGGGCGCCTGACTGAGCAGGACGAAGTTGCCGCCGAGCAGGAGCAGGACGAACGTCACGATCGTCGCCAGCCCCTCGGCCTGACGCTCGGTCCGCGCCGCGGCGACGACCAGCGCCGTCAGCGCCACCAGGACCGCTGACATCGCCATGATCAGCGCCGCAGCCGGGACCGGCGGTCCCCATTGGGCGTCGAACGCCACCGAGGTCACCACTGCGAGTGTTCCGAGACTCACCACGCTGTAGACGAACGCGGCGAGGGACTTGCCCAGCAGTACGACGCCCCGGCCCAGCGGCGCGGCGCCGATCCGCTCCAAGGTGCCCGTCCGCTGCTCGGTGAAGTAGCTTCGCGCGGTGAAGCCGACCGCGAAGAGCACGAACATGATTCCCATCGCCGGCGCGTAGTAGCTCGCGGTGGTCAGCTGTCGGTATCCCGTCGCCCGCTCCTGGACCGTCTCGGGCAGCTCGAGACTCGCCACGGCGGTTGCCAGCTCCGCCGCGCGGCTGCGAGGCACCCCCGCCGCGAGGGCGGTGTGCATCGAAAGCCGATCGGCGTTGAGTTGCGCCACGTACGCATCCGCGATCGCCCGGGCTACTTGCGCCTGCAGCGGCTCGTCCGGATTCGCGAGCACCAGCAGGCCGAGCGGCTCGTCCCCGACTGCCGCGGTGCTGAAGCCCGCCGGCACGACAAGGCCGGCTCCGACCTCACCGTCGTCCACCATCCTCCGTGCCGTCGGCTCATCGGCGACCTCCCGGACCGTCAGGACGTCGGACATCTCGGGCTGGGTCAACGCCGAGCGCAGGGCGGAGGCGATCTGGCCCCGATCGTTGTCGGCGAGCGCTATGTCGGCGTGAAAGGACTCCACGGAGGAGAACGCGAAGCTCATCAGCGCCGCCACGGCCACGGGTGCCACGAACCCCAGGATCAGGGCGGACCGATCCCGGAAACGCTGCCGCAGATCCTTGGCGGCGATGACGATGGCGGCGAACATGATCACTCCCGCAACGCCGTACCGGTCAGATGAAGGAACACCGCCTCGAGATCGGGCTCGTCGACCTCCACCGACCGCACCGACAGACCGGACCGTTCGGCCGTGTCCAGTACGTCGGGCAGCAGCCGGCGCGCCTCGCCGGCCAGCACCTGGACCTGGCCGTCCTTCACGTCCGCGCGGTCCACACCGTCCAGCCTGCGCAGGCGGTCGGCCAGCACCTCCAGGTCACCGGTCGCCGCGAGCGTGATCCGATCACGTTCTCCGAGCTGGGCGACCAGCTCCCGACGGGTGCCCTCGGCAATCAATCGGCCGTGGTCGATGATGCCGACCCGGTCGCACAGCCGCTCGGCCTCCTCCATGTAGTGCGTAGTGTAGAGCACCGCCATGCCGGCGGCGCCGAACGAGCGCACACTCTCCATCACCGCATGCCGACTCTGCGGATCCACTCCCACGGTGGGCTCGTCGAGCACCAGCAGGGTCGGCTCGTGCAGCAGCCCGGCGCCGATGTTGAGGCGTCGCTTCATCCCGCCGGAGAACGACTCGACCCGGTCGCCGCTGCGCTCCGAGAGCCCGATCAGGTCGAGTACCTTGCCCACCCGATGGCGGAGCGCCCGGCCGCGCAGCCCGTAGAGGCGGCCGAAGAAGCTGAGATTCTCGCGCGCGGTCAGGTCTGGGTAGAGCGCGATGTCCTGAGGTACGTACCCGATGTACTTCTTCGCCGACGTGGCCGTCGTACCCAGCGGACGGCCGGCGACCCGGATCTCGCCCTGGTCCGCACGCAGCAAGCCGCAGACCAGGCGGATCGTGGTCGTCTTGCCGGCTCCGTTCGGCCCGAGCAGGCCGTAGGTCTCCCCCGGCGCCACCTCGAAGCTCACGTCGTCGACGGCCACCCGGTCGCCGAACCGCTTGCCCAGGTGGGATGCCGACAGCACGTCTGCTGTGGTTACGGTGTCCAGCACGACGACTGCCTCCTCTCCGGCCCGACGCGGCCAATCGCCGCTCGGCAATCGTCAGCTGTGCAGGCGGACGTGCTCGTGGGTGATCTGCTCGATGTCGGACGCGGCGGCCTGGATCAACTCGTGCGCCAGGTCGGACAGAGCCCGCGCGACCGCGAGTTCGTCGCCGATCTCGGCGATGTCGCTGTCCTTCGGGTTCCGCCGGGCCGTACCCCGGCCGATCAGGTGCGTGTCGTCGTTCGTGTGCAGCCGGGCTTCCGCGTGGGTGGTCCGCTCGGCGTCGTTCTCGTCGATATGGATCTCTACGCTCCAGCGCTTGCTCGCGATCATGGCCTGCTCCTTCAGCTCGATCGGTCTCTTGCCGCAATCGTCCGAACTCCGCGCAAGCGCCACCAGGGCCGTCAGGTCCCACCCGACCGGGCCCTTCAGCCCTGTCGGGCGGCATCCGTCAATCGCGCGCTGTCAGGTACAGCCGCATCGGCATTCAGACAGAAATCGTCGGAGGCTATCGGTACGTTGTCGTGATCTGATCACGGAGCAGGCCGGCGCAGACGCCGAACTCGTGCAGGCGGGCCGAAACCTCGGCCAGTCGGCTGAAACCTGTCACGTCTCCACGGGCGATCGAGGCCCAGCACATTCCGTCCGCAAGCGCCATCGCGCGCACCGCCACGGACCCCAGCGTCGCCAGTGGCATGGTCTCCGCTTCCTGCCGGAAATTGTCGATCTCCCGCGCGGCCTCCTGATCCGTGGCCGCCGACCGCAAGTGCGCCAGCAGCAGAGACAGCTCGCCGGCAACGTACTGCTGGGTCATTCACCATCACCGCCGAACCGTTCTCCGCCCTCCTCTCAGTCTGCTCTACCTCCCGCGGAAGAGGTAGCAGCCGGGGATCGCCGTAGGGTCCGTTTCGGTGACGCCGAGGCAGTAGGCTGCGGGGCCTCACAGGTCGTTGCCGGCGTAGGACAGGTTGAAGCTCTTGTTGGTGAGAGGGAAGTCCGGGACGATCGTGTCGGCCAGGGCGACCGGGAGGGCCGGCCAGTTGAAGAACGACGGGTCGACGATCTTGAGGCGCGTCACAGTGCCGTCGGGTGCGAATTCGATCCGGTGGGCGATGGTGCCGCGCCAGCCTTCGACCAGCCCGACGCCGGAGGTGCGGCCGGCGGCGAGCCAGGTGGGCTTGGCCGCGTCCGCACCCAGTGGTGGCCGGCCGGCGATGAGCCCGGCGATCAGCGCGACGGAGTTCTGGATCTCCTCGGCTCTGGTGAGGAGGCGGGACAGAACGTCCCCAGCGGTCTGGGTGGGCGCGGCGACCGCGGTGGTCTCTGGCGCGAAGGGGTGGTCGCGGCGAGCGTCGTGATCGATGCCGCTGGCGCGGGCGACGTACCCGAGCGTGCCGATGTCGTGGGCCTGGTCGCGGGTCAGGATCGCTGTGCCGGTCATGCGGTCCAGTACGACGCTGTGGCCCAGGGCGATGTCGACGACCTCCTGGATGTCGGCGGCGACAGCGGCGAGCTGACCGGGATCGGGAAGCGCGCGGACGTGCGTCCCGCCAGGGGTGATCGCTCCGCGTAGCAGTCGATGTCCGGTGACCTGCTGGTTCAGGCGGAGGAGTTGCTCACGGATCCGCTGGGCGTGCGCGTTCGCGATGCCATGGCCGACGTCGTTGCAGAGGGCTCCGATATCCGTGACGTGGTTGTAGAGCCGCTCGAGCTCGAGGAGGATCGCTCGCAGTGTCTGTGCCTGCGGCGGCACCGGCCAGTCTCTGGCCTCCTCGACCGCGAGGCAGAACGCGAGTGTGTGGCCGACGGTCGTGTCGCCGGAGACGCGTTCGGCCAGCGGCAGCACGTCGGCCAGCAGTTTGCCTTCGGCGAGCTTCTCGATCCCTTTGTGGACGAACCACAACCTGGCCTTCAGCTTCAGGATCGTCTCGCCGACCACCGAGAACCGGAAATGACCGGGTTCGATCAGTCCGGCGTGGATCGGGCCGACCGGGATCTCGTAGACACCGGTCCCGGCGACCGCGAGGAACGGGTACGGCTCATCGATGTCACCGAAGGCGGGTGGTGTTCCCGCGTCGTGACGCATCGGGAACCAGCCGTCCGGCCAGTGCTGATGCAGCACGAGGCGGCGTGGCAGTGGGTGGTTGGTGACCTCGATGCCGAACAGGTCGTGCAGCTCGCGTTCGAAGCGGCTCGCCGGGAAGGACAGGGTCGCGAGGCTGGGGATCAGGGGCGTGATGCCGTCGGCGGGCAGAATCAGCTCCACCCGCCGGTCGGGGTTCGCGGCGACGAAGAGGTAGACGACGCGGAACTCGTCAGCGTCGTCGTGTGCGGCGACCAACGCAAGGCGGTACCCCTCGCGCAACAGCGCCGACGCTCGGTCTGCCAGGGTGGACGCGGCGACGGTGACCTGACGGCGGTTGGGGTAGGTCCTGGGATCTGAGCTCATCGATTCCCCACGATCAGGCCGGCAGTCTGAAGCAGTTGGCCGAGCGGCCAGTCCGCAATCCCCAGTACGGCGACAGCGACGAGCCCTGCCGTCAGCGGCACGACCGTCGTCACGGGCAGAGCTTTGACGGCAGCGCTCCCTGCAGAGTCCGGTGTCCGACCGGACCCCAGCAGGACGCCGGCGGCCTTCCCGATGACGGCAACGAAGACCACCAGCAGCAACGCCAGAACGACAGCGGCCGCCCATCCGGCGTCCACGGCCATCATCGCCCGAATCAGTCCGACCTCGCTGACGAACAGACTGAACGGCGGCAAACCGAGCAGCGCCGCCAGCCCGGCCGCGAACAGTCCAGCGAGTACAGGCGAGCGCAGGAACAACCGCCGGACGGCCTCGATCCGCGTGCTGCCCTCACGTGCGAGGATCTCCCCGGCTCCGCAGAACAGCACAGCCTTTCCCAGTCCGTGCCCGACGAGGTGCAGCAACGTTGCGGCGATCGCGAACGGCGTACCGATCGCGACACCGACAACAGCAATCGCCATGTGCTCGATGCTCGAGTACGCGAGCAGCCGCTTGTAGTCACGTTGCGCCAGCAGCAACCCGGCGGCCAGCAGCAGCGAGGCGAGTGCCGCGGCCAGTAATAGGCCCCGGACGAACCGCGGATCGACGCTGGCGACCACGATCACGCGATAGCGGGCCAGCGCGTAGACCGCTACGGGCAGCAGTACGCCGGACATCAGCGCCGAGACAGGCGCCGGCGCTTGACTATGCGCATCGGGCAGCCAACTGTGCATCGGGAACAGTCCGGCCTTGGTGCCGAATCCGAGCACCAGCAACGCGAACGCAAGCCGCATCACGCCCGGGTCGAGCTCGCCGGCGTGCGCGACGAGCTCGGTCCAGTCCAGGGTCCCGTGCTCGGTGACGCCCGCCTGCTTGGCGCCGTAGTTGACCAGCACCGTGCCGAGATACGCCAGCGCGATGCCGACCGAGCAGATGATCACGTACTTCCAGGTCGCCTCCACAGACGTCCTGGTACGACGGTGCCCGACCAGAAACGCGGTCACGATCGTGGTCGCCTCGACTGCGGCCCACAGCAACCCCAGGTTGTTCACCGACACCGCGAACACCATCGACGCCAGGAACAGCGGCACGAGTACGCCGTACCGCCGAGCACCGGCCGCATCCGTGTGACCGTTGGCGAGCTCGTCGTCCAGATAGCCGACACCTGCCCAGGTCGCCACCACACCGACCGCACCGATGACGATCAGCATCACCCCTGACAACGCATCGATCCGCAACAAGGTGCCTACAGCAACCACACCGCCGTCGGCGGTCCAGGCGGCTGTCACCGCGCCGACTACCAGGACGACCGCGGCAGCAACAACGGTCGCGACGGCTACCACGCGCCGCCAGCCCATCAGCAACGCAGCAGCAGAAGCCGTAACCAGGGCAACCATCGGGGCGGTGACGAACAGCACCGCCGGCGTACCGCTGAGACTCATCAGTCGTGCAGCTCCCGTAGCTCGTCGATATCCGTACCTCCGTACGTCGCACGCAGTCGCGCGGTCAGAACCTGCAGCACCAGCACGACCAGCAGCACGTCGAGCGAGACGGCCAACTCGACGATCCCCGGCACTCCCCCGGTGATCAGGAACGCCGTCGTCGCGATCCCGTTGTCCAGCAGCAGGAATCCGACGATCTGCGACAGCGCCCGCCTCCGGGTGACCAGCACGAAGAAGCCGAGCAGCACCATCGCCAGCCCGACCGGGACTGCCTCGGTCTCGGCCGACGGCGCCAGGCGCACGATCGGCCGGGCGACGGCGTACGCGAGCAACGTCAGCAACGCCGCGGCGACAATCGACGCGGTCACGTTGATCAACGGTTCGGTCTCCCGTGCCTCGCTGCTGTCCCGCAGCACCTTGCGCAAGATGCCCGGCACGACCACGGCCTTCAGCGCGAGTACGCCGACCGCGACCAGCAGCAACTCGAAGCTGCCCAGTCGCACGGCCAGCAGCCCCGCCAGCACGCCCAGCAGGACACCTTGAAGCACCAGCAGTCGCACGATCGCCGACAGCTCACGCCGCCACAACACCACGACCGATGACAACAGCAGGCCACCGCAGATCAGATAGAGCAACTGTGTCATCACGATCACGCCAGGAAGAAGGACGACGAGACAGCAAGGACACCGAACAGGAAGGACCCCGCGAGCAATTCAGGCACCCGGAACAACCGCAGCTTCGCCATGAACACCTCACCAGCCGCCAGCACCGCACCTAGTACGGCGACCTTCGCGACGAACGCCACCACACCGATCAGCAACGCCGCCGGCGAGGTGTCGGTGGCGACTCCCCACGGCAGGAACAGGTTCGCCCACAACCCCAGTAGCACGGTCAATCGCAGCGCGGACGCGAACTCGACCAGCGCGAGGTCGCGACCGGCGTACTCGAGCACCATCGCCTCGTGGATCATGGTCAGCTCCAGATGAGTCGACGGATTGTCCACCGGTAGCCGGCCGGCCTCGGCGATGACGACGACCGCGAGCGCGACTGCGGCCAGCAACGTGGCCGGCGACAACACGTCGCCAGGCGACTGCCGGCCGCGCTCCACGATCGCCGACAGGTTCGTCGACCCGACCCGCACCGACAAGGCGAACCCGGCCAGCAGGATCGTCGGCTCGGCCAGCGCCGCCACCGTCATCTCCCGGCTCGCGCCCATCCCGCCGAACGCCGTACCGGTGTCCAAACCAGCCAGCGCCAAGGCGACGGTGCCGAGCAGCAGCAGCGCTACCACCGCGAACAGATCCGCGACCCCGTCCAACGGCGATATCGTCGCGATGAACGGCGCGACAGCGGCGATCACCAGCGTCGACGCCACGAGGACGACAGGAGCCGAGGCGAACACCCAACTCGAACCCTCAGGTGTGATCGGCTCCTTGCGGAACAGCTTCCGCAAGTCGCGCCAGGGCTGCCCGACTCCAGCGCCCGCCCGGCCTTCGAGCACCGCTCTGATCTGCCGCATCAGGCCAGTCAGGAAAGGAGCGAGCACGATCAGTGCCGCGAGCTGGACGACCACGCCGACGACGCTCATGTGGACAACCCCACGATGACCAGGACGGTGACAAGACCGAGCAGCCCGAGCGCGAGATACCTGTGCACACTTCCGTTCTGCAGCCGGCTCAGGGTCGCGGCGATCTTGGTGCTGCCCGCAAGGACGGGCGGATACAGCGCAGCCTCCAGCCGATCGTCGACACGTTGCCGATAGCGGACGCTCTCGATCAGGTACTGCGACTCCATATGATGTGTGACGTCGACGTCGTACTCCGGGCGAAGCACGTCGTCGAACACACGCGTCAACGGCTCCGCGAACGACGTCGCCGTGTACTCCATCCGCGGATCCAGCCTGGTCCCCCCGCAGCCCCACACCAGCGACTCGCGGCGCGGCAATCCACGGCGGACCAGCGCCACCACCAGCAGTGCAGCCACGAGCAGCCCGACCAGGATCAGCAGCGGCGACATCGACCCCTCGATCCCTGTCAGCCGCAACGTCACCACGCCACTCAACGGTGCACCGTCCTGGACCGTCGGCAGCACGGCCAAGGCGTTCGTCAACGCAGGACCGACCGCAGCCGGCACGATCGCGAGCACAGCGCAGGCGACCGCCCCCAGCAGCATCGCGACCCGCATCGTCGCCGGCGCCTCCTTCGCCGCGGCCGCCGCCGCGGATCGCGGGCGAGCCAGGAACCCCACCCCGAACGCCTTGACGAAGGTCGCCACCCCCAGACCAGCGGTCAAGGCCACCACACCGACCGCCAGCGGCATCGCCACCGCGACGACCGCATCCGCACCGGACAGCCCGTGGATCAGGCCCTGCAACAACAGCCACTCCGAAACGAACCCGTTCCCCGGAGGCAGCGCGGCTGCAGCGAGTGCACCGACCCCGAACAGCGCCGTCGTCGCCGGCATCCGCGACACCAGACCGCCCAGGCTGTCGAGATGGCGCGAGCCCGTCGATCGCAGCACGGATCCCGCACCGAGGAACAGCACAGTCTTGAATCCGGCGTGGTTGATCGCGTGCAGCAGCGCGGCGCCGACCAGCAGGCTCGCCAGCGTTCGGTTGCCGTCGGCAGCGAACATCCCGCCCGCGCCGACACCGAGCATGATCAGGCCCAGGTTCTCCGTTGTGGAGTAGCCCAGCAGACGCTTCAGGTCCACCGCGACACTGGCCTGCAGTACGCCGTACAGCGCGGAGAGCCCGCCTACGCTCAGCACCAGCAGCCACCACCAGCGCGGGCCACCGCCGAGAAGGTCGAAGCCTACGCGGAGGACGCCGTACAGACCGAGCGTCACCATCGCCGCCGACATCAACGCCGACACCGGACTCGGCGCCTCCGGATGCGCCCGCGGCAACCACACGTGCAGCGGGACCAGGCCTGCCTTGGACCCGAAGCCGAGGAAGACAAGACCGAAGACGACCGATTGAACGGGGGTCGAGACATCCGCGGAACGCAGCGCCTCGAACGACTCGCCACCGGCCTTCGAGGCGAAGAGCACGAGGCCGAGCAGGATCGCGACCAGACCGGCGTGCGTCATCGCGCCGTACCAGACTCCGGCATCGCCAACGGCCGGCCGCAACCTGTGCTCGGCGAACACCAACGCCAGCGACGCCAATGCCATCAGCTCCCACAGCACCAGGAAGGTCGTCACGTTCCCCGCGACCGGGACCAGGATCATCGTCGCCACGAACACCGGGAGCAGACCTTGCGCCGTTCGCGAACCGGCACCGATGCCGTCCGCGTGATCTCCACCGGTGTAACCGATGCTGTACAACCCGGCGATGACGGCGACTCCACCGATCAGTACGCAGAACAGCCCGGACAGCGCATCCACTGCGATCACAGCCTCGCTCAACGGCAGCAACTGCGGGACGGTCGCCGAGAACGTCTGGCCGCTCAGCGCCAGCACACCAGCCAGCACACCGAAGGCTCCGACAGCACACGTGGACAGGCCCGCAACGACGGCACGCGGCCGCGGAGGTGACGCGACGGCCGCCAGCGCACCGAGTCCAGCGCTCAGCAGTACGCCGAGCAGCGCCCAACTAATCGTCATCGCCCGGTCAGATCCCGCAACGCCTCGATGATCTCCGGCGGCTCCGGCGGGCATCCTCGTACGACGACGTCGACCGGGATCACGTCACCGACCGCACCCTCGACCCCATAGCCACCAGCGAACACGCCGCAATCGCGAGCACAATCCCCCACCGCGACAACACGCTTCGGCGCTGGGGTCGCGTCGTACGCCTTGCGCAGCGGCTCAGCCATGTTCCGGGTCACCGGACCCGTCACCAGCAACACGTCAGCATGTCTCGGGGACGCGACCAGGCGAGCGCCGTACCGCTCACCGTCGTACACCGGCCCGAACGCCGAACCGATCTCCACCTCACACCCGTTGCACGACCCGGCATCGACGTGCCGCACCTGCACAGAACCACCGAACACCTCGTCGCGGCCGCCCGACCGCTCCGGAGCCGGCTCGGCCACCCTGCCCGTCGACCGAATCTTCCGCAGCAGGGCCTTCACCGCACCGCCCGCCGCGCCCGCGCCCGGCCCGACGCCTGCGCATCCGCCTTCAACCCGTCCAGCAACTCGGCCTGCTCGGTCAGCACCGAAGTGAGGATGGTCCGTGCCACCGCCAGCAACTCGGCAACATGTGGACTCGTCAACGAGTAGTAGACCTGCGAACCCTCCTTGCGCGTGGTGACCAGGCCGGCCCGACGCAGTACGGCGAGCTGCTGTGACAGGTTCGACGCCTCCAGACGCAGCTCCGGCAGCAACTCGCTCACCGCCATCTCGCGCTGGCTCAGCAACTCCAGCACCCGGATCCGGGCCGGATGCCCCAGCGTCTTGAAGAACTCCGCCTTCAGCTGGTGCAGCGGTGTCGTCATCGCCCACGCCTTCCCATCACTTCACGCCTTCCTCAATGCATGCGATCATGAATTGAAGAATTCTGCAACTCATGTATAGATTGATGCGTCAGCTCACTGCCGGCACTCCGGACGGGAGACCATGAACGCGTTCGCCGACGAGCTCCACCGCAGGATCAACGACGCCCGCGTGGCCGTCCGCGCCGCCCAGGAAGCGGGCGACCTCGACGCCGAACGCGTCTACGCCGGCGAGCTCGACAGCCTCCTCCACCTCGCCCGCGAACACGGAATCACCACCGAGGCGGACAGATCTGACGACGTGACCTGAGCCGGTCGCCCCACCGCCAGTACCGACCACCGGGAGCGACCCTTTGCGCTACGAAGTGACCTACACAGCCCCTGGGACCGACGAACCGACAATCGCCGTGACCGACGCGCACGGCGTCACCGAACTCCTCCAACGACTGTCAGCCACCGGCACTCGCGCGCACGTCCGCCCGCTCCCCGACACGGGAGAGGTCACGAATGAATGAGCCGATGCCGGATGTGTTTCAGCGGGGGTCAGCCGTGTGCGTTGCGCGGGAGCTGCCGGGTGTCGATCAGCTGCTGGGCGACGTCGCGCAACTTGGTGTTGGTGTCTTGCGAGTAACGCCTCAGCACGGCGAACGCGCGGTCGGACTCGATGCCGTAGCGCTCCATCAGTATCCCCATCGCCTGGCCGACGACCATTCTGGCGTCGACGGCCCGGGCCAGGTTCTGCTCGATGCGGGCACTGTCGACAGCGACGGACGCGTGCCGGGCCAAGAGCTCGGCGATTGCCTCGTCATCGCGCCCGAAAGCATCCGAGTCAGTGCTGTACAACGCCAGCACTCCCACAGTCCCCGATGCGGTCGTCAACGGCACGTCCAGCACGCTACGCACCCCAAGAGCCCGAACCTTGGCCGCCCATTCAGGCCACCGCTGCTCGGTCTCGGTGTCGGCCACCACCACGGTGGCTCGGTGATTCATCGACTCCACCAGCGGTCCGGCATCCGCGGCCAACTGAAATCGGACGATGTCGGAAACCATCGGATCGGTGGCGGCAGGCACCTCGGCCGGGCGTCGCTGGGCGGCGAGCGCCACGCCTGCGTGCGAACAGTTCAGTGCCCGCAGCGCGAACTGCAGCACGGTCTCGGCCGTCTCCTCAACGCTGTCGGTGCCATGCAGTTCCAGCGCCAACTGCGCCAGCCGTTCGGCGATCGTGTCCGGCGTGGGGTGCTCCATGCGGGACATGATGCCGCACCCGCCCGCGACTCAGCCGGCAGGTGGAGTCCTCCCTCGACGCACGTTCGCTGAAATGATGGTCCGATGGATCTCAACCTGATCACGTCGTACGACGCGACACCGGAGGAAGTGTTCGCGATCATCACCGACGTGACGTTCCAGGAACAGGTGTTCCAGAGGTTCAGCGCACGCTCGTACGACGTAGCCGTCCGCGACGCCGGTGACGACGTACTGCTCCGTGTGCAATGGGAGACCGCACCCGACGACCTGCCGGTCGTCTCGCGACGACTCGTCGGCGAGATGCTGAGCCTCGTCCAGACCAAGATCTGGCACCGAGCCGGTCACGACGGCGCACGCGAGGCCCACATCGAAGGCGAACTCGCCGGCGCCCGCGTCAAACTGACCGGCCGCACCGTCCTGGTCCCCACCGGACGATCCACCACCCAGGAATTCGACCTCCACGTCACCGCCTCGACCCCCGTCCTCGGCCCCCGCCTCGAACGCGTCGTCACCGACGCCGTCCGCACCCGCCTCGAGGCGAAGTTCGAAGTCGCCTGGTCCTGGCTCGCCGGCTCCCTCTGACAAGTCATCAACCGCAAGCCGGTTTCTCGACGGGCGGATCCTGACGAAGCCGCTCGAGAGCCTCACGGACGACATCCTCTGCCCCCGGCCTGGAGGCACAGCGCCCTACCGGGGAACGATCCCGCTCCGACCCTGCCATGAGCCGTGCTCCGACAGCGGCCGGAACCGCAGGGTGGCGAACTCGTGGTGGAAGTCCCTGCGCCGGCGCTCGGCCATCGCGGCGGCGTGACGGTCGGGCTCCGGGACACTGCTGTGGCCCTGCACCATCTCTTCCATCTGCCGCACAGATCGCCAGACAGAGAATGTAGAGATCGTCCGTGGCGGGCGCATCGCGGCCAGCGCCAGCGTGGCCCCGGGATGATCACGAACCAGCCGTTCCACCGGCTTGCCCCACTTGAGGAACCTCGGCACCTCCAGCAGGCGCATCCGGGCCAGCGTGACCGCCACGACAGGTTCGGCAGGATCCCACTTCCCCGCCCTCGCCGGTAGGTCGGGCAGCGCCGCAAGCCGCGACCAACGACGCAGGAACTGCATGCGCACGTGCCAGCCTGCCGCCAGCTCCCTGCCCAGGGAGTGGTCCGCCAGGAACGTCTCGACCGCCGCCTCATCCTCCCACCGCGCGAACATCGCCATCCGACGCAACTGCATCCGGGCCGGCGAGACAGTCGGGGCACCAAGGCGCATCAGCGCCAAGCACTCGGCGTACCGCAACCCGGGCGTGGACGGCACAGCCGGCGCCTTCCACAGCGCCCCCGCCGTCGTCGTCGGACGGAGCTCCGCAAGGTGGAACGTGAAGATCGTCATCGTTGGGCAACTGTCCCATGAGTGGGGCCCACGCAACTTGTCCATACCTTCGCCCATTGGGTCGACCTCCACATCGACAGTCGTCAGGGCGGGTCAGCCCGTCAGGGCAGCGACCACGGTTCCGAGAATCACCGCGGCGATGGCGAAGCCGAGGGCGCAAAGCAGCGTGAACGCGACCGGGTGCCGCCCGGTCCAGCCCACGGTGCCGGGCCGCTCGCGGGCCAGCTGCGCCGAGGTGACCGGCCCGCCCGGCCCGCCGGTGGGCAATCCGAGGTGGTCGACGAACCGGTCGAGATCGGCGGGCGCGTAGAGGGCGCCGTTGATGCTCAGCAGGGCGTGTTCGCCGGCGTCGAGGACGACGATGGTCTCGGAGACAGCCCCGGGCTGGACCACCGTGGCCCGGATCACCGAGGCTGCGAGCGCGCGGTCGCGACGGCGGTGGAAGGTCAGGCCGCGCGCCGAGATCTCGGCCGGGGTGACGACGATGCGGGAGCGCCACAGATAGACGGCGATGGTGGCGGCCAGCAGCAGGACGAGGCTGATGCAGGTGATCAGGGCGGGCCGGCCTCCGGCCAGGACGCCGGCGACAACGAGGACGACGGCGATGACGCCGGCGATCGTGAGGACCTGG
This sequence comes from Kribbella sp. NPDC050124, assembly GCF_044460355.1. Lineage (NCBI taxonomy): Bacteria > Bacillati > Actinomycetota > Actinomycetes > Propionibacteriales > Kribbellaceae > Kribbella > Kribbella sp. NPDC050124. Next base: position 128,333 of record NZ_JBITJU010000009.1, read on the forward strand.
CGGCGCGGACCCGCCGCCGGCCGCAGGACGAGCAGGTCGGCTTCAGACACGGCCCGAACCCTACGGCACCGCACGCGGCGCCCCGCTCGCGACTCACGCGGCCCGGCCTGCCAGCGGTCACGGCCGCCAACTAGTTGCCCTGCACCCCGGACGGCCCTGTCCAGACACGGAACGGATGAGTGCGAACGAAGACGGCTCTCACACGTAATACGAGTGACGGCAGGTCCCGGACGACAGTTGCTTCGGGCAATGAGTTCTGGACTCGCGGCCCGGCCGGCGTCACCGCTCTCGGCGGTCGGCTGTGCGACGCCGAGGTGTCGCAGGGTGCGGTGCGGGAGGGAGGTTGGTGGGAACTGTTTTGCGTTCTCGGACACAACCCGAATACAAGGCAGTGCCACTTCGATAAGAGATGGGAGCGCGGATGCGCGGCTATGTGAGCGGAACCATCCGATGGTAATTCTGCAGGCGGGGCATGGTGGTGCGGCTATGGCGACGAGCAGTGACCGGAAGTTGTGGGAGCGAACTGCCGAGGGGGATTCAGAGGCATTCGCGCAGCTCTATGATCGGCGTGCCAGGGCGATCTACAACTTCCTCTATCGCCGCACTGCTTCCTGGAGTGACGCCGAGGACCTGACCTCGGTGGTGTTTCTGCACGCTTGGCGGCGGCGCGCCGAGATCGTGCTCGACGGTGACTCCGCCCTGCCCTGGCTGTACCGGGTAGCGGACTACACACTGCGCAACGAATGGCGTTCCAGGGCGCGGTACCGCAAAGCGATCGCCGCCGCCCACCTGCCGGCCGAACACGTTCACGACCATGCTGACGACGTGGCCGGCCGATTCGACGACGACCGGCAGATCCGGGCCGCTCGCGAGTCGTTGAAGCGGCTGCCCAAGCAGGAGCGCGAAATCGTCGAGCTCTGCATCTGGGCCGGCCTCGACCAGCAGGCGGCTGCCGTCGCGCTGGACATCCCGATCGGCACGGTCAAATCCCGTTTGTCCCGAGCCCGCAAGCATCTGCGCGCGCTCAACATCATTCCTTCCCTGGAGGCATAGACATGAACATTCAGCTCATTCCGCCGCCGGACCACGACGTGCGCCCGGCCACTCGCGACCGGCAGCGCGACGAGTTGATCGCCATCATCGATCATGAGTCCGCCCAAGAAGCGCCCCGCCGTCGACTCGTCCCGCTCGCCGCCGCCGCGGCCGTCGTCGCAGTCACCGCCGGCCTCGCGATCGGAGTACCGGCCCTGCGCGGCGACAACGCGCAGTCGCCGGTGTCCGGGCCGAACACCGGTACGGCGAAACCGGCTGTCGCGCCGCTGTCCGAGGCCGAGAAGAGGGCCTATACCAAGGCATGCGACAGCCCCAAGAGCCCGGATCCCAAGGCAGCTGAGCGGATCTACACCGTGACCGACGCGTTCAAATGGGTGAACCCTCCCTCCGACACCCACGCGATCGCCTGGGTCGTCCTCAGGTACACCTCCGCCGGCCGCATCTCCGCCTCCGCCTGTGGCTTCAATGCCAAGGGGCAACGGACGGAGTACGTCTGGGCCCGCAGCGGTGAGACCAAGAGGGCCGTGATCGACAAAACGGCCGCCGGCGGCGGAACCTACGCGAAATCCGTAGCTCGCATCACGATGGCGTCCGGCACTGGACCGACCGTCGAGGCCATCATGCGGGACGGGCTCTTCTTCGCCCCGATGACGTACGAGCCCACCCGTGGGCCATTGAAGCCCGACGCGGCGGTGCCCTACACCGTTCGCGCCTATGACGCCAACGGCCAAGTCGTCTATGCCTCCGCCAAGACGGTTCGGGAACAGCAGGCCGAACTCGACAGCTGCTACACCAACCCCGAAGGCACGAAGGTCGTCTTCGCCCTCGCGGACGGGAAAGGCACACCCCCCGTCGGCCAGTGCAAGCGTGGAGTCGCCTGGAACTGGTGACCGGGTCACGATGGGCTTCGAGGGCCGGCACTCGTCGGCTGAGCCGGTCGGCTGGGTGCGCCACGGGGTACTGTCTGGACGGCCAGTGCCCACGCGGTCATCATCGGAATTGTGCCGGCCCCGGCGGAAAGCACAGCGCTCAGGACGATATCGAGCGGCAGCCAGCCGAGTAGCAGCGCCGGGGCGAGCCGGGGCCGGAAACCGTCGCGAAGCAACGCGATACCGAGCAGAACCGAGCCGACCACCGCGAGCAGGAAGCCTGGCATTCCGGCCACGATGTAGGCGATGTCCAGCCCGATCCAGAAGAATCCGAACAGTCCGAGAACCATCAGGCTGAGGCCGGGCAGGGTCAGCCTCCAGCCCCACCGCTCGAGGCGTCCCGGACGTCGGCTGCGACGGACCAGCACCGCACTGACGATGGTGGCGGCGATGAGAACCGGCCACCCCTTGCCGTACGCGCGGTAGACCGTGTCGGCGTCCGCCCAGTCCAGCAGCGGACGCAACGCGCGTGCGGCGGGCTCGGCCCAGAACTGGACGGCGTCGCTCTCCAAGTCCTCCTTGCCGTCCACTGTCGCGAACCGCGCCAGCGCATGCAGCGGCGCCAGTACGGCTGCCAGAACTGGCGGCGCCCAGGCTGCCGCCCTCACCAACCGCTGTTCGTGATCCATCTTTGCCTCCCCGGATCGGATCGTTCGCATCGACGCTAGGACTGGTACGGCGTCCGCCGCGTCGGCACAGGGATTGGACGCTTCTCCACCTATGGGTTGACCCGCCGAGCGGTAGCCCGATCTAGCATCGATGCATGGGGTGGGGACTCCCGCCGCCACTGCGAGAAGCCGCAGTGCCGGCCGTACTGGGCGTCGTCGCCACCGCCGAGCTCTTGGCCCTCGATCTTCCGGGCACGGGCGCGGCGCTGGTGATCGACTGGATCGCGTGCGCGTTGCTGACGCTGCGCCGCCGGTTCCCGTTGACCGCCTGCACGCTTGCCTGTCTCGTGATCACTGCCCCGGTGGTGGGTCACGTCGACGATGCGGCTGCTCCGATCCTCATCCTCGCACTCGCCACCTTCACCGTCGCTCGACGCGTCGACGGCATGCGTTCGCTCATCCCGCTCGTGCTGGTCTTCGCGGCACTGTCGTGGGGCTACCTGCGGCTCGATCGACCGCTGGATGTCTCCGACTTGGTGTTCGCGTCGGCTGTCGTGCTGCCGCCGTACGGGTTCGGTCTGCTGATGCGTTCGCTCGACAACCGCAACGCCAGGCTGGCTGAGCAGGCCGAGCTGCTCGTCAGGCACCAGGAGATGGTCCGGCGGGAGGCGATCACGGCCGAGCGCACGCGGATCGCACGCGAGCTGCACGACGTCATCGCGCACTCGATCAGTGCGATGGTGGTGCAAGCCGCCGCCGCTCGCGATCTGGTCCGGCGGGACGCGGACGGCGCCGAGGCGGCGATCGACGAGGTGACCAGCGCGGGGCGCGCGGCGCTCGGCGAGACAGGTCGGTTGCTGCGGCTGATCCGCGACACCGACGATGAGCTCGGGCTCGCCCCCGAGCTGGGACTCGACCGCCTGCCGGACCTGGTGGACCAATTCCGGCGTAGCGGCCTGCGGGTGGATCTCACCGTCGAGGGTCGGCTGGATGCGTTGCCGTCCGGCGTCGACACCTCGGGCTATCGGATCGTCCAGGAGGCGCTGACCAACGCACTCCGGTACGCGACCGACCGCGTGGCGTCGGTCCGGGTCACCCGTTCGGCGACGGCGCTGCTGATCGATATCGAGAACCGCACCTCCGGCGTACCGGACAGCTCCGGAGGGCTCGGACTCCTCGGAATGGCCGAACGCATCGCCGTGTTCGACGGCCGGCTCACGCATGGACTGACCGACGACGGACGCTTCGTCCTCACCGCCAGCCTGCCCGTCGTGCCGGATGCCCGATGAACAGCGTCGTGATCGCCGATGACCAGGACCTGGTGCGGTCTGGGCTGACGCTGGTGCTGCAGGCCCGCGGCTTCACCGTGGTGGCGGAGGTCGCGGACGGTAGGCAGGCGATCGACGCCGTACGGCGCACCGACGCGGACGTTGTTCTGATGGACATTCGGATGCCGGTACTGGACGGCATCAGCGCGACCCGCGAACTGACCAGGCTCGGCTGCCGGACCAAGATCCTGATGCTGACCACGTACGACCTGGACGAGTACGTCTACCACGCACTCCGGGCCGGCGCCGCCGGCTTCTTGCTGAAGGCGACACCACCCGACACACTCGCCGCCGGAATCCGCACCGTGGCCGCAGGCGACGCCCTCCTCGCGCCCGGCATCACCAGGCGACTGATCGAGGAACACATCAGCAGACCACCGCCGGTGCAGGGCGTACCGGCGGCGCTGGCAGCGCTGACGCCGCGAGAGGTCCACGTGCTCACGGAGATCGCGCGCGGCCGGTCGAACGAAGAGATCGCCACCACGCTGGTCGTCAGCGAGGCGACGGTGAAGACGCACGTGAACCACATCTTGGCCAAGCTAGACCTCCGGGGCCGGGTGCAGGCTGTCGTCCTCGCCTACGAGACGGGGTTGATCAGGCCCGGCCGCTGACTGTTCGTGCGTCTGAGGCAGGTGGCCGTCGGGGATGTTGTAGAAGCGACGGGCGGTGCCGGAGTAGATCTGCCGGCGGTCGGTGTCGGACAGGCCGGTGAGTACGGCGGACAGGCCGGCGAACACGTGGTCGTAGCCGCCGGCGACGGTTGAGATCGGCCAGTCGCCGCCGTACATCAGCCGGGACGGGCCGAAGACCTCCAGGGCCCGGTCGACGAACGGCCGGATCGACTCCGGAGTGAAGGTCTCGGGCGCGGCGCCGGGATAGAGCCCGGAGAGCTTGGCGTGCACGAGCGGGTTCTCCGCGGCGGCCGCGATGCCGCTCCACCACGGCTCGCGACCGGCCTCGCCGATGGGCGGCTTGGCGAGGTGGTCGATGACGATCCGCAGACCGGGGTGGCGCTCCGACAGCGTCGGCACGTGCTCCAGGTGGCGGGGCAGTACGGCGACATAGTCGAAGGTCACCCCCGCCTGCTCGAGAACTCCGAGCCCCTCGTCGACGTCGGGCCGCAGGATCCAGTCGGGGTCGGGGATGTCATGGATGAGGTTGCGGATGCCGACGACGCGAGTGTCCTTGCGCAGCTGCGCAAGGCGCTCGGCAGCGACGTCGGGCCGGTCGAGCGGGACGTAGGCGACGATCGCGGCGACCTCGGGAAACCGGTCGGCGACCTCGAGCATGAGCTCGGTGTCTGCGTCATCGTCGTCGGACTGGACCAGGACGGTGGCGTCGACGCCGTTGCGGGCCAGCTGTGGCCGCACTTCCTCGAAGGTGAACGTGCGATTCCACTGCGGCAGGTGCGGGCCGAGCCAGGGATAGGGCGAGCGGCCGAGGTCCCAGACATGCTGGTGTGCGTCGATGATCACGCGGCGACCTCCCGCTTGTTGACCAGATAGAGATGGGTCAGGACGAGAACGGTCTCCGCACGCTGGTTCGTCACGGTGACCAGTTCGTGGACGTAGCCGTGCGTCGCAGGTGTCCGCTTGTGGTCGGACTTCTCGGTGATGTCGGCTCTGACCGTGATGGTGTCGCCGATGAAGACGGGCTTGACGAAGCGGATCTTGTCGTACCCGTAGGACATCGCCTGGGGATTGATGTCACCCGCGGTCATCCCGACCGCGACCGAGACGATGAGGGTGCCGTGGGCGATCCGCTGCCCGGCCGGCTGCGTCGCCATCCACTCCGCGTCCAGGTGATGCGGGAAGAAGTCGCCGGTTTGGCCGGCGTGCAGGACTATGTCGGCCTCGGTGATCGTGCGCCCGACGGTGGCCCGGCTCTCGCCGATGTCGTAGTCCTCGAACCAGCGGTCCACCACCTTCATCGCCGTACCTCCTCGGTCGTCAGCAGTCGCTCGGCCAGTTCGCCCGAACGGCGGACCAGGTCGGCGTCGGTCAGCTCGCCGCGCAGGACAGCGCTCACCCAGAGCGAGACGGTCTCCTGGAACTCCAGGTAGCCAGCGGTCCGCGGCCGCACCCAGGCGCCCTCGAGGGTCTGCCGGGTTCCGCGGAAGAAGTCCCAGGAGTCCTCGTTGAGCCGGTCGTCGTCCCACGACGAGGCGTAGCCGGGCTGTCCGCCGGCGTCGTAGTACACCCCGGACTGGATCTGCGGCGAGGCGAGCCAGAGCGCGTACGCGCGGGCGGCGTCGAGTTCCTTGCTGTACGCCGAGACCGCGACGCCCGCACCGCCGAGCTGGGAGCCGGCGACGCCACGTGGCCCGGCGGGGATGTCGACGTACTTCAGCCGATGCGGGCGGAAGCCGGCGCGGGAGTAGTTGGTGTAACCGTAGGCCAGTGGCACGTACGCCCAGCGCACCTCTCCCGCCAGCGCCTCGGCCACCTCGATCGGGTTGGCGGCCAGGCACCATTCCGGCACCCGCTCGGCGAGCCGATGCATCAGGTCGAGGACTGCGCCGGCGTCTTCCTCCGCGAGGAACCGGCCAGGCGCGGCGGCGACCGGCGTACCGCGGTTGGCTGCGAGAGTGCACAGCGTCGAGTACGCGTCGATCGGCTTCGCCGGCCAGAGCACCCTGCCTTCGCGGGCGAGCTCGAGAACGCCGTCCCAGTCCGTCGGCGGGGCCGGAAGCAGGTCGGGCCGATGTACGGCGACCTGAGCGGCGGAGTCGGTGGCCAGTCCGTACTGGTGGCCGTCATGGGCGTACGACGCGTGACTGTTGCCCACGGCATCAGAAGCGAAGGCGTCCAGCTGCGCGTCGTCTCCCACACCGTCGAGCGGCGCGAGCAGACCCTCAGCCACCGCGAGCGGCACGTGCGGATGATCGATCACGAGCAGGTCGTACGTGGCCGCGAGTACGGCGATGGGCTGGTCCGCGAAGGCCTGCAGCGAGCGATACTCCCACTGCACCTCGATGCCGGTGCGCCGACCGTACTCCTTCGCCGCCGCGACCTGGCAGTCGTAACCGCGCGGGTGCTCCCACGTCATGCCACGCAGCGTCGTCATGCTGTCTCCTCCACCGAACGCAGGCTCTGCCCGGCAATGGCGTCGTGCTCGCCGAGCCGCGGCGCCGGCCGTGGGTTGGTCAGCCGCTCGCCGTCGATCCGGATCGGGCTGCGGGTGGTGGTCAGGTCGAGGCCGTCGCGACGGACCTGCTGGGTCATCGCGATCGCCCGGAAGCCGTCGTGCCCGACCAGCTCGTCCAGCGTCAGGACGGGTGCACACCACACGTCCTCCGCGTCGAGGACGGCCAGCCATTCCTCGCGAGTACGGGTCCTGAGCCGCTCGGAGAGCAGGTCCTCGATCTCCTCCTGCCGGTCCCACCACGACTGCGGATCGGTCATCGCCGCGACTTCGGGCAGCTCGAGCAGCCGGCCGATGACAGGGACCGGGTTCATCGCGATCGCGAGGTAGCCGTCGCCGGCCGGATAGATGCCGTACGGCGCGGGCAGGAACGCGTGCGCCGACCGGATGCCCTTGCGTCGGACGGTGATCGACGGGTCGTTCAACCGGGTGGTAAGCAGCTCGAACTGCAGGTCGAGCAGCGCCTCCATCAAGCTGGTCTGCGCGTGTCCGCCGCGCCCGGTGCGGAACCGTCGTACCAGGAGCGCCGTGATGCCCTGCGCCAGATGACAGCTGGCCAGGTGGTCGGCGACGGCGAGCCCGACCGGTACCGGCGGATCGTCGCGGGAACCATTCAGCCAGGGCAGGCCGGCGATCGACTGAGCGAGCAGATCCTGGCCGGGCCGGTCCTTGAACGGGCCGCTGTCGCCGTACCCGCTGACACTCCCGTAGACGATGCCGGGGTTGATCCGGCGGACCGACTCGTAGTCGAGGCCGAGCCGCTCCATCACGCCGGGACGGAAGTTCGAGACCACCACATCGGCCGCCGCCACCAGGGAGCGGACCTCGGCGAGGTCGCCGGGATCCTTCAGATCGGCGACGAGGCTCTCCTTGTTCCGGTTCATCGCGTGGAAGGACACGCTGTCGCCCTGGACCAGTTGGCCCGCGAACGCCAACTGCCGGCCGGCGTCGCCGCTGCCCGGACGCTCGATCTTGATCACCCGGGCGCCCAGGTCGGCCAGCCGCAGTGCGGCCACCGGGCCGGCCAGGAACTGGCTGAAGTCGAGCACTATGATCCCGGCCAGGGGCAGGTCGATCACGAGGCGGCTCCACCGCGGGCGAGTCTCATACGGTCTTCCTCTCCAAGCATGGACAGATCGATCAGGCGTCGTACGGCGGCGGCTCGCCACCCCTCGCGGCCGACGCGTAGGCCGCCTCGACGACGGCCATCGTCCGGAAGACGTCCTCGACCGAGGTGGGCAGGGACGGGATCGAACCCTCGAGATAGCGCTGCACGACGCTCATCGATCCGATGAAGGCATCGGGGAACCACGAGCCCTCGTACGGCGCCGGTCGCCAGCCCTCCTCCAACCGGTCGTCGGTGACGATCTCGAGCCGGTCCTCGCCTCCCCGCGGGTAGTCGAGCAGAAGGCCCAGCTGCACCCGGACCGCACCCTTCGTGCCCTCCCACTTGATGTAGCTCTCCTCGTACTGCTCACCGAAGTGGTGATCGTGATTGGTCGAGACCACGACTCGCAGCGGGCGGTCGCCGTACGTCAGGGCGATGTCGGACCGGCTGTTCGCGTGCGTCTTGTCCGGGTGGCCGACGGTGACCGCGGACACCCCCGTCGGGTCGCCCAGGAACGAGCGGACCAGGTCGAGGTAGTGAACGCTGTGCATGTTGATCTCGAGCCGGTCGAGCTCGAGAACGTACGGGAACAGCTCCCACGGGGTGTGGACCGAGACCCGGACCTCGAAGTCGTAGAGCGCGCCGATGGTGCCAGCGGCAATCAGTTTCCGGGCGGCGGCGACGTACGGCGCGAACCGGAGTTGGGTGTTGACCGCGGCGACCAGGCCCTTGCGGCGACAGACTTCCCGGATCCGGATGCCCTCGGGGAGCTGGTTGCCCAACGGCTTCTGCAGCAGGACGGCCGCCCCGTCCGGCAGTTGTTCGAGGACTTCGACATGCGCCTCCGGCGGGAGGGCGATGTCGTAGACCGCGTTGTCCGGTGCGGCTGCGACCGCGGCCGCGGCGTTGTCGTGCACCCGCGGGACGGCGTACCTCGCCGCGAGCGTCCGGGCCCGCTCGATCCGGAGATCGGTGATGCTCGCGACGTCGAAGCCGGCCTTGGCGTACGCCGGCAGGTGGGCGTCGGTGACGATCCCGCCGGCGCCGACGATCACGATCGGGCGTGGGTTCTCCGGCAGCGCGAGGGTGTATCCCGGATGCGCGTCGAACTCAGGCAGCGTGGTCATCAGCCCTTCACCGCCCCTACTGTCTCGCCGCGGATGAGGAAGCGCTGGGCACCGAGGAACACCGCCAGCAGCGGGAGCATCGAGAGGAACGTGGCCAGTGCGAGCTGCGGCATGTAGAGCTTGACGTCCAGGCCGGCCGCGACGGTCGGGTTGAACAGCGGGCTCGCGCCGATCAGCTGCTGCAGGCCGATCGAGACGGTCTGATTGTTCTGGTTCGACGACAGCAACGCCAGCGGCAGGAAGAAGTTGGTCCAGTTCGCGACGAACGCGAAGAAGGTCACGAGCACCACCGCCTGCTTGGAGATCGGCAGCCCGATCCACCAGAAGACCGACACCTCGCCGAGGCCGTCCAGGCGAGCGGCCTCGACCAGCTCCTTCGGCATCGTGGTCAGGTAGTGGATGTAGGACAGGTAGACGCCGAACGGGAAGAACCCCATGATCACCGCGACCGGCCACAACTGGCCGACCGCGCCGATGGCGTTCACCTCGAGGAAGAGCGGGATCACCAGCACGGTGTTGGGCATCACCATCGTGATCAGCGTGATCAGCAGCACCGCCCGGCGGGCCCGGAACCGCAGCCGCGCCATCGCGTAGCCGGCCGGCAGCGCCGCGACGACGGCGAGGATCGCACCGCCCCCGGCGACCACCAGCGAGTTCATCATCCAGCGGGTGAACAGGCCGCCCTCCGGCCCGAACCCGTTGACCTGCGACCAGCTGTACCGCACGTTGCTCCAGGCAACGTCACCGAGGCCGAGAAACCCGCCGTCCCCGGCCTCCACGCCCTCGTTGGAGCGGAACGCCATCGCTACGAACCCGGCGATCGGGAGCAGGAAGATCACCGCGACGAACAGCATCGAAACGACCCGGGCCAGCTTGCCAGCGGTCCAGTTCTCGATCCCCGGGGTACGGCGGCACGCGGTGCCGGCAGCGTGGCTGCTCATCAGTGCTCCTCCTCGCCGAACAACCCGCTGCGGAAGACGATCACCAGTCCGATGCCGAGCGTTATCACCAACAGGATCAGCGACATGGCCGCGGCGGCCGGGAAGTTGTAGTTGCTGAAGGCAAACGCGTACCCGAGCTGGGTCGGCGTCCACTGGTCGGGCAGCGCGTTGCTCGCCACCTGGTCGAGCAACTGCGGTTCGAGGAAGAGCTGGAAGCCGTAGGCCAGGTTCATCAGCGCGGCATAGCCGATCCACGGCCGGATGATCGGCAGCTTCACGTGCCAGGCCAGCTGCCAGGCTCCCGCGCCGTCCAGCGCGGCGGCCTCGAAGATCTCCTCGGGGATGCTGTTCAACCCGCCGGTGACCACGATGATCCACGAGCCGACCCCCTGGAAGAACATCATCGCGGTCAGGATGAACGGCAGCTGGCCGGGCGCGGCGACCGCCTGCTTGATCGTGTCGACACCGATCGCGTGCCAGAACCCCTCGATCGGCGACTGACCCGGGTTGAGCAGGTAGACCCACAGCACGAAGTTGGCGATCCCGGCCAGCGCGCCGGGGATGTAGTAGACGAACCGCATCGTCGAACCGAACCGGCCCGGACTGGCGTGGATCAGCAAGGCCAGGCCGACGATGCCGACCATCATGATCGGGAGCCAGATGGCCAGCGTCGCGAAGACGTTCTGGAACGTGTCGACGAACCGGAAGTCGGTCACGACCGCCTTGAAGCCGGCCACACCGCCGAAACCGCCACCCGGGTCCAGCGGCGTCGGCGGCTTCTCCAGCGCTGTCTTGAGCGCGTAGCCGACCGGTACGACGCCGCCGACGAGCAGCAGGACGACGTACGGCGCCAACAGCAGCCAAGCTCCCCTGGTCTCACTGGGCCGGGACGCCTGCACCCGGGAGCGTTTCGCCCGCGGCACAGGCACAGTCGAACTGCGCCGGTCCGTCAGCGCGGTCGTCATGCGGTACTCCTCGGTTGCGGCTTTTGGGTGGGCTGCGTGCCGGACGGCTAGTTGACGGTGTAGCCCATCGCTTTGGCCTGCTTGACGAGTTCGTCGCCGAACCCGCTCCACGCCTGGTCGACGGTCTTGCCGGACGCCAGGCCCGCGGCCATCGTCTCGGTCCACACGCTGCCCGTGTTGTAGAGCAGGTACGAGTGGTCGGGCTGGACGAAGGCGGTCGCCCCCTTCATCGCGGCGAACGTCGTCGTGTTGTCGGCGAAGTAGTCCTGCTTGGCCTGCTTCGCCGCCCACGCGTCCTGGACCGCGCCGTACGCCGGCAGTCCGGTCGACAGCTCGACCTGCCACCGGGGGTCGGTGGCGACGAACTTCGCAAAGGTGAGCGTGTTCTCCAGCTGCTTGCCAGTGATGTGACGCGAGACGCCCCACAGGCCGCCGCCCTCGTTCCCGGTGGCCGGCTTGCTCTCGCCCTGCCAGCTGAGTGGCGTGACGGCGGTCATCTGACCGGCCGGGATCTTCCAGGACTGACGGAACAGGTAGTCGCCCCACCAGGCGGCGCCGGGGCTCATCACGAGGTCCTTGCCGACCTTCGCGGCGTCGGCGTCGAAGATCCCGACCGTCGAAACCGCCTTCGCCTGAACGACTTTGGCGAGCAGTTCCTTCGCCCGAACGCACTTGGGATCGGCGAGATCGATGTGTACCTCGGTCTCGGACTTGCGGGCGTTCGTCGGACAGCCCGCAGCCCAGAGGTAGCGGTCAGGCGCGTAGGCGTCGCCGGTGAAACCGCTGATCTTGCCCGGGTGTTCCTTCGCGATCCGCACCGCGAGGTCGGCGTACTCCTCCCACGTCTTGGGCGGGGTGTAGCCGGACTGGTCGAAGAAGGCCTTGTTGTACCAGAAGACGTCCGGCGCGGCGTCGTTGCGCAGGCAACGGATCTTGCCGTCGATCGTGCACGGCGCGATCACCTCGTCCTGGTACCCCTTGATCACGTCCGGGAGCAGGCCGGTCAGGTCCGCGGTGTAGTTGACCTGCGCACCCGACGCCCACGCGATGTCGTCGTTGGACGGGAAGAAGATCGCGTCCGGCCAGCCCTTGCCGGCCTGGTTGAACTGGGCGAACTGCTGCTGCAGCGACTTGCCGCCGACGGTGCCGTCGATCTGGTTGACCGTCACCTTGATCTCCGGGTGAGCCTGCTGGAACGCCTTCGCGGCGGGGACTCGCGGCGGGTCGACCCAGATCGTGATGGCACCGCCGGAGTCGGTCTGCCTCACGTCGGAGCCGGCGCCGACCGAGGAGCCACAGGCGGCCAGCAGTGCGGCCGCGCAGGCCGCCGCGGCGACGGTGGGGAGGATCCCGGGACGTACACCGGGTGACTTCATGGACGGACTCCTTCGGTTCTGATCCCGGGCGGTGGGCGGTCTGAGCCGGGGGCGCGGTCCGTCTGCTCAAACGTTGGAGCAGACGCTAGACCGCACGACCGCGAGTGGTCAATCGTTTGCGCACGGACTTTCCGGGAGGGTTGACATAACCCCCGGGGACGCCGGTCAGCGGTGGCGGGGCGGGCGGGCCGTGGACTCGCGGACGACGAGCTCCGGTGGCGGGTCGGTGACGACCTCATCGGCCGTCGCGCCGGTCTCGATGCGCCGGATCACACTACGCACGGCGGTCCGCCCGACGGCGTAGAACTGCATCTTCACCGCGGTCAGCGGCGGCCAGGTGTTCTCGGCGGTCCAGGAGTCGTGCACCGTGACAACGGACAAGTCGTCCGGGATCCGGATCCCCGTCCGGCGGGCCTCCCCCAGCAAGCCGACCGCCGCGTTGACGTTGGCCACCACGATCCCGGTGGGCGCCGGATCGAGTGCGATCAGCCGGCGCAACGCCGTACGCCCGTTGTCGACGGTGTAGCCGACCCTGGTCTCGTAGCCCTTCGGCACTCGCACCCCCGCCGCGGCGAGCGCCTCCTTGTACCCGATGTGCCGCCGTTTCGCGGTGAACGAGCGCGGAAGCCCGTTGGCGAACGCGATCCGCTCGTGGCCCAGGTCGAGGAGGTGCTCCGTCGCGATGCGCGCGCCGTTCTGGTCGTCGAGCGTGACCGAGCCGACATGACCCGGGCTGGCGGAGTTCACCAGCACGATCGGCGCCGGCGACTCGAGCAGGTCGCGCAGACCCGCGGGCGACACCCCGTCGCCGATCTGCAGCGCCATGCCGTCGACCCGGCCCTCGCCGATCAGGCGCGCGATGACCTCGTTGCCCGGACGGACGTCGTCCGAGCGGCCGAGCAGCACCGTGTACCCACGCTCGGCTGCCTCGTCCTGCGCACCGTGCATCAACTCGGTGAACAACGCGTTGGTGATGTCCGGTACGACCAGACCGACGACCTGGGTCCGCGCGGACTTGAGCGCCCGGCCGGCGAAGTTCGGGCGGTAGCGCAGTTCGCCCGCCGCCTCGACGATTCGCCGCCGAGTCGCCTCGCTCACCCGCGCGTCCGGGGCGTCGCTCAGCACCCGGGACACCGCGGAGATCGAGACGCCGGCGCGTGCGGCGACGTCGCCCAGGGTGGCCATGGCGGTCAGCCTAGACCGCGGGCTCGGCGGCGAGCGGGTCGACGCCGTCGCGCAGGCGCCCTTGGGCTCCCAGTCGTGGCGCGGCCAGGCGACTGCGAAGGATCTCGCCGTCGATCCGGATTGGGCTGCGCGCCATGGTCAGCTCCAGCGGCGCACCGCCTGGCTCGGCCGGCGGCCGTTCGACGGTCTGCGTCATCTCGATCGAGGTGAACTCCGGCGAGGCGAGCAGCTCGTCGAGGGTCTGCAAGGGTGCGCACGGGACGCCGGCGGCGGTCAGGAGCTCGAGCCAGTGCCCGGTGCCGGCGGTCGCGAGGCGTTGGGCGATCAGTCGCTCGATCTGCGCGCGTTCGGTCCGCCACCGATCGCTGTCGCCGTACGCCGCCAGGTCGTCGGCCCCCAGTAGCCGACCCAACCGGTCGACCGGCGTGATGGCGATTGCGAGGTAGCCATCGGCCGTCGGATAGAGACCGTACGGCGCCATGCGCGGTCCGCATGACGAGGTCGCCGCAGGGTCGTTGAGACGCGTGGTGATCAACTCGAACTGCAGGTCGAGAGCACCCTCGAGCAGACTGGTCTCGACCAGGCCGCCACGGCCGGTGCGAGCCTTGCGCACGAGCAGCGCGGTGACGCCCTGGGCCAGGTGACAGCTCATCAAGTGGTCGGCGATCGAGAGTCCGACGGACACCGGGCGGTCATCGCCACTCGCCCACGCCAGGCCCGAGACGGACTGCGCGAGAAGGTCCTGTCCCGGACGGCTCGCCCACGGACCGTCGGCGCCGTACCCGGAGGCGGCGGCGTACACGAGCCCCTGGTTGAGCGCCCGCGCGGCGTCGTACCCGAGCCCAAGGCGCTCCATCACCCCAGGCCGGAAGTTGTGGATCAGTACGTCGGCACGCGCGACGAGACGCTTCACCCGGTCGAGCTCGCCGGGGTCCTTGAGGTCGGCAACGACCGCCTCCTTGTTGCGGTTCATGCTGTGGAACGAGAACGTGTCCTCGTCCGCCCACCTCCCCGCGAACGCCAGCGTCCGGCCGATCTCGCCGGTCACCGGACGCTCGATCTTGATCACCCGCGCCCCGAGATCGGCCAGCCGGAGCGCGGCCACCGGACCCGCCAGGAACTGACTGAAGTCCAGCACCACCACCCCGGCCAGCGGCAACTCCTCCACCGCCACCGACCCCCTTCGCTGCTCAATCGTTTGCGCAACGATAAGCCAGCACACACCGCTGAGCAACCAGGGCAGCCTGCCAACGCTGGAACCCGACCGTCGCCAACCGAGCAGGCTACCCCGTCGGTTGCCACGCCGGCTGGCCGTCGAACCCGGGCGCGTGCGTCAGAGCCCGGGTTGCGCCGGTCTCGACGTCGGCGACGTAGACGTCCCACGAACCCCCAGCGTCGGAGTAGTACGCGAGCGACCGGCCGTCCGGAGACCACCGCGGCCGTTCCTCCGACGCCGACTCGGCCACCACCGAGCGCTGCCCGGTACCGTCCGCGGCGACAACCGCGATGTCGAAGCCGGCCGACGTCACGATGTTGTACGCCAACCGCGAGCCGTCGACCGACCAGGCCGGGTTGATGCCGCGAACCGGCTGCGGGAGGAGCGTCTGTTCGACGCCGGTGTCCGGGTCGACCGCGCGGAGTTCGGGCGCGCCGCTGCGCGTGGTCGCGAAGCCGATCCGCGACCCGTCCGGCGACCACTGCGGCTTGTCGTCCAGCCCGAGCGAATTCACCAACTGCCGGACGCTCGAACCGTCGACGTCCATCACGAAAATGTCCCAGTCGCCGTCCCTGTTGGAGCTGAAGGCCAATCGACGTCCGTCCGGCGACCAACTCGGGTAGAAGTTCGCGGCCGCGTCGCGGGTGATCTGCGTCAATCCCGTTCCGTCCCGAGAGATCAGGTAGATGTCGCTCGCGCTCGGAGACCCCGCGTTGAACGCCAGCCGTCGCCCGTCCGGCGACCAGGCCGGGTGCGAGACCGGCGGGAGCGCCTCGGTCAGCCGCCGCACGTTCGAGCCGTCCGCCTGCATCACGTAGAGCGCGTCGACGCCCTCGCGATCGGAGACGAAGGCAATGAGCCCGCCCGCGCGCGTAGTCGGCGACTGCGGCGACCCAGACGACGCCTGCTGCGACGGCTCGGGTTCAGGCGTCGACGTCGTACACCCGAGCGCCGTGCACCCGAGGACCCCGACCAACAGCGCGCCGCAGACCAGCCGCAGCCCGTGGACTGTCCACACGACCTGAGCGTCACGGTCGATGCGACGGCCCGCCAAGCAGCGGCCCGCCTCCGTATCCGAATCGTTGCGGTCCCGGCAGTGGGTGAGAATCGGCTATGAGGATCCTGCTCCGCGTGAAACCGGGTGCCTCCCGAACCGCCGTCGGCGGCCGGTACGACGGTCCATCCGGCCCGGCCCTGGTGGTGGCGGTGGCAGCCCGTGCGGTGGAGGGCCAGGCGACGAAGGCGGTCTTGGAGGCGGTCGCGGCGGCGTTCGGCGTACGGCGCGCGGCCGTGACGCTGGTGCGCGGCGCGACCAGCCGGGACAAACTGGTCGAGGTCGACGGCGAGGACGCACAGCTTCAGCCCAGACTCGAAGAGCTCCTCGGCTGAACCCACGGCCAGCCCACGCAGAAGCCCAGCTCGGCAGTTGCGGCGTTCAGCCTGATCTGGTGGCACGGCGCCCAGGCGACTCCTTGTCCCGAAGGGTGGCGAGGGCCTTCTCGATCACCCGCGCGCGCGTCTCAGGCTTCTTGGCGCTCTCGATGGCGAGCACATGCTCGCGCCTGCGGCTGTAGGACAAGCCGTCGTAGGCGGTGCGGGCAACTGGATCGGCGTCCAGCGCCTGCGTGAAGTCCGGGGGCTCGACCACAACGCGCGGTTCGGCATCGAGTTCCAGTTCGACCTCGACCTCCTCGCCGGTGACGACACCGGCGGCCTTCCGGTTGGCGTTGCTGAGACCGAGCAGGTAGCGGCCGCGCATGATGGCCACCCTGCTCCGCCATGAATGGCCGTTGATCGTGATGATCACCGGCGGCCGCTTGCCTTCACCGAGTGCCTCGACAAGGTCCTGGGGAACCTCCAGGCCCCGCATGGGCTCCGGAGGCTCGACGTAGGTTGTGAACTTCATGATCTGCTCCTGCGAGAATCGGATGCGCTACTCGGCGTACGGCTGGTCGTCGCTGTGGGCGCTGTAGCCGATGCTCCAGATGTAGCCGTCCAGGTCCGCGAAGGTGCCGCCGTACCCGCCCCATGGCAACTCGGCGGCGGGGTTGAGGATCGTGCCGCCGGCTCGCTTGGCGGCGTCGAGGATCTCGTCGACCCTCGCCTCGCTGCGGACGACGTAGGTGAGGACCATCCCGCTGAAGCCGCTACCCTCCGGGCTCGTGCCCACCTGGGCGGCCAGACCGTCGCGGCCGTAGAAGCCGACGAGCGAGCCGCCGTCCGCCTCGAAGAACACCGAGACGCGGTAGTCCTGCTGGATCTTCCACCCGAGACCTTCTGTGTAGAACCGCTTGGACCGATCCATGTCCTCGACCCCGAGCAGAATCGAGCTCACGTGCGCTTTCATGTCTGTCTCCTTGAAGCTAGGTGCCGCTGCAGATGACAGTCACGCTAGGCGCGGCCGGTGCACCCGTGCTTCTCGATTCCTGACCGATCCTCGACACGACATTCAGCACGGCCGCGAAGCCGGAGATCGAAGACCCTCGGACGGCGACACGTCGCAGGCGCAGGGGTTGCACCGCTCACACGAGGCAAGGGGATTGCGATGTCCTCATACTCTCCCGAGCCGTCACGACCGGGCGATCGCGTCCGGCATCGGGAGCACCTCGAAGGTCGCAAGACCGGATCCGACCGCCGGGTCCTTCGCACCCAGGGCGCGAACCTCGTCCGCGTCGCCGGCCGAGACCACGGCGAGCCCCCAAACTCCAGCCGGATCGGCGACCGGCCCGAAGACGACGGCGGTGCCCGCGGTGATCAAGTCATGCCAATAGCCCACATGCTCGGCCATCACTGCGGCCTCCGCCTCCGTCATGTCGGCGGCAAACGTCGGACGCGGCGGGATGAGCTTGTAGGCGAAGTACCGACTGGTGGTGCCTGTGTCCGGCTCCTGCAGGAGGAGCCGGGCGCTCTGCGCGCCGGAAACGTCCCAGACTGGCTGCAGAACCTCGCGAAACGCCCTCGCCCGCTCCTCCGTGGGGAACTCCAGGTGCAGCAGAACCCGTGTCGGATCGTCGGCGGTCCGATAGATCGAGTGGCGGATCACGCCGTGGGACGCGCGATCCAGCGGGTCTCGGTCGAAGACCGCCTTCCAGCCGCCGAAGTCCGGCACGTCGTACTCGATCTGCAGGATCGGCATGCCACCCTCCGTCCACGTGGCCCGAGATAGTATCGTTAGCTCCGACTAACGGTAATTGTCGACGCACGGTTAGGCAAGACGCACCGATGGATTCCTCTGATGCGGTCCTGGATGCCCTCGGGGACCGGACCCGCCGCGCGATTCTCGAGCGGCTCCGGACCGGGCCGCAGCCGGTCGTCGAGATCGCCCGCGGGCTGTCTGTCGGACGGCCGGCGGTCTCGCAACACCTGAAGATCCTGAAGCAGGCGAGTCTGGTGGTGGACCACGCCGTCGGCACTCGGCGCGTCTACGAGATCAACCCTGACGGGCTGGAGACACTGCAGGACTATGCGCGCTCGTTCTGGTCCGCGGCGCTCACCCGTTATCAGCGGGCGGCGCAACTGGCGGCGTCCCAAGAGCAAGGCCAGGAGGGTGACGCCAGTGTCGAATGAGCCCGACCCGACTGTCCGGTACACCGTGCGCGTCGACCTCCCTCCTGATGCCGCCTTCCGGCTGTTCACCGGCGGGATCGGCGAGTGGTGGCCGCTGGACGAGGGCTACTCGTACGGTGGTGACCGGGCCCGGGAGATCTTCCTGGAACCCGCCGAGGGCGGCCGGTTCTACGAGCGGTTCAGCGACGGCGACGAACTCCAGGTCGGCACTGTCACCATCTGCTCACCGCCCGACCGCATCGTCTTCACTTGGCGCAGTCCTGACTGGCCCGCAGACACCGAGGTCGACGTCCGATTCCTCGCCGTGGAAGGCGGGACCACCCTCGAGCTCGAGCATCGTGGTTTCGAGCGCCTCGGCAAGGACGGTCACTCACTTGCACGACAGTGGGCGGGTGGATGGCCCCGAGTCATCGAAGCCTTTGCCACCCGGGCGACCGCCGGCTGACGTCCGCGAGTCCACCTCAGCTCACGTCGGTTCGAGCCCTACTGTCGGCGCGGCTTGTTAGCTTGATGTCCGCATGTGGCCGGAGAGTTTCGGGGCAAGGGGTGACAGTGATCGGGTGACGACGTATTCGGCGGTGCGTACGACGGGGATCTACTGCCGGCCGGGGTGCGGGGCCAAGCCGCTGGCCGAGAACGTGCGGACGTTCGAGCTGGCTGCTGCGCGAGACCTTCCGCGCCTCGCCGCGGGAGCTCCGGCAACGCCGCCTACGCAGCGATCGCCTGGTCGCGGACGGAGGTCTGGTACTGCGCTTGCCGTACAACCCGCCGTACGACTGGGACGCGATGCTGGCCTTCCTCGGCGCGCAGGCGGTCCCCGGAGTCGAGTCGGTCGATGACGGTGTCTATCGCCGGACCGTCTCGCTCGACGGTGATCCAGGCCTACTCGAGATCGGGCCCGGCGGCGCCGACCACCTGCTCCTGACTGCTCACCTGCCGTACTGGGAGGGCGTCATCCACGTCGCCGAACGCGCCGCCGTCCTGGTCGGCCTGCGTTCCGAACCCCTGCTTGCCCAGACACTGCTCGCGGCGAATCCCACCGTCGGTCCGTTGCTCGCGGTCCACCCTGGTGTCCGCGTGCCGGGCGTGTGGGGACCGTTCGAGGTGGCGGCCCAGACCGTGGTCCGGGACCACCTCCCGGAGCAGGCGGCTTACGACGTACTCCGCAAGCTGGTCGAGGTCCACGGGATGCCGGTGCCGGGGCTCGCTCACGGACTCACGCACGCGTTCCCCTCAGCCGAGGCGCTGGTCGGCGACGAACTGATCGGCCCGCTCGCCCAAGCGGTTGCTGGAGGCACCCTCATTCTGGACATCGGGGAAAGTGCCGAGGCGCTGATCCGTTCGCTGGAGGTCGTTCCGGGGGTGAGCAGCAAGGCGGCACATCACGTCGCCCTGCGACTGGGTGCCCGCGCTGCCTAGACGCTCCACGAGGAGTCCGACCGCCCCTGGCATCCGGACCCTCCGGCAGCCTCCGACTCGGCAGGCTCAGCGCAGCAGGTTGTTGTGTTTGCCGAGATCGGCTGCCGTGTCGAGGACTTGATAGGTGCCAGTCGTCAACAGTTCGTGCGCGGCCGCCGAGGCCAAACCGTAGGCGCCGGCGGTGATCGCCGGACCGACGCTGATCCTGCACACGCCGAGCTCAGCGAGTTCGGCAACCGTTGGCGCGCCGGGCCTGACCATCACGTTGAGCGGCAGCGGCGACGCTTGGACCAGGGCGCGGATCGTCGGCGGGTCCACGACCCCTGGCACGAAGAGCACATCCGCGCCCGCCTCGGCGTACAGTTTCGCCCTGTCGATCGTCCCGGCGCCGTCGCCCAACAGCCAGGTATCGGTCCGGGCGTTGATCACCAAGTCGGCGCCGAGGGCAATCGCAACCCGCCGGGCAGCCGCGATTCTCGCCGCCTGAACGGCGGGATCCAACAGCACCCCGTCGTCGCTGTCCTCCAGGTTGATGCCGGCGGCACCCGCCTCGAGGACCTCGGTCACGGTTGCCTCGACATCGCCGTACCCGGACTCGACATCCGCTGTCACGGGAACCGAGACCGCCGCGACGATCGCTCGAAGCGCGGCGATCGCCGTCGCCCGATTCAATCCACCAGCATCCTCCACACCCGCGGCCCACGAGACACCGGCGCTCGTCGTCGCGATGGCCCGAGCCCCGGCGGCCTCGACCGCCCGGGCCGATCCGGCATCCCACGCGTTCGGCAACACCAACGGCGGCTGCTCATGCAGAGCCCGAAACTCCTGCGCGCTCATTGCGATCCTCCTGAGGTCGACTGAACCCAAGAGTCGCCTGCCCACCCAGCCGGAGTCTGGCCAGATTCGGCCATCTACATGCCAGATCCGAAGGCTACGAACCGCGGGCGTGGAGGAGGACGATCGAGCGGGGGTTGACCGGGACGTGGCTGCCGGCGGTGAGCTCGGTGGTGGGTGGGGTGCCGTCGAGATCGTAGGTGTCGATCTCGCGGGTCCACGTCTTGCCGGTCTCGGTTGCTGGTACGACGAAGTCGAGCGGCCCCCACCAGGAGTTGACCAGGAGCAGGAAGTCGTCGTCGACCAGCAGGGATCCGTCCGCGGCCCGATCGGGAGCGTCGTCGCCGTCGAGGTAGAGCGCGACGCTCCGCGCGTCCGGGTCGGCCCAGTTCGCCGCGGTCAGCTCCGTACCGGCTGGGGTGTACCACCGAAGCTCCCCGGCTTCCACGCCGGTGAGGAAGCGGCGCCGGCGGAACACCGGATGGTCCCGGCGCAGTGCGATGAGCTTCTTGGTGAACGCCGCCAACCGCTCGTCCCGTGTGGACCAGTCGAACCAGCTGATCGCGTTGTCCTGGCAGTACGCGTTGTTGTTCCCCTGCTGGGTACGCCCGAGCTCGTCGCCGCCGAGCAGCATCGGTATCCCGAACGACAGCATCAACGTGGCGAGCATCGCACGGCTCTGCCTCGCTCGGAGGTCCAGGATCTCCTGATCGGAGGTGGGGCCCTCGACACCGCAGTTCCAGGAGCGGTTGTCGTTGCTCCCGTCGTTGTTCGCCTCGCCGTTCGCTTCGTTGTGCTTGGCGTCGTACGAGACGAGATCGGCCAGCGTGAAACCGTCGTGAACCGTGATCAGGTTGACCGAAGCGGTCGGACGCCGGCCGGCCGCGGAGTACAGGTCGGACGACCCGCTGAGCCGGGAGGCGAACTCGCCGATCAGGCCGGCGTGGCTGCGCCAGAAGTCGCGCATCACGTCGCGGTACCGGCCGTTCCACTCACTCCACAGCGGCGGGAAGCGGCCGAGGTCGTAGCTGTCGACCTGCCCGACGTCCCACGGCTCGGCGATGAGCTTGGTGCGGGATACCACCGGGTCCTGCGAGATCAGGTCGAAGAACGCCGCCATCTTGTCGAAGCTGCCGTCCTCACGGGCCAGTGTCGGCGCCAGGTCGAAGCGGAAGCCGTCGACACGCAGCTCGGTCAGCCAGTAGCGCAACGAGTCCATGATCAGCTGAAGGCTGACCGGGCTGTCGGCGTTCAGCGAGTTGCCGGTACCCGTCGTGTCCACGTAGAACCGCAGGTCGTCCGGGGCCAGCCGATAGTACGCCGGATTGTGCAGTCCGCGATGGCACAACGTCGGGCCGAGGTGGTTCCCTTCGGCGGTGTGGTTGAAGACCACGTCGAGGATGACCTCGATACCGGCGCCGTGGAGCGTGTCGACCATCGCCTGGAACTCGGCGACCTGCTGGTCGGGCCGACCGGCCCGGACCGCGGCGGAGTAGCCGGCGTGTGGCGCGAAGTACCCGATGGTGTTGTAGCCCCAGTAGTTGGTCAGGCCGCGTTCGACCAGGAACCGCTCGGGCACGCTCTGGTGCACCGGGAGCAGCTCCACGGCAGTCACCCCGAGATCGACGAGATGTGCGACCGCGGCCTCGTGGGCAAGCCCGGCGTACGTGCCCCGCAGCGGCTCCGGTACGGCGGGATGCGCGGCGGTGAAGCCTTTGACGTGGAGCTCGTAGATGATCGTGTCGGCGTAGGAGTGGGCTGGTCGGGGACGGTCGCTCCAGTCGAAGGACGTGTCCACCACGAGGCTCCGGGGGACGTGTCCGGCCGAGTCCAGCGTGCTCGGCGCCTCGACATCGTCGACGGCGTACCCGAGCAGTTCCGGCCCGAATCGCACTCCGCCGTCAACGGCTCGCGCATACGGGTCGAGCAGCAGCTTCGCCGGGTTGCAGCGCAGACCTCGCCGCGGTTCGTACGGTCCGGTGGTCCGGTAACCATAGGCCTGGCCGGGCCGTACGCCGGGCAGGAACCCGTGCCAGATGTCGCCATCGCGTTCCAGCAGCGGAATCTGGGTCTCCTTGCCGTCGGAGTCGAACAGGCACAAGAGCACACCATCGGCCACCGATGCGACGGCGAAGTTCGTGCCGTCCGGCCCGGGGGTCGCACCGAGCGGGGCGGCTGCGCCGGGCAACGCCAGCGGGACGGAGACCTGCGTGGTCATGATCGGTCGCCCATCGCACGGAGGACGTCGCCGATGGACTGAACCGAGCCGTGCCGTCGCCGGATCAGATCGGCGACGATCCCGGTCCAGCCGGTCTGATGCGCGGCGCCCAGACCAGCCCCGTTGTCGCCGTGGAAGTACTCGTTGAACATCAGGTTGTCCTTCCAGTTCGGGTCGTGCTGCAGCCGGGCGACCCCACCGAAGCAGGGCCGCCGGCCGTCCGGACCGACGAGGAAGATCGACACCAGCCGGGCGAACAGATCGTCGGCGATGGCGTCGAGAGCGAGCCGCCGGCCCGATCCGGTGGGGTACTCGAGCTTCAGGTCATCGCCGAAGAAGCGGTGGTAGCGCAGTACGGCGGTGGCCGCGAGGAAGTTCAGCGGGAACCAGATCGGCCCGCGCCAGTTCGAGTTGCCGCCGAACATGTCGGTGGTCGACTCGGCCGGTTCGTAGTCCACCGTGGCGCGCAGCCCCTCCACCTCCAGCGTGTACGGGTGGTCGCGGTGGAACGCGGAGATCGAGCGGAGACCGTACGGCGACAGGAACTCAGCGGGATCGAACAGCTTGCCGAACAGGCGGAGTACCTGGTCGACCCCGACGGTGCCCATCAGCAGGCGCTGCTGCCCGGCCTCGCCCCGCAGTACGCCGGCCGCCGCCAGGCTCTCGCGGTCGCGCAGGCCCTGCCGATCGAGGAACTCGGCGAACTGCTTGCCCGGGGCAACAGCTCCGGCGATCAGCTGGTCGTCGACCACGCCGACCGCCAGCATCGGGATGATGCCGACCATCGAGTGCACCTTCACCGGCACCACCACGCCGCCGCCGGTGACGATCCGGTCGTAGAACAGGCCGTCGGTCTCGTCCCACATCCCCTGCTGCGCCATCGCGGTGCGGATCGCGGCGAAGTGCTCGAGGAACTTGTGCACCAGGTCGCGCGCCGGTCGATGGCCGCTCCGGTTCAGGATCGCCGCGATCGTCGTCATCGCCAGCGCGTACGCCGCCATCCAGCCGGTGGCGTCGGACTGTTCGAGCACGCCGCCCACCGGCAGGTGCGAACGGTCGAGCGGGCCGATGTTGTCCAGCCCGAGGAACCCGCCTTCGAACAGGTTCGATCCGTCGGCGTCCTCCCGGTTGACCCACCAGGTGAAGTTGACCAGCAGCTTGTCGAAGATCCGGCTGAGGAAGTCGAGGTCGCGCCCGCCGTCGATGGCGAACACCTCCAGCGCCGCGAACGCCTGCACCGGCGGGTTCACGTCACCGAAGTCCCACTCGTAGGCCGGCAGGGCGCCGTTCGGGTGCTGGAACCATTCACGGCACACCAGCAGCAGTTGGTCCTTGGCGAACTCCGGATCGACGTGGGCGAGCGCGATGCAGTGGAAGGCGAGGTCCCAGGAGGCGAACCAGGGGTACTCCCACTTGTCCGGCATCGACATCACGTCGAAGGCGTTGAAGGTGCGCCACCGGTGGTTGCGCCCGGTGTGCCGCGAGGCCGGCGGGACCGGCTGCCCCGGGTCGCCGTCCAGCCAGCGGGCGACGTCGTAGTAATAGAGCTGCTTGCTCCACAGCATCCCGGCGAAGGCCTGCCGCATCACCATCGCCTCGTCGGGCGAGGCAGCCGCCGGCGTCAGCTCGGCATAGAACTCGTCAGCCTCCGTCTGCCGGGTTCTCAAGACCTGCTCGTACTCCTGTCCGAGCGCGGTTGCGACGTCCGAACCCGATCCTGCGGGACGCAGCCGCAACCGCAGCTCCACGGTCGAGCCCGGTGCGACGTCCACGCGGTACCAGGCCGCGCACTTGGTACCGCGCTGCGCGGGATCGACAGTCGGCGCACCCGTCAACACGTGATCGTTGATCCCGTCTTTGGGGTACGGCGTCGACCCTGCGACGCCGTACAAGCGCTGGATGTTGGTCTCGTTCTCGCAGAACAGGAGTCTCGGCGCGATCCCGTCCGGACCCGGTGCCGTCAGCAGCTCCAGCTCGCCCAGGGACGGGTGCGACGCGCGCACGGTCAGGTCACCGGTCGCGGCGAGCTCGGGTCGTTGAGCACCCGTGCCCCACGACCACGTGTTGCGGAACCAGATCGTCGGCAGGACGTGGAGCGTCTCCGCGGCGGGTCCTGCGTTCGTGACCTGGACCGACATCAGGAGGTCGGTCGGGCTCGCCTTCGCGTACCGCACCTCGACGATCCAGTACCGGTCGTCGTCGAACGCGCCGGTGTCGAGGAGCTCGTACTCCGCATCGAGTTTGCCGCGCCTGCCGTTCTCGGCTCGCAGGTCTTCGTACGGGAACTCTCGCTGCGGGTAGTGGTAGCGCCACCGGTTCCAGGCGTGGCTTGGCACGGCGTCGCAGTACCACCAGTAGTCCTTCACGTCCTCGCCGTGGTTCGCCTCCGCGCCGGTCAGCCCGAACGGCCGCTCCTTGAGGATCGGATCGCGCCCGTTCCACAACGCCAGCCCGAGGCACAGCCGTTGCTCGATGTCGCTGAACCCGGCCAGCCCGTCCTCCCCCCACCGGTACGCCGTCGCGCGGGCGCGGTCGTGCGAGAAATAACCCCACGCCTCCCCGTCGGCGCTGTAGTCCTCCCGCACGGTCCCCCACTGACGCTCACTGAGGTACGGACCCCAGAGACGCCACTCGCTGCGCCGCGACGCCGAACCGTCGCCCGCCATTCGCTCCCGCTCGGCCCCGGGCACGGGTGGCTGTGTCGTCACGCGATCCTCCCAGCAACGGCGATCGACCAAGGCCTCACCCATTCTTCGCGGCCACCCCACCCCCCACCTCGTCTACAGCTGATGATTCAGTCACGTTTCGAGCGCCACGCGATCCGGCCGCGGCAGTCAGGTGTAGGCCAGGAGCCTGCCCGCGACCGTGACACCTGACCACGACATCAGCGAGACGACCGCGGCGAACCGGGCGGCGAGGGGCGCCGACCGGCTCATATCCCAGCCCGCCACACCGCGGTAGGTGTGTCGATGGAAGATCAGGATGTTCACCCCGGCAAGCAGGATGAGGCCGAGCTTCCACGGAGCGCTGCCGCGGTCGGCGATGACGCTCGCGCCGGGCAGGAACATCGCCACGCCGGTGACCGCCGCGATCATGAAGCCGACGTGCGACAGCGGGAGGAGCCAGTTGGCCGCGGTCGTCACCCGTAGCGCCTGCCGGCCAAGCCCCAGCAGCCGGAGATCGAAGGACACGGCCGGGCCGACCAAGAGCGCGATGCCGATGATGTGGATGCTCTCGAGGATCGGATACAGGTACGCCGTGCCACGGATCGCCTCGGCGACCGCGCTGTCCTCCAGCCATGCGAACGCATCGCCCATGACGAGCGCCTCACTCCCGGCTCGAACGTGACCGCAGGAAGACGGCCCCACCCGCGAGAACGGCGAGGAGCGCAACGCCGAGCGTGGCCCACACGGCTGCCACCGACGTGCCGGAATCGGCGGCGCCGGCCGGGGCGTCGCCGTCGGGATACGGGACGGGCAGCGGCGTCGCCGGCAGTTCACTGCCGAGCACCTGGTTGACCGGTCGGCCGTTCTCGTACCAGAACGCGACCGGACGGAACTCGTCGTCGTGGCTCTCACCGATGTAGCCGACAAGCTCGATCTGCTCGCCGTCGCGCAGCGGGCGGTCCAGACCCCACGGTCCCGTGAAACTCGGCGGGGCGATGACGACCTCGAGAGCGTCATGGGCGCCGCTGTACGACGGGGCATCGTTGATCGGGCCACTGTCCTCGGGAGCCTGCAACTGCTCAGGCAACCGCAGCTCCGGCGTGTCAGCAGGCAGGTCGTCGTCAAGGGTCACCGTGAAGAAGGAGTGCGGCTCACCCCAGCGGACCTCCGAGACCGTTCCCGCAACGTAGTAGAGGCGGTCGGTGTCGAAGTCGTCCCAGCCGTGATGCGCCTGCGCAGTACCCGGGGAAACCAGAATGAGCAGGGTCGCGGAGACGAGGAACGCGGTCGCCAGCCTGGCACGACGGGCGCCGGCGCGAGTCAGTGCTGCGGTGATCGTCATGAAGCGCATGTGGGTCATTTCTTCCGAGAGGGCATGAGATGGTCGCCATCCAGCACACCTCATCTCGCCGGGCCCAGGGAGTTCCTGTCATGAGGTGTACCGGCAGGGCCACCCTGCGCAGGAGGTCGGGTGCGGGTTTCTCTCGGTGTGAATTCGCTGCAGCCGACGGAGTTGGCGGTACAGGAGCAGGGCGAGCAGCCCCGCTGCCACGGGCATCGCGCCGGGGATCGGGGCGGGTCTGTTGTCGGGCGGTTCGGAGTAGTCGCCGTCGGCGAGGCCGGCCGCGCGTTCGAAGTGGTTGCGGGATCCTGGGAAGAACGCGCTGTCGGCGTAGTACGCGAGCGGAAACGCCAGCGGACCGCCGATGAGGGTTCCCACGGCCCATTGGTCGGTGTGTCGGGACTCGTGCCGCGCCAGCTGCGACTCGTCGGCCCGCGTGTCCGAGATGTTGGGGCCGTACCGGATGTACGGCGCCGCGGGCTCGAGCCGGTCGTCCGCGGATCCATAACCGTGTGCTCCCGGCAGGACGCTCGTACTGTCGTAGCCGGCCGGCATCCACGCGACGAAGGTGGACCCGACGGTGCTGCCCCCGCCGCTGAGGCGCGGCGCTTCCCAGAAGGCCACCGTCAGCGGCGGACCGGCGCATTCGCTCATGCCGGCGCCCCTTGAGGCGAGGAGCCCGAGTCCCGTGGTCGGCGCGTTGACCACCTCTCGTGCGACGCCCCAGATCCGTGGCGGGGAAACGTCCTGCAGCACTGGTTCAGCCTGCACCCGGCCGTCGGGGAATACATGCGCATGGCAACGGACCTGCGGCTCAACCGCGGTGGACACCGTGATCGCGGTACCCACAGCCTGCAGGAGGACGAACGCTCCGACGAGGAACTTCGACCGGGTACGACGACGTCCTGCCGCTGCAGGGCGGCGTACCAAGACCCAGATCAGACCCAACGCACCGAAACACACCACCGCAGAGATCAACCGAATCGCCGCACCTGCACGACGCCAGCTGCCGGACGTCATGGTTGCAACAGCACGATCTTCGCGTCGTCACAGCGCTCGGCCCGGACCTCGCCGGAACCGTAAATCGTCACAGCACGCACGAAGACTCCTCGAAGGACCGAATGCTCATGGCCGAGGTGGCCACGTACCCAAGAGAACCGGGTACGCGGGCGGCTGGGGAGTCACTGATGAGAGGTGTACTCCCAGAGCATCCCTGGCCGAGGGGTGCTCTGCCGGTACACCCATCGTCAGAGACTCCCGCAGACGCGCACGACCGTGAACCCTGGGTGTCATGGCCACGGACGTGAAAGGACCAGTCATGACGTTCGCGACGTCGCTCGCGGTGACGGCCGCGACCACCGGACTGCTCGCCGGATGCACCACCGCAGAGGTCGCCTCGACCCCGTCTCAGGCGACACGCTCCAGTAGCGCACCCGCCGCGACCCCCGCCTCCCCGTCGTCCGCCACCTCTCCGACCGTTCCCGCGCCGAGGCGCAACCTGGCCGGAAGCGTTGTCCGTTTCGCATCCGGCAACACGCAGGTCGACGTCACCATCGACCGGGACACGCCGGCGGCGCGCGACTTCGTGTCCATGCTCCCACTGACCGTGGAGTTCGAGGACTTCAGCAACAGCGAGAAGATCGCGTATCTCCCTCGCCGCCTGAACACCTCCGGCGTGCCGGGATCCGAACCCCGAAACGGCGACTTCAGCTATTACACGCCATGGGGCAACATCATCTTCTACTACAACGCGCACGGCGGCTTTTCCGACCAGGTCGTCCGCCTCGGCACCTACCAGGCCGACCGCGACCAGCTCGACGCCCTCGAAGGCTCCAGCGTCACGATTCAGGTTGCAAGCCCACCTGGGTAGGCCAGGACATCGACAGCTGGGGCATCGACCACGGCAACTGGTCGGTCCTGCTGCACGCCTTCCCGGATGCACCGAGACCTGCCAGGCCCAGGGCAGCCATCAACCCAAGCGTGCCTCGGCCGGCGCCCGCACTCAGCCGGATGTTCCGGACGGCGGGGCGGTGATTACATGGTTGGGTGGAGGACGAGCACGGAGAGCTCCTTGAAGTGGGGAGCGGTTCGGGGCGTGGGCGGCGGAGGGCCGGATGGGTTCTGGTCCTGGTGGCGGGGCTGACTTTCGTTGTTCTCCGGGGGTCGACTGATTCGGATCGTGAGGCGGTGCCTAGGCCCGCTCCGTCCGAGTTGATCAGCACGATCCCGGACGGGCGGTCGGCGCGGGCGTGGCCGACGGCGCCGGGTGCCTGCGGAGCGGACACGCTGCTGCCGATCGTGTCGAGTTCGCCACCCGCTGAGCCCACCGGGCTCGAGGTGCTGCTCGGCGGAGAGCGGCTGCGACTTGTCGACTTCGACAGCGGCCATGCGACGACCTTGCCTGACCCAGCCGTCCATCCAGGCGAGTACGCCGCAGTGCTGGCCGGTGATCCGGTCACGGCGTACGCGACCACCGGGTCCTGCGACGAAACGGCGCCGTACGCGATGCTGCGCATCAGCGTGGATCACCGGGTGAGTGTCATCCGCCCACTCGGTCCCACCGAGTCACCGCTGACCGACGGCAATCGCGTCTGGATCGCTTCGTTCGCCAGCGCCATCGACAACCCCTACGCGACGATCACCTCGGTCGCCGGCGGGCAGCGGGTGCGGCTGCCGCTCGGCTTCTACCCATCCGCAATCGTCGGTGACACGATCGTCGGGATGCTGCAGCCCGATCCATCAATCTCACCGACCTGGCTCGCGCTCGTCGATGCGCGCACCGGTCGGTTGCAGGCCAAGCTCGAACAACATGTGGCGCTGCTCGCGGCCGGCGCCGGCCAGGTCTTCTGGACCAGCGGCTGTCACGACGACGCGTCACCGTGCACGCTCCGCCGCCAGTCGATCGCCGGCGGGCAGACCGTCGGATCTCCCCTTCCGGGCCCCGGCTGCTGCGGTGTCGTCAGCCCTGACGGCACGAGGGTCGCCTTCCTGGTCGAACGAGCAGCGACAGACCCACGGTTCGACGACCATCCGCTCCCGCCCATGGACATCGCGATCATGCAGCTCGACACCGGCCGGCTGGACCTCGTGCCCGGGATCGAGTTGCCCGCCAAGTCCCAACCCGCGCTGGCATTCGCCGACCGTGGAGACTGGTTGGTGATCGCCCTCAACGCGGGATCGCGCACCCGGCTGCTCGCCGCGCGGCCCGGACTGCGGCAGCCGTACGAGACGACCGCACTGCCGGGCCTCGTCCACCACCCGCCGACACTGGTTGTCACCAGCCACTGACCTCGTTGCCGCTAGCAGCCAGAGGGACGACGCGGCTCAGGGTGATGGGGGCGCGACCTCGAAGTGGGCGACGGTGGTTTCGCGGTCGAGGAGGTAGTCGTCGTCTTCCGGGTAGTACTTGGCGTGGTCGATGTCGTCGCCGGCGAAGGCGCGGATGTGGTCGAGGTCGATCCACCAGCTCAGGGTGATGATCTCGGTCCGGCCGTCGCCGAGATCGCGGGTGAGCAGCTGGGCGCCCTCGTTTCCCGGAGTACGGCGATAGCCCGCCATCCCGGTGCGCTCCACGATCTCGACGTACTCGGCCGCCTTCTCGGTCCGTACCCAGCCCCGCCACATCCGCGGCCGGGAACGGCTGCTCGCCGCACGTCTCGATCTCGGGGAGGCGGCACTCGTCGTTGCCGAACTCGAGGGGATGGTCGCCGAGGAGCCATTGCGGGAGGAGCGGTGGCGGCTGCTCGCACTCGGTTTGTATCGCGCCCATCGGCAGGCCGACGCGCTGGCCGCACTGCGGCGTGCCCGCGAGACCCTGGCCGACGAGCTCGGCGTCGACCCCGGTCCGGCGTTGCGCGAACTGGAGGCGCAGGTACTCGCGCAGTCGCCCGAACTGGTTCCCGCGAAGCAACCCGGGAGCCGGACCACGGCCCCGCAGAGCCCGCGCGGCGGAGCGCACCCTCCGCCGCGCACGTGCCAGCGCCTCGTCCAAGGCGTGGAGGTCAACAGTTTCGGGTCGCGGTGGTGGCGGTGGCGGATTGTCCGTTCAGCTGCCAGGTGACGCTCCCGCCTGCTTTGAGTGTGACTGGTGCTCGGTGGAGCTGGGTGCCGGCATCGAAGAGGACCGGCTGGCCGCGGTCGGACGGTGCCGGGCTGATCCGGTTGCTGGTCCCGACCGGTACGGGCACCCCGAAGCTGTTCGGGTTGCTGTAGCCGAAGTACGCCGTGTCGGTTCTACCGGGATGGCGCACCACGCAGACATCCCGGGATGTCACCGGGGTGAAGACCGTCTCGGATGCGCCGGCGGGTTGCAGTGCCGTGTCGTCGACGTACAGATCGTCTGCGCCACCCGTCGTACTGATCCACCACTCCGCTCGATCGAGGGTTCCGCTCCAGTTCACGGTGACGTCGTTCGCCTTCACCTCACGCCACTGCGACGACGTGATGGGGCCTTCGGCAAGTGGAACGGTGGTGCTGGTGCCGTCCGTGAACCACAGTTTGACCTTGATGAGCGCCGTGGTGTCCGGTGCCCCGTCGGCCAGCCGGAGCCAGGCCGACGTCTTGTAGCGGGCACCGCTGGTCAGGTTCAGCACGCCCTGCGCCGGACCGGTCCACGCATGCGTCCGATTGGTGATCCGCAGCGCGCCGGATCCGCTGTGTACCGGCGAGCCCACCGGGCTTGCCGTACAGGGCGAGAAGCAGTACCAGCCCGTCCCGGCGTCCTCGACAGCTCCGTTCGTCAGCAAGTCGAAGCCGGGTGGCGGCGCGGATCGGGCACCAAAGGTGACATCGTCGACCAGGAGGTCGGCCTTGCTGGTACCACTCCGGGTGCTGATCCACAGTTCTGCCGACAGGAACGACCCAGTGAACGTGACCGGCGCGTTCGAGGCGCTGAGCTGCGTCCAGGCAGTATCCGTGACGGCGGCCGATCCCAGCCGGAACGTCGTGCTTCCGGTCGACGAGGTCACCTTGAGGGCCAGGTCGGCAGTGTCGGTGCCGGGGTTCTTCATGCGTACCCAGGCCGACGCGTTGTAACGGCCGTTGTTCGCGACGTTCACCCGCTGTGCCGCGCCCGCCCAGGTCTCCCCGCGTCCGGTGACCGCGAGTGCGCCCGCACCGCCATGGGTGGGGCTGCCGGCCAGCGCCAGCGTGCAAGGTCCGAGGCAGTACCAACCCGTCGTACTGCCCTGCTCCAGGTCGGCGTTGGTCAGCGCGTTGGGACTGCCCGGCAGTCTGGGTTGGATGTACGGCGGAGCCGGCGGCGCCGACGGCGTGCCGGTCGTCTCGGTCAGTGTGACGTCGTCGACCGTGCAGGTCGGTGCCCCGGAGACCCCTGGGTTCTGCCATACGAACACCTGGGTCCACGTTGTACCCGTCGGCGGTGTGAAGGTGGCGACCTGTTGCTGGTAGCTTGTCTGGTCGCGGAAGTTGAGGGTGTACTGGAAACTCGTCTGGCCAGGGCTCGGACCACCACGGACGCCGACGTAGCACTGGTTGCCGGGGGCACTCGATTTCGCCCAGGCACTGAGCGTGTAGTTCGTGCCGGCCTCGAGGTCGATGACATCCTGGGTCACTCCCCCGCCGGCGGCGCCGCCGACCTGCAACGCTCCGGACCCGCTGTGCGCGTAACTGCCGGTCTTCGGTGCGCCACCGAGCGGTTGCCAGCCGGCCGTGCCGGAATCGAAGCCGCCGCCTCGGATCGTGCTTGAGATCTCATCGCGGGGCGAGGTGGGGATGCCGTCCGCGACGATCGTGACGGTCTTTCCGCCGTTGGTCGGCATCGCGACCCGCTGCTGCTTCGTGACGCCGTTCACCGTGACCGTTACCAGGTAGTCACCGAGGAAGCCGCGTGCAGTGTAGGAGCCGGCCGCGTTGGTCGTTCCCTGTGCGTTCGTCCACCACTGCCGGTAGATCAGGTCCCGCCACACCTGAGCATTCGGCTTCGCTGACCAGTCCGTTCGGTAGAGCGCCGCCATCGGGTGCCAGATGTTGGCCTGCCACAGCCCGAACGTGCTCACCGCATCGACCTTCGGGTGGCTGAACATCGTCGTCAGGAAGTCGCGGGTGTAGTCGGCCTGCAGTTGCTCGTCGACAGACGTCGTACTGCGGCCCGCGACATCGAACTCGGTGATCTCGATCGGCAGGCCGAGCGCGGAGTACCGATCCAGGATCGGAAGCAGATCCTCCGGCGGCGTCGGCTGCAGATCGGTGAAATGGCCCTGGATGCCGAGCGCGTCGATCGGAGCGCCCTGTGCCCTCAGTGAGGACACCAGGTTGTACAGGTAGTCCTGCTTGCGCTTGGTCCAGCCGTTCTTCTCGAGGATGTCGTACTCGTTCAGCAGTAGCCGGGCTTTCGGGTCGGCCTGCCTGGCCAGCCGGAACCAGCGGGCGATCTCGTGCTGCCCGAGAATGTCGGTCACGTTGTGCTCGGAGTACGGCTCGTTGACCACGTCCCACGCGTCGATCCGGCCCTTCAGCGACGACACCTCGTCCGTGATGTGATCGTCGATCCGCTTCCGCAGCGCGGCGGGATCGCCGGCCAACTGCTGGACGTCGGGCGGCATCAGACCCCACGAACCCCACACGAGTGTGTGGCCGTGCACGTCCTTGCCCCGATCCCGCAGCCAGTCGAGCGCCGGCAGGGTGTACTGCGTGCGGTGCGCCTGGTTCTCCCAGTAGTTCCATTTCAGGTCGTTGCCGAACGTGACCTGGTTGACGTCCGCACTGACCTTCGTCCGGTGTGTCCGTCCGTCCTGGGTGTCGGTGCCCAGCGTCTGCGCCGAGGCCGCCGTACCGAAGTTGAACGCGTGCTTCTGCAGGTCCGCACGGACCGTGGCTTTCGGAACCGGCTTGCCCGACGCGTCGACGACCTTGACCCGGAGATCACCCTTGCGGTACTTGTCGATTCGGGTTTCCGCGGCTGTTCGCCACCCGGCGTCCGCCTCCCGGCCTCGGTAGGTCACCGACGGGAACCCGGCCGGATTGCCCGGTCCGTGGTTGAGCACCGACACGTTCGCGATCTCGAGGACCTGCGGGCCGTAGCCGAGCCACAACGAGATCTGTGCCTCGCCCGCGGCCTGGCTGCCGACGACCCGGAAGGGGAACTCGAAGCGCTGCCAGGCGCGACTGAGCTTCAGCGCCGCGACCGCGGACTTCGGGCTACCGCCGTTGCGCTGGAACACGAAGGTGGCCTCACCGGTGTCGGCGTCGGCGGACCGGGCCCAGAACGTCGCGACCACGGCATCGTCGGCCTGCACCGCCGTACCCGTCGGTGCCGCGAGGCCGATCTCGTACTCCCCGTCGAGTCCGGCGCTGCGAGGGCTGCCGGGCACCGTGATCCGCAGCGCGCGGTCGATCGTAGAGTTCCCGGCCACGGGAACGATCTGCGTGGTGGGCGGTGGATCCCCCTTGGGAATCGAGAAGGCGGCCAGCGAGTCGGCCGGCATCACTTCGACCGGTCCTTCCGCGCTCGCGGGCACGGCCAGCGCAGGAAGACCGGCAACGATCAGTGCGAGTGCCGCAACAGCGGTGCTTATCCGGCGTCGTAACGTCACTTGTCAGCTCCCAGAATCTTCAGCGGGGCCAGTACGACGGACAGCCTGGCCTGCGGGGCGGCGTACGGCGGGGAGAAGCAAGCCCCCACGCCGCACACCGTGCCCGGCACGAGCGCGACCGTCGACCAACCACTGGTCGTCCAGAGCGTCTCGGCGATCCGTCGCCGCAGATCGAAGTCGAAGTCGTACGCGCCGTACCCAGCCACCGCGGTGAATCCCCTGTCGTCGAGTCTCGGCGCCTAGCGGACGGCGCCGACTTCCTTCAGCCGGCTCTGGGCGTTCTGCGTCCAGGCGTCGAGTCCGGTCTTCTTGACGCTGGCGACGTAGTCACCCCAACCCGACAACGGCTGCGTGCCACTGGCGAACTTGAACGCCCCCTCGTTGATGACCCTGGTCAGGTCCGCACCGCTCTCCACCGGCGGCGGTGGCAGCGCCGAGAAGCTGGTGACGTCCTTCTTCGGGTACTTCGACATCGTGTCGAGCCACTCGTTCGCGGACCAGGACGAACCATCCCCCTGGGTCGTGGAGGCGCCGCCGTACCGGCTCTTGAGCTCTTCCGTCGTGCCCTTGATGCCCACGGCAACGAGCTGCAGGTTGCTGGCGTAGTCGGTGTTGGCGTTGTTCAGGCGAATCTGTCCGCCGGCCTCCTTGACGTGCCCCTTGGTCTTGCCCTCCTCACCGAACACGGTCGGGATGTAGCCGGGGCCGGCCATCCATTCGAGGACCTTGGCGATGTTCTCGCCCTTGCCGGCGTCGATGGCCTGCTGGGAGATGCCGAGCATCATGCCCGCCGCCGAGTAGGTCCCCGAGCCGCTCGCGCCACCAGGTCCGGTCGGCGGATCGAGGATCTCTACGACCCCCTTGGGGTTTCCCTTGATGAACAGCGAGTAGTTGCCGGCGCAGAGTGCGGCGCACCAGTCGTTCTGCATCAGGCCGACCTTGCCGGACTGGTACTTGATCGCGGTGTCCTCCGGCTTCTGGGCCTTCCAGTCCGGGTCGATGACGCCCGCCTTGTTCATCTTGTCGATGAACGCCAGCGCGTCGCGGTACTTGTCGGACGTCCCGACGAACTCGACCGAGTCACCGCTCTGCTGCCACAGCCCGAGCGCGTCGAAGGCACCGAAGATCGGGTCGAAGCCGAACAGGCTGCCGTCCGCCTTGATCGCCCCGGTCCAGCCGTACGTGTCCTTCTTGCCGTTACCGTCCGGGTCGCGTTCGGTGAAGGCCTTCATCACCTCGAAGTACTGATCAAGCGTCTTGGGCTCGCTGAGGTTGAGCTTCTGCAGCCAGTCCTTGCGGATGACAACGACGGGCTTGTACGGATACCCGGTGCGGCCCGTGAGTCCGGTCAGCTTGCCGTCGAAGGTACCGACCGGCTTGAACCGGTCGACCTCGTGCTCCTTGACCCAGGTCGGCATCTTGTCGAGCAACGGCGTCCAGTCACCAGCCAGACCCTGGGAACTCAACTGACTTTGCGTCGTAGCGTCGGAGTAGTACAGATCCGGGAGATCGTTCGCCGCCGCCCGGGCCTGCAGTTTCGGCGTGTACTGGCTGCCTTCGGTCACGAAGTTCAGCTTCACGTCGACGCCGGTCGCATCCTTGACGAGCTTCTTCCAGAAGTAGTCCTCGCCAGGCGGTCCGGCGACCGGGGTCGCCACCGACGCGAAAAGCTCGATGGTCGACGAGTCGGTGTCGCCGGAATCGCCCGAACTGCCGCCCCCGCTGCAGGCCGAAACCAGGAGGACGGTCGCCACCGCGCCGGCGGCAACGAACTTGGGTGAGCGCATGATGTGGGTCTCCTTTGAACTAATCCTTGACCGATCCGAGCAGCACGCCGGCGGTGAAGTAGCGCTGCAGGAACGGATAGACCAGCAGAACCGGGATGGTCGTGATGACGACCGCCGCCATCTGCAACGACTGCTGCGGTGGCGTGTCCGCCGCGGTCACGTCGACGTACGCCGAGAGGTTGCCCGAGGTCAGAATCGAGCGAAGTACCACTTGCAACGGTTGCTTGTCCGCGTCGTTCATGTAGAGCACCGCGTCGAAGAAGCTGTTCCACTCGGCGACGGCGTAGAACAGGCCGATCGTCGCGATGATCGGCTTGGACAGGGGCAGCACGATCCGCCACAGGATCTGCCACTCCGAGGCCCCGTCGATCCGCGCGGCCTCCTCGATCTCGTCCGGCAGCGACTGGAAGAACGCCTTCATCACCAGCAGATTGAAGGCACTGACCAGGTTGGGCAGCATCAACGACCAGTAACTGTCCAGCAGGTTCAGGTCCCGGACGATCAAGTACGTCGGGATGAGGCCGCCGTTGAACAGCATCGTGAACAGGACGATCAGCAAGATCGGCCGTCGTAGCTTGAACCGCTTCCGGGCCAGCGGATAAGCCATCAGGGTCGTGACGGCCAGGCTCAGCGCCGTACCGACCACTGTGACGTAGAGGCTGACGCCCATGGCGCGGAACAAGCGGCCGTTCTCGAGCAGCTGCTGATACGCCGCAAACGTGATGTTGGTGGGGAACAACGATCCGTTGGTCCGGGCCCACAGCTCGGTCGGCGTCACCGAGATGACCAGCACGTACCACAGCGGCGCCAACGTCACGAGCGTGACCAGACCCAGCACCGTCCAGACGCCGACGTCCCACAGCCTGCCGTCGCGCACCCTCTTGACGCCCACGGGCTTGACGACTGCCTCGACACGTTCCTGCAATTGGGTAGCCATCGTCCTCACCACAGTCCCGAGTTCGCCCAGCGCTTTGCGGCCCAGTTGGCGGCCAGCAACAACACACAACCCACGAGCCCCTTGAAGAGCCCGACCGCCGCCGCGACCGAGTACTGGAATCCCTGGATGCCCTGCCGGTAAACCCAGGTGTCGATGATGTCGCCGACCGAGTAGACCGACGGGTTGTAGAACACGAAGATCTGCTCGAAGCCCGCGCTCAGCAACTGCCCGATGTTCAGCGTCGTCACCAGGACGATGACCGGCAGGATTCCCGGCAGCGACACGTGCCAGACGCGCCGGAACCGCGACGCCTGGTCGACCGCGGCAGCCTCGTACAGCGTCGGCGAGATCGCCGCCAGGGCGGCGAGATAGACGATGGCGTTCCAGCCGATGTTCTTCCACACGTCGGAGCCGACCAGCACGCTGCGGAACCACGTCGGGTCGGAGAGGAACTCGATCGGGCTGACGCCGAACGCCTCCAGCCCCTTGTTGGCCAGGCCGCTCGACGGCGACAGCACGACCAGCGCGATACCGAACACCACGATCCACGAGAGGAAGTGCGGGAGGTAGGTGATCGTCTGCACGGCCCGCTTGAACCACCGGACCCGGACCTCGTGCAGCAACAGCGCGAGCGCGACGGCGGCCGGCGTACCGACGATGATCTTGTAGAGGCTGATCAGGACCGTGTTCGCGAGGATGTTGCCGAAGTACGGACTGCCGAAGATCTGCTCGAAGTTGCGCCAGCCCACCCAGGGACTTCCGGTGATGCCGTCCAGCACCCGGTAGTTCTTGAACGCGATGATCGCGCCGTACATCGGTGCGTAGCGGAACACGCAGAAGTACAACAGCCCTGGAACGACCATCAGGTACAGCAGGTAGTCCGAGCGCAGGTGCCGGAGCAAACTCTTCCACGGCCCCGGCCGGGTGGCCGGTAACGCGGCGTTCGGCGCAGCCAAGCGAGCCTCCCGAATGAGATCGAACGACCGCGGCCGCGATCGGAGAAACGATTCTCCGGCATCCTGCACGCAGCCCCAAGAGCTGTCAAGGGGTCAGCTGGTCAGCCGGCGCGCGGCGGGCACGTGGTGCTCCGCGGCACGATGACGGGCGCAGGAGACTGCAGGAGCTCCTGGCGCGGCTCCGCGTCACCGAGCTGGTCGATCAGGAGCCGGACCGCTCGCCGGCCGAGCTCCTCCAGCGGCAGGGACACCGTCGTCAGCGGCGGACTCGAGTACTGCGCCGGCCAGGCGTCATGGTGACCGACCAGCGACATGTCCTCGGGAACCCGAAGCCCGGCATCCCGGAGGGCGGAGAGCGCGCCGATCGCCGACAGGAGCGTCCCGACGACCACCGCGGTCGGACGCGTCTTCTGCGCGAGCAGCTTCATCATTCCGGCGTACCCGGTCTCCGGCTTGCTGCCCCCGTCCGCGACCAGGTCCGGCCTGGCGGGCACGCCGGCGGCATCCATGGCCTCGCGCCACCCCTCCAACCGATCGCGGGACCGATTGGTGCCGCCGCCGACGGCGAGGTGCGCAACCGCCCGGTGCGCGAGCGCCAGGAGGTGTTCGGTCGCGAGCGCCGAGGCCTGCCGGTCGTCGAGCGCCACGCCCGCGAGCGGCGCGGCCACCCGTTCGTTCACGATGACGAACGGCAGCCCCAGAGCGCGAAGGTTCTCGATCACCACCTCATCGGCAGGTACGCCGTCGCGCTGGAGCAGGAGTCCGTCGATCGCCCCGCCACGCACGAAGCGCTGGAAGCCGGCCGGATCCGCGGCGAGCGCGTCGACCTCGACGGTCACCAGCAGGAAGTCGGACTGTCGCGCCTCCGCCTCGGCGCCGCTCAGGATCTGCGCGTAGACCGGACTGGTGAGGTGCGGAAGGGCCACGCCCAGCGCACCGGCGCGCGCACCTCGCAGCGCCCGCGCCGCCCGGTTCGGGGTGTAGTCGAGAGCCCGTACGGCGGCCTCCACCCGGTCCCTGGTCTCCGGACGCAGCCGGAGGGTCGGGTCGTTGTTGAGCAGCCGGGACACGATCGACGGGGCGACCCCCGCGCGTGTCGCCACATCCTTGATGGTCGCCATCACCGCTCCTCGCCCCGGGTGTGAGATCGGGATTCTAGCGATCGATGCACTTGACACCCCGATGCGCTGCCGACAACGATTAGGAAATCGTTTCTCCAGAGTATGTGAACGGAACCCGCGTGAACAGACTTACCGGCAAGAGCTGTGTCGTCACCGGTGGCGGCGCCGGCATCGGTGCGGCGATCGCTGCCCGGCTGGCCGCCGAGGGTGCTCAGGTCGCCGTCGGGGACGTCGACGGCGACGCCGCCGACCGCGTCGCACGACGGCTCCGCGAGCAGGGATCCGATGCGTTCGCCGGTCAGGTCGACGTCTCCGCGACCGCCCAGGTCGAGGAGTTCGTGAACGACGCGGCCGCCCGCTTCGGCCGGCTGACCACGATCGTGAACAACGCCGGGGTCGCCGTTCCCGGCAGCGTCGAGGACATCTCCGAGGACGACTGGGACCGCGTGCTGGCGGTCAATCTGAAGGGCGTCTGGGCCGGCATGCGGTACGCCGTACCGCACCTGCGAGCTGCGGGCGGTGGCGCGATCGTCAACATGGCGAGCGCCCAGGCGCTGGTCGGATTTCCCGGCTGGGCCGGCTACGCAGCCACGAAGGGCGCGATCGTCGCGTTGACCCAGCAGGCGGCTGTCGAGTACGGCCCGGAGAAGATCAGGGTCAACTGCCTGGCACCGGGCACGATCATGACGCCGATGAACGAGCAGATCTTCCGCACCGCCCCGGATCCGCAAGCGCTGATCGAGGACTGGAACTCGGCCCACGCCCTCCATCGTTTCGGTGAGTCCGACGAAGTCGCGAGCGCGGCGGCGTTCCTCGTCTCCGACGATTCGTCGTTCGTCACCGGGACCTGCTTGCGTGTCGACGGTGGCCTGAGCATCCTCGGTCCGTCCGGGCGGGCCAACTGATGGCACTGAGCATCCTGTGCTGGGACCATCCGCGCTGCGTCAATCCCGTCCGCGCGGCCGCCGCTGCCTGGGAACGACAGCACGGCACGAGGATCACCGTCACAGCGCGCCCGTTGGCCGCCTTCAACGACCAGCCGATCAGCGACATCGCCCGCGCCGCGGACCTGCTGTTCATCGATCACCCGATGGTGGGCAGCGTCGCCCAAGAGGCCGCGCTCATCCCCCTCGACCGGCTGCTCGACGCATCGGTTGTGGAGGCATTGCGTGCGGACTCGATCGGCGGCAGCCACGACTCGTACTGCTGGGACGGGAGCCAATGGGCTATCGCTGTCGATGCCGCGTGTCAGGTCGCGGTCGTCGATGACAGCCGGCTCGACGACCGCGACGTACCTCGTGGATGGGACGACGTTCTGACCCTGGCCCGCGGGGTCCCGGGCTCGGTGGCGCTTCCGCTCTATCCCTCGGACGCGATCCTGTCGCTGCTGTCGATCTCGGCAGACCTGCGCTCAACCGACGAAATGTGGGCCGAGGAAGCCGTCGATGTCCTGGTGGAACTCGTTCAATTGGTGGACCCGCGCTCGTTCCAGCTCAACCCGCCTGGCCTCCTGGACCTGATGTCCTCGACGTCCGCCGACGTACCCGTGTATGCACCTCTGCTCTTCGGCTACACCAACTACCAGCGCCCGGATGTACGCGGCCGCCGGCTGCGGTTCTGCCAACCGCCGTCCGCAGGCGAACGCCCCTCGGCCGTGCTCGGCGGCGCAGGGCTCGCGGTCAGCGGGTCGAGCGAGCACGCCGACGAAGCCGCTGCCTTCGCCGCGTGGATGGCGGGCGCCGACGTCCAGCAGACGGTTGTGCTGGGCAACGACGGCCAGCCGGCCAGTCGATCGGTCTGGCTCGATCCGGCCGCCGACGAGGTGGTCGGCGGGTTCTTCTCCGGGACCCGCGCGACCATCGAATCGTCGTACCTCCGCCCCCGCTTCCCCTGGTGGCCCGCCTACCAGGAGGCCGCCGGCCTCCGGCTCGCCGAGGCGCTGCGCCGAGGCGACAAGGCCGCCACGATTCACGCCGACTTGATTCACGCCTTGGACAAGGCCCGCGACAAGGAGCACACATGACGCCGGACCGCCAGCCGACGCCCAGCGCACTCGAGGGTATTCGCGTCCTCGACTTCACCCAGATGATGCTCGGACCGTTCGCAACCCAACTGCTCGGCGACCTCGGCGCCGACGTCATCAAGGTCGAGCGACCGGGAACCGGTGAGTGGGAACGTGGACTCACCTACGCCGGCGAGCTGCTCGGCGGAGACTCCGCGGCGTTCCTCGCCATGAACCGCAACAAGCGGTCGGTGGCCCTCGACCTGAAGCTGCCGGCCGCGCGCGACGCCCTGCTGCGCCTGGCCGCCACCTGTGACGTCGTCGTCGAGAACTTTCGCCCCGGTGTGATGGATCGGCTCGGTCTGGGGTACGACGACTTCCGCGCGGTCCGCGACGACATCATCTACTGCTCCGGATCAGGCTGGGGCCAGGACACGAAGTACGCCCGGGAGAACCGGCCGGGCCAGGACCTGTTGATCCAAGCCGCCACCGGCCTCGCCTTCAACACCGGAACGGCCGGCGACCCCCCGACTGCGGCCGGCACGTCGATCTGCGACGCAACCGGTGCGCTCACCCTGGCGAACGGCATCCTTGCCGCGCTGCTCGCCCGTGAACGCTTCGGCATCGGCCAGCGCGTCGAGGTCGACCTCTACCACGCCACCCTGGCGATCCTCACCCAAGAGATCTCCGCGATGGTCAACCACGACGCCGAGTTCTACCGCTCCGAGGCCGGCATCGCCCAGCCCTGGCTCGAAGCCCCCTTCGGCATCTACCGCACCATCGACGGCTGGCTGGCTGTCGCCATGGGGCCGATGGACGTCATAGCAGGTGTGCTCGCTGATCCGGCGCTGGCTGAGCTCGATCCTTGGCTGGATCGGGATACCGCGAAGCGACGCATCGACGAGCTCGCGGCCGAGCGCAAAACAACGGAGTTGCTCGATGCCCTCCTGGATGCCGGCTTCTGGGCGGCACCGGTACGGACGATGCGAGAGGCCTACGAGGAACTCGCCGCCGACGGATCGTCGCTGCTCGTGGACGTGATGCATGCCTCCGGCACACCACTGCAGCTGATTGGTTGCCCGATCACCCTTTCCGAGACACCGTGGCGCCAACGGTTGCGTCCCCCGGCCGTCGGCGAGCACAACGACGAGATCCTGGCCGAGGTCCTGAGCGCCGACGAACTGCACGCGCTCCGCGCGGCGAGTGCGTCATGAGGCTGCACGATCACCTCGTGGAGGAGCGTGACGGTGCGGTCGTCGTACTGCGCATCGACCGCGAGGAAGCGCTTGGCGCCTTGTCGCGAAGCCTGGTCGAGACGCTGGGCGAACACCTCGACCGGCTGCACGGCGATCCCGGGATCCGGGTCCTCGTCCTGACCGGGACCGGCCGCGGGTTCGTCGCCGGGGCCGACATCGGCGAGTACGACCGCGTCACGCCGGCGGCGTTCGACGAGTACCAGCGGCTGAGTCGACGTACCTTCTCCGCACTGGAACGGCTCCCCCAGTTCACGATCGCCGCGGTCAACGGCTACGCCCTCGGCGGCGGCATGGAACTTGCGTTGTGTTGCGACCTGATCATGGCTTCGGAGCGAGCCAAGTTCGGGCTGCCGGAGGTGAAACTCGGTCTCATTCCTGGAGGCGGAGGCACGCAGCGCCTGGCCCGCGCCGCGGGCATCCGGTTCGCCAAGGAAGCCACCGTCACTGGCCGGTTCTATCGCCCCGAGCAGCTTCGGGGGCGTGGAGTCGTGTCGGCTGTCTGTCCTCCG
Source organism: Kribbella sp. NPDC050124 (assembly GCF_044460355.1). Lineage (NCBI taxonomy): Bacteria > Bacillati > Actinomycetota > Actinomycetes > Propionibacteriales > Kribbellaceae > Kribbella > Kribbella sp. NPDC050124. The sequence continues at coordinate 171,480 of NZ_JBITJU010000009.1, forward strand.
GAGGAGTTGATGCCGACCGTCATGCGGCTCGCCCAGACGATCGCCGCGAATGCGCCACTGGCCGTGCGCGCGGCCAAGCGGATCGTCGATCTGGGCGCCGACGTACCACTCGAGGTCGGTCTCGGCCTGGAGCAGCAGGCTCTCTCCGACCTCTACCGCAGCCGCGACGCCGCCGAAGGCATCGCGGCCTTCATCGAAAAGCGCGACCCGAAGTTCACCGGCGACTAACGGGACCGCACCAAAGCCGTTCGGTCCTTTGCGCCGGCGGTTCAGCTCCCGGAGCCGACGATGGCGGTGACGCGGATCTCGACGCGCATGGTGGCGAGGCCGAGGACGGTGACGCCGGTCTCGGTCCAGATCGGTGCGCGGCCACCGAGGCGACGGCGGAACTGCTCGGCCAACGTCGTCAAACGCTGTGAGCAGCGGGGCTGGATCGTGCGGACACCCGACCCGGCCGACGGCCGTTACACCCTCGCCGAGCTCACCGACCCCGGCTTCGAGATCGTGCACCTGGCAGCGCCCACACACCTGCGCTCCGTACGGCGCATCGTCCTCGACTCGCTCAACACGACCGACCAGAAGGCCCTCGTCCGCATCGCAGAAAAGCTCCACATCGTCCCCGCCGACTTCGGCTGACAGCCGTCCCGCACCGCCCAAGCAGTGACGCCACGTCACTAGTTTGCCCGGCGCAACGACGACATCCAGGGCCATACCCCGCACGTGGTCAAGCTGAAGGTGGCACTGCCGGCGCGCGGGTCGTGATCGAGCGCAACGGTGAGCCCGACCCGGGCTGGAGCGACCCGCTGAGCCAGGTGCTTCGGGAGACGACTACCAACATCCTGCGGCTGGGGGTCCAGCGGGGCGCGGTTACAAGAGCAGCGTCTCGAGGTCTGGGAGGCGGGCGAAGAGGTCGGGGAGGCCTCGTACGCCGTTGCGTGCGGACTCGTGTGACAGGGCGAGGTCGGGGCCGGTGGTGGCCTCGACGTCGGCCAGGCAGCGGAGGATGTTCCATCTGGTGTGCCCCAGCCAGCCGCCGATCAGGTACACGAACCAGCTTGGGCCCGGCGGCGGCAGTGCTCCGCCGCCTGCGACGTAGCCGTCGAGGACCGAGCGGAAGATGGCGGGCTCGATGTCGTCGAAGCCAGGGCCCTTCGCGAGGCTCAGCGCGGTCGAGCCGAGCTCACCGGACAGGTCGAGCATCCCCGAGAGCTCCCAGTCGAGCACCACCGGCCGGCCGTCTCGAGCGAGCAGGTTCCACGGCTGGATGTCCCTGTGGGTCAGCACGACCGGGCCTGGCCGTTCGCAGGTGTCGACGTACCGGGCGATCGCGAGGAACGTCTCGACGTGGGAGGCGAGCTCGTCGGCCCACGGCTGTCCGGTCGCCGCCGCCCGTACGGCGAGCTCGGGCCAGTCCCGTGGCGTCGGGTCCTCGATCGACACGTCAGTCCACTCGACGTCCAGCACGTGGATGCGCGCGAGGATCTCACCGATCTCGAACGCGTACGCCGCCGACACCGGTGCTTCGGGCACCTTCTCTCCCTCGACCCACCGGTGGACGAGCGTGTGGTGGCCGGCCGAGATCGGCTCTGGCATCTGGATACCGGCAGCGAAGGCCGCCCGCTCCAACCTGAACACGTCCTCGACCCGGTAGGCCCAGCGGCGGTCGACGAGGTTCAACTCCTTCACCGCAAACGACCCCTGATCGGTGTCCAGCCGATACATCCGGTTGGCGAACCCACCGTGAACCCGAACCATCGGCCCGACCGGCGCACCAAGCTGCAAAAGCTCGGAGGGCACGCCATCATCCGCGATCACCCCACGCAATCTAGGCCGCGCAGTCCATCAACGCACCGGAATTTCCCCGGTCCACCAGCACCTGTAGTCCTCTCGTCCGGCTCCAACTGAGGGGCAGGTGCCGCGCGTTCGGGCGCGGCAGCCTGGCCTTCTCAGGGGTGCTGGTTGGTCGGGGATGGGCGGTAGCGGACGTTGATTTAGCGGGTTGGGCTGGTGCCGTTGAGGAGGTGGAGGTTGATGGGTGCGCCGCCGGGGTTGTCGAACAGGCGGATACCGTCGCCGAGCAGGACCGGGGCGAGGTGGAGGTCGATCTCGTCGATCAGGCGGCGTTCGAGGAGTTGCCGGCCGATCGAGGCCGAGAGGACCTCCAGGTTCTTGCCGCCGGCAGCTTCCAGGCCGATCCGGACCGCCTCGGCCACGTCGCAGTTGAGGTCGGACGCGAGTTGGTGATGCCGTTCATCCAGCCCATGGCGTGGTTCGGCCGGCGATGAATCCGTCGAGCGACATCGTGAAGTGCCAGAGGACCTTGCCTGCGGCGGTCTGCGGTTCGGTGTCCGGAAGTGCGGTCGTCATTGCGGTCTCCTGCTGGTCTCGTCGGTTGGTTCCTCGATCCTCGGCGAGAATCGGTCCTGTCTGAAGGACCAATCAGGAGACCGCAAAGCGGACCAATCGGAGAGGGGGCCGTGCGTCAGATGGGCAGCGGATCGTAGTTGGCCCCGAACGGGGCGTCCGGCCTCGTGAACTCCCCCATCAGCGCGCGCCGCAGCGGCGTGGTGCGCTCGAGGAACTCGGGGTCGTTGCCGAAACGGTCGGCGCTGCGGACCCACGGTGGGCTGTAGACGTAGTGCGTCGTATAGCGGTCGTAGTCGCCGTCGTGACGGAAGGTTCGATGCCAGACGCCGTTGTGGAACACCAGAGCAGCCCCGGCCTCGGCGCACACGACATGGCCGATCGCGATGTCGTCGTTGCTCTCCCGGATCGAATCAGGCAGACCGACCCGCGAGCGGTGGCTGCCGGGAATCAGCTCCATGTTGCCCATGCCGGGCACGGTCTGATCGGTGAGCAGATACGACACGCGGAGCTGAAGCAAGGGAACCGGGTATCCCAGGTCCTTGAAGTCGAAGGCGGACGATCCGTCCTGGTGCCAACGGCCGTTCCCCGCGTGCGCCGGCTGCATGGTGTTCCAGCCGGCCTGCAGCACGAAGCGGTCGCCGAGCAGACCCTGCACCTTCGGAAGGACGTCGGGATGATCTATGAGCCGCTCGAGAACCGGCTCGCTCTCGTACGTCCGGCCGATCTGCCCGAACTCACGGTCGCGACTCTGGTGCAGTCGCTGCGAAACGTCGTACGCCTCCGCGGCCTCGTCCTTGGTCAAGACGTCGGGAATCATGAAGTAGCCCCACGACTCGAAGATGAAGCGGTCGGTCTCGGTCAGCTGACCTTTGTCGACGACGGGATCGAGCATCACTCTGTCCTCTTCTTCAGGTGGTTGGACGATCCAATTCTGGCGCCAGTCCTATACCGATAAACCTGCTCCGCCGGATTGGCACCCGAAAGGGGTTAACTGTGACGATGCCCGAAACCGCTGACGTTCAGCAGCTCGAGCTCGGGGACGATCCGTTCGCGGGACAGGCCGCCTGGCCGGCGCGGTGGATCCGGGCGGCGGCGGAGAGCGGCGACGTGGTCGGCTTTCGGCTGCGGGTCGAGTGCACGGAGCCGGCCGAGGTCGTTGTCCACGTGTCCGCGGACGAGCGGTACGAACTGTGGCTCGACGGCGACCCCGTCGGCCGCGGGCCGTCGCGGGGCGAGGTCGGCCACTGGTCGTTCGAGAGCTACCGGCTGCGGTTGCCGGCGGCGGACACTGGCTCGCCGCCCGCGTGTGGAGCCTCGGGGACGACGCACCGCTGGCGCAGCTAAGCCTTGGAGGCATCCGTACCGACACCGCATGGCCCGCTGGACGTCCGAGCAGAGAGCGGCAAACCAGCCGAGGTCAGCGCGCCACGAGCGATCACGGTAACGAGCGCACCGACGCGCTGATCGGACACACGCCGGACCATCGCTTGACGTATCAGGCGCACGGTCGCGCACCTCCGAGGTATTGAGTGCTTTGTGAGTCAGTACGAGGGGGCGTCATGGCTGAGGATCTCGAGGTCGTCGTCGAGGAGTATGAGGACGAACTGACCGAGCGGGTGCTGCACTGGCGGGAAGTGCTTGTGCGGCACGACCGCGTCCGGGAGGAGTTCGGCGACGTCGACCCCGCGGCACTGAGGGTTCTCGGCCCGACCCTGCCGGGACGGAGGCGTGACGCGAGCTCGCCCTTCGTCGCGACGATCTTCGACCCACGGGAGAACCGATCGGTCGAGGTGGTGGGACGGCTCGACGGCGACGATGTCGAAGTGACGCCGAGCGCGTTCCGGCCGAATCCGAGCGGCGAGGAACTCGGCGCTGCGCTCGAGGTGCTCCGCGATGATCGGGAGTTCGCCGAAATGCGGCACCGGGACGACGTCGTGGTCTACCAGCCGATGCCGCCGGTGGTGGACGTCGAGCAGGATGACGGGACAGTCGTCCGCCGAATCGCACTGGGAGTGTTCGATCCGCAGGCCGGGCGGCGGCATCGATTCGCCTCGGTCAACGTCCTCGACCGAGTCGTGGAGTGGGACCCGGAACTCTTCCACCCGCTGGACGGCGACTGCGAGGAACGGCTGCCGGTCCCTGTGGAGAGCATGCCCGACAGTGGCGGCCGCGACTGGGTTCGAGTCCGGGTACTGCGTGCCGGCGTCGAACTGTGGAACCTCGTTGTCGTCCGCCCCCGCGCGTCCGAACCATCCCATTTCGGCAAGGGATCCGGCGTCGAACTGAAGTACGTCACCTACCGCGGCCGTCTGGTGCTGTGGCAGGCGCACGTACCGATTCTCAACGTGCTCTACGACGACGGCGTCACCTACCGCGATTGGCAGAACCAAGAGACCCCGTTCATCGCCAACGGCTTCGACCCGGTCGGACCAGGCTGGCGAGTGTGTACGTCGCCACCGGCAACAATCCTGGAATCCGGAACCGACGCCGGGAACTTCCAAGGGGTCGCCTTCTGGTACGAGGACGGCGAACTGCGCATTGTCAGCGAGGTCCAGGCCGGCTGGTACCGCTACGTGTCGGACTGGAGGCTGCGCGACGACGGCACCATCGCGCCACGGTTCGGATTTGCCGGCACGCGCAATCCCCGCACCTGTATGCCGCACGAGCACCACGTGTACTGGCGCCTGGACTTCGATATCGAAGGCGCTGGCAACGACGTCGCGGAGCAACGCGGCCTGTTCTTCCCCAATCTTCCGCTGTGGTGGCGTCTCGTCCGGGAGACCAAGCGGGCTCGGTCGTTCTTCGCCCGCCGCTGGCGCGTCCTCGACGCCCAGAGTGGTCGTGGCTACGTCATCAACCCAGGACCGACCGACGGCACCGCCGACTCGTACGGCGTCGCCGACCTGTGGTTCTTGCGCTACCGGTTCACCGAGCTCGACGACGGCGTCAGCGTCGTCGGCGGGACACCAGCGGACACCCGATGCCAACTCGACAAGTACCTGACCGCCGAGTCCATCAACTCCACCGACGCGGTCATCTGGTACGCCGGCCACTTCCGCCACGACGAAGCCCACCCCGCTCCCCACCACGGCCACATCCTCGGCCCCGAACTACGCCCAACCAACTGGTGACTTCTGAGCGATCCGTCGGAAACGTCCGCGAGCGCCGTGCTCAGCACTTCCCGCTCCTGTACGGGCATATCGCCCGGGGTGTGGGCGTTGGTGGGTGGTAGAGGACGGGAGTGTGACATGAGTGATTGGAACAGGGGGACCATCGCGGAGTTTCGGGCCAACGAAGGGAGGGTCGGCGGGGCCTTCGAAGGGGCTCCGATGGTTTTGCTGCATCACCGGGGGCGCAAGAGCGGGCGCGAGTATGTCACGCCGACGATGTACCTTCCGCAGGAAAATGACCCGGACACCATCTACGTGTTCGCCACCAAGAGCGGCGCGCCCACCAACCCGGACTGGTACCGGAACCTGGTCGCCGCCGGCAACGCCACCATCGAGCGCGGCACCGAGACGTACGACGTCGCCGTCCACGAAATCACCGGGCCTGATCGCGACCGCATCTACGGCGAACAAGCCCGCCGCTACCCCGGCTTCGCCAGCTACGAGCAGAGGACTGCGGGCATCCGCACCATCCCCGTGCTCGAGCTCAGGCGGTCCTAGCATCGCGCAGTACTCCCCCGGCAGGAAACCGGTCGGACAGGACCTTCGACTCTGTATAAACGCGCGGACGACGGCGCATAGTCGAGCCGTGAACGTGCTGTCCGCTACAGCCCGGCCGACGAACGCCGCCGCGAGGCCCTGCGCACGACCGGCACACGCGGAGCGCGGCCGGACCCTGGACCCAGAGAGCGTCCGGCCGGTCCGCCCGCGTACTCACGTTCCCTCAGCAACTACCAGTACATCCTTGGAGGTGGAAGCGATGGTGATGAGCAAGCGGGCGACCTCGAACGGCAAGGTCCCACAGCCAGGCGTGATGCTCATCGACACCCAGATGCCCGAGTGGGAACAACGTCTGACCCGCGCCGAGCCGGTGGACGCGGGAGTGGAGCGCACCTACCGGGCCATCCGGGAGGTGGATCTTCGCACGTCGGCGCTGCTGTCCGGCTCCAATGGGCACAACGGGCTGCCGGACGAGTTCGTCCGCTGGAGCCAAGGCGCCGCGTACCGCCCGCGCTATGAGACCTTCGGCTTCGAGCGCCTGCCGGCGAAGGGCTTCAAGGTGGTGGCGGACAACGGGTCGAACGAACTGGTTCTCGGCTTCATCGGCCGGTGGTGGCAGGCCGACAACAACCACGTGCACTGGCGGCCCGGGGACCTGCGGACGTTCGACCTCCCCGGCTACGCGGTCGGCGCCTGGAGTCTGGCTGTCCTCGGGTACGGCGACCTTGGTTCGGTACTCGTCGCCGACGTGCGGCTGCGCTGCACCGACGCGGCGGCTCGGCACGCCCTGGGTGCGTTTTTCGCGCTCACGTCGCCGTTCATCACGGCCATGGGCCACCCGATGCTCCGGCTGATCCGTCGCCGGGCCGAACAGCCGGACGCCGCGCCGAGGGACGTTCCTCGTCAGGTCGACGGCAGAGCCGCTACGCTCAGGGAGTGATCCCCCCGGTTGCCGTACCCGATCATGACTCAAGCTGAGTCGCCCCCTTCCGTCGCCGACGAGGTCGAACGGTTCGACATCGTCGCCATCGCATCGTCGGCCGGCGGCATTCGTGCGCTCAGCCTGGTCCTGGGCGGGCTCCCGTTCGGCTTCCCGGTACCGGTCCTGGTGGTCCAGCACCTGGACCCACGCCACGAGACCGTGATCGCCGACGTCCTCGGGCGCCGGTCCACCCTCAAGGTGAAGCTGGCCGAGGCCAACGAGCATGCTGCCCCCGGCACGGTGTACGTCGCCCCGCCGAACCGGCACCTGTTGGTCGGCCCCGGTGGTGAGCTGACGCTGTCGAGCAGCGAACTGGTGCACTTCGTCCGCCCGTCGGCCGATCTCCTGTTCGAGTCCGTGGCCGGGGCGTACGGCGCGCGGGCCATCGCCTGCGTCCTGACCGGATCGGGCAGCGACGGGGCGATGGGGGTGAGCGCGGTCAAGTCGCGGGGCGGCACGGTGATCGCCGAGGATCCGGAGTCGGCCGAGTTCAGCGGGATGCCGGAAGCGGCGGTCAGCACCGGATCCGTCGACTTCGTCCTGCCGCTCGGCGAGATCGCGGACGTGATCGCAGCCCTGGTCGAATCGAGGAGTGTGTGATGGCCGGCGATGACAACGACGGCCCGGACGCCGATCTGGAGCTGCTGCTCACCTTCATCCGCGACTCCCGGGGCTTCGACTTCACCGGCTACAAGCGGTCGTCCCTGACCCGCCGGATCCGTAAACGGATGAACGATGTCGGGATCGCGGGCTACCTCGACTACCGGGACCTGCTGGAGACCAACGCCGACGAGTTCGGGTACCTGTTCAACACGATCCTGATCAACGTCACCAGCTTCTTCCGCGACGCCGACGGCTGGGCCTACCTCCAGCAGGAGATCGTTCCCGACCTGCTGAACAGCATCGACTCCGAGGACGAGATCCGGGTCTGGAGCGCCGGCTGCTCCACCGGCGAGGAGGCGTACTCGCTGGCGATCATCTTCGCCCAGGCCCTGGGAATCGAAGAGTGCGCCAAGCGCGTCAAGATCTACGGAACCGATGTGGACGAGGAGGCGCTGCGCGAGGCCCGCACCGGCGCCTACTCGGCCAAGGCGCTCGAGTCGCTGCCCGAGGAGATCCGCAAGCAGTACTTCGAGCAGAGCGGCAGCCGCTTCCTGTTCCGGTCCGACCTGCGTCGACGGGTGATCTTCGGTCGTCACGACATCACCAGGGACGCCCCGATCTCCCGGCTGCACCTGCTCGTCTGCCGCAACACGCTGATGTACTTCAACGTCGAGGCGCAGTCACAGATCATCGACCGTTTCCACTTCGCACTGTGTGAGAACGGGTACCTGTTCCTCGGCAAGGCGGAGATGCTGCTGTCCGACGGTGAGCGGTTCAACGTCGTCAGCATGCGCCAGCGGATTTTCCGGCGCCGCCCCGGTGACGCCGGACCGCCGCATCAGCCGCTACCGATGAAGCTGGCCCCGGCCGCCGGGGTCGAGCTGCGGGACGCCGCCCGCAAACGGCAACTCCGCGACCTGGTCGTGGAGACCGCGCCGAACGCCATGATCGCGGTCGACCTGGACGGGATGATCATCCAGCTGAACAGTCAGGCCAGGGCACAGTTCGGGCTCACCTCGCACGACGTCGGCCGGCCGTTCCGGGACCTCGAGGTGTCCTATCGTCCCACCGAGCTCCGCTCGCTCATCGAGCAGGCGCACTCCGAACGCCGGGCGGTCCGGGTCAACGCGGTCGAACGGCGGCTGTCGGCCGATGACGTGCAGTATCTCGACATCATCGTCCAGCCGCTGACCGCCTCCGACGGCATGGTGGTCGGTTCCTCGGTCGTGTTCCTCGACACCACCACGCTCACCCGGCTGCAACTCGAGGTGAAGCGCAACCGGGAGGATCTCGAGACGGCCTACGAGGAACTGCAGTCGACCAACGAGGAACTCGAAACCACCAACGAAGAACTCCAGTCCAGTATCGAGGAGCTGGAGACCACCAACGAAGAACTCCAGTCCACGAACGAAGAGCTCGAAACCACCAACGAAGAGCTCCAGTCGGGCAACGAAGAGCTCGAGACGATGAACGAGGAGATCCGCATCCGCAGTACCGAGCTCGACGAGGCCCGCACCTTCCTCGAGGGAGTGCTCGGCAGCGTCGCCGCCGGAGTGGTGGTCCTCGACGGGGACCTCCGGGTGCGCAGCTGGAACCGCGGCGCGGAGGAACTGTGGGGGCTGCGTGGCGACGAGGTGCATCGCGAGCCGTTCTTCCAGCTCGACTTCGGTCTCCCGACCGACTCGCTCATCGATATCGTCCAGCAGTGCCTGGACTCCGGTACCCGCGGCGGCCCCATCGACCTGGCGGCGGTGAACCGCAAGGGCCGGACGATCACGTGCTCGGTCGCCTGCTCCCCCCTGGACAGCCAAGGCGAAGGGGTCGTCCTGTTGATGGAAGAGAACCGGACCTCCGCGCGGCAATCCTGACCAGACCGACCCCGGACCGGTGGGCGCGTCCTAGACTGGCTGCGTGGCAACGGGGCTGTCCGCGTGGATCCGGCCCGTTCAGGAGCGGGCCGATCTCGAGCGTGCCCGAGCGAGTCGGGCCGCGGAGATCGCGCGTCGGCACGAGCAGCTCATGACGACCGACCTGTACTCGGCGCGCTCGCTGCACGAGCGCATGGCACTGATCCATCGCAGCCTCGAAGGCCGGCACCTGACCGCCGCGAGATTGCACGAGGCTCATGTCCACCGGCTCCGGCTGTGGTTCGTCACCGATCATGCGGCGGCCGATCGCCGGCCGCTACTGATCTCGACGGTCGCGGAGGTGCTCGGTGCCCGCAGTGCAGGCATCACCTTGCTGACCTCGCAACACATCGAGGCATCGGTGATCGCGTCCGACCCCCTCGCCGCCGCCGCACAGGACCTCGAGATCGCGCTGGGAGAAGGGCCGGTGCACGACGTCACGTCCACCAGGAGCCTGGTTGTCGTGCCCGAGAGCTCACTGGCGCGTCGCTGGCCGCGGTACTCACCCGCAGTCTCGGCACTCGGTGTGCATTCGCTCGCCGTCGCGCCACTGGGATTACGCGAACACTGCGTTGGCGCACTCGCCGTGTTCGATCCGCCACAGCGCGGGACGGACCAGCGGCTGACGACGTACCTCGAGCAGATCGCGGACGCGTTGACCCACATCATGCTGCTGACCCGGACGACCATCAACCAGCTGGACGAGGAAGCTCCGGCGGACGCTGACAGTGTCGGCAGCTTGATGGATGCTGCAGACCTCAGTGCCGTTGTCCATCAAGCCACCGGAATGGTCGCCGCGCAGTGCAGCTGCAGCGTCACCGACGCGCTCGCGCTGATCAAAGCCCGGGCCTTCGCAGCCAACGAACGAGTGAGCACGGTCGCGCGCGAGATCGTGGCGAAGCGGCTACGGCTGGACACCATGAGTGAAGGGGACCTTTGATGAGGGTAACGGATCATCCGATGTCGGGAACGGTGTCCGACCTCGTCGCCAAGTTCGTGACCGACGCCGACCTGGCCGGCACTCTCGCCTGGCTGGCAGACCGTTCGGCGCAGATGCCCGGTGTGAGAGCGACCGCTCTCGTGCTGGCCGACAGGGACGGTGCTCTCGATACCGTGGCGGCGTCCTCTGCCGTGGCACGCGAGTTGCAGGAGCTGGAGCGGCAGCATCAGGAAGGCCCTTGCCGGGACAGCTACGACCGGGCTTCCCGGATCGACTGCCCTGACCTTGCCGACGCCGAAATCAGGTGGCCGCACTACGCGCCGAGCGCTCGGCGGCTCGGTGTCCGCGGGGTCCACGCCTTTCCCTTGCCGATGCCCGGACGCACCATCGGGGCAATGGCGCTGCTCCTGGACGAGGTTGCCGGTGCCTCCAGCGATTCGCTCGAGAACGCGCAAACGCTCGCGAACACGGCAGCGCTCGGCGTCGACAGTCACCGGGCGACCGAGAACGACGTCCGGGTGGATCAGCTGCAGACCGCGCTGGACAGCCGGGTGCTCATCGAGCAGGCGAAGGGCCTGCTCTCCGAACGTCTGAGCCTTACCCCCGACCAGGCGTTCGCCGTACTGCGGCAACACACCCGGTCACACCACCTCCGGCTCAGAGACGTCGCCGCCGCCGTCCTCGACGGCACCCTCAGCGTCACCGCGCACCGATCACCCAGGTGAGGCTGCCGCTGACTGCCGACCGCCATCCGCCCCGGCTAGCCGGTTGTTTCACCGCTGACGTGCTGCACAACCCGCCAGCCGTGCAACAAACCGCCACCGTCACGCCTACAGCCGGCGCTCACCCTGTCAGATGAGTTGTTGGCCGCCGTCGATGTCTAGGGTGGCGCCGGTGATGGCGGTGTTGGTCATCAGGTGGACGGCCAGAGTGGCGATGTCGTCGGGGCTGACGACGCGGCCGATCGGGAGGGTCGTACGGAGTTCCTCGCGGCGGGCCTCCAGTTGGTCGCCGAGCAGGGCGGCAGAGAGCGGGGTGTCGACGAAACCGGCCGCGATCAGGTTCGCCCGGATCGGCGCGAGCTCGACCGCGAGGTTTCGCGTCATCGCCGGCATCGCCGCCGTGAGTGCGCCGATCAGGACCAGGCCAGGCGCCGTACGGCGGCCGCCGGTGCCACCGATGAAGGTCAGCGACCCACCCGGGCGGACCCGGTCGATCGCGAGCCGGGCAAGGTGCAGCGGCAGAAACAGATGTGACTCGATGTCGCGGCGTGCCTCGTCGAAGTCGAAATCCTGCAGCAGCGCGTAGTACGGACCTGGCCCGGTCACCAGGACGTGATCGATCGGCGTCGGCAGGGCTTCGAAGAACATCCGCAGCTCGTCGAAGTCGGTCGCGTCGAACGCCGCCGTGTCCGCACCGAGCTCCTTGCCGACCCGCTGCAGGCGTTCCTCGTTTCGCGCCGTGATGATCACGGACGCGCCCTCCGTCCGGGCGAGACGCGCTGTCGAGAGTCCGATCCCCAGGCTCCCGCCGATCACCACCACCGTCTGCCCGCTCAGCCCGCGGCCGTCCGCTGACGTCATCATGCCTCCACTCCTCGTGCCGACTTGCGGTGTCACCACCACCTTCGCGCTTGGCAGACGACCTCGCACCAGGCTGATTCACCAGTGAGCAAACCCGTGACTGTCCCTGGTGTGACGAAGGGCTGGGGACGGGACCGTGGTGGGGACGGAGGAGGCAATCGATGAAGCTCTTTCGCGGGTCGCAGGTGCCCGCAGCGACGGATCCTGAGGTGAAGGCGGGGCCAGACAGTGGGCCGGTGATTGTTCTGGCTGATGAGCATGGTGCGGACGCGCTCGACTGGGCGGCGGCCGAGGCTGCGGCGCGGGGATCCGAGTTGCGGATCGTGCACGCGTTCCGATGGCCGCGGGTGTTTGATCCATTCGGCACTTCGATGGTGGACCTGACGGCTCGCGAGGCTGCCGAGGCGGTGGTGACGGCGGCTGCCGGCCGCGCCGCCAGGATCGCGCCGTCGCTCCGCGTCACGACCAACGTTCACACTGGCCGACAGATCACCGCTCTGGTCGCCGAAGCACGCAAGGACCAACGCGCCCTCGTCGTGCTCGGCCACAACAGGGGACTTCAGCGGACTCTGGTACGGCGCCTGATCCGCCGTACGTCGGCCTCGATCGCGGTGATCGGGTTGTCGGCGACCCGAGCGATCGGCCCGTCAGCGGGACGGGTGGTCGTCGGCGTCGATCGCGTCGGTGGACCACCGGAAGCACTGGGATACGCCTTCCGCGCAGCGCGACGACGTGGCACCGGGCTGACCGTCGTACACGCGACCTGGTCGGTCGTCCCTCCTGACATCGAGGACGCCGTACGCATCTGGCAGATGGCCTACCCGGACGTCGACGTCCGGTGGGATTTCGCGATCGGCCCGAGCGACAGCGTGGTGCTGGCCGAGTCGGCGGCGGCCGCGCTGACCGTCCTTGGTCCAGACCGCCATGGCCGACTGCATCAGGCGCTGCGCGGCTCCTCGTCGTACGACGTCCTGCGGTTGGCCCGCGGCCCGGTGGTGATGGTAGGAGCCACAGCTGGTGGTTAGTGCAGGGAATCGAGTTTCCGGCGGGCGGCGGTCAGGCGATCGGCCCCGTGGCCAAGGTGGTCGGAGGCGGCGCTCAGGTCGGCGTCGGCCTCCGTCAGAACGCCGGCAGTCGTCGGCCGCTGAGGGCGGATCAGTCGGGCGTAGCGGGACAGACTGAACGATGTCATCAACAGCGCCATCGTCGACATCAACGTACGCAGCTCGTGGAACTCAGCCACAAGCGACTTCGCCGCGACGTCGTCGACCGGCCGGTGGCGTAGTACCTCGACCGCTCGTCGCAGCGCCGCGCTCGCGTCCTGCAGGGAGTCCTCCGCGCTCTCTGACACCTGCCGTCATCCTCTCCGGACCGATCCACCCGAGGGAGCAAGCGTTGCCAGACCACCTGCCGGCAGACAAGCGGTCCGGCTGAGCCGTGGACGAATTGTGACTATGTCAACTGGCGGCCAGCTCGCGCAGCCGCGCCTTCGCGCCCCTCTCCACGAACAGCGGTACGAAGTCCCGGATCGGGACCGCGTCGAACTCGGGGCGGGACTGGCTCACGGCCAGCGCAACGTCCTCCGCGGGAACCCGCGGGAACTGCTTGGCCAGCCGATCGACCACTTCACCGATCGCACGCTCCTCATCTGACCTGTCCATGTCTTCCATGGTCGGGACGACGCGCGCCCAGACAAGATCTGTCCAACATTTGATCAATTCTGTGCGTCCCCGTGGGCCGCCGGCGACCGTCGGTGTCCGGACACCTCGCCACCGGTCTACAGTGATTGGGCGGGTTGGACGTTGGTGGCAGTTGGGCACGCAGGGTCCGAGGGAGGGCATCATCGTGGACCTGACGCGATCGGGAGCACCCCGCCACGGCGCGCTGGCGGCATTGGGACAAGCGACCGAGTGGATCAACTCACCGCCGCTCAGCGCGAGTGATCTTCGCGGCCGCGTCGTACTGGTCGACTTCTGGACCTACACCTGCATCAACTGGCTTCGCACGCTCCCCCATCTCCGGGCCTGGATCGACAAGTACGGCGGCCACGGTCTGGTCGTCGTCGGCGTTCACACCCCTGAGTTCGGTTTCGAGCACGACCTTCGCAACGTCCGGCAGGCGATCGAGGAACTGCAGGTCGGCTTCCCCGTCGCGGTGGACAACGACTACCGGATCTGGACGGCCTACGAGAACCGCTATTGGCCCGCCCTGTACGTCGCAGACGCGGCGGGGACGATTCACCACCATCAGTTCGGTGAAGGCGGCTACGAGGAGATCGAGGCGGTCGTCCAGAGCCTGCTGGCCGAGACCGGCGCCGCCGGCTTCGGCCTAGATCCGGTCGACCCCCAAGGCGCCGGGGTCGAGGCGCAAGCCGACTGGGAGAACCTCAGGTCGCCGGAGAACTACCTGGGCTTCGAGCGGACCGAGAACTTCGCCTCGCAGGACGGCGCTGCGCTCCTCCGCAGGCACACGTACGCCGCGCCCGAGCGTCTGCAACTCGATCAGTGGGCGTTGTCGGGTGACTGGACGATCACCCGCGAAGCCGTGTCGCTCAACGAGCCGCAGGGCCGGCTCTCGTGTCGTTTCCGCGCCCGGGATCTCCACCTGGTGATGGCTCCGGGCAGCCCGGGACACCCGATCAGCTTCCAGGTACGAATCGACGGAGAACGCCCGGCGGCCGCTCACGGCGCCGACGTCGACGCTCAGGGTGACGGCACGCTCGGTCGGCCCCGTCTGTACCAACTCGTCCGCCAGCCGGATGCCGTCGCCGAGCGCCACTTCGAGATCACCTTCGCCAGGCCGGGCGTCCGCGCCTACGCCTTCACCTTCGGCTGATTCACGACGTCCAGGAGACCATCGCATGAGAAGGATCCGCTACACCCGCGTCGGAGCTCCGTCCGTCCTCGAGCTTGTCGACGCGCCGATACCGGAACCGGGGTACGGCGAGGTCCGGCTCCGCGTGATGGTCTCCGGGGTCAACCCGACGGACTGGAAATCGCGCAGCGGCGCGTTCGGTGGTGACATCCGCGAGGCGACGGTCCCGAATCACGACGGCGCCGGCGTGGTCGACCAGGTCGGCGCGGGTGTCGACGGTCTTCAGGTCGGCGACCGCGTCTGGGTCACGTTGGCCGGAGATGGTCGCCCGACCGGTGGCACGGCGCAGGAGTTGACCGTTGTCCCCTCCGACCGCGTTTTCCGACTGCCTGCGGGCGCGGACTTCGACCTCGGCGCCAGCACAGGGATTCCTGCCCTCACAGCCCACCGTGCGCTGACGGTCGGCGAAGACGGTCCGGCCCGGCTCGGGCCCGGTGCCTTGACCGGCCGGACAGTTCTCGTCGCAGGCGGCGCCGGCGCGGTGGGCAACGCGGCCATCCAGCTGGCCCGCTGGGCGGGCGCGCGGGTGATCGCGACCGTCAGCCAGGAGCCGAAAGCGCGGCTCGCGGCCGCCGCCGGAGCGCACCACATCGTCAACTACCGCGAGCCGGGCGCGGCCGACACGATCCGACAGCTCGCACCCGATGGAGTCGACCTCGTGGTCGAGGTGGCGGCCGCCGCCAACTCCGAGCTGGACCTGGCCGTCCTCCGGACCCGCGGAACCGTCGCGATCTACGCGAACGACGGCGGTGCCCCGGTCAATCTCGACGTACGGCGAAGCATGGCGCTGAACGTCCGCTACCAATTCATCCTGCTGTACACGGTCGGATGGGGCTGGCTGGCGGACGCCGCCGCCGACATCAACCAGGCCATCAGCGACCGCGCATTCCGAGTCGGCGAAGACGCCGGCCTCCCGCTGCACCGCTATCCCCTCGAGGACACCAGCGCCGCCCACGCCGCCGTCGAGAACAGCACAACCGGAAAGATCCTGATCACCGTCAACTCCGACTGAGCGCGCGATGGGTGGTGTTTCGGTGGGGGTGGGTTGACACTGACCGCAGGGGGTGGGGGTGGTGGATGTTGCGGGTGGGGGTGTGTGCCGGGACGCGGTGATCGTGCTGCCGGGGATCATGGGGAGCGCGCTCGTGGACACCGAGTCGCGGGAGACGCTGTGGGGGCTGGACGAGCCGGGGTGGCTCGTCAAGGCGTGGACCTCGAAGACGGCCCTGCAGCGGTTGGCCGTCACGGACGCGGAGCGGGCCGGGAAGGTCGGGCGAATTCGCCCGGTCGGACTGCTCCGGGCACCTGCGTTCGCGCCGATTCTCAAAGGGTTCGAGCCGTACACCAGGGCTGGTCGACGAGCTACGCCCGGCACTGGCTCACCGCGACGCGCTCGGCGAGTTTCCGTACGACTGGCGGCTGTCGGTCGAGTACAACGCTCACCAGTTGGCCAAGTTCGTCGAGCTGCACCTCAAACGCTGGCAGACCCATCCGGACGGCAGCGCGGACGCGAAGGTCGTCCTGGTCGCGCACTCGATGGGCGGACTGGTCGCGCGGTACTTCACCCGGGTCCTCGGCGGCGCGGACGCCGTACGGACGACAGTGACGCTGGGGACGCCGTACTACGGTTCCGTGAAGGCGGCGTACATCTTCAATACCGGGCGGGGCGGACCGGTGCCGCTCCCCCACTCGCGGCTCCGCAAGCTGGTCAAGAACATGCCGGGCCTGCATGACCTGCTGCCGTTCTACAGGTGTGTGGACGACGGGGAGACCGTTCGCTACCTGAGTCCGGAGGACGTGCACTCGCTCGGCGGCGACAAGACCCTTGCGCAGGAATCCGCCGACCGCCACGCCAAGCTGATCGCCGGCCCGCCCGGCAACCTGCGGCTGCTGGTCGGCGGCGAGCAGCCCACGATGCAGAGCCTGTCGTTGGACGGCGCGACGATGACACCGCTGATGCACACGTGCTGGCCCGACCACACCGGCCGGATCCTGCGACGCGAGAATCTCTTCGGCGACGAGACCGTGTTCCGTCGTGCCGCGGCCGCTTTCGATTTGGAAGCACAGGTTCTGGCCCAGACACACGGTGCGCTGCCGGCCGACTCGCACGCCATTGCCAAGGTCCGCGACGTCCTCCTCAACGGGACCGCGGGACCGCCGCTCGGCGTCGGCGAGATCGGCATCGACGTACCGGACGTCGTCTCCACCGCCGAGCCCGTCACGGTGACGGTCCGGAACGCCCGGGCGAGCGGCACCTCGTGCCGGGTCTTCGACGCCTTGAGCCACCGCCAAGTCGCCTGGCCGCCGCTGAGCGGGGACGACGTCCTGACCGCCACTGTCACGCTGTCGCGGCCCGGGGTCTACCGGGTCGAGGTCAAGGGCGGCGGCGCCCCCGCCGTCACACAGCAACTGATGGCGGTCACCCCCGACGACTACGCCCCCGAAGAGGCCGGCGAATGACGAACGACGCGGCCTTCTCGATCTTCGCGGTCCCGATCAGCCAGTACGCCACCGACGGGGACTGGCCGTTCGAGCCAGTGGCGGCAGACACCGACGCCGAGGAGATCGCCGGCCTACTCACCCCGTACGGCGGGGATGCTCACACCTGGCCGCTCGGCGGCGACCGCGATGCGGAGTGGGTACGGCGACAACTGGACAGCTGGGCCGACCGGGACGGTCCGCGGAGCTCGGTCCTGGTCTGGGTGGGGCACGGCGAGTCGAACGGTGCCAAGGCCTGGCTCGCGTCCTTCGGCACCAAGCGCGACCGGATCGGGACCGGCCACAACGCGGCCGAGGTCGCGGCACACCTGGGCGACGAGTGGATCGGCCGGCAGCAGGATGCCGAGGCGTGGACGCTGGTCCTGATCGAGGCGTGCGGCGCCGAACGGTTCGTCGAACTGGTGGCGGCCGAGCTGTTGGTCAACCCGAACCCGCCGAAGCGCTTCGCTCTGCTCGGTGCGGGTGGTGACGGACCGGCGTTCCTGAAGTCGGTGCCGCAGGCGTTGACCGCCGTACTGCGGTCCTACGACAACGACGACGTGATCCGGATCGACGATCTCGTCGGCCGGCTGGAGGACCGGCTCGAGATCGGGCGGGCGATCCGGACCGGTCTCGGCAAGGCCCGCCCGCTGATCCGGCCGCGGGCGCTGAGCCAGGCCGTGACCGCGACGTACGACGTGTACGCCGAGATCAAGGAGTTCATCGCCGGGCTGCCGCCGGATCAGCGCAGCTTCTTCGTGCCCAAGGCGCAGGGCACCGAACTGGGCGAGCACACCTGGTACTTCGAGGGCCGCGGCCGGGAACGTCGCGCGATCGCGGGCTGGCTGGACACGAACCACGCCGGGTTGCTCGCGATCACCGGCCCGGCAGGCTCGGGCAAGTCCGCCGTCTTGGGCAACGTCGTCGTCCACACGAACCCCGAGCTCCGCGAGTTGCTGATCCAGGCCGGGCGGGTCGAGCGGCTGCCGGCTTCGGAGCAGCCCGCTGACAACGTCTTCGACGCCGTCGTCCTGCTGACGGGACTCTCGACCTCCGACGTCGTCGAGCGGGTGGCGGTCGACCTCGGGCTGGACGCACCGGATCCCGCGATGGAGCTCGGCGCGAAGGTCGAAGAGTTGCGTGACGCGATCGAACGCCGTACCGCGCCGCTCACAGTCCTGGTCGACGCGCTGGACGAGGCGCAGGAACCACTCGAGGTGGCGGGGACAGTACTGCGACCCCTCGCGCCGGTGTGCCGGCTTCTGGTCGGCACCCGCCGCTCGACCAACGAGGGGCCGGACCTGCCGGAGCCGGACGACAGCAACCTGCTCGACGCGCTCGGGGAGATCAGTACGGTCACGGTCGGGCTCGACACCGTTGCCGTCGTCAAGTACGTCGAACGCCGGCTGCGGGCCGCCCGTCCGGACCTGCCGGTGGCGGACATCGCGCAGCGGATCGGCGCCCGGAACCGCCACTTCCTGTACGCCAGGCTGGCGGTGCACGAGATCCGCGAACATCCCGGTCAGCTCCCCCGCACCGAGCTCGACGAGCTGCTGGCCCAGGACCACCGCGGGTTGTTCGCGGCCGCCGTACGCCGGCTGTCGGTTGCCGACGACAACTTTCTGCCGCTGCTCGAGGCTCTCGCCCACGCCCGCGGCCGCGGTCTGCCCCGCGCCGACGGCATCTGGGCCACCGCGGCGGCAGCGTTCGGCGGGCACCCGGGCGAGGCCGATCTCGACAACCTCCTGGTCGCGGCCGCGCCGTACGTCATGCTCGACGGCGAGGCCGGTCAGAGCACGTATCGCCTGGCCCACCAGACCTTCGTCGAACACTTCCACGTCCAAGCCGACTACGCCGAGGGCCACCGCAAGATCGCCTCGCAGCTGATGAAGCGCGCCTGGACCGACGCCAACTTCTACGCCGTCCGCTACACCGCGGACCATCTCGTCGTCGATGCGGATCGGACGCCGCCGGACTCCGATGGCCTCGTCGACTTGGTCAGGAACGCCGTATGGCTGCTCCGGGCCATCGAGTTGCTGGGCGTCGACCAGACCTGGCAGACGATCGCGGCGGCGAGAGCGTGGTCCGACCAGGACTCCACGCGTCGCGACGACACTGCGGCGCTGATCAGGTCGGTCTCGACGTTCCAGGCTCCGGACGTGGTCGAGCGCACGCTGCGCCGAAGCAGGATCGCCCTCACCCGCGATCCCGCTCAACTCGCCGGCCAGTTGCACGCGCGACTCAAGGACTACGGCCCCGACACCGGTCCGCTCGGCGAAGAGGTCGGGCGGATCGCCGGGGTCCCGTGGCTCCGCATGGTCGAAGGCAACCTCGGCTGGCAGGCAGACCTCGAGTCGACGTACGGGACCGACGGAAAGGTGCGGGGTCTCGGATTCGGGTACGTCGGGGATCGCCCGACCGTCGCGATCGCGATCGACAAGCGGGTGGTGCTGTGGGATCCGCGGACCGGTGTGCCGGACGTCGCCGCCACGATCGACCTCGGCTCCACGACGACCTCCGTGGCCGTGGCCGGCCTCGACGGGCGCCCCGTCGTCGTCACGGCCGGCTATGACGGTGTGCTCGCGGTGTGGGACGCGCGGACCCGCGACCGGATCGCCGCGGCCGAGGTGCGGATCGCGCACAGCATGGGCGTGGGCCGGCTGAACGACTGCCTCGTCATCGCCGGTGTTCCCCTCGACGGCACGCTGGTGATCGTCGACGCGGTGACTCTGCAGCCGGTCGACGTACCGCCGGGTCTCGAGCAGCGTACGGTGCGTGGCTTCGGTGTCGAGGAGGACGGCACGCTCCTGTTCGTCGCGGTCGAGGAGGAGCCCGGGGCCGGTGAGTACCCGATCCTGCTGCTCGATCCCGGCGGTGCCGAGATCTGGCGAACGGATCCGGTCACCACCAGACGGGGCAGCATGCACGACGTGATGACCGCCGGCCGGATCGGGAGCCTGTTCGTGGTCGTGGCCGGCGTCGGCAACCGGCTGCACTGGTTCACCGCAGGATTCGAGTACGTCGAGCAGACGCCGTACCCCGAGCGCGTCCGGGCCGTCGCGGTCGGCGCGGTCGACGGGCACGGGATCGTGTTGTCGGCCCCGGACAAGGACCACACCGCGATCGTGCAACTGGAGCAGATCGACGACCTGAGCGAGCCGGGCGAGGTGAAGCTGTCCCGCCTCGGCGAACCGGGCGGTGCGACGCACTGGGAAGGCCGGTTCGAGGAGGTGCCGGTGCCGGACGAGCTGGGGCGGAGGCCGTCGCGGGACTGGCGCGGACGCCGGTCGCTCAGGGCGGATCGGCCGGCCGACTGGCCGCAGTTCGTCGCGGCGGAGGGGGAACTGGACGGTGAGCCGGTGCTGGTGACCGGCGCGGTCGAGAGCGCGGCCTGGATCTGGCGGACGAGTCCCACCGGCCCGCTCCGGGCGATCGCGGGGCCGTTCGCGGAACTCCCGTCGTACGTGCTCGAACAGGGCTGGGACCTGCTCGAGGTCAAACCTCCGCTGGAGCCGGTGACGTCGGTGGCCCTGGGCAACCTTCCGGGCCGGGGCGCGGTGGTGGCAACTGCTTGTGGCGGACAGGCGCGGCTGTATTCGGTGACCGACGGTCGACGGATCCAGGGGCCTGCGGACGGCGCGGCGGCGGTCGAGTGCGTGGCGCTTGGCGAGGTCAACAGGCGGACTGTGCTGGTCACCGGGTCCACGAGTGGGAACCTGACCGTCTGGGATCCGGCCGCGGGTACGCGGGTTGCGGGACTGGCGCTGGACCATCCGATTGCGCAGGTGCGGATCGAGGACGACGGGCGAATCGTCCTGCGGACAGCCGGGTCCGGAGACTACGCACTCGAGCTTGTCGAGCCCTAGGAGTGGCCGGCGAGGGTGGCGGCGGCTGCGGCGACTTCGGCGGGGAAGTCTTCTTGGAGGAAGTGTTTGCCGGGGACCGTGGGGATGTCGTCGAGCCGTGCTGCGAGACGGGCTTGTACGCCGTAGGTTCGCAGCGGCAGCGCGGTGTCTTTGCTACCCCACAACACGCCGACGGGGCGCGCACCGGAGCCGACGACCTCCTCGTACAGCCGCCGCTTCTCGGCGGTCCGCTCGAAAGATCGCATGATCCGCAGGAACGCACGGCCGTTGTCATCCCCGAGCAGCAGGCGCACGTACGCGTCGACGGCCTCGGTCGGTACGTCGGAACTGACGCCGATCGTCCGCATCAGCGTGCGGAAGATCGCCGGTACCCGCGTCGCCGTCAACCATGCCTCTCCTGGACCTCGGTGGGCGAAGGGCTCCATCACCCACGGCCGGCGGAAGGTGTCGACGGCAACCATCGTGTTCAGCAGCAGGATGGAACGGACGCGGCCGGGCGCCGCGGCCGCCACCTCGAAGCCGACCGGTCCCCCGATGTCGTGCACCACCAGGTGCACCTGATCCAAGCCCAGCGCATCGAGCGCAGACGTCGCCCATCGACCAAGCCCTGTCCAGGAATAGTCGAAGTCCTCCGGTCGTTCGGCCAACCCCAGCCCGGGCAGATCGAACGCGATCCCCCGCAGCCCACGTCGTGCCAGCTCAGGCACCACTGCGCGGTACAAGAACGACGAAGCCGGCACGCCGTGCAGACAGACAACCGCCTCCGCGTCCGGCGATCCGTCGTCGAGAACGAAGCTCCGCACGCCGCCTGCCGTGAACTCCCGTCCGGCGTCCCGGTGAGCCGCCAGCACTTCATCAACCGTCACGCCATCGCCTCTCTCCTTGTAAGCGCCGGGTAACGCAGCTGGGGTTGACCACAGTGTCGCCCATCCCGTGGACTTGCCACAGGGGTGATCGCGACGTGACGGCTGAGCTGATCGCAGAGGGGCGGGCGGCGCTGCGCGGGGGTGACGCCCTCGCGGCGCGGGCGGTTCTGGAGCGAGCCGAGCCGAGCCCGGAGGTGCTGGAGGTTCTCGCCTCGGCGTCGTTCGTACTGCTCGAGTACGACCGGTCACTGCACGAGATGGAGTCGGCGTACGCCGGCTATCGGGGCGCCGGGGACAGCGCCGGCGCAGCCCGGGTCGCGCGGATGCTCGGCGGGATGCACGGGTCCACTTCCGGCGACTGGGCCGTCGCCAGCGGCTGGATCGCGAGGGCGAAGACCCTGCTGGGTGACGGCTCCGACACCAACGAGGCCGGCTGGGTCGCCCTGACGGAGGGCATGTTCGAGGCCGACCGCACGCGCAAGAACACGGACTTCCAGCGAGCCGTCGAGATCGGCCGCCGTACCGATGACCCGGACCTGGCCTTCGCCGCCGTGGCGTACCTCGGGGCGAGCCTGGTGCACGACGACCGCACCGAGGAGGGCATGCTGCTGCTCGACGAAGCCTGCGCAGCGGTTGCGGGCAGTGAGGTCGACAGCTTCATGGTCGTCGAGGAGATCTTCTGCCAGCTGTTCTCGGCCTGCGAACACGCCCACGACGTACGGCGTGCCGACCAGTGGATCAGGCTCGGCGAGCGGGTCGCCGAGCAGCGCCGGCTGCCCGCGGTGAGCGCTTACTGCCACACCCATTACGGCGGCATTCTCACGGCCGCCGGTCGGTGGCCGGAGGCCGATGCGGCACTCACCGCGGCGGTGCGGCTGTGGGCGCTCGGGCGGCGGACGCTGCAGGCCGGCGCGCTCGCCCGACTGGCCGATCTGCGGATGAAGCAGGGCCGGTACGACGAGGCCGCGGCGCTCCTGGACGGACTGACGGATAACGACTCGGTCCAGCCTCGCGCCGCGCTGCACCTCGCGCGGGGCGAGTACGCCGTCGCAGTCGACCTGCTCGAACACGCCGTACGCCGGGCCGATCCTCGGACCAGCGCGTGCCTGCCGCTGCTCGCGTTGCTCGTCGACGCACAACTGGCCACCGGCAAAGATCCGCAACCAATGATCGAAGCGATGGCGACCTGCGCGGACGAGCACCCGTCGCCGTACGCGAACGCGCTCGTTGCTCTCGCGCGCGGTCGAGCCGGAGATGGTGACCCGAAGCGCTGGCTCCGTGAGGCACTCGACGGCTTCAACCAGTCCCAGCTCCCGCTGGAGGCGAGCCTGTGCCGGCTGGACCTCGCCCGCGCCTGCAGCCAGGACAACCCCGAGGTCGCGGTCGCGGAAGCCCGGAACGCGCTCCGCAGCTTCGAGATGCTCCAAGCGGCGCAGTACGTCGATGCGGCGACCGCCGTACTGCGGCAGCTGGGTCAGAAAGTCCGGCCGCCGGCACCTTCCGGCAACCCGCTCAGCCGCCGGGAGGAAGACGTCCTCCGGTTGCTCGGCGAAGGCTTGTCGAACCCGGAGATCTCCGAGCGGCTGTTCATCAGCCGCAAGACCGTCGAGCACCACGTCGGCAACATCCTGGTCAAGCTCGGCCTGCGCAACCGCGCCGAGGCCGCCGCCTACGCCGTACGCCGGGAACCTGCCCCGAAATAGGGGAGCTCCCCGATACCGGATCCGCCTGCACCGGAGACGGTAGTGACACGTTGTCATCAGGAGGAGCCATGAAGTACGACGCCATCGTCGTCGGAACCCGGGTCGCGGGGGCGCCGACCGCCATGCTGCTGGCACGCAAGGGCTACCGCGTCCTCGCCGTCGACCGCGCGACCTTTCCCAGCGACACGCTGTCGACCCACATCATCCATGCTCCCGGGGTGGCGGCCCTCGCTCGCTGGGGCCTGCTCGATCGGGTGGTCGCCAGCGGATGCCCACCGATCACGCAGTACTCCTTCGACTTCGGACCGGTCGTCATCAACGGGACCACCCGGCCGGTCGACGGCATCGACACCGCGTACGCACCGCGTCGTACGGTCCTGGACAAGATCCTGGTCGACGCTGCCCGCGAGGCCGGAGTCGAAGTACGCGAAGCCTGCAATGTCGACGACGTGCTGATCGAAGACGGCCAGGTGACCGGTGTCCGGATTGGGGACCAGGAGGAGCGTGCGCACCTCGTGATCGGCGCGGACGGCCGCAACAGCAAGGTCGCGAAGGCGGTCGGCGCGCAGGACTACAACACCAAGCCACGACTGCAGTACGCCTACTTCACCTACTTCAGCGGCCTGCCGGTCAGCGGCTTCGAGACCTACATCCGCCCCGACCGCGGCTTCGGCGCCGCCCCGACCAACGACGGGCTCACCATGGTGGTCATGGGCTGGCCGCACGCCGAAGCACAGGCCTTCAAAGCCGATGTCGCCGGCAACTTCTACAAGACCCTCGAACTGGTTCCGTCGTTCGCCGCCCGGCTCGCAGGCGCGCAGCAAGTCGCGCCGTTCCTGGGCGGCTCCCTGCCCGGCTGGTTCCGCAAACCGTACGGCGAGGGCTACGCACTCGTCGGCGATGCCGGCTACAACAAGGACCCGATCACCGCCCAGGGAATCACCGACGCGTTCCACGACGCCGAGCGCTGCAGCCAAGCGATCGACGACTGGCTCGGCGGCGGGAAACCGTTCGACGACGTGATGAGCACCTGGCACCAGGAACGCGACACCCAGGCGATGCCGCTGTACGAGTTCACGTCCCAGCTGGCCACCCTCGAACCGCCGCCGGTGGAGATGCAGCAACTCCTCGCAGCCGCCCACGGCAACCAGGACGCCATGGACGGATTCGTCAGCGTGATCTCCGGCGCACTCTCCCCCGCGCAGTACTTCGCCGACGACAACGTCGGCCGCATCCTCGCCGCCGGGTAGGTGCATCGCGAAAGGCGATGGTCTTCGGTCAGGTCGATCGCTGTCGACTATGCTGTCGCTCGTGGCTGACGTCGAACTGCGCCATCTGCGGACCATGGTCGCCATCGCCGAGGAAGGCACGTTCGGGCGAGCGGCGGCCCGGCTCGGCTACACCCAATCGTCGGTCAGCCAGCAGATCGCCGCCCTCGAGCGGGCCGTCGGTGGCGCCGTCTTCGACCGGCCCGGAGGTCCCAGACCGGTCCGGGTCACTCCCCTCGGCGAGGTCGTTCTGACCCACGGCCGCGATCTGCTCAGGCAGTCGGAGGGGCTGACCGACGCCGTCGACCGCTTCAAGGCAGGCAACGGCCGCATCGACATCGGCACCTTCCAAAGCGTCACCAACCTGATCCTCCCGGCCGTCATCCGCCGACTGCTCGACGAGCACCCCGGCTGCGACATCAGGCTGTACGACGTACAACCCGAGGACCCGCGGATCGCCGATCTCGACCTGTTGTTCTACGACGGGCCTGTCGCCGGCGACGTCGACCAGGTCAAGCTGCTCGACGAGCCCTACCTCCTGGTCGCGAGGGCCGGCAGTTTCCCCGATGGCGCCGTACCGGTGAAGCTGCTCGACGACGCGCCGATGGTCGCCTGGCCGCCCACCTACCACCAAATCTGGTTGGAACGAACGCTCGCCGCCGCGGGCGCCCAACCACGGATCGTGTTCCGGACTCCCGGCCACGAAACGATCATGTCGATGGTGCGCGCGGGCATCGGCTCGGCGGTCCTGCCATGGCTGGCCCTCCACGCCTCCGACGCCTTGACCGACGACCGGCTCAGCATCCACCACCTGCAACCATCGCCTGCCCGCGAGATGTACCTGCACTGGCCGGCCGGATCCTCCCAGTCACCCCTCGCGGCACAAGCGATCAAGATCGCCACCGAGGTCGCAACCAACCTGGCCGAGCAGGCCGTCGCGAGTATGCATCAGCTTCGGACCTAGCCGTGGCCCCCTGGGCGACGGCGACGTGGGTGAGGTGCTTGTGCAGTTCGTTCTCGTTGTCGTGTGTCGGGGTGGCAGCTCCGCGATCGTCCCCATCCCCACGCGATGGTGATTGCGTCCGGTGAGAAGCCACCGAGCAGCCGTACGTTTCGTCGGCGGCTCACTCGATGCGTGCGATCGAGCTCCCCTGCGTCACCGCGGCGTCCTCCGCCGCGAGCAGGCGCACCACACCGCCGACGGGTGCCGTCACGTCGGCCGAGACCTTGTCGACCTGTACCTCGGCGAGCAACTGGCCAGCGGTGACGGTGGCGCCGTCTCCGACGAACCAGGTAGCCACCACTCCCTCCGCGTCCGGCCTTTCCGTCGACAACGCGGGGAAAGGCACGTCGGTCATCCGGCCACCGCGGCGCGCACAGCTTTCTCGATGCGGTCCTGGCGTGGCAGGACCGCGTACTCGAGTGCGTGAGCATACGGGATGGGTACGTCGGGCACCGCGACCCGCTGCACCGGGGCCCGCAGCAGCGTGGGGTCGTGGTCAGCGACGGTGGCGACCACCTCGCCGGACAGACCGAACGAGTGGTAGTCCTCGTCCACGACGACGAGTCGGCCGGTCTTGGCCACCGATGTCAGGATCGCCTCACGGTCCAGGGGCACCAAGCTGCGGAGGTCGAGCACCTCCACGTCGACGCCCGCACCGGCGACACTCTCGGCGACGTCGAGGGCGTGGTGCACTGACAGGGACAGGGTCACGACGGTGACGTCCCTGCCCTCGCGGGCGACCCTCGCCTTGCCGATGGGTACGGCGTAGTCACCTTCGGGCACCTCATCGGTGGAGCGGGCGTTCTTCGCCATCCACGGAAGCCCCATCACGCCCTTGTGGAACATGTAGACGACCGGATTGTCGTCACGGATCGCCGAGGTCATCAGGCCCTTCGCGTCGGCGGGGGTGCTGGGGACTACGACCTTCATGCCCGGCAGGTGCGCGAACGTGCCCCACAGGCACTGCGAGTGCTGCGCGCCGTCGGAGTAGCCCCCGCCGACAGCGGTCGTCAGCACCATCGGGACCTTCACGTTCCCGCCGGACTCGTAGTGGATCTTCGCCATGTGGTTGTAGATCTGGTCCAGGCACACGCCCATGAAGTCGGCGAACATCAGCTCCACGATCGGGCGCATGCCCTCGACCGCGGCGCCGATGCCGAGGCCGATGAAGGCGGTCTCCGAGATCGGGGTGTCGATGACGCGCTGCGGCCCGAACCGCTCGAGCAAGCCGGTGGTCGAACTGAAGATTCCGCCGTAGGCGCCGACGTCCTCGCCCAGGTAGAGCACCGCGGGGTCGCGTTCCATCTCCTGCGCAATGGCCTCGACCATCGCCTTGGACGTGGTCAGCCGACGGCTCGCCCGGGGCGCGGGCGCCGCCGGAGTGTCGATGATCGTCATCGTCGTCTCCTCAGGCGAACACGTAGGACGTGGCCGACGCAGGATCGGGCACAGGGCTGTTCTTGGCGTAGGTGATCGCATCCTCGACGCGCTCGCTCACGGTGTCCTTGATCCGGGCCACGGCGGCGTCGTCGAGGTGGCCGGCCGCGCGCAAGGTCTGCTCGTAGCGCGGGATCGGGTCGTGCGTCGACACGTCGGCGAGTTCGGGGCGGTATCCCTGAGCGTCGCCCTCGAAGTGGCCCCACAGGCGCAGGGTGTGCACCTCGATCAGCGACGGCCCTTGCCCCGCCCTGGCGCGGGCAACGGCACGCTGCGCGGCGCCGTACACGTCCTCGACATCGTTGTCCTCGACCCGCTCGCCCGGGATGCCGTACGCCGCGGCACGGACGGCGTTCGAGCCGATCGCCGTGGACGCTGAGCGCGGCACCGAGATGGCCCAGTCGTTGTCCTCGATCACGAACACCACCGGCAGCGTCCATCGGGCCGCCAGGTTGAGCGATTCGTGGAAACCTCCCTGATTGGCGGCACCCTCACCGGTCACCGCGACAGCGATCTCGCCGCCGCCGCGGCGCTGGAACGCGAACGCCTGCCCCAACGCGGGTGGGTACCCCTCGGCGATGATCCCCGAGCAGGAGAAGTGCGTATCGGGGTCGAACAAGTGCATGTGGCCACCGCGTCCACGGCCGAGACCGGTCTCACGGCCGAAGATCTCCGCGGTCAGCTTCCGCAGGTCCATGCCGTGGGCGATCGCCAAATGGTGCGGGCGATGCGTCGCGGTAACCGCGTCGCCCATGGTCAGGTGTGCGCAAACGCCCGCCGCTACGGGCTCCTGCCCGGCCGACAGGTGCATTTCCCCGGGGACAAGCCCCTTGCCGATGTCGAAGCCGGGTCCCTTGTCGGCGTGGTACTCCCGGAGGATCGCCTCCTCGTAGGTGCGGCACAGAACCATGGTCTCGTAGAGCCCCACCCGCACGGCGGGGTCGATGAAGGTCTCACCCGATTGAGGGCTCGACGTCGAGGGTGCTGCGTGTGTCGTCATCACGGCCTCCAGTGCACGACTCTCCCGCTGGAAACGTTGGCGTGGAGATTGCTGGGCTCAACACCGGCCAGCACGGACATCACACGAGAGGCCGACTGGCCACCTTCGAGCCTAAGCACAGCACCACCGCTACGTCCAGGACGCGACGAAGCGTGCGCCGATGCCTTGGTGGTGCGCTGTCGCCCGCTCTGCCGGAAGCATGCCGATGAGGAGTGAAAATCGAGCCGGGCGTGACGTCGCGCACGACGACGGCGACGCGTGGCGACGTACCCCACCGGTTATCGCGCTGGGCGCAGCTTGATCTGCAGGCCGGGGCGGCGGCGGTGGACGGTCAGGTAGGACAGCCCGGTCGCGCCCGCGGTCAGTGCACGGACCGCGCCGTGAGGCAGCCAGACGAGATTGCCGCTGGCAACTTCTTGGCGACCCTCCGGCGTGCCGAGCGAACCGTCGCCCGCAACGACGACGAGTACGACGTCGAGATCCGGCTCGATGTGAGTCGTGCACGTAGAGGATGTCGACCCGGTCCAGGCCCATGCGAGTGAGTGACTCCTCGACACTCGCGCGGACCCCAGACTCTGAGAGACCGAAGCGGGGCAAGTCACTCAAGTGCATCGACGGCTCCAGGGGTCTCACGAGTGAAGACGAGGCTAGACATCACATGTTTGACCTGTCAATGTGGCTGAATCAGCCAGCACATCAGCACAATACGGTCGAAAGATACGATCTCTGGAGGTAGTCGATGAAGTTCGCCCGCCTGGGTCCCGCCGGCGCGGAGGTGCCCGTCGTCGTGGGCCACGACGGCGTACGCAGCCTCGCCGGACTGACCAAGGACCTCGACGCCGGGTTCTGGGAGTCGGACGGTCCGGCTCGCGTGGCAGCGGCGCTCGCGGCTGGTGAGCTGCCGCTGGTCGAGGACGCCGGCAGCCTGCGGATCGGCGCTCCGATCGCGAAGCCGGGCGCGATCGTCTGCATCGGCATGAACTACGCCGCGCACGCCGCCGAATCCGGCGCCGAGCCCCCGTCGCTCCCGGTCATCTTCTTCAAGGCGCCGAACACACTGGCCGGACCGAACGACCCGGTGACGATCCCGCGCGGCAGCACGAAGACCGACTGGGAGGTCGAGCTCGGTGTGGTGATCGGCAAGCGGGCATCGTACCTCGACTCCCCCGCCGACAGCCTGGACCACGTGGCCGGATTCGTGGTCGCCAACGACCTGTCCGAGCGAGCGTTCCAGCTCGAGGTCTCCGGCGGCCAGTGGAGCAAGGGCAAGATCGCCGCGGGCTTCAGCCCGGTCGGCCCCTGGCTCGTCACGCCCGACGAGGTGGAGCACCAGAAGCTCGGCCTGCGCAGCTTCGTCAACGGCGAGCCACGCCAGGACTCGAACACGGCCGACCAGATCTTCGACGTCGCCACCGTCATCCACCACCTGAGCCAGTACATGGTGCTCGACCCCGGCGACCTGATCATGACCGGGACGCCAGAGGGAGTCGCGCTGTCCGGCCGGTTCCCGTACCTGCAACCGGGCGACGTGGTCGAGGTTGAGATCGACGGGCTGGGTCGCCAGCGTCAGGAGTACCTCGCGTACGGGGCCGGCCAGTGAGCGCCGGAGGAGAGTTCGCCGACCTGGTCGCGATCGTCACGGGCGGTGGTTCGGGCATTGGCGCAGCGGTCGTCCAGGAGCTCACCGCCCGCGGGGCTCGGGTGGCGGCGATCGACCTCGACCCGTCGAACGTTCCGGCCGAGGTGCTGGGAATCAAGGCCGACGTGACCGACGACGAGAGCGTCCAGGCGGCGGTCAGGCAGACCGCTGAGGCCTACGGCCGGATCGATGTGGTGGTCAACAACGCCGGCGTCGGCGCGCAAGGCACCGTCGAGGACAACCCGGACGACCAGTGGCACCAGGTGTTCGACGTCAACGTGATGGGCGCGGTCCGGGTCAGCCGGGCCGCCCTCCCCTACCTGCGGAAGTCGCCGGCTGCCGCGATCGTGAACGTCGCGTCGGTCGCCGCGACCACCGGCATTCCGCAGCGCGCGCTGTACTCGACCACGAAGGGAGCGGTGCAGTCGCTGACCCTGGCGATGGCCGCCGACCACCTCCGCGAAGGCGTCCGGGTCAACTGCGTCAACCCCGGCACGGCCGACACTCCCTGGGTCCAGCGTCTGCTCGACGCCGCTCCGGATCCCCAGGCTGAGCGGGCCGCACTCGACGCCCGGCAGCCGCACGGCCGGCTGGTGTCGGCCGAGGAGGTCGCCCTCGCGGTCGTCTACCTGGCCGGGCCGTCCTCGGGCTCGACAGCGGGTACGGCGCTGGCCGTCGACGGCGGCATGGCTACGCTGCGACTGCGCCCGAGCAACTGAGCAATCTGAGCAACCTGAGCAAGCCGAGCAACTCGAGCAATGAGCAGCCCGAGCAACTGAGCTGAGGAGTCGGATGGCCCTGACCGACGTCGCGATCGAGAAGATCAAGGCGATGATCCTCGACGGCCGCCTCAAACCCGGCGACCGGCTGCCGCGCGAGGCCGACCTCGCCGAACAGCTCGGCATCTCGCGCAGCCCGCTGCGGGAAGCGGTCAGCGTGCTGTCGATGTTGCGCATCCTCGACGTCCGCCGGGGCGACGGCACCTACGTGACCAGCCTGTCGCCCGACCTGCTGCTGGAGACGATCAGCTTCATCATCGACTTCCACCAGGACTCGAGCATCCTCGACCTGTTCGAACTGCGCCGTGCCCTCGAACCGATGGCGGCCGAGAAGGCAGCGCTCCTGATGAGCGACGACGACGTGGCCCAGCTGCTCGCGCTGACCGAGGCTGTCGATGCAGACAGCCCGGTCGGCGACGTGGTGGCGAACGACCTCGAGTTCCATCACCGCATCGCCGCGGCGGCGGGCAACCCGGTGCTGTGCTCCTTCGTCGACAGCGTCGCCGGCCGAACCCAGCAGGCCCGGATCTGGCGCGGCGTCACCCAGGAAGACTCCTTCGCGCAGACGCAGCGTGAGCACCGCGCGATCGCCCTCGCGATCCGCGAACGGCAGCCCAGCGTCGCCGCCGCGCTCTCGCTGTCCCACGTCGCCGGCATCGAGAACTGGATCCGCCGCAACCTGTCCTAGCGAGCTCAGGCCCTGATGAACCGTGGGGTGCGCTTCTCGGCGAACGCCGCTCGCCCCTCGGCGGCGTCGTGGGTGGCGAAGCAAACTGTCTGGAGATCGCGCTCGTACGCCACCGCCTGGTCGAGTGGCAGGTTGTAGGCAGCCGCGAGGTTGGCCTTGGCGGTCTCGACGGCGATCGGCGCGCGGGAGGCGATCGTCGCGGCCAGGTCCAGGGCACGAGGTAGCAGTTCCGCCGGCTCCAGCACCTCGCTGACCAGCCCCCAGCTCAGCGCCCGCGCCGCGTCGATCGGGTCGCCGGTCATCAGCATCAGCGCGGTGTTGCTCGGACCGATCGACCGCGTCAGCAGCGCTGACGTCCCGCCGCCGCCGATCCAGCCCAGCTTGACCTCTGCCGCCGCGAAGCTCGCGGTCGTCGACGCGAGCCGGATGTCGCAGATGAGGGCGGTCTCGAGGCCCCCGCCGAGCGCATACCCGTTGACAGCGGCGATCACCGGCTTGCGCAGAACCTTGAGCGAGTCGCAGTAGTCCTCACGGTTCCGGAAGTCCCACGGGGTGACGTACTTGTCGAGCTCGCGGATGTCCGACCCGGCACTGAACGCGCGCCCGGACCCGGTCAGCACGACCGCGCGGATGTCGTCGGACTCGTTGCAGTAGCCGGCCGCCGTGACCAACGCGGCGGACATCTCCGCAGTGACAGCGTTCAGCTTGGCCGGCCGATTGAGGGTGATGACCGCGACGTGCCGGTGCTGCTCGAAGAGCACGTCCTCGGTGCCAAGGTCGATCATGCCGAAATCCCTTCTACGACCCGACGGTGCGCGGCGCCGATCCGGTCCAGTCCCACGGTGACCGGCACCACGCCGGACACGACCTCACGGACCACCTCGCTCGCTTCGGACTGGAAGCCGACGTACCCGGGGAACCGTGGCCGGATCCAGGCCGACCTGATCGTCGGCAGGGTCGCCTGGTAGAAGTCCGACACCGGCTCGTTGACCCGGTCCGACAGCCACGCGCTCAATCGGGCGGGTTGCCCGGAGTGCGCCGGAACAAAGGCTTCCTGCGCAGTTGCCGACAGCAACCACTGCAGATGGTGGAGGAGCTCCGGCGTGACAACACAGCGCGTGGTGATCGCCAGTCCCGTGCCGCCGATCGTCGAACCGGGTCGCGCCCCCAGCCGCTCACTCGGCGCGCCGGTGAACGTCACCCGGCGATCCAGCGTGATCGAGGCGTAGTTCATGTACCCGTACACGAGCGGGCAGTGCGCCACCGTGTCGTCCGAGATCATGTCGTCGAGCAGCCCGATCGGATCCAGCGCCAGCGAGTGCCTCGGGGCGCGCGAGGTCAGCTCTCTCATCAACTCGAGCGCCCGGCTCTTGGTCTCAGTCGGCACGAACCGCTCCGGCTCCTCGCCCAGCGCGACACAGATCGACGCGAAGGTCAGGAACGCGTGCGGCCCGGCCAGCGACAGTGCCACCGGTGCGTGACGCGACAACTCCACCACCTCGGACCACAGCCGCGGCGGCGCGCCCACGAGGTCGACCCGGGTCGCGGCCACCTGCGTCGCGGCATCCAGCGGCCACGCCCACAGCCTGCCGTTCATCCGGTACGACGCCACGCTCGGCCCCACGAACTCCGCGTCGACGAGCTCGTCGAGCGGCTGGAGGCAGCCGTGCCGGATCGCGTCGCCGAGATGTGGATGGTCCAGCACGATGACGTCGTAATGCTCGGCCAACTGCTCGATCGGCGTGGATTCGAAGCCGCTCAGCGGATGCACGTCCCAGGTCAGGTCGAGCCCGCTGGCTCGAGCGGCGGCGATCAGCGCGTCGCGGCCCCGCGGGTGATCCCAGGTGAGCCCGCGGTACGACGGACGTCCCATCACCGCACCGGATCCGGCAGCAAGGTCTCGCTGACGGCGCCGGCGGCCAGGAGTTTCGCGATCTCGTCCGGCGTGAACCCGGCCTCACCGAGCACCTCGCTGGTGTGCTCACCGACCAGCGGCGCACCGCGCTCGACGGTGGCCGGCGTCTTGGTGAAGGTGTAGGGGAAGCCCGGCGTCTTCACCCGGCCCTCGGTCGGATGATCGTATTCCACGAACGTGCCGTTGTGCCGGATCTGCGGATCGTTGACGAGCTGCTCGTAGTCGTAGACCGGCCCGCACCAGATCCCGGCCGCGGTCAGGTCGGCCAGCCACTCCTCGGTCGTCCGGGACAGCAACCGGTCGGCGGTCCGGCGGAAGATCTCGTCTCGATGCGTCCAGCCGTGCACCTCGGAGTCCAGCTCCAGGAAGGTGTCCTCGCCGATCACCCGACCCAGCGTCGGCAGGTCCGGCATCGCCAGCGCGAGGAACCCGTCAGCGGTCTTGAAGGTCCCGTACGGCGCTCTGATGTAAACGTGAGCGTGTGGCTCGGAGCCTCGCTGCTGGGGTACTCCGCCCGCCGTGAACACCGACAGCTCCTGCATCTGCAGCGTGGTGATCGCGTCCAGCATGTTCACCTTGACCAGTTGCCCTTCACCGGTCCGCTCGCGATGCAGCAGGGCAGCCAGGACCGCCTCGAAGGCCGTCGACGCGGTGACCGCGTCGACGAGGTACTGCCCGGCGGGCTGGGGTGGTTCGCCGTGCCGGCCGCTCGACAGCATCGCGCCGGACTTTGCCTGCAGCAACAAGTCCTGTCCGGGCAGGTTGCGGTGCGGACCGTCCTCGCCGTACCCGGACATCGAGATGTACACCAGCCGCGGGTTGATCGCGGACAGCGTCGCGTAGTCGACCCCGAGCCGCTCGGCCACGCCTGGGCGGTAGTTCTGCAGGAACACATCGGCGGTCTCGACCAGGCGGAGGAGCACCTGCTTGCCTTCGGTGGACTTCAGATCGACGGCGAGCGAGCGCTTGTTCCGGTTCAGCGACAGGAAGGACACGTTGATCGCGCTGCCCTGTGCTCCGCCGGCGGCGGCGTGCCGCTGCCACTCGCCGGTCACCGGCTCGACCTTGACCACGTCGGCGCCGAGGTCACCGAGGCGCTGAGCGGCGAACGGGCCGGCCATCGCGATCGAGCAGTCGAGCACGCGGTACCCGTCCAGGATGCGGTGAGTCATCGAGTTCTTCCCCAGTCAGTCGGGTTGGCCGGCGACGCGCCGGATGGCGTCCCGGGCGGAGCTGGTGGCATCGGTTCCGTCGAGGACGCGGATCGTGGTGCGGTAGGTACGCGACTCGCCGTGCTCGAGCCAGATCATCGAGCCGTCCGCGCGCGCCGCCTCGTCCCCGGCGACGTGGTGGGTCGACGGCTCCAGGCCGACGGCGTACTGGCCGCTGCGCAGGTTCTGCCACTCGAAGAAGCACGGCATCGTCGCCGCGTCCCAAGTCACTTCGACGCCGAGCGTGCTGTCGCCGCGGATGAGCGCCACCCGGTGCCGACCGGCGGCGTCGGGGACCAGCCGGTGCTCGTACACCTGCTCCACGAAGCCGGGTTGCGGATCGGGCTGCACGCGGTACGAGACGCCTTGCTCCTTCACGGAGTCGCTCTGCCAGGTCGTCTCGGCGATCGGCGCGACGAACTCGGTGCCCGCGTCAACGATCGGCCAGCCGAAGTTCAGGTGGTAGAGGAACATGTGCGGCGTCCGTTCGAAGCCCAGGTTGTCGACGACGTCGGTCAACCGGAGCTCGAGTCCGTCGAAGTCGGCTTCGACGGTCCGTGTCAGCCGCAGGTGCTCCCCGAACGACGTGGCCTGAACGACCTCGCCACGAACGCGCAAGGTGCACCGGTCGCCGTCCCACACCTCACCCGCCTCCAGCAGCCGGCCGGGAATCGCCGTCAGGCGGCCGTGCAGACCGTGCGCGACCGTCTGCTTCGGCGGGTAGCGATAGTGGTCGGCGTCGACCTCGTTGCCGAACAGCGTGTGGTCGAGTCCGCCGGACACCAGCAGACCGTCGAGCGCACGCAGCCAGGACAGTCCGCCCTCGTCGTTGTTCTCGTGCAAACCCGGGTGCCGGAAGCCGTTGCCTGACCGCCAGCCGACCGGTACGCCGCGGAACCGGGCTGCACCCAGATCCAGGGCACGGTCGACCAGCACCTCGAACTCGAGCCCGGCTGACGTGCGCACCTGGAAAGCTCGCACCCCTCGCTCGACACCGTTGGTCAGCTCGATTTCGCGGACTCCCGCGACGCTCGCCAGATCACCGGTCCGCTCTCGCAGCGCCGCGGCGGACAACTGCTCCCCGAAGACGTTCAGACTCACTCCATCACCCATCCACCATCGACGTTGATCGTCTGCCCCGTGACGAACGACGCGTCCGGGCCGGTCAGGAACGACACCACCGAGGCGATCTCGGCCGGCGTACCCCGGCGCTTGATCGACTGGTGGTCGAGCACGAACGCGGTGTACGCCTCGGGGTTCTCGTGGATCGTCTCCGCCTTGGTCGGGAACGCGCCCGGCGAGATCGCGTTGACGCGGATGCCTGCCGGGCCGAGCTCGCGCGCGAGGGCACGGGTGAACGCGACTGCCGCGCCCTTGGTGCTGACGTAGCTCGCCAGCTTCTCCCACCCGCCATGCCAGGTGATCGAGGCGATGTTGACGATCGACCCGTCCTTCCGGGCGATCATCGACCGCGCGGCGGCTTGCGCGGCGACGAAGTACGCACGTTGGTTGACGGCGACGACGTCGTCGTACTCCCCGAGAGTGATGTCGAGGAACGGCGTCGCCGGGTAGATCGCGGCGTTGTTCACCAACACCTGCAACGGGCCAAGTCGGTCCTCGGCCGCATCGATCGTCGCGACCAGTGCGGCGGAGTCTCGAAGGTCGACCGGCAGTACGGCGGATCGGCCGCCCGCCGCCTTGACCGCTGCCTCGGACTCGGCCAGCGCATCACCAGGCAGATCCAGCAGCGCCACGCCGTACCCGTCCGAAGCAAGCCGTACGGCGATGGCCCGCCCGAGGGAACCGCCCGCGCCGGTCACCACCGCCGATGCCGTCACGACCGGCTCCGGATCGCCGGCTTGCCGACGAGCCGGCGGCCGGCGCGATCGGGGCGGACATGCGGGCCGGCCTTCGCGCCCCAGTCGGCCGAGTCACCGAGACCGGCGATCGCGGTCTCGTCGACCGAGTAGCCGAGCCCGGGCGAGTCCCCCAGGACCAGGTGGCCGTCGACGATCTCCTGATCGGCGGTCATCCCGACCGGGAACGCCAGGTCCTGGATCTCGATCGACAGATGGTTCGGTACGACGGCCGCCGCATGGCCGAGTGGGTTCAGGTCGTACCCGACCGGGCTGATCGGCAGGTCGAACGCATGCGCCAGCGCGGCGACCCGGAGGAAGTGCGTGATCCCCCAGACGCTGCCCGTCTGCACGATGTCCACGGCGTTGGCCGCCAGCAGCGGGCGGAACTGTTCGAGTCCGGTGAGGTTCTCGCCGGTCGCGACCGCTGCCTTCACCGACTGGGTGACGAGGGCGAGTCCGTCCACGTCCCAGCGCCGTACCGGCTCCTCGACCCACGCGAGGTCGGCGTGCTCCTCGATCCGCCGGATGTGCCGCACTGCCTCCTTGCGCGACCAGGACTCGTTCGCGTCCAGCATCAGCGCGGGCGCATGC
This sequence comes from Kribbella sp. NPDC050124, assembly GCF_044460355.1. NCBI lineage: Bacteria > Bacillati > Actinomycetota > Actinomycetes > Propionibacteriales > Kribbellaceae > Kribbella > Kribbella sp. NPDC050124. Next base: position 208,707 of record NZ_JBITJU010000009.1, read on the forward strand.
CCGGTCTGGTCCCGGTAGAGCTCGCTCAGCAGGTCAAGGCGGCGCAGGTCCGCGGCAACGTCGAGCCCGCCTTTGAGCTTGACTGCCTGCAGGCCACACTCGGCGAACTGCTTGTGCAACCTGGTCAGTTCGTCGTCGGTCAGCGGTCCGTCCAGGCCGGACGCGTATGCTGGCACGACGTGGTCGCGGGCACCCAGCAATCGCCACAACGGCTGTTCGACCGCCTTCGCCTTCAGGTCCCACAGCGCCATGTCGAGCGCGCCGATGGCACCGAACATTGCGCCGGCGTGACCGCGCTTGAACACCCAGGCGAGCATCCGGTCGTACAGTGCCACCACGGCCCGCGGGTCCTGCCCGTCCAGCGCTGGGAAGACCACGTCGATGCCGTCGAGCGACCCGATGCCGATTCCTTCGAGACCGGTGTCGGTGGTCAGGACGACGATCGGCACCGACGTCTTGCCGGAGTTCACCGCGCCGTTGACGTCACCGATGGGGCGGCCCCAGTCGTGCACCGTCGTGACGGTGCGATACCCCGTAATGCGCATGGCGCTATCCCTTGGTCGAGCCGGCGGTGACGCCGTCGGTGATCTGGCGTTGGAAGAACAGGTAGATCGCGATCACGGGCAGCGCCGCGACCAGGACACCACCGGCGAACAGCGGGATGTCGTCGGAGTACTGGCCGCGCAGGGCGGTCACTCCGACCATCAACGTGCGGTTGCCCTCGGACTGCATGACGAGCAGTGAGATGAGGACGTCGTTCCAGCAGAACAATGCGTTCAGGATGCCGACCGAGAGCAACGCCGGCCGCCCGAGCGGCAGCATGATCCGCCGGTAGACGCCGAGCGTCGTACTGCCGTCGACCCGCGCGGCCTCGACCACCTCGGCCGGGATCCGCGCGTAGAAGCTCGTCATCAGGAAGATCGTGAACGGCAGGAACTGCCCCGTGTAGGCGAGGATCAACCCGAGGTGCGTGTCCAGCAGGCCGGTCTGCCCGAGCACCCGGAAGAACGGCACCATGATCACCTGGAACGGAATCATCAGCGCGCCGAGGCAGACCAGGAACAACCACTTCCGCCCCCGGAACGTGAGCTGGCTGAACGCGAACCCGGCCATCGATCCGAGCAGCAGCAACAACGCGACCGCGCCGGCGGTGACCACCACCGAGTTGAAGGTGTAGCGGCCGAGACCCGAGGAGTTCCACGCCTCCGCGATGTTCACCGCGGTCAGCTGATCGGCCAGCGAGAACCGGTTGAGCACGTACTCGCGCCGCGACTTCATCGCCACGTTGATCGTGAACAGGATCGGGTAGATCGTGGCCAGCGCCAGCAGACACATCGGAACGGCGACGATCCAGCGGGAGACACCACGTTCGCGCATCGCCTCACACCTCCTTCGTGGCGCGCTTGATCAGCCGGATCTGCGCGAGCCCGACGAGCAACATCAGGACGAACAGCACCATCGACGCCGCCGACGCGAGCGCCGGGCTGTTCATCTGCCCCTGCGTGACCCAGATGTAGAACTCCGGCAGGTACGTCGACCCGCCCGGACCGCCCGCGGTCATCACGTAGACCAGGCCGAACATCCCGGTCAGCATCCCGATCATCGTGGTGACGAAGACGAACTGGATCGTCCGGCTCAGCTCCGGGATCACCACGTGCCGGACGGTCTGGGCCAGGCTCGCGCCGTCGCAGCAGGCGGCGTCGAGCAACGACTGGTCGAGCGTCGAGAAGCCGGCCATGAAGATCACCAGCGCCATCCCGAACGTCGCCCAGATGTGCACGCCGATGACCGAGAAGATCGCGAGGTGCGAGTTGCCGAGCCAGTCCACCGGCGCGACCCCGAGCTTCCCGAGCACCTGGTTCAGCGGACCGTCGAAGGACAGCAGGATGTTGAAGATGGCGCCGATGATGACCGGCGAGAGCACCACCGGGAAGAAGTACACGCTGCGGTAGAACCGGTGACCGGGCACCTTCAGGAACAGGAAGGTCGCCAGGATCCCGGGCACCGCGACCGCGACCGGCAGCGCCAGGAACAGCAGGCCGACGTTCTTCAGCGCGGTCCGGAAGACCGGGTCGCCGGCCAGCGTCTGGTAGTTGCTCAGGCCAACGAACACGCCGTTGCGGGCGCCGTCCCCGGTGAGCGAGTACTGCGCACCGAGGATCAGCGGCACGATCCGCAGCCCCACGATCACCAGCAGCGCCGGTGTCACCAGCACCAGCACGGCGAGCTTGTGCTCACTGAGGTGCCACCGGCGGACGGCTGTCGTCCGCCGGGGCGCCGTGATCGCCTGTGCCATGGCCAGCTTCCCTGTCGAGTCTCCTGCCGAGCTCACTTGTCCGACGCCGCCAACTGGGTCAGGGCCGCGTCGACGGTGACATCACCGCTGATCAACTGCTGGGACAGCCGGTGCATCAGATCGAGCGTCTTGGCCGAGAGCGCGGTGTGCAGCAGCGGCTTGCTGTCCGGCAGCCACGAGACGATCTCTCCGGCTGACTTCACCTCGGCCGACGAGGTGTCGACGGTCTTGTCGGCGGCGATCGCGCCGGCCTTGTCGAAGAACAGCTTCTCCGCGTCCGTTCCGGCGAGGCTCTTGATCAGGTCGACGGCGAGATCAGGACTCTGCGTCCACTTCATCACGCCGTACCCGATGCCACCCTCGGCGGGCAGGAAGGTCGAGGACACGTTCGCCGGGTTCAGCACCGGCGACTTGTAGACGCCCAGGTCGGCGCCGAGGAACTCGTCGAAGTCCTTCCAGTGCGCGGTGTCGGAGATCAGGCCGATCACGTTGCCGCCCTTGCCACCGGAGAACATGGTGAACTGGTCCATGAACATGGCGGTCGAGTTGACGCCCTTGTTGTACCAGCCCTCGTCGTTGGACTTCTTCCACAGGTCGAAGACCTGCTTGACCTCGGGCGACTTCCAGTCCCGCTTGCCGGCCAGCCAGGCGTCGTACTGCGCCGGGCTGAACACGCCGGGCGCGAAGCCGGACAGGAAGAACTCGATCCCGAGGCCTTCCTTGTTGCCGAGGTTGAAGCAGGCGTTGCCCGACTTCTTGATCGCCGCGCAGCCGGCCTCCAGCTCGGCGAGCGTCTTCGGCGGCGCCTCCGGGTCGAGGCCGGCCTTCTTGTAGACGGCCTTGTTGTAGTAGAAGGGGAAGCCCTGAAGCGTGATCGGTACGGCGTACGTCGTACCGGAGCTCTTGAACGCGTCCCAGCCGACGAGCCGGTCCTTCAGCTCACCGGTCTTGTCGTCCAGCGGCAGCAGCGACGTGACTCGCTCGCGCAGCTGCGCGCCCCCGTTGAACATCGCGATGTCCGGGCCCTTGCCGGCCTGGATCGCTGTTCCGAGCAGCGTGTAGTACTGGTCGTACGGCTGGGCCACGAACTCGACCTGCACACCCGGGTGCTTCGACTCGAAGTCGGACTTCGCCTTGGCGTAGTACTCCTTGGTCTTCGCGTCACCGGAGTGCCAGTCCCAGACCACCAGCTTCCCGGACTCCGTGCTGCCCGCCGGGCTTGCGCTCTGTGGCGCGGCCGCGCCGCAACCGGCCGCGACGGCCAGCAGTGGGGCGAGTGCGACAGCGGTCCAGCGTCGCCTCGATGTGCGATTCCTCCGGTACGCCGGAGCTGAGGCGGTCGACATGACGCCCTCCTGAAGTGGTGAGTACTGGCTTCTGGGCGTCGATTGTTAGTTGTCTGTTGTCTGTTGTCAAGGGTTTGTTGACAGCCAGCGGATGGGCGACAATCCAGTACGTCGACGAATCAGCCCTGGAGGAAGCGTGACCTCAGAGATCGGACAGGCCACCGTGCGGCTCGCTCCCGCGGCGGCGGCACGACGCCCGGCGCGGCTGGCCGACCTGGTGGTCGAGTCGATCGTGGACGGCGTCGTCTCCGGATCGATCCCGCCCGGCTCGGCGCTGCCGCCCGAATCGGCGCTGTCCGAGCAGTTCCAGGTCAGCCGGATCACCGTCCGCGAGGCGGTCAAGCTGCTCGAGGCCAAGGGCCTGGTGGAGGTCCGCCGGGGCGTCGGCGCGGTGGTCAAGGACGACTCGAGCTGGAACCTGCTGGACTCCGCCGTCCTCGCGGCGGCGGTCGAGCACGACGCGAACCTGACGATTCTCGACGAGCTGGTCGGCGTCCGGATCGCGCTCGAGTCGAACCTCGCCGGGCTCGCGGCGGAGCACGCGACCGACGAGGACCGGGCGGCGATCGAGGCGATCTTCCACCGGCTCGAGGCCGACACCGCCCGGCCGGAGGTGTTCATCCAGACCGACGTCGAGTTCCACGACCGGATCATGGCCGCGTCGGGCAACCGGCTGGCGCGCTCGATCGTGAGCACCGTGCACGGCCAGGCCCGGACCAGCATGCGCTACCAGGGTCACCCGAGCGTCGAGGATGTGAGCGTCACCAACGCCGAGCACCGGGTCGTGCTGGAACGCATTCTCGACCGGGACGCACCGGGCGCGGCACAGGCGATGACCGACCACATCCGGTCCGCCTGGGAGCGCCGGCGCCCGCCGGTCACCCCCGCCTGATCCGCCGCTGATCCGCCCCCTGATCCGCCGCCTGATCCCCGCCTGATCCGCCGTTTCGGCGGTCTCGGCGACTGAGACCACTTGTTGACTGGTCCATCGTCCACTTCTAGTTTGCTCCTCACAGATGTCAGACAACAGATGACATAGGAGTGAGCATGACCCGACATCGTCCGCCCCGGGTGATCGCCGCCGCCTCCGCGCTCGCGCTGGGCATCACCGTCCTCGCCACCGCCCCGACCTCCGCCGCCCCCACCCGCACCGAAGTCATCCTGGTCGTCCCCGACGGCAAGAAGCCCAAGGACCTCCAGGCCGACCACGTCGTCCGCACGCTCGACGCCGCCCAAGCACTCGTCCGTGCGACGAACTCCACGTCCGACGTCCGGGTGCTCCTGGCAGGCGGAACCTACGAGCTGAACAAGCCGCTGCGGTTCGACGCCCGCGACGGCGGTCGCAACGGCCACTCGGTCACCTGGCAGAGCGTCCCGGGCCAGCGCGCCGTCCTGTCCGGCGGCTCGAAGGTGACCGGCTGGACGCTCCACGACCCCGCGAAGAACATCTGGGCAGCCGACGTGCCCGTCGGCACCTCTTCCCGGCAGCTCTACGTCGACGGGGAGCTCGCCCAGCGCACCCAACTGCTGTTGGCCGAGTCCAAGAAGACCCGCGGCCACCTCGTCTTCAGCCAGCGCGGGCTCACCGTCAACGATGCGGCGCTGGCAGAGCGCATCGCCGGGCTCTCGAACCCCGGCGACCTCGAGATCGAGGAGATGGGATCGTTCACGGACCGCTACTCCCCCGTCCACTCGGTCGACGGCAACACCCTGGTGATGGAGCAGCCGGCCTGGGACAACAACAACTTCGGGTACGACACGCTCAAGTCGCCGTACAACCGGGGCGCTGTCTACCTCAACAACGCCTACGAGCTGATCTCCGGCCCGAAGCAGTGGTACCTCGACTCCGCGAAGGGCAAGGTCTTCTACCGCCCGGCCGACGGACAGTCGATGACTGCGGCCGACGTACGACTCCCCCGGCTGGAATCACTCGTCCAGGTCGGCGGCAGCTACCGGGAGCCGGTCAAGAACCTTGCCTTCAGCAACCTCACGTTCGCGCACACGACCTGGAACTTCCCCAGTGGACCGAACGGGTACGTCGACCAGCAGAGCGGCGCGCACATCGTCGGCGAGTACGCCAAGCCGGCCGACTTCCTGACCAGCTGCCAGGACGGCTGCCCGGAGTTCGAGAAGACCCGCAACGAGTGGCACCAGATCCCCGCCGCGGTCCAGGTCTCGGCCGCCGAGCACGTGTCCTTCGGCCGCAACCGGTTTGAGCAGCTCGGCTCGGTCGCGCTGGGCCTCGGCATGGACCCGAACGCGCACGCCTCCGGCGTCGGCTACGGCGTCGGCCACATCGACGTCCTCGGGAACACGTTCACCAACAGCGCCGGCTCCGGCATCGTCGTCGGCGGCGTCCAGCCGAACGCCCACCATCCGAGCGACCCGCGGATGACGAACCATGACGTGACGATCACCGACAACACGATCACCGCGACCGGCCAGGAGTACCGCGACAACGCCGGCATCCTGTCGACGTACGTGACGCGCGCGACGATCACCCACAACACCCTCAGCGACCTGCCGTACGACGGCATCGACATCGGCTGGGGATGGGGCATCAACGACCCCGGCGGCAACCTGTACTACCTGGAGGCCGGCCTCTACAACTACCAGCCGATCTACCAGACGCCGACCACGTTCCGCGAGAACTACGTGGCCTACAACCTGATCCACGACACCAAGCAGGCCATGCACGACGGCGGCAGCATCTACACACTCTCCTCGAGCCCCGGCACGGTCATCGAACGCAACTACGTCTACGACAGCCGCGTCACGTTCGGCGCCCTGATCGACCAGGGCACCAGGTACGTCGTGATGCGCAACAACGTCTTCCTCGGCAGCAGCCGCTGGGTCTACGTCAACGCCGACGACAAGAACCCGGACACCTTCAACACCAGGGACAACCTGATCACCGGCAACTGGTGGGACGTCGGCCCCGCCCGCAACCCCGAAGGTCCCGCCTACAACAACCGCCTGATCGACAACACCCAAATCACCGACGGCAACTTCCCACCCGAAGCCCAGAGGGTCATGACCGAAGCAGGCGCCCGCGACTGACGGACGCCGAATGCGCAGACGGCGCTCGTTCCCCGGTTTAAGGCGTTGGGGAACGAGCGCCGCGTGCCGGGCTATTTGGCTGCGCCGCGGATGGCTGCTCGCTGCTGGGCGGTGAGGGCCAGGCGCATGGTTTCGAAGGTGTGCTCTTGCGGGGCGGCCGAGGTGGTTCGTTCGCGGACGTCGCGCAGCAGATCCTCGTAATACGTGGTCTTGACCTGGGAGCAGTCGATGTACTGCGTCCCTTCCTGGTTGACCAGGAAGAGGTGGTCGCCGCCGTCGCGGCCCGCGATGTCGACGTACTTGCGGAGCTCGATGTAGCCGTCGGTGCCGAGGATCATCAGGCGGCCGTCGCCCCAGGTCGGCAGGCCGTCCGGCGTGTACCAGTCGACCCGGATGTACCCCTGGGCGTGGTCGCTGCGCAGCAGGATCTCGCCGAAGTCCTGCAGGCCCGGCTCGTCGGGGTTGGCGAAGTTCCCGACCGTGCTGGCCACGATCTCGGCGGTCCGTGCGCCGGTGAACCAGAGGAACTGGTCGATCTGGTGCGAGGCGATGTCGGTCAGGATGCCGCCGTACCGATTCTTGTCGTAGAACCAGTCCGGGCGACCGGCTCCGCCGCCGAGGTGGCCGCGGTCCCCGACGCGGTGCGGGCCGATCCCGAGCGTCTGCACCACCGTCCCGATCCGGCCCTCGCGGACCAGCTCGCCGGCCTTGATCACGCTGGGCACCTCGAACCGCTCCGAGAACGTCACCGACCAGAACCGCCCGCTCTGATCGACCGCCTTCTCGATCTCCTCCAGCTGCTCGAGGCTGACGCAGCCGGGCTTGTCGGTCACGACGTCCTTGCCGGCCCGCAACGCCGCGACCGCGATCGGCCCCCGTCGATCCGGTACGGCGGCGGTCACGATCAAGTCGATCCCGTCCTGCCCGATCAGCTCGTCCGGGCTCTCGGCCACCGGCACCTCCGGGTACCGCTCCCGGACGCTGGTCGCGATCGCGGCCGACGGATCGTCGGTCGCCATCCCGGCGAACTCCGCACCGGCAGCGACCAGGCCTGCGATCTGACCGAAAATGTGCGCGTGATCAAGCCCGACGGCGGCGAACCTGACAGCTTGCGTGGAAGTCACCCGTAATCCTCCGACTCGGTATCGCTTCGACTCCCCTCACCCTATGCCACACCGGCAAACGCTTACCACCCTCCGCGCGTTGCGCGCCGTCATGCGAAGCTAGCGCGCGTGACGAGCCGCGACGTCTTCAGCTCCAGACCGTTCCTGCGGTACTGGCGAGCCAACGCCGTCTCAGGGCTCGGCACCTACGTGACGCTGTTCGCCCTGCAGGCGCTGGTGGTCCTGACCCTGCACGGCTCGGCCGAGGACGTTGGCTGGCTCAACGCCGCGCGGTGGCTCCCGTACCTCGTCTTCGGGCTCGTCGTGGGCGCGATCGTCGACGGTCGGCGCCGGCTCCCGCTCATGGTGCGCAGCGACCTGGCGCAGGCTGCGCTGCTGTTGACCATCCCGATTCTTTGGTTGGTCGGCCTGCTGTCCCTGCCGGCATTGCTGCTGATCGTGATCGCGTACGGCACCGCCTCCGTGGTCAACAGCGCGGCCGCGATGTCGTTTCTGCCGCGCCTGATCGAACCGCGGCACCTCCAGCCGGCACACGCGCGCATCGACGGGGCGGACGCGGTCGCATCGACTGCAGGCCCAGCGCTCGGCGGACTGCTGGTCAGCGCGGCCGGCGCCCCGGTGGCCGTCCTTCTCGACTCCCTGACCTACATCTACTCCGCGCTCACCTTGCGCCGGATCGATCGCGATGAACCACCACCGCGTACGGGCGTCACCGCAAGAGGACTCGTGAGCGAGGTCGTCGACGGGGTGCGGTGGGCCTACCGCGGCTCCGGCTTGTGCACGCTCGCGGTGGCGACTCATGTGTGGTTCGTCGGCAACGCGATCGTCGGGGTCGTCCTCGCGCCCTATGCACTCCGCACCCTCGACCTCACGGCTTTCCAGTTCGGCATCGTTGGTGCGGCCGGAGGAGTCGGCGCCGTCGTCGGCGCCTCGATCACCACCTGGGTCGGTCGGCGGCTCGGCACTGGCCGCACGATCATCGTCTGCCACGTCATCACGACCGCCGGCGTGCTCGCGATGGTGCTCGCCGGGCAGGGGTTGCCGGAGGCCGGGACGATTGCGGTCATCATGGCCGGTCAGGGCCTGTACGGCCTGGCGATGGGGATGAGCAACTCACACGAGATGAGCTACCGCCAACTGGTGACTCCCGACGAACTGCAGGCCCGCACGAACACCACCCTTCGTTCGTTCAACCGGGCGGTCGTCGTGATCATCGCGCCGATCGCGGGCGTTCTCGCCGACGCCTGGGGCGTCCGGCCGATGCTGTTGCTGGCGGCCCTGATCTTCGCCCTCGTCGCGGCGGGCCTCGCCGCAACCTCCTTCCGCACCGTACGGGCTCCGACGTGAACCTCCGGAAATACGTCATCTGACGCAAGGCAGGTGAGGGTCGCGCGACCTACGTTCGGGGCGATATCCGAACGAGCCCGCGATTGCGGGTGAAGGAGGCGCAGGATGACTGCAGCGGTGAAGAACGTCGTGCTGGTGCACGGCGGATTCGTGGACGGGTCGGGGTGGCAGGGCGTTTACGACCAACTGACCCAGGACGGTTACCGGGTGGCCGTCGTACAGAATCCGACCATCTCGCTGGCCGGTGACGTGGCCGCGACCGAGGCGGTCCTCGACGACCTCGAGGAACCGGCGATCCTGGTCGGGCACTCGTACGGCGGGGTGGTGGTGACCGAAGCCGGCAACCACCCGAACGTCGCGGCGGTCGTTTACATCGCGGCCTTCGCGCCGGACAAGGGTGAGTCGGTCAACACGCTGATCGCCGACCCGCCACCGGGTGCGCCGGTGCCGCCGATCCTGCCGCCGAAGAACGGGTTCCTGTTCCTCGACCGGGAGCAGTTCGCGGCGTCGTTCGCCGGTGACCTGCCGCCGCAGCAGGCGGCGTTCATGGCCGACTCGCAGACACCGTGGGGCGTCGACGCACTCGGCGGCACGGTGTCGGACCCGGCGTGGCGGGTGAAGCCGTCCTGGTATCTGGTCGCGACTGACGACCGAATGATCCCGCCGCCCGCGCAGCGCGCGATGTCGGAGCGTGCCGGCTCGACGGTCACCGAGGTCGCCGGCAGTCACTCGGTCTACGTTTCGCAGCCGGCGGCGGTGGCCGCGATCATCGTCCAGGCTGCTGAAGGCGTGTCCGAGTAGCCGGTACGTGCGGCGGTCCCGCGAGCTTATGCTCGAACTCGGGGCCGCCGCCGTACTGCTTGTGAGGGGGTTGGGTGGAGGCGTGGGGTGGACTTGTCGGCCGAGCGGCTGAGCTCGACCAGCTGAGCCGATTCGTGGCCGGCATCGGTGAGCACGGCGGTGCGCTGCTGCTGTCGGGTGATGCCGGCGTCGGCAAGAGCGCGCTTGTCGAAGCGGCGGCCGGTCAGGCGCTGTCGGACGACGTACGGGTGCTTCGGGCAGCTGGTGCACAGTTCGAAGCCGAGATCACCTACGCGTCTCTGCATCAACTCCTGCAAACGTGCCTGGGCGAGTTCGACAGTCTGAGCCCACGCCATGCGGGAACGTTGAACGTTGCGCTGGGACTCGCAGACGGCCCACCGCCGGCCCCACTCATGGTTGCCGGGGCCGTGCTTGCTCTCCTGGAGCAACTCGCCGCGGAGCGGCCGGTGCTGCTGGTCGTCGACGACGTACCGTGGCTTGACCGGGCCAGCGGCCTCGTGCTCGGGATGGTGGCGCGCCGACTCGTGGGCAAGCGGTCGGCACTTCTCGGGGCGGCGCGTACGGGTGAGTCGAGCTTCTTCGATCACAGTGACCTCGCCGTCGAGCAGATTCAGCCGCTTCCCGACGATGCCGCCGCCGAGCTCCTCTCGGCTCGCTACCCTGCCCTGGCGCCACGGGTACGCCGCAGGTTGCTCACCGACGCGCAAGGCAACCCGCTTGCGCTGCTGGAGTTACCAGTTGCCCTGGGCGACCATCTCTCGGGCGTTGCAGGCTCGGTGCCGGCGGTGCTGCCACTCGGACGGCGGTTGCAGGCAGCCTTCACCTCCCGGATCAAGGGGCTGCCGGACTCGACGTACCGGGTTCTGTTGCTGGCCGCACTCGAAGGTACGGGCGATCTCCGCCTGATCCGACGGGTTGACGATGGACGCGGGCTTGCGCCGGCCGAGCGGGCAAACGTGATCCGGGTCGACAACAGCGCAGAACGTCTCGTCTTCCGGCACCCGTTGATGCGGTCGGCGGTCGTCGACCTCTCCACGAGCGGTCAGCGCCGCGAGGCACACGGCGTACTGGCGCAACATCTCGCGGACCAACCTGAACGACGAATCTGGCACCTCGCCGAAGCCACGGCGGAACCCGACGAGGAGGTTGCGGCCCTCCTGCAAGGTGTCGCGCACGCCAACCTGCGGCGCGGCGATTCGGTCGGCGCCGTGACGCAACTGCTGCGCGCTGCTGAACTGAGCCCGACGGGACGCGCCCGCAGCGGACGGCTCGCCGAGGCCGCTTACCTCGGCTCGATCGTCACGGGCGATCTTCGCGACGCGCCGCGACTCCTGGGCGCGGCTCGGGAGTCCCACGGCGGATCGGGTGGACCACTCTCGCTGGCGGTTGCCGGCGCCTACCAGTTGCTGCACAGTGACGGCGACATCGACACGGCGCACCGGCTGCTCGTCGACGCGATCAACGATCTCGACGATCCCGGCGATGCACACAACAAGGTCCTGATCGAGGCCCTCTACACGTTGCTGATGATCTGCTTCTTCGGCGGGCGGCCGGCGCTGTGGCCGCCGTACGAAGCCGCGATCGCTCGGCTCGAGCCGCGCGTCCCGGAGTTGCTCGGCATCCTCAGCAAGACCTTCAGCGATCCCGCACGGGCATCGCAGCAGGCGCTGGCACAGCTCGATGCGTCGATCGAAGGACTGACGGAACAGGTCAGTCCTGCTCGGATCATCCGGACCGGGATCGCTGCGGCGTACCTGGACCGTCTCGCCGATTGCCGCGACGCTCTCTACCGTGCCGTGCAACACGGCCGCGAAGGTGGCGCGATCACCTCGGCGATCGAAGCCCTCTTTCTCCTTGGCCAAGACTCGTTCCACACCGGCCAGTGGGATCAAGCGCAGCAACTTGTCCACGAGGGGCTCCAGCTGTGCGACAAGCACGGGTACAAGCTGCTCAGTTGGCCGGGGCTGCTCATCACCGGTCTGCTCGCCGCAGCCCGCGGCGACACGGTCACACCGGAGACGATCGCCCAGCAGATGAACGCCTGGGCTGGTCCGCGGCGGGCACGGACGACGCAGCTGTACGGCGCTCACATCCGGACGCTGGCCGCCCTTGGCCGGAGCGACTTCGAGGCCGCGTTCACCCAGGCCTCACTGATCAGTCCGGCCGGCGTGATCGCGCCGTACTGCCCGCACGCGCTGTGGGTCTTCCTCGACCTCGTCGAGGCAGCGATGCTCACCGGTCGCCACGCCGAGGCAGTCGCGCACGTGAAAGCCGCGCAGGCGATCGGGCTCGAGACGCGGTCGGATCGCCTGCGTCTCGTCGTCCTCACTACGGCGGCCATCACTGAGACCGACGTCGACGGCGATCGTCTGGAAGACGCCATCGCCTCGCCTGCCAACGATCGGTGGCCGTTCGATCTCGCGCGAATCCAGTTGACCTACGGCGCGCACTTACGCCGTACCAAGAACACCAGCCGGGCCCGGCATCACCTCGCTGCGGCCTCAGCAACTTTCCAGCGGCTGAACGCGCGCCCTTGGACCACCCGCGCCGAGAACGAACTCCGCGCGACCGGCATCCCGCACGAATCCCACGTCGACGCCACGCTGACCACCCAGCAACGCCAGATCGCGGAGCTGGCAGCCGCAGGCCTCACCAACAAGCAGATCGCGGAACGCCTGGTCCTCTCCCCACGCACCGTCTCCACCCACCTCTACCAGCTCTTCCCCAAACTAGGCATCACCACCCGAGCCGCCCTCCGCGACGCCCTCGACAGCCTCCCCCAACCCCCTGAATAGCGCCACGCGTGTCACATTCGCCGTGGCGGCGGGTTCACCTCGGTGAGCCTTGGGATGGGATGGTGTGAGCGATGGACGAGCATGAGCGGCTGACCGCGCATTTCGAGCGGCACCGACCCCGGCTGCGGGCGGTGGCCTATCGAATGCTCGGCTCGCTGGCCGACGCGGACGACGCTGTTCAGGATGCGTGGCTTCGGCTGAGCCGGTCCGACGCGGAGCAGATCGAGAACCTCGGCGGATGGTTGACCACCGTCGTCGCCCGGGAGTGCCTGCACATGTTGCGCTCCCGCCGACGTCGCCGGGAGGATCCGTTCGCCGCACATCTGCCCGATCTGATTGTCCTGCCGGACGGGGACCTCGACCCCGAGCAGGAGGCGTTGCTGGCCGACTCGGTGAGCTTGGCACTGCTCGTCGTACTCGACCAACTCACTCCTGGAGAGCGGTTGGCGTTCGTGCTGCACGACATGTTCGACCTGCCCTTCGAGGAGATCGCCGGCATCGCGGGCCGCACCCCGGCCGCCGCGCGGCAGCTCGCCAGCCGGGCACGGCGTCGGGTGCACGATGCGGAGATCCCGTCCCCCGATGCGGATCTGGGGCGCCAGCGGCAGGTCGTGCGTGCCTTCTACGCGGCTGCGTGGAACGGCGACTTCGACGCCCTCGTCCAGGTCCTCGACCCCGACGTCGTACTGCGCACCGACTTCGGCACCACCCGGCCGCCGACGGTCGTCCGCGGCGCGTCTGCCGTGGCCAAGCAGGCCCGCGCCCCACGCGGTGGCGAACTGCGCCCCGCCCTGGTCAACGGCGCGATCGGGACGTTGATCACCCGCGACGGGCGGCCGTTCTCGGTCATGGCCTTCACCGTCGCGGGCGACAAGATCGTCAGGATCGACGTTGTCCGCGACCCCGACCAGGTCGACCGCCTCGCGTCCGGCCTCAGGCCAGGGACTCGAGGTATTTCTGGGTCTCCTGCTTCTTGAAGTACTGCGCCCAGCCCGCCGGCTGCGCGTTGAACCCGGGCTCGCGAGCGGTGTGGTCGGCACCGTGCTCGACCAGCAGGCGCGCAATCGAGAGCTCACCAACTGAGGCCGCGTAGTGCAAGGCAGTGGCGCCCGCGGCGGTGACACCGTTGACCCCAAAGCCAAGATCGACCAGCACCCGGACCGACGACCAGTTCCGCCCCTCAGCCATCCGCGCAACCAGATCCCCGTACCGATCACGCAGCCCAGGATCGGCGGCCACCATAGCCCGCATCACCCCTTCATCAGCACCCTCGACAGCTTCCTCAAACTCCATCGTGTCCTCCTAGCACCGTTGCACTCACCCCCATGAGCCCACCCAACGCCCCGATGTGACACCCCCGAACGACTGCCGCCTGGGAGGGGGTTGACTCTGTAGTTGAGTCCGGGGTTGACGATGGGGGCATGCGAACTGGTGAGCTGGCCGGGCGGGCTGGGGTGAACATCGAGACGGTGCGGTACTACGAGCGGCGCGGGTTGCTCAGCGAGCCGCGCCGTACGCCGGGCGGCTACCGCGACTACCCGGCTGCGAGTGTGGAGTTGCTGCGGTTCATCAAACGCGCCCAGGAACTCGGATTCACCCTCGACGAGATCGAGGAGCTGGTGCACCTGGACAGCGGTGGCCCGGACAGTTGCGACGCAGCCCGGGCGTTGGCCGAGCACCGGCGCGACGACCTGGCGGCCCGGATTCGCGACCTGCAAAGCATGCACGACTCGCTCGCCGCCCTGGTCGCGACCTGCGACCTGCCCCGCGCCGACCGCAGCTGCGCGCTGCTGGACGCGATCACCCACTCTTCGGAGGCGTTGCGATGAACCTGGAAGTCATGCACGTCCCGGACTGCCCGAACCTGCCTCCGCTGCTGGAACGCCTCGCCAAGGTCACCGATCTGACGGTCACGACCCGGCTGATCGAGACCGACGAGGACGCCGCCCGGTTCGGCATGGCCGGCTCACCCACACTGCTGATCGACGGCGTCGATCCGTTCGCCCCGGTCGGCGGCAGCGAGTTCGGACTGTCCTGCCGTCTCTACCGCGGCCCCGACGGCCACACCGTCGCAGCACCGACGGTCGAACAACTGCGCACCGCGCTGACCTCCGCCGAACAACACCAGTCCAAGCCGCCCGGTGAGGTGCTGAGCGAATGGCGAACCCGTGCGCAGCCGCTGCATCCGGTCGAGAGGGCCGTGCAACAGGCGATCCTGCGCTCGTTCGCCGCCACCGGACACCCTCCCGTCCGTGGTGCCCTCGATGGCGTGACCGCCGGCAGCGGACGCAGTACGGACGACGTACTGACCGCGCTGCACGAGGGCGACGCGATCCGCTTGGCCACGAACGGCGAGATCGCGGTGGCCTACCCGTTCTCCGCCACGCCGACACGGCACCGGGTCCGGATCGGCATCCCCGGCACCGCTGATGGCGTGAACGTCTACGCGATGTGTGCAATCGATGCTCTCGGCATCGCCCCCATGCTCGGCCGAGAGACCCTGATCGAGTCCGTCGACATCACCACTGGCCGGCCAGTCACCGTCACCACACGGGACGGCCGAGCGATCTGGGAGCCGGCGACGGCGGTCGTGTTCGTCGGCGCCACCGTCGGTGGCGGCCCGTCGGTGGACTGCTGCTGCGACTACCTGAACTTCTTCACCGACCACGCCGCGGCCGACGCCTGGATCACCAGTCATCCGCACGTTCCCGGGCAAGTCCTCAACCCCGCAGAAGCCGAGCAGCTCGGCGCCCGGTTGTTCGGGCCGCTACTGGATCCCACGACTGTTCCGGAGGCTGCCGAAGAGGCCTAACGTGGAGAATCCCACCGAGGAGGTTGGTCACCGTGTTGACACGAGCACCACGCCTACGGCTCTCAGGTCATGGCGCACGACTCCGTCTCCGACTCCACGACCGTTGGCAGCCAGAACCGCTCGAGACCCTGCGCGAGTGTTGCCGTGCAGCGACCGCTGTCGACAAGGCACTCGGCGAGGCAGTCCGCGCCGCCCGCGCAGCAGGCGCCTCATGGCCGGACATCGGCCGGGCACTCGGTGTCACCGACAACGCCCAGACACAACAAGAAGTCATAGATGCGCTCGCGCACCAAAAGCGCGCGATCTGGCAACGACTCTGGGCGTAGCGGCAGCAGCCTCAAGGCAGATGGCGATCGATCCTGCGCAGTAGGCGGCCCACCACTGGGCTGTTGTGCCAGCCGCGGTCAATCACCCAGTCCCGCGCGCGGCGCACACCAGCCCGCAGCCGCGCCGCCGGCGACCGCCGTCCAGCGTCCTCCCGCTCAACGGCGCGTCGCTGTAGATACCGCGCGCACCCCGAGCACACACCAACCTCCGGATGCGCACCCAGCCGCACCAGATCGGACTCAGCGAAGACGCCGTCACAACACCAACACCGCGGCACCGGCCGCTGAACAGATTCCTCCGCAACCGTCATCCACTCATCATCTGCCGCACCGGCCGAACCTTCCAACTGCCTACACCCGGCGCATCGCGGCCTGCAGACAAGCCCTCGGTCGATGGTGGTTGCCACTGGCGACTGTCGTCAGTGGTAGCCCTCGCGTTGGGTGGATTCGGCGGCTACGCGGACGCCGTAGTGGTAGGCGAGTTGGCCGCCTAGCCAGCCGGAGGCGCTCAGGATTGCGATGGCGATCAGGCTCAGGACGAAGCCCGCGACGCTGGCCTCCTCGTAGCCTTGGGCGGCGCGGACGGCGAAGCTGATGACAAAGAGGGCAACCACGGTCAGGTTCAGCGTCATGTGGGTCAGGTCGGTCCGGAACACCTTGGTGCCTCGCGGGATTGCGAGTAGGTCCATCAGGCCGAACACGGCGGCGAGCAGGGCGCCGATGATGCCGATGCCGATCAGCCAGTAGGCGCCCTCGGCGAAGCCCGACGCTTCGTCGGTGCTGATCAGGGCGACGAGGTCGAACACGACGCTCGCCACCCAGGCGCCGATCGGTACAGCGACCAGCACCGGATGGAACGGATGACCGTACGGTCCGGCCAACTTGGACGTGGGGCGCTTGGCCCGCTCAAGCTCATCCATGGCGGTTCTCCAGATCCGCGGCGCAGTACGTCGCCTCTATCTCCAGTACCCACCGTCAATAGAAACCAGCCCCGAGGTCGCCGCGGGAGGTACCGCGCGGGTTGCCGGGCGCAACGTGAAACGACCGGCGGTGGACGTTCCAGGTAAGCGAGGCCGACGGATGGCGAGTGCGCTAGCCTGCGGTTGACTCGGTTGGTTGGGGGTGGGCGGAGGCTTGCCAGTCGGTTAGTAGGTGGTCGGCGTGGAGGTCGTCCACCACTAGCGAGCAGCGGGCGCCGAAGAGTACGTCGGCGATCGCGCCCGGATGTTGTCGGACGTAGCTCGCGCAGAGGTCGTGGGCTGCGATCTGCTCGTGGACGGCGTCGGCTTCGACGTGTTCGGTGAAGTAGCGAGCCTGGTCCTCTGAGGCGCCGAGTCTGGCGGCTCCGGCGGCGTACTGGCGATTGGGAAGCGTCGACGTCATCTCGAGCGCCGCCAGGTGGCCGAGGAGGGCGGCTGTCCAGCGGCGGTGAATCGCGAACAGCGACATCACGTTCGACACCGCCAACGTGACCGCCGGAACCACCGGGACGTAGTACCCGTAGCTGTCGTCGAGCCCGAGCCAGCGCATCGTCGTACGGAACAGCTCGGAATGCATCCGCTCCGGGCGACCACCGCCGTACTCGTCGGCCTGGATCTCGACCAGCGCCGCCTTGGCAGCGCCGTCCAGGCGCGGGATGCCGAAGGTGTGCGGATCGGCCTCCTTCAGCTGGTAGACGGACCGGTTGAGGACGAACTGACGGAACTGCGCCTTCGAAGCATGCCGACGCAGGTACGGCGCCAGTCGTGGACCGTCATCGGCGTCGAGCAAGGTGCGCAACTGCTGCGCGACCGGTTGATCGGTCGGCAGGATCCGGCAGTTGGCTTCCAGCCAGTCGATCCAGGGCCGCTCCAACTGGGTGCGGAAGGCAACCACAACCGGATCCCACTGGTAGTCGGGGTGTACGCCGTCGAAGCCGCGGTACTGCAGTTCGTAAGCGACCCACAGGGCGAGCTGGAGATCGTCGTCGTACGGCTGACCGGATGTCCCGACCCCGGGCGCTGCATGGTCTTGTCCGGTGAGCCGGTCGTTCAGCCAGGCGCTGAGCGGCCCACGTGGCGGTGGTAGCTGCATGGGCGACCCGGTACCCGCCGGATAACGGTCGTGAATCAGGGGTGGGTACCGCCAGTTCATGACCTCGAAGGACGGCGGCGCGACCGAGATCCGCGCGTACCCGGACGGCCCGATCCTGGTCCGCGGCGACTTCCTGCTGCTGGACGAGGACGGCGATCCGATCCCGGCCCAGCGCCGTACCATCGCGTTGTGCCGCTGCGGGCGCACCGCCGTCCCACCTCTCTGCGACGGCACCCACGCGCTCCCCCGCCGGATCACGCGGTGAACATGTCCGCGAGCCACGGGACCACGCGCTCGGGACCCAGTGCGCGAAGATGCTCCACCAGCGGGTACTCCACCATGGCGCGGACGTCATCCAGGCCTGTTGGCGCATAGGGCTCGGCGGCGTCGATGAGGTCGTGCAGGCAGCGGCTGGTCGGCCGGGCCTCGCCGGTGCGCAGGTCGAGGAGCTGGCCGCGGACACCGTCACGCAGCGCCGCCCACCGATTCTCGGCGATGCGCCACGAAGGCGCCGGCGGTCGGAGCTCACCGAGGTAGTACAGATCGGCGAGGTGACCAGCCAACGCGGACACCAGTCGGACGACCGCATTCGTCTGAGCCACAGTCGCCTGTACGTCGAGAACCCGCAGCTCGAGCGTGCCGTAACGGACATGCGGCCGGAGCTCCCACCACCATTCCGACGCGTCGGCCACCGCACCGCCGCGGACCGCCCAGGCGAGCTCGTCTGCGTACTGCTCCCACGAGCTGATAATCGGTGGCACTCCTTGGCGGGGCAGCTGGGCGGTGATCACCGGGCGCACCGAGCAGAGACCGGTGTCCCGTCCTGCCGCGAAGGGTGCAGCGCCGGCCAACGCAGCCAACTCCGGGAGGAGGTCCCGCAGCGCGTGGTAGACGCCCAGCGTGCAATCCGCATCACCGAAAGCCAAGTGCACCTGCAACGAGGAGACCAACTGCCGTCTGATGGCCTCGCGGTAGCGAGTTCCGAGCCGAGCCGCGCGCGCCGTCGGCGCCAGCGGAGTCGGCCGTTCACGGAGCGGGTGCACGGGCGCTGCGATCGGGGCCACGGCTTGCCCACAGGCGGCGGACACAAGCTTCCGGCAGGACCGCAGCTCCTCGACCGCATCCGCCACCTGCTCGTGAACGGAAGTCGCGATCTCGAGCTGACTGGCCGGCAACTCCGGCTTCACCCGTGGATCGCCGATGCTGTCGATGACCCCCGCGGCCTCCGCCGGCAGCCAGCTGCCTCGGCGTACCAGGAGTAGTTCTTCCTCGATCCCGACCGTCCCGGCCACGGTGCTCGAGAACAACGCCCGCAGCGACTGGCCGTTCACCATCTCAGCCTCCTGTACGGCGTCGGCCTCACTACGGACCGACATCCCTGAGGCTCCGCGCCCCCAGGTACCCCCGGGCGCCAAGTTCAACCCCTCGCTCGAGGCCGATAGAACCGCTCCTACTGCAAGCGTCCAGAGACGGCGCCGGAACCGCACCCTTGTCCACGCGAGGAGCTGTCCGACGACCGACCAAGCCGGCGACTTCGGTGAGCTGGCCATGAACCTGCACAACCGGGCCGATGTCCTGACCACAGCGGACGGTGTCCTGCAGTTCGCGGTCGAGGCGCTGCACTACGACCACGCCTCGGTGCTGCTCATGCAACGCGGACAAGCCCAAACCGTCGCCGCAACCGACGAGCTGATCACGATCGCGGACCAGCTCCAGGTCGACCTCGGCGAAGGGCCCAGCCTGCTGGCGATCACCGATCACGACGACGTACTCGTCGAGGACACCATGATCGACACCCGCTGGCCCAACTGGGCGCCGACCGCCGCCGCCAACGGGATCCGCAGCGCGCTGGCGATCCGCCTGTTCACTGCCGAATCGACGAGCGGCGCCCTGAACCTGATCTCCTCCGAACCCTTTGTTTTCAAGGAAGGTGACCGCGAAGCAGCCCGGCTGCTCGCGCTCCACGCGTCGATCGCGATCGCCTCGGCACGAATGGAGGCGACCCTGCATCAAGCCCTCGACTCGCGCAAGGAGGTCGGTCAGGCGGTCGGACGGTTGATGGAAAGGTACGGACTCGATGCCATCCGGGCGTTCGCCGTACTCCAGCGTTACTCCCAAACCCACAACCAGCGCCTGCGCGCAGTAGCCCTCCACGTCATCGACACCGGAAACCTCCCCCAGTAGTAGTCAGGACCTCTGTCTTGGTGCCTGCTGGAGGTTGTCAGGGTCTTGAGATGTCTTGGTGCTTCCCCTCGTACGACTGATAACCGCCGCTCCACAGAAGGCCTCGGCGATCAGCTGTAAGCCGTAGTCACCGGAACCTCAACGTCAATCGACTGCGTGATCGTGCTCAAATGTGCTACCTCCAGAGGCTCTCGTTCGCACCAGTCGTTCCCCGTCGGTACCCACCCGCGCGCACAACATCCGTCGTCCCGGCGAACGGCAAATCCTCGGCTCAGCCCGAGGTGATGGGGCTGAGCCGAGGACCAGGAGGCAGGCGGTCAGGTGGTCAGGAAGGTGTTGAGGGCGGTCAGCATTTGTGTGGGGGCTTGTTCGGCCAGCCAGTGGCCGACGCCGGGGATGACGAGGGTCTGCACGTTGCTTGCGCCGGATCACCCCCCGGTCCGGCCCCGGGTCGGGGCATGGCGCGCTGCCCCTTTGCGCGCGACCGGCGGCGCCAACGCCTCGGCGAGTTGTTTGCGCGAGGTGATGCCCAGCTTCGTGAACACCTTGTGCATGTGCCACTCCACAGTGCGCGGACTGATGAACAGCTCGACACTGATCTCTGCGTTCGTCCGTCCCGCACGCGCCATCCCGGCGATCTGCGCCTCCTGCGCGGTCAGCAGGGCGTCCGGGACGGCCGCCCGCTTGCGTGCCGGCAGTCCCGTCGCCTCCAGTTCGCGGTGTGCACGTCCGGCGAAGCCCTCGATCCCGAGTTCGGCGAGCAGCTCATGGGCGGCCCGTAGGTGGACGCGGGCATCTACGCGACGGCCCTGGCGTCGAAGCCATTCGCCGTACAGGAGATGAGCGCGGCCCAGGTCAACTCTGACGAGGGTGCGGTCCAGTCTCTCGATCGCTGCCAGGTAAAGGCTTTCGGCGGCTTGCCCCTCGCTCACGAGGGCACGCGAACGCGCTTCGATCCCGACCGCCCAGTCGGTGGCACAGGCCTCTGTCCTCGCCTGAAGCCGCTTGAGCGCATCAGTCGCCTGCTGCTGTTCTCCGGTCCGGGCAGCCGCCTCCACGAGTTCGACCAAGGACCAGGTGGCGAGTCCCAGCTCCTCCTGTCGTTCGCAACCGCGGGTGGCTGCGGTCAGGGCGTCCTCATATCGTCCAAGTCCGTTGTTGAGGACTGCCGCCGCCCAGTACGGCGCGGTGCGCAACCGGGTCGGCTCCCCGATCATCGCCTCGGCGATCAATCTGGAGCTCTCGATGTCGTCGCCCCTCCAGGCGGCAAGCGGCAACCGGGCGTACGGTCCGAGCGGGCAACCGGTGGCGACCCCGACCGCCTCAGCCTCCAGTGCCATCGACGTGGCCGCCTCACATCCGGCGGCAAGCAACTGGATCATCGAGCCCGCCAGGAGTGCCCGCGGCAACACGGTCAGCGCACCCACCGATCGCGCACGCTGAATCAGCCGCGTTGTCAGCGCATGCCAACTCCTGTCGTCCCAGACCTCCTGGGCCGCGCGGCAGGCAAGGAGCAACCACCGAGTGCCTTCCCCGGCATCCTGATCTCGAACGTTGCGGAGTGCTCGGTTGACCAGAGGCGCGCCTTCCGTGAGTCCTTTGCTGGTCAGTACGGCGAGACCGTCGAGCAGCAGACCGGGTCCGTCTGACGATCGCGGCGGCGCTGACTGGACACGCTCGGCGATCTCCAAGACGGTGCCTCCGGTGCCGCCGAAGGCCAGCGCTGCGTCAAAGGCCGCGCAATAGGCTTCGCGGGCCAGATCGGGCTCGGCAGGCTCCAGGAGCTGAGCCGCTTCAAGAAGCTCTGACGGCGTATCCGGGCCAGGATCGCTGTGGGCCGTCAGTTGCGCACCCAGGAACAGCACCTGAGTCCTGGCCAGGTCGTCGAGTGGTCCGGCCCGCGCTACGGCAAGCAGGCGGCGCGCTGCGCGCAACGCACCGGCGTGGTACTTCGCCTCCGCCGCCGCCAGCGCACGTCGTGCACGGGAAGCGCGATCGGCGGTCAACTCGGCGGCACGCGCGCGGAAGGCGGCAACCGCCGGCAAACCTCCGCGCTCCATGGCCTGGTCAGCGGTCCGCTCCAACTCCGCGGCAGCCTCCTCATCCAGCTCAGAGACCGCGTGAGCACGATGCCATGCGCGACGATCAGCATCGGTGCCGGGATCGATGGCAGCCGCGAGCGCCCCGTGGGCGGCCTGGCGTTCCTGCGGCGATGCGGCCTCGTAGACAACCGACCGGGCCAGCGGATGGCAGAACCGGACACGTCCGTCGAGCGCGACAAGTCGCGTCGTCGCGGCCATGGTCGCCGCAGCGGAGGTGATCCCGAGCTCGCCGGCGGTCCGCCAAAGGAGGACCGCGTCTCCGGTCGGATCAGCCGCCGCCAACACCAGTAGTTGCCGCGTCGCCGGCGGCAGCGGCAGGAACTGTCGCCGGAACCGCTCCACCATCCGGTCAGGGAGCGTGATCCGGGGCAGCCCGTAGCCGCCCGCCAGGTGGTCAGGCCCTTGTCCAGCGGTCGCCTGCTGCAAGGCAAGGGGGTTCCCGCGGACTTCATCCACAATCCGTTCCCGCACGCGCTCGTCCAGCGGGCCGACGGCGGTCGAGTCCAACAGGCTGTGCACGTCCCTGGCTCCCAGCCCGCCGACGACGAGCTCCGGAATTCCGGTCAGGTACGGCGCTTCGCTGCCGGCACCCGGCTTCCCGCTGTGCCCGCGGACCGCGACAGCGAGCGCGACCGATTCCCACCCGAGACGACGCCCCACGATGCCCAGAACCTGCGCTGAGGCCGAGTCGAGCCACTGTGCATCGTCCAGAATGCAGACCAGCGGTCGTTCCGCGGCAGCAGCCGACAGCAAGCCGATCACCCCCATGCCAACCACGAGACGCTCGGGAGCGTCACCGGCGTACAAGCCGAACGCCGTGACGAGCGCGTCCCGTTGTGGGTCCGGGAGCTCCGCCAGCCCGCTGAGGATCGGAGCACACAGCTGGTGCAGCCCGGCGAAAGCGAGCTCCCGCTCCGACTCGACTCCCGCTGCCCGCAGGACGAGGCAGCCGGACGCTCGCTTCGCGAGGTAGGCAAGCAGCGTGCTTTTGCCCATTCCCTCCTCGCCACGCATCACGAGCATCTGGCTCTCGCCCGTCCACACGTCCGCGATCAGCTTGTCCAGCGTTTCGCACTCCCGGCGCCGGCCGTGTGGCCGGTGTCCGGCATGCCCACCCGAAGGAATGGTCAGCACCTGAGCTCACTCCTCACCTCGACCCGAGAGCCCGGATGGCTCCGTCGATGCCATCGTGAGGAAGAGGTGTCCTCGATC
The DNA here is from genome assembly GCF_044460355.1 of Kribbella sp. NPDC050124. Taxonomy (NCBI): domain Bacteria; kingdom Bacillati; phylum Actinomycetota; class Actinomycetes; order Propionibacteriales; family Kribbellaceae; genus Kribbella; species Kribbella sp. NPDC050124. The sequence goes on from NZ_JBITJU010000009.1 coordinate 232,206, forward strand.
GAGTCCGCCATCTGCACAGTCGGACTGGCCAGTGCCGACTGGCCGGCGGCGGAACTAGCGCGGCAGGACCGGGTCGGGATCGCTCGGAAGCGCTCGGTGGAGCTGGGTCCGGGAGCTGATGTCGAGCTTGGTGAACACCTTGCGCAGGTGGTACTGGACCGTCCGCGAGCTGATGAACAGCCGGGCGCCGATCTCCGGGTTGGACAGGCCGTCACTGGCCAGCCGCGCCACCTGGAACTCCTGGGCGGTCAGCGCATGGTCCGTCTCGTCGACTCGTTTGCGTACTGTCTGCCCGGTGGCGAGCAACTCGATCCGGGCTCGCTCGGCGAAAGCCGCGGCGCCCATCACCTGCAGCATCTCGTGCGCGGTGCGCAGCTGCTCGCGCGCATCGCCTCGCCGGTTCTCGCGGCGCAACCACTCGCCGTACAGCAGATGGGCACGCGCCAATTGGGTCCTGACCCGCGTCCTGCTCAGCCGCTCGATCGACTCGCGATAGCACTGTTCGGCCGAGTCTCCGTCGCTCAGGAAGGCGCGGACCCGGGCCTCGATGCCCTGCACCCAGTCGCTCGGCGTGGCGCGGGTGCGTTCGGTCAGCCACTCCAGAGTGGTCGTCAGGTCCTGCGTGTTGCCGGTCCTGGCCGCAGCCTCGGCCAGCTCGGGCACGATGTGAGACCCGTAGCCCATCGGTTCGCTCTCGAACGCCCGCCGAGCGGCTGTGTACGCCTCGGCGCTCCGCCCGAAGCCGTTGTCTAGCACCGCACTCGCGTACGCCGCGAGGCTGACCAGTCGATCCGCGCCCTTCGCCGCCGCCTCACGCGAGGTCGCATCGATCAGACTGGAGGCCTCGCGCTCCTGCCCCCGCCACGCCGCGAGCATCATCGCGGTGTCCGCGATCGGCGGGTTCCCGGTGGCCTCCGCGATCAGGTGATCCTCGTCGATCAGGCGCTCGGCCGTGAGCAGATTGCCGGCCAGCAGGTGGGACCGGGCCAGGTAGTTGAGCGCGAACGCCAAGTGCATGAGCGCGCCCGTGCTCCGGGAGTACTGGACCTGGGCGGCTGCCAACGCGTGCCAGGACTCGTAGTCCCAGACCTCCATGGCTATGACTTGGCCGATCCTTCCCCCGGCCAGCCGGAGCCACCGCTCGTACTCACCACGGCCGACGTCGAGGGTCAGCGCCATGTCGAGTGCCCGCGTCAGTTCCGGGGCGGCTGCCGCGTAGCCGTCGGTCACACGCAGCGCGACGGCGTCAAGCAAGACGTCGAGCACTCGCGGCGGCGCGGGTCCAGGCGGTGCGCTCCGGGCAGCCTCTGCCGCTTCTCGCACCTTCGGGCTGCCGAGGTCACTGGCCCAGATCGCTGCCACGAGGGCGTCCAGGTACGCCGCGCGCGCCCGGTCGATGCTCACTGTCTGGATGCGTCTGGCCGCGCTCAGAAGCAGTCGGTGGGCATCGCCGCCACGCCGCTGGTCCAACGCGATCTGACCGCGCAGCAGTTCGACCTCAGCTGTGTGCCGTCCATCAACCGTGCCGGCCTCGACTGCGCGTAGCAGTCCCTGGGCCGCGTCCAGGGCTCCAGCGTCGGACTTGGCCCGCGCAGCCGCGAGCAACCGCTGCATTCGGCCGACCGAGTCGGGCGTCAGCATCGCCGCGCGCTCCAGGAACGCAGCCGCCGCGGCCAGGCCGCCACGGGCCTGCGCCCGGCCCGCCGAGCGCTCCAGTTCGTCGGCTACCGCCGCGTCCGGACTGGTTGCCGCCTGGGCCAGGTGCCAGGCTCGGCGGTCGGGATCGAGCTCCGGATCCGTGACCGCGGCAAGCGTGCGGTGCGCCTCATGCCGCTCCTGGATCGAGGCTGATCGGTACGCCGCCGATCGTACGAGCGGATGCCAGAACCGAACCTGAGCGCCGAAGTCGATCAACTCCGCCTCGACCGCAGGAGCTCCGGCATGGATCGGAATCCCGAGCTGCTCGGCGGCACGCCACAACAGCAACGGGTCGCCGGACGAGTCGGTCGCTGCCAACCGCAGCAGCCGTTGGGTCTGGTCCGGCAACGCCTCGATCTGGCGGCGGAAACTCTCCTCGATCCGGCCCGACAGCCGCCGTACACCCGGCAGTCCGAAGCCACCCGCCAGTTCCGCGGGTGTCAGGCCCCGGGGTAGTTCGAGCAGGGCCAGCGGGTTCCCCCGCGTCTCGGCGAGGATCCCATCCCGGACCCGGTCATCGAGCGGCCCTGCCAGGACCGAGTCCAGCAAGGCCCGCGCGTCGCTCGCCGGCAGCCCCTCGACGGCCAGGCTGGGAAAGGCCGCCAGCTCGTCGCCGGGATCACGGGTGGCGAACACCAGGCCGACCGAATCCGCCGCGAGCCGCCGGGCCGCGAACTCCAACGCCTGCGCCGAGGCGCTGTCCAGCCATTGGTGGTCATCCACCAGGCAGAGCAGCGGCTGGTCCTCGGCAACCTCCGACAGCAAACTCAGGACGGCCAGCCCCACCAGGAACCGGTCCGGCGGCGGTCCGGCGCTCACCCCGAACGCGGTCTGCAGCGCCACTCGCTGGGGCGTGGGCAGTCGAACCAGCCCGCTCAGCATCGGCGCGCACAGCTGATGCAGACCCGCGAAGGCAAGCTCCATCTCCGACTGCACGCCCACCGCGCGGGCCACCTGGCAGCCCGGCGCTTGCGTGGCCAGGCACTCGAGCAGCGCGGTCTTTCCCACGCCCGGCTCACCGCGGACCACGAGTACCCGGCTGTCGCCGGCCCGGATGTCCTCGACCAACTGGGTCAGTACGCGCAGCTCACTCGTCCGGCCCCGCAACGTCGCGGGGTCTCGGTGTCGGTGGGAACTGCCTGGCCCCGTGACCAATTCAGCCGGTGCCTTCCGCTGCGGTTGACGGCATCGAATCACAGTACCGCCGCACTGTCAGGTGGGTCTTCACGCGCTGGCAATCCAGATCCCTACGGCGCATGCTGGGTGGCGGAGGTCGGCAGGCGAGGAGGCAGTGACCGTGGATGTCCGACCTGTCCCGCCGTGGCTGCGCGACCTCGCCGATGCAGTCGCGTCGATACAACCGTCTCCGGCACTCGTGCCGCCTGCCGGCGGTGGCAGACGTTCAGCTGTGCTCGTGTTGTTCGCGGAGGGACCGCACGGACCGGACCTGCTGTTCATCCGGCGAAGCGAGCACTTGCGGCTTCATGCAGGCCAGGCAGCGTTCCCGGGCGGGGTCATCGACGCCACGGATGCCGACCCGGTCGCGGCTGCGCTGCGGGAAACCGCGGAGGAAGTCGGTATCCACCCCACGGACGTCGATGTCGTCGGCACCCTGCCCGAGCTCTTCATCCCACCCACCCGATTCCGGGTGGTTCCAGTCCTTGCCTGGTGGAAACGTCCACACCCGGTGGCCCCGGTTGATCGAGGCGAGGTCGAGGCGGTCGAGCGGATCAGCGTCGAGGAGCTGGCTGATCCGGCCGGCCGGCTGATGCTGCACCGGCCGAATGGAATCATCCTGCCTGCGTTCGCGATCAGGGGCAGGCTGATCTGGGGCATGACCGCCGAGGTCGTCGACCGGCTGCTGGCCCTCGGCGGCTGGGAACGCCCGTGGGACACCCGAGTCGTCGACGACGTCCATCAACGCCGTACAGACGACGAGAGCCCATTCGTCGGCTGACGCACACGGCCTAGCAGTGCCAATCAGCACACCTCTGTCGCGCGGCCGTGGCGCGGACGGCCTCTAGCCCGGCGTTCCACCGGGGAGTTTCACGCGCGCGGTTGGGCGCCGTCCGGGATGAGCGTGGAGCACCAAGACACTTCCGACAAGGAGTCCTCCGCTCCGGCATCAGGCCGCATGACGTCCGGCATGACGAGGTGCGCGGTGTGGGAGCGCATGCCGCAGCCCGGCGCGCCCGCGGTAGATGCGACTTTGCACGGTCCCGAGCTTGAGGCCGAGCGTTGCGGCGATCTCTCGGTAGGACAGACCCTCGATGTCGCGGAGCACGACAGCGATCCGGTACTCGGGGGGCAGGCCCTTCAGCGCCGCGGCCACGTCGTTCGCGATGATGCGGTCCTCGACAATCTGGGCCGGTGGAGGTTCGCGACTCGCCAGCATCTCGTCGTTGTTGTCGGCGAGCTGGTCCCACCTGATCCGATGCTTGCCCCGCAGCCGGTCGATGAACAGGTTCGTGGTGATCACGTGCAGCAGGGCCGGCGTAGGCGCCGAAACGTAGCGAAACACCCGGACGAAGACGTCCTGCGCCAGGTCTTCCGCATCCTGCCTGTTGCCCGTGAGGCGGTACGCACGACGGTAGACCCGCGCGAAGTAGGTCCGCACCCAGGCGTCCCAGTCGTCTCCCGCCTCCGAAGACATCAGTACGTTCATGCAGCACGCCCTTCTGCCGAGGTACTTGGTAGGCCTCCACAGTCACGCCGCGGCCGGCTCGGTCGCGCCTGTGGAACGCCCTGGCCGATCCCCCAGTCGATCCAACCGAGAACGACGAAGTCAGGTGCCGTAGTGGAGGAGTTTGGGGGTGTGGGCCGCGAGGGCGGCGGTGGTGGTTACCAGGAGGAGGGCGCTGGTGAAGGTGGTGGGAGCTACGCCGTAGTGGTCGGCGAGGGTGCCTAGGGCAAGGGATGAGAGGGGCATGATGCCGATGGCCAGTTCCTGGACGCCGAGGGCGCGGCCGTGGAGGTGGGGTTCGGTGGTCATCAGGAGCAGGGTGGTCTGCAGTACGCCGAATGCCGCGCTCATCACGCCGATCCCGCCCATCAGGACGAACGACGTCGCCGGGTTCCTCGACAGCGCGAACAGGGACCAGAGCGCGCCCCAGCACGCCGTGCCGACGAGGAACATCGCTCCCTTCCAGCGGAAGTCGCCCAGCCCCGCGATAACGATCGACCCGAGCAGCCCGCCGACTCCCCCGCACGTCAGCAACCAGCCGAGCCCAGCGGCGTCGAGCCCGAGCGACTCCTGCGCGAAGACCGGCATGAACGCTTGGTAGATCGGCCACAGGAAGATGTTCGCCGCCAGCGTGACCAGCAGGACCGATCTGGCGAGGCGGCTCCGGACGATCTCGCGTAACCCACCGACGACCATCCGGACGGCCGACTCGGCATGCGCATGACTCACGTGCCCGAGACCGCGCAAGGGCATCAGCGTGACGAGAGAGACGCCGTACCACACGGTGGAGATCCACAGTGCCGCCGGTGCCCCGAGCCCGCTGATCATCAGGCCGCCGACCGCCGGGCCGATGACCTGGGTCATGTTCATCGCCAGCGAGTTCAGGGCGTTGGCGTTGCTGAGGTTCTGCCGTCCGACCAGGTCGAGAACCAACGAGGCGCGAGCCGGTTGCGACGGCGACTGCGCAAGACCGACCGCCAGTCCACCGACCAGCAGGATCCAGTACGGCGCTTTGTCCAGCGACGTCAGCGCAGCGACCACGCCGGCCGAGACGAGCGCCCACGAGCACGCGATGAGCAGCAGGCGCACCCGGTTGTGGCGATCGGCAACCGCACCGGCGAACGGCCCCAGCAGCAAGGGCGCGAGTCGTACCGCGGCGAACACCGCCACCAGCAGATCGGACCGAGTGGTCTCGTACGCAAGCCAGCCGAGCACCAGCGTCTGGGTCCACACGCCGCCGAAGAAGAACAGGTTCGAGAGCCACAGCAGCCGGAACGGCCGGTTGTCGCGCAAGGATCCCAGCGCCTGCACGACAGGCGCGCGATTGGTCGTGAGCAATGTGGTTCAGCCGACGAGATCGCCGTCGCGGACGACGATCCGGCCGCCGGCCACCACCAACTCACGCCGCGGCGCCCGGACCAACGCGTCGGGCGCGTTCTGCGCATCGATCAGTACGACGTCCGCCCGCGCACCGGGCACCAACACGTCTCCATCGTGGTGGACGAACCTCGCGCCTCCGGTGGTTGCGAGCTGGACGGCGTACTCGAGTTCCTCATCCGTGCGCAGACCGTGCAGCCGAGCGAACCCGAGGGCGACCCGCAACAGATCACCATCGCCGTACGGCGACCACAGGTCACGGATGCCGTCCGTACCAAGACCAATCGCGACGCCCGCCTCCCGCATGGCACACCACGGAAGCGGCGCGGACCGGACGGGCGCGACCGTCGTCCACGAGATGCCGGCCTCGCCGAGCTGTTCGACCAGCTGATCCTGACGGGCCGGTGACAGCTCGCCCAGAGCGAATCCGTGCGACACGTTCACCTTGCCGACCAGCCCGGTGGCGCGGGTCCGTTCGATGATCAGCTCGTACTGGAAGGCACCGAGCTCACCGCCGTCGTGCAGGTGGATGTCGATCCCGACACCGCGCCGCTCGGCGACGGCGAACAAGGCGTCCAATTGACCGACCGGATCGCGGTCGATGGACGCGGGGTCGAGACCGCCGATGCTGGTGGCGCCCTCGGAAGCCGCCCGGTCGAGGAGGTCGATGACGCCGGGTCGCCGGAGTACGCCGTCCTGCGGGAAGGCCACGATCTCCACCGCGACGGCGTGGTCGAGGGCCGCAGCGGCTTCGCGAACGCGCTCGATGCCCCGAAGGCCGACCCCTAGGTCGACGTCGACGTGGGTGCGGGTCGCCGTCGTGCCGTGCCTCAGGAACTCCCGCAGCACCGCGGTGGCGCCGGCGGTGCTCGGGATGCCGTACTTCGCCCGCTCCGCCCGTTCATGCGCGATCCGGCCCTGAGTCGTGGGCTCGCCGCCGTACGAGACCCAGGGCTGACCCCACCAACTCTTGTCCACATGCGCGTGGGCGTTGACGAAGCCGGGCAGCGCGAGCAGACCGCGACCGTCGACGCGCTCCACCTGGGGACCTTCACTGCCGGTCGGCACCATCCCCGTGATCACCCCGTCGGCGATGTGCAGATCGACCGGATCGCCACCCCACGGGCGGACGTTGGCAAGCAGCAGCGTGGTCATGCCGAAATGGTATACCAAACCTGAAGGTGTGCGAGCCTATGTCTTGTCGGCGTGCAGCAGACGGCTTCGCCGGAGGTCATGCGAGGTGGCCACGTGCTCCCTGACCAGCCGCTCGACCTCGTCCACGTCACGGTTGGCGATGGCGTCGTACAGACCCCGGTGCTGCTCCGCGACCGCGGCGAGGTCGTCGTGCTGGGTCAGCAGCCAGCGCATCCGGCTTCGCAGCGGGCGCTCGATCTCGACCAGCAGGTCGTTCGAGGCCAACTCGGTCACGATCTCGTGGAAGTCGGCCGCGGCACGCCGGGCCCGCACCGAATCGTTCGCCCGCGCCGCCTCCACTTGCTGATCCACCGCACGCTTGAGCCGATCCAGACCCGCACGAGTCCGCCGCTCGGCGGCCAACCGGAAGGCCAGCGGCTCGAACGCGGCCCGCACCTCGCTCAGATCGGCGATGTCGGAATCGGTGAATTCCCGGACCACCGCCCACGACCGCGGCCGCAGCGTGACGAGCCCCTCGGTGACGAGCGTCTTGAGTGCCTCCCGCACCGGCACCCGGCTGACGCCCAGGCTGTCGGCCAAGTCGCGCTCGACCAATCGTTCGCCTGGGCCACGCTCCCCATCGAGGATCTCGTCACGCAACCGCTGCGTGACCCGGTCCGCCTCGGACTCGAAGCCACCGCTCTGCCCCATGCCGCTTCCCGTCTCGCCGGCTCATTGGTATACCGATTCCAGTATGCCGGACGACGCCGGCGTACTACTGGCCGTAGGCTTTCGCGGTCCAGCCTAGGGAACCGAGCGAGCCGCCCTTGATGTCGGTGCCGACACCGTCGGTCTTCAGGGCATCGAAGTGCACCGAGGCCCGCCCGTCGGCGGTGATTCCGAGCAGCGGCCTGCCCTTGGGGTGTGCGTCGCAGTAGCCGGTGCTGAGGCTGGTGAAGGATCCCCAACCGCTGCTCCGCAGTACCTTCGAGCTGATCGTCGTCGGGGTGGCCCGGTTGATCCGCCACTCCTTGAGCTCACCGTTGGTCTTCGTGCCGATCAGCACGTCGACCGCCGCGGCACCGGTCCCGCCGCTGCGCTCGTAGGTCAGCGTGTTGACCGAGTCCCAGCCCTTGCCGGCCAGCTTCACCGGCGCCGAAAGCGTCAGCACGCCGTCCACGTAGCTCTCAGTGGATCGGTAGAGCGAGGTGCCCGCCACGTGATAGAGGTACGGCGACGCCGACGCGAGGATCCGGGTCCCGGCGTACCCAACCCCGATGTGGCTGGCACTCATCGCCATGATTCGCCACGATCCGTCGATCAGGTGGCCCTCTCGCGTCACCTTGAACAGCCGGTCCGAGCCCGCGCGAGCGGCGTACTCAGTGCTGCGGAAGGTGGTGTCGTCGCCACTGCCGCCGAGCTGCTGATGCGCCGTCGGCACCCAGCCCAGGTTGTCGTTGGCGTACTCCCGGGTGCTGGTCGTCCCGCCGGAGTACACGTAGGTCAGCCGCTGCCCATCGGCGCGGTACGCCGCCGTGGAAACACTGCAGTCCGCCGGTACGTCGCCGAGCGCCGCAGCCGTCGGCCGAGCCGCCACGACGATCCCGGCCGCGGAGACAGCCAACGCCGCAGCCGCAACCGCAGCCACCATGGATTTACGCATCAGAAAGGTTCCTCCAATAGAGTTCGAATTCGCGAAGCCGTCGAGTGGCGTCTACGTCCAAGCTGCCCCTGACCAGGGACCCGGGCGGTGATCCGCCGCCGCCGGCGAGTGAGCCGACCAGCACGCCGATGATCAGGAGCGGGAGCAACTGGATCCGCACCAACATCGCCCACGGCGCCGAGAAGCCCAGCCGGCCGCCGTCCTTCAGCCGGACGACCTGCGTACCGGCCACGACACCGCCCAAGGCCCGGCCGTTGCCGAAGAACAAGCCGTACCCAAGCGGAGCTCCGACCAGGAGACCGAGCAGGGCGAGCGTCAACGCCCCGTTGGTGAGGTCCACCTGGACGTCGACCAACGCGAGGGCAACGAACCCCACCCCGACGCCCAGGACGATCATCCCGAGGTCCACCAGCCAGGCCAGCGCCTGCGGCCACTGGCCCGCGCGCACATACCGCTCCCCGTTCCCGAACGGCTCGACTCGCTTGGCGACCTGCTCCCCCAGCACGGTCACCAGATCCACATGACGATTCACGACGGCGACCGTACCGATCCACAAGGCCGGGCAACCCGCCTTCCAGGGAGTCGGCAGGCTCACCGGGAGTACGGGCCGAGTACGGGCAGACCGACGTCGCCCCGCGACCCGTAGCATCGTTGCCGGGGGCACCGGGTCGAGGGAGTGATCGAACACATGCGGTGGTTGCCCACTGTCGTGGTGCTGGCATTGGCTGTGCTGCCCGTCACGGCGTGCTCGGGAGGCAAGGTCGCGAAGTGCGAGGAGGCCTTCACCGCGGCTGCGCTGTCGGTACCCGGCGTGGCCTCCTCCGAATGGGACTGCAACTTCAGTTTCGGCGGCGGCTGGCAGCGTGGTCAGGTCGTGGTCGAGGCGGCCACCAAGGACGAGCGCCGGCACTACGGCATCACACCCCGCTGAGCTACTCGGAGTAACGTAGGATGCTCTCCGTGACCGGGAGGCCGCGGGATCCAGTCGGCTCCTGGCGTGCCCGGAAGCCGGATCCCGCCTTCGGTGAGTTGCTGCGGGCGCTCCGCCAGGACGGCGGGATGACACAACGGCAGCTCGCCGAGCAGGCCGGACTCAGTGCGGGCGCCATTCGCGACCTGGAACAGGGCCGGACCCGAAGCCCGAAGCGAGAGTCGATCGAGGCCATCGCGACCGCGCTCGCGCTCAATCGACGCGATGCCGTGCAGCTGCATGCCGCGGCAGTGGCGACCCGATCCGTCACCGGTGCGACCTCGGACGGCGGAGGGCCCGTGCGCGTCGCTGTCCTCGGGCCTCTCCAGGTCTGGCACGGAGATGTCCCGGTGACCGTCACCTCCGGTCCGCAGCGCACTTTGCTGGCTCGGCTCGCGCTCGCCGCGGGTACGACGGTCAGTCAGGACGAGCTCATCGACGTCCTCTGGCCACGCGCCGTACCAGGGAACGCGGCGAACCTGCTGCACACCCGGATCGCAAGGTTGCGAAGGCTGCTGCATGCCGACGGGCAGACCCACTCCGCGGTCGACGGCGGCACTACCGGCTACCGGCTGACGCTGAGCGAACTCGACCTGCTGACCTTTCGCGACCTCACCACCCAAGCAGCGCGCGCCGAGCCGGACGAGGCGTTCGCCAAGCTGTCCGACGCCGTGGCGCTGTGGCGTGGCGAGACCGACGTGGAGTCGGTGGCGACCAGCCCCGTCTATGTTGCCGTCATCAACGAATGCACGGCCGCTGCCAGGACTCTCGCGACCCTGGCGCGTGATCTCGGCGATCCGGAACGGGCCCTGGAGCCACTGCGAACCCTCGCCGCGCACCACCAGCTCGACGAGCCGCTGCACGTCGAGCTGATCAAGACTTTGGCGGCGGCGGACCGGCAGGCCGAGGCCCTGGCGGCCTACGACCGGATCAGGTCCGCGCTCGCCGAACAACTCGGCATCGACCCGGGCGAGCGGCTCCGGGCCGTCCATCTCGACGTACTCCGGCAGCAGAACGGGACTCCGGCCCAGCCGACGCCGCGATCGGTCATCCAACAGGCCCCGTCCGCACCACCAGACTTCGTCGGCCGCGCACCCGAGCTCGCGACGATCCGTACGGCGCTCAGCGGAGCCGCGGCGCTGTCCTCCCGAGTTGTCCTGATCAACGGAATCGCCGGGGTCGGCAAGACCGCCTTGGCCCTGACCGCCGCCCACAGCCTCCGTGCGGAGTATCCGGACGGGCAGCTGTACGCCGACCTGGGCGGCAGCGACACGACGACGCCAGCCCCGGTCCAAGTGCTCGGCCGGTTCCTGCGCGCCCTCGGCGTACCCGGCCGACAGATCGGCACCGACGAAGCCGAAGCCTCCGCAATGCTCCGCAGCGAGCTCGCCGACCGCCGGATGCTGGTGCTGCTCGACAACGCGCAGGGCGCGGCCCAAGTTCGGCCGCTGCTGCCGGGAGCCGGCAGCAGCGACGTGATCGTGACCAGCCGCCGCCGACTGCCTGACCTCACCGCGGCAGGCGTGGTGAACCTCGAGCCACTCCCCCAGCACGACGCCATCCGGCTGATCACCTCCATCGCAACAACCCATCGGATCGATGCGGACCCCGACGGGGTGACCGCGCTAGCGGAAGCCTGCGGCCGACTGCCGCTCGCGCTCCGCATCGCAGGCTCCCGGCTCGCCACCCGGCGAGGGTGGACCGTCGCCGACCTGGCCCGCCGCCTGGACGACGACAACCGGCGGCTGACCGAGCTCAGCCTCGGCGAAGCCAGCGTGCTCAACAGCTTCCAACTCAGCTACGCCGACCTGAGTTTCGAGGCCCAGCGCGCCTTCCGGCTGTGCAGCCTGCACCCGGGCGACGATTTCAGCGCCGACAGCACCGGCATCCTCCTCGCGATGCCGGCCGCCGCGGCGGAACGAATCCTCGAGGATCTCCTCGAAGCAAACATGCTGCTGCAGCAGGCGAAGAACCGCTACCGCTTCCACGACCTGCTCGGCCTCTACTCGCGGCGCCTCCTCGCCGAGGACCCCGAGGTGGAGGCCGCACGGACTCGACTGCATTCCTGGTACGGCGAAGCCGTGAGCGCCGCGGTGGACTGGGTCTCTCCCCACCTCGTGCGGCTCGACACCCATCCCGAACCGGCCGGCTTCTTCAGCTCGGAGTCCGCCGCCCTCGAATGGCTCGACGACGAGCTCCCCGCCTTGCTGGCGGTCGTGACCGATCCGGCGTACCCGAACGACCAGGGGTTGTCGTGGCGGATCGCCGACCAGCTCCGGGGGTACTTCCTGATTCGCCGGGATGCCGACGGCTGGCTAACCGCTGCGCAAGCGGGATTGGCCGCCGCGATCACCGCTGGTGACCGCACCGCGCAAGCCGCGATGCTGATCAACCGCGGCCAGGCGTACGGCGCGATCGGACGCGAGGAGGACGCACTGCCCGACTGCCTCGCGGGTCACGCCCTCGCGGTGGCGGTCGGCTGGACGACAGGCGCCGCGTACCTGGCGCACCAGGTCGCATGGCTTCAGCAAGAGCGGGGCAAGCTCGTCGAGGCCGAACACTGGATGCACCGTGCCCTGGCGCTGTCCGAGGACGAGGCGAACGGCCACGTGCGCGCCATCGCCCTCAACGGTCTCGGGATGACGCGCCTCTACCAGGGGCAGTTGCAGGAGTCCGCAGACCTGTTCACTGCCGCGCTCCGGATCAGCGAGTCCGGCCGCGAGATGTCGGCGCTCACCATCCGCGGCAACCTGGCGAGCGCGCTGCGGCAGTTGGGTGCGACCGAGCGTGCGGCCGAGCTGCTCAACGACGTACTGAATGCTTACGAGCATCGCTCGTACCTCCGCGGCGAGCTGTCCACGCTCGACGAGTTGGCGAGGTACTACGCCCAGTGTGGAGACGGGCCCGCGGCTCTGCAGGCGGCACTGCGAGCACACCACCTCGCGATCGTCGTCCGCGACCGAAAGGCGCAGGCGCAGACCGCCTCGGCCGTGGCGCAGGCCTACCTCACGCTCGGCGACGTACCGACCGCCACCGAGTGGATCGAGGACTGCCTCACGATCGCGCGCGGCGTGTACCCGTACCTCGAAGCCGAGGCACTGATCGCACTCGCCACCGCACGGAGCGCCGCCGGCGACACCACCTCCGCCCACCAGGCCGCTGAGCAGGCCAGGTCGATCGCCACCTCCTGCGGCTTCCGCCTACTCGAGGAACAGGCGGCGACACCGCCGCGCCGGTGACCGTCAGGTCAGCGGATGCCGTAGTCGTGGATCTTGCGGTAGATGGTGGCTCGGGACATGCCCAATGAGCGGGCGGCCTCGCGCCGGTTGCCGTTGTTGTCGAGCAGGCTGCGGATGATCGCGTCCCGCTCGAGCGCCTCCAGTTGGCTGAGGCTGCGGCGGCTGGTCGCCTGCAGGTCGGCCGGGAGGTCGGCCGGCACGATGACGCCGGTACGGCGCCGGTGCTGGACGACCTGCTTCAGGACCTGATGCAGCTCAGCGGTGTTCCCCGGCCAGGCCGATCGCAGCAACTGATGCATCGCGTCCGGCGAACAGCTCAGGTCCCCGTGGCTCAGTTGGCTCAGGAAGAACGGAACCAACTGCCGAACGTCACCGATGTGGTGCCGCAGCGGCGGGACGTCGACGGTGATCGGGAACAACGTCAGCAATTCGCCCAGATCCGCCTCGTTGGAACCTCCGGTCGTCACCGTCAGCGCAACCCATGGCGGCGCCGACAGTCGCCGCTCGACTCCGCTCTGCAGCGCGGCCGCCAGTTCGTCGCGCTGGGCCGGGCCGAGCCGTTCGGCGTGCCGGATCACCAACGCCTGGGCGGTGTCGTCGGCCAGCTCGGCCTCGACGTCGTCCGCGAAGTGATCCGATGCCTCGGCGGCATCGGCCAGCTGGAACAGTCCGGCCGGGCTGTTCTGCTGGTGGGCCGCTCGGGCCAGCGCCACCTTCCCTGCTCCTGCCTCGCCGCTGAGCACGACCCAGTGCCCAGCACGATAAGCGTTGTCCACGGCCCGGCTGGTCGCGAGCCAGGGCGCGCTCCGGCCGACGATGCCCGGCAGCTCGGGGCGTGGTGGCGGCCGGTGTGCCCGGACACTCGCCGTACCGCGGTCGGAGGTCTGCTCGGTCAGCTGGATGACGACACCCGATTCGCGTCCGCCCTCGGGCACCCGCCGGCAGGTGATGCGCACTCGCCGCCCACTCGGCAGCTCGACCGACGGCGCGTTGACGACGGCCTGGGACAGCCGGTCGGCGGCGTGGGCGAGGACCGCCGCTTGATCGCTGCCGTCGAGCTTCTGCTGTGCGCTGGCGTTCATCAGCAGCAGATCGTCGTTGACCGCGAGCACCATGTCACTGGACCGGCGTCCGGCCAGCAGGTACTCCTGCAGCAGCTCCTGCTCCCGGGCCGAGCTGTCCCTCAGCAGGGCCGCACGAATCTGGTCCGCAGTGGTCTTGGCCAGGGTGATCAGCAGCGACCCGGCGTCCTTGCGCCAGCAGGTGAGGTCGATCGCGCCGACGATCTTGCCGCTGATCGGGTGCTTGATGGGTACGCCGGCACACGCGAGATCCTCGAGATCCTCGGCGTAGTGCTCGTGCCCGAACACGTGCATGGGGCCGCCGCGCTCGAGCGCCGTACCGATGCCGTTGGTCCCGGCGAACTGCTCGGAGTAGCTGAACCCCGGCGCGAGGTGGACCCGGTCCAGGTGCCTGCTCAGCTGGGCGTCGGCGGTGAGCCGGCGCAGCACCAGCCCGTTGCGCTCGGTGAGGATGACGCTGATCGGCTGGCCGGCGAGATGCTCGTAGAGCCGGTGCAGGACCGGGGTCGCGCTGCGGGCCAAGGGCAGGTCGAGGTCGGGATCGGTGACGTACGGCAGGTCGATCCGGTCGGCGGGCAGGTTCCACCGTTGGGAACGCACCCAGGAGGCCAGGATCGGACGCCGTACGTCGCTGGCCGGAAACGCGTCGTACGTCAGAAACTTCAGCCGGGCCTGGGCAAGCCGGCTGTCGCCTGACTCAGGTACCACTTCGTCCACGAGGCCTCCCGGGAGATGGCATCGCCACCTAGAGCCTACTGGCTGGCGGCGATCCGGCTGTCTCATATTGAGACAGCCAGATCGGCCGCAATGGCGTCTCATGCGAAGTGCGGAGGTGGTGCCGGATGGACGACGACATTCCGGCCGTGGAGACGTACAACCCGTGGACGGTCGTGAACACGGTCTTCCACCAGCTCGTCGATGCCGGCCTGCATCCGGTGCTGGGGACCGGCGACCCGGGCGAGGCGGCGGCCGCGCTGCTGGTCGCGCTCGGCATCCGGCCGTCCATCCAGGGTGACGCCCGGACCTCGGACGACACCCGGGCAGAGCTCGCCGAGCTCCGGAGGGCAGCCTTCGGCGACTCCTGACGGCGCGGGTCTCAATTTGAGACCTCCCGGCGAGCTCGGCGGCGATGTACTGCAACCACGAGCAAAGACGTGGGCTCGCCCTCGAGAGCCCACGCCCGCGGCCTCATGGCCGCGTCCGGCAGCGACGTGCCGGAGCGGCGGGTGGGGCCAGGCCGGCGGCTATAGCCAACGGGAGGAGAGCCATGAGTCGCCAGAGTGTGGCCAAGGCCCACCAGAAGATCCAGGAACTGTCCTGGGAGCCCGCGTACCACGAGCCCGTCTCCCAGTACGGGACGGACTACACGTTCCAGAAGGCTCAGAAGAAGGACCCGCTGAAGCAGGTTCTGCGGTCGTACTTCCCGATGCAGGAGGAGAAGGATCACCGGGTGTACGGCGCCTCGGACGGAGCGATCCGGGGCAACATGTTCCGCCAGGTGCAGGAACGCTGGCTGGAGTGGCAGAAGTTGTTCCTGAGCATCATCCCGCTGCCGGAGATCTCGGCGGCCCGGGCGATGCCACTGCTGTTCCGGACGGTGCCGAACCCCGAGTTGCACAACGGCCAGGCGATCCAGATGATCGACGAGGTCAGGCACTCGACGATCCAGCAGAACCTCAAGCGCCTGTACATGAACAACTACATCGACCCAGCAGGCTTCAACTCGAGCCTGCGCAACTTCCAGAACGACTACTGCGGGACCATCGGCCGGCAGTTCGCGGAAGGCTTCATCACCGGTGACGCGATCACGGCGGCGAGCATCTACCTGACCATCGTGGCCGAGACCGCCTTCACCAACACGCTGTTCGTCGCGATGCCCGCCGAGGCGGCCGCGAACGGCGACTACCTGCTGCCGACCGTGTTCCACTCGGTGCAGTCCGACGAGTCGCGGCACATCAGCAACGGGTACGCCACGCTCCTGATGGCGCTCGCCGACGAGGGCAACCACCAGCTGCTGGCCCGCGACCTGCGGTACGCCTGGTGGAACAACCACCGCGTCGTCGACGCGGCGATCGGCACGTTCATCGAGTACGGCACCAAGGACCGCCGCAAGGACCGCGAGAGCTACGCGGAGATGTGGCGCCGCTGGATCTACGACGACTACTACCGCAGCTACCTGGTGCCGCTGGAGAAGTACGGACTCGAGATCCCGCACGACCTGATCGAGGAGGCCTGGAACCAGATCTGGAACAAGGGGTACGTGCACGAGGTGGCGCAGTTCTTCGCCACCGGCTGGCTGGCGAACTACTGGCGGATCGACCCGATGACCGACAAGGACTTCGAGTGGTTCGAGTACAAGTACCCCGGCTGGTACGACAAGTACGGCAAGTGGTGGGAGAACTACAGCCGGCTCTCGACGCCGAACGGGCACAACCCGATCGTGTTCGAGGACGTGGACTACGAGTACCCGCACCGCTGCTGGACCTGCATGGTGCCGTGCCTGGTCCGCGAGGACATGGTGATGGCGAAGGTCGACGGCCAGTGGCGGACCTACTGCCACGAGATGTGCAAGTGGACCGACGAGACGGCGTTCCGGCCGACGTACCAGGGCCGGCAGACGCCGAACATGGGCCAGCTGATCGGCCACCGCGAGTGGGAGACGCTGTACCACGGCTGGAACTGGGCCGACGTGGTCACCGACATGGGCTTCGTCCGTGACGACGGCAAGACGATGACCGCGCAACCGCACCTTGACCTGAACCCGGACAAGATGTGGACGCTCGACCACCTGCGGCGCTGCCCGCCCCTGCAGAGCCCGAACGTGCTGCTGAACGAGATGACCGACGACGAGCGGACGGCGTTCGCGGCCCGCTACGTCCGCGGCGGGCCTGCCGGAAGAGCTCCGGTCGACGCCTGACCGGCGTACCGCCACGCGGGAGGGCAGCTGAGCCTGCCCTCCCGGTCCCACCCCTGTCCACGCAGCTGTGAGGAGCCCATGGGCGACAAGCACGTCGTACGGTTCGAGCCCGTCGGCATCGAGATCGAGGTCGACGAGGAGCAGACGATCCTGCGGGCCGCGGCCGAGCAGGGCGTGATGCTCATGCACGGCTGCAAGGAGGGCCAGTGCTCGTCCTGCAAGTCGTTCGTGCTCGACGGTGACGACATCGAGCTGGACCGGTACTCGACGTTCGCGCTGCCGGAGTACGAGCTGGACGAGGGCTACACGCTGCTCTGCCGGGCGCACCCGTACGAGGACCTGACGATCGAGCTGCTCAACTACGACGAGGACATGATCCGTTCGGGTCTGCCGATCCAGACGGGTGTGGCCGAAGTGGTCGCGAACACCGCGGTCACGCACGACATGCGGCACCTGGTGCTGCGACTGGTGGAGCCGGGCGAGCTGAAGTACTTCCCCGGCCAGTACGTCGACATCGCGGTGCCGGGGTCGTCCGCCACCCGGTCGTTCTCGATGGCGAACACGTCGAGCAGGGACGGGGGGCTGCTCGAGTTCGTGATCAAGATCTATCCGGGCGGCGTGTTCTCGTCGTACCTGGACCAACGGCTGGCAGTCGGTGACCGGCTCGACCTGACCGGACCGTTCGGGGTGTTCACACTCCGGGACAACCCCGGCGCGCGGCTGGTCTTCCTCGGCGGCGGAGCTGGGATGGCGCCGGTGCTGGCGCTGCTGCGGTCGATGGCCGAGCGCGCCATCGACCGGCCGACGATCTACTACTACGGTGCGCGCACCCGACGGGACCTGTGCTTCGAGGACGAGCTCAGGGCGCTGTCCACCACGCTGCCGAACTTCCGCTACGTGCCGGCGTTGTCCGAGCCGGCCGACGACGACGAATGGGACGGCGAGGTCGGTCTGATCACCGACGTCGTCGCCCGGCACGAGGACGACCTTGCCGGGGCCGACGCGTACGTGTGCGGCCCGCCGCCGATGGTCGAGGCCGCGCTACCCCTGCTGGAACGGCTGGGCGTCGCGCAGAAGCGCATCTTCTACGACAAGTTCACCACCACCGGCGACGCCGGTGATCCCGAGGTGCTGGAGGCAGAGACCAGATGACGACCACACAGGAACGGAGCGTGCCGCATCCGACGTTCACCGATGCGGAGGCCGGCGCCAAGGTGTTCCCGGACTCGACGGAACGTCGCTTCAACTACTACACACCGCAGAAGCGCAAGCAGAGCCACTACGAAGACGTCACCGTCGAGGTGCAGCCGGATCCACGCCACTACCTCAGCCAGGGCTGGCTGTACGGGTTCTCCGACGGCCGCGGCGGCTATCCGCTGGACTGGACTGTGCTGAAGGCCTGGGGCTCGGACCGGCCGGAGCCGGAGCGCGGTCCTGGTACGGGCGGCAAGGGCTACGACTGGCCGGCGACCGGCTGGCACGAGTTCCGGGATCCGAACGAAGAATGGGAGATGACGCTCTACCGGTACAACTCGAACGTCGTACGGCAGGTCACCCAGAACGTCGAGGCGGCCAGGCAGTCGCACGCCTTCGAGCAGTGGAACCGCAACTGGGTCCGCTTCGTCGAGCAGCACGTCGGCGCCTGGATGCATGTGGACCACGGCCTGGGTCTCTACTTGTTCGCGAATGCGAACCGGCGGGCGCCCACCAACATGCACAACAACGCGATCTCGGTGAACAGCATGCACCGGATCCGTGCGGCGCAGGACCTTGCCCTCTACAACCTGACCCTCAGCGAGGAGATCGAAGGCTTCGACGGCGGTGCGCACCTGGAGACCTGGAACTCCGACCCCGCCTGGCAGGGTGTGCGTGACCTGGCCGAGCGGCTCACTGCAATCGACGACTGGTGCGAGGCGATCTTCGCCGCGAACGTCGTGTTCGAACCGCTCGTCGGCGAGTTGTTCCGCAGCCAGCTGGTTCAGCAGGCCGCCCCCGGCAACGGCGACTTCGTGACCCCGACCATCGTCGGCGCGGCGGAGTACGACTTCGCCGAGCGCGACCTGCGCTACACCAAGGCGATGTTCGAGCTGCTGACCGCGGACCGGGAGTTCGCCGACCACAACAAGGCGATCCTGCAGGACTGGACGTCCGACTGGACGGCCCGCGCGATCGAGGCGGCCCGGACGCTGCAGCCGCTGTGGTCGCAGCCGGACACCAAGCCGCCACGATTCGAAGACGGGCTGGACCGGGCGAAGAGCCGCTTCAGCGGCATCGTCGTCGGACTCGGCCTCGAGGAGCCGAAGGAGCTGGCACAGTGAGCACCACCTTCACCACCGCAGAGAGTCCCTTCAAGTCCGACAGCACCGCGTCCAACCGGTGCGGCTTCACGCTGATGAACAACCAGGTCGGAGAGGTCGTCGCCGAGGTGATGGGTCAGAAGGACAACGTCACCCTGACGCCGCTGCCGTCGATGATCAGGGTGGACGCGGTCGGCAAGATGGAGGTCGTCTACGACGAGGTCTCCGAAGCGCTGGGCGAGGAGCCGGGCTACTTCGACCAGGCCGAGTTCGAAGAGAACATGTCGACGCACTACGGCCGGATGATCCACACCGACGACCGGACGATCCTGGTCGCGAATCCCGAGGACGCGGCCGAGTACCTGGGATTCGACCTGACAGTCGCCAAGTAAGGGGGTTCTCGTGTACGAGAAGGACGGCGAGAAGTACTTCGTGGTCGACAGCCACATGCACTTCTGGGACGCCTCACCCGACAACTGGGTGCCGGGCCAGGAGCAGTACGCGAAGGGCTGGATCGAGTGCTTCCACGCGTACATGGGTCTCGCACCGAAGGAGACCCACTGGCCGATCGAGAAGTTCATGAAGTACACCGAGGAAGATCTGATGAAGGACGTGTTCGACGAGGGCCACGTCGACGTCGCGATCTTCCAGCCGACGTACCTGAAGGAGTGGTACAAGGAGGGCTTCAACACCACCGAGCGGAACGCCGCGCTGGGTGAGAAGCACTCAGGCATGTTCGTCCACAACACCCGGTTCGACCCGCGCGACGGCGACGCCGGGCTGGAGGAGCTGAAACGCAACGTCGAGCGGTACGGCTCGCGCGGTGTCAAGCTGTACACCGCCGAGTGGAACGCCGGCTCGCGCGGCTACAAGCTCACCGACCCCGCCGCGTACCGGTACCTGGAGCGGGCGCAGGAGCTCGGCATCAAGAACATCCACGTCCACAAGGGCCCGACGATCTGGCCGCTGGACAAGGACGCGTTCGACGTAGCGGACATCGACCACGCGGCGACGGACTTCCCCGAGCTCAACTTCATCGTCGAGCACGTCGGGCTGCCGCGGATCGAGGACTTCTGCTTCATGGCGACCCAGGAGCCGAACGTGTACGCCGGCCTGGCGGTCGTGATCGGCGGCCTGATGCACGCAAGGCCGCGGTTCTTCGCCAAGGTGATGGGCGAGCTGCTGTTCTGGGTCGGCGAGGACAAGATGACCTTCGGCAGCGACTACGGCATCTGGGAGCCGAAGTGGCAGGTCGAGGGCTTCGTCGACTGGGACTTCCCCGACAGCGACGAGTTCTCGGACTACCCGCGGCTCGGCACCGAGGGGAAGAAGAAGATCCTCGGGCTGAACGCGGCGAAGCTCTACGACATCAAGGTGCCGGACGAGCTGCAGCTCCCGCACGCGGAGCCCGCAGCACAAGACGACGCGAAGCTGGTCACCCAGTAATGACGGCCGCGGTCGCGGAGCGGTCCCGGATCCTCACCGCGCTCGACGCGGTGCGGGATCCGGAGCTCGACGAGCCCATCACGACACTGGGGTTCGTCTCGTCGTGCGTCGTGTCGGCAGCCGGTGACGTCGTGGTCAGGCTCCGGCTGCCGACGTACTTCTGCGCGCCCAACTTCGCGTTCCTGATGGTCGCCGACGCGTACGACGTCGTCTCGGCACTACCCGAGGTCCGCAGCGCCGACGTCGCGCTCGAGGACCACTTCGCCGCGGCGGCGATCAACGCCGGCGTGGCGGCGCGAGCCGGCTTCGTCGCCTCGTTCGAGGGCGAGGCGGTCGCCGAGCTGGACGAGCTGCGCCGGACCTTCGTCGCGAAGGCGGTGCTGGCCGGCACCGACCAGGTCTGCCGTCCGCTGCTGGCCGCCGGACTCGATCCGGCGGCGCTGGCGACGATGACGCTCGGCGACATGCCCCCGTCGGCACAGCTGGACCGGCTGTGCCGACGGCGGGCAGAGCTCGGCCTGCGGACCGATCCGGCCGCTCCCCTGCTGGTCGACCCTGGCACCGGTGACCCGGTCACCGGTGCCGCGGTGTCGCTGCACCTCGGCAAGGCACGGATCACCCGGGTCGGTATCGAGGCCAACACCGGCATCTGCCGGGGAATGCTGCGACACCGCTACTCAACCACCGGTGCGGGTGAGGAGGAGGACACGGAATGAAGGCCGTTCGACTGCACGGATACCACCAGCAACCGGTGGTCGAGGACGTCCCGGAGCCGAGCGTCAAGGGCCCGCTGGACGTGGTCGTCAAGATCGGTGGCGCCGGCGTGTGCCGCACCGACCTGCACATCATCGAAGGCCAGTGGGCCGAGGCGATGCACCCGACGCTGCCCTACACGATCGGCCACGAGAACGCCGGCTGGGTGCACGAGATCGGCTCGGCGGTCACCAACGTGCAGGTCGGCGACACCGTGATCCTGCACCCGACACCGACCTGCGGGCTCTGCCAGGCGTGCCGGGCCGGCAACGACATGCACTGCGCGCTCAGCACCTTCCCCGGCCTGGACAGCGACGGCGGGATGGCCGAATACCTGCTCACCTCCGCGCGAGCGTGTGTGAAGCTCGACCCGTCGACCCAGCCGAAGGACGTCGCGGCGCTGGCCGACGCCGGGATCACCGCCTACCACGCTGTCCGCAAGGCGATCCCCCTACTGTACCCCGGCACAACCTGCGTCCTGATCGGCGCCGGCGGGCTCGGCCACATCGGCATCCAGTGCCTGGCTGCGCTCACCGCGACCACGATCATCGTGGTCGACCGCAACCCGGATGCGCTGAAGCTCGCCGAGCAGCTCGGCGCCGACCACACCGTCGTTGCTGATGGCAACCATGTGGCGGCGGTGCAGGAGCTCACCGGTGGCGCCGGCGCGCACGTCGTACTCGACTTCGTCGCCGAGGAAGGCGCCGAGGCGGACGGCTTCACAATGACCGCACCGGCCGGTTCGTACTTCGTCATCGGGTACGGCGGCCAGCTGCAGGTCCCCACTCTGGACATCATCTCCACCGAGCGGAACATCATCGGCAACATCGTCGGCACGTACAACGAGCTGGCCGAGCTGATGGCGCTGGCAGAGGCCGGCAAGGTCACGCTGCACACCCGGACCTACCCGCTGGACGCGGCCGTCGAGGCCGTCGCGGATCTCGACGCCGGCCGGGTGCGGGGCCGCGCGATCCTCGTCCCCTAGCACGCGCAACCGACACCGAACCGACACACCGTTCGCCCGGACCGGGCAGTCAAGGAGGAGGGGCCGATGGCCAAGGAACTGCGATTCGGTGAACAGGCGCGCGAGCTGATGCTGGCCGGGGTGGACCAGCTGGCCGAGGCGGTCAGGTCGACGCTCGGGCCGAAGGGCCGCAACGTCATCCTGGAGAAGATCACCGGCTCGCCGGTGGTCACCAACGACGGCGTCACCATCGCCCGGGAGATCCACCTGAAGGACCAGTTCGAGAACATGGGCGCCCAGCTGGTCAAGGAAGCCGCGATCAAGACCAACGACATCGTCGGCGACGGCACCACCACCGCGACCGTGCTGGCGCACGCGATCGTCCGCGAGGGCATGCGGGCGATCGGCTCCGGCGGCAACCCGGTCCTGGTCAAGCGCGGCATCGACGTCGCGGTCGCCCGCCTGGTCGAGCGGCTGCGCCAGGTCGCCCACCCGGTCGTCACCGAGCAGGACTTCGCCCGGGTGGCGGCCATCTCGGCGAACGACGACGAGCTGGTCGGCGCGGTGATCGCGAAGGCCCTGCACGCGGTCGGCGACGGCGGCATCGTGACGGTCGAGGAGTCGACCGCGCACGGGATGCGGGTGGACTTCGTCGAGGGATTCGAGTTCGACAACGGCTACCTGTCGCCGTACATGGTGACCGATCCGGGCAGTCTGCAGGCGGTGCTCGACGACCCGTACATCCTGCTCTGCAGCGAGAAGATCACCAAGGTGCAGGAACTGATGCCGCTGCTGGACAAGATGATGCGGGAGCCGAAGCCACTGGTGATCATCGCGGAGAACCTCGAGGGCACCGCGCTCAGCATGCTCGTGCACAACCACGTCAACGGGCACATCCAGTGCGTCGGCATCAAGGCGCCGGGCTTCGGCGACCGCCGGCTGCACAAGCTGGAGGACATCGCCGCGATCACCGGCGGGGCGGTCCTCAGCCGGCACTCGGGCTTCACGCTGGAGACGATGACTCTCGACCAGCTCGGCCGGGCCGACCAGGTGCGGGTCACCGCCGACCGTACGGCGATCATCGCCTCCCCCGGTCATGAGAAGGACGTCAACTTCCGGCTCACCCAGCTCCGGGCCGAGCTGGAGCGGGCCACGTTCGGAGTCGACGAGGACGTGCTGACGGAGCGGATCGGTGCGCTGTCCGGCAAGGTCGCGGTGATCCATGTCGGTGCGCCGACCCCCGCGGAGCTGAAGGAGCTCCAGCACCGAGTCGAGGACGCGCTGTCGGCGACCCGGGCGGCGATGGCCGAGGGCATCGTCGCGGGTGGTGGGGTGGCGATCCTGCACGCGGCGTCGGCACTGGACGATCTCGAGGTGAAGGACGACTACGCGACCGGCGTCGAGATCGTACGGCGGGCGCTGCGCGAGCCGGCGTACCTGATCGCGACGAATGCGGGCTACTCCGGGGAGGAGGTGCTCGAGCGGATCGGGCAGCTCGGACCGGACGACGGGTTCGACGCGCTCGAAGGCCGCTACGGGAACATGCTCGAGATGGGGATCGTCGATCCGCTGAGGGTGGCCAGATCGGCCTTGCAGAACGGCGCTTCGGTGGCCGGTCTGCTGCTCACCACCAACACACTGATCGCCGAGGAGCAGACCCCTTGGGGTGGCAGCCCGGCGCTCATGACGGAGTACGGCGCCCTCGACGAAGGCCTGCACCAGCCGTCGCCTGACTCCAGCACTCCACAGTCCCTCGGGCTGGGCCCCTCGGTCGGCTGAGACGGGTGGGCACCGGGACGAGTCCGGTGCCCACTCAGTCGGCGGTTGCTTGCTCGATCTTGTCGAGCAGAGCGGCGCCGAAGTCCTTTGCCGGCATGTCTGCCACCGAGAGAAGGGTCGCGGTGCGCTGGATGCCCGGGATCCGCCAGACCTGCTCCATCAGGATCGTCCGCAGCTCGCCGTAGTCCCGGACCCGCATCCGGATCAGCAGATCGAGCTCGCCGGTGACCAGCGTGACGTCTTCGACTTCCGGCAGTTCCCAGAGCGCGGCCATGATCGCGGCGACGTCGTACCCCGGTCCTGCTTCGATGGACAGGAACACGACCTGGCCGTAGCCGACGACCGACCAGTCGACCTGGGCGCTGTACCCGGTGATCACGCCGTTGCGCTCCAGCCTCGCCATCCGCTCACCGACGGTGGGGGCGGACACTCCGAGCATGGCGGCGATCTGGCGCTGCGACGTACGGCAGTCGGCCACCAGGATCTTCAGCAGGGCCAGGTCGATCGCGTCGAGCGCGTGCGGTTCGCGGGTCGTCGCGGCCACGTCACGGACGTGCGCCAACGAGGAGTGGTTATCGGCGAGCATGGGATTCTCCCCTGGTGACGTGCGTTTCGGAGACAAGGCGAAGCTGAGTGAAGGCGAGTATGCCTTCGATGCCACCCTCGTAGCCGTAACCGGAGTTGCCCAGGCCACCCAGAGGTACGTCGGGCAGCGACGGCGCCAACTGATTGATGCCGAGGTTCGAGGCGTTCAGCCGCCGGACGACCTCGTCGCGCACGGCCATGCTGTCCGTGAACAGGTACGCCGCGAACGAGTAGGGCGCCGCATTGGCTGCGTCGATCGCCTCGTCCAGCGTGCTGAACGACGAGACGGTCGCGATCGGACCGAACGGCTCCTCCGAGAGGAGAATCGCCTCGGAGTCCAGCGGGAGCCCGGCGACAACCGTCGGCTCGAAGTAGAACCCGTCACGGTCCGCTTGACTGCCCCCGGTGGTGATGGTGGCCCCATGATCGGCGGCATCGCGGGCCAGGCGGACCAGTGCGTCCACGCGCCCCTGATGAGCGACCGCGCCGAGCGTGACTCGGTCCTCGGTGCCGTGTCCAAGGACGTGCGACGCTGCCTTGGCCGTGAACTTGTCAACGAACTCCTGGTAGCGGGACTCGTGCACGAAGTACCTCGAGGGCGCGACGCACGACTGACCGGCGGAACCGAATTTGGCTGCCGCCGTGGTGGCGATCGCGTGATCCACGTCGGCGTCGTCCATCACGAGCACGGGTGCATGCCCGCCCAACTCCAGCACGGTGCGGATCAAATTCGGTGCCGCTTGTGCCGCCAGCGCCTTCCCGACGGCCGTCGAGCCGGTGAACGACAACGCTTTGATCGACGGGGACTTGGTGAGCTGCTCCGACACCGCCCGTGGCTCACCGAAGACCAGATTCACCGCGCCCGCCGGAAGCCCTGCATCAACGAGCATTTCGACGATGAGTCGCGCGGTGGCCGGAGCGAACTCGGACGCCTTGAACACCACCGTGCAGCCGGCTGCGAGCGCAGCGCCGAGCTTGCGGGTGGCCAGCACCGCCGGGAAGTTCCAGGCCGTGATCACCGCGACCGGGCCGAGCGCGGTCGGGATCGACGTACGGCGTGATCCGGTGCCTGGGTACATCGTGGCCTGGATCCGGCCGGCCTGCTCACCGTTCCAGCGCAGGGTCTCCACGGCCCGGCCGATCTCGCCGCGGGCGTCAGCCTCGGTCTTGCCGGTCTCCAGCAGGATCGTCGCGGTGGCCTCCTCGGCGCGGTCCGCGAGCAGGCCCGCCGCACGCCGGAGAATGTCGCCTCGGGCAACGGCCGGTGTGGCGGACCAAGCTGCGAAAGCGTTCTCGGCAGCCGCGATCGCTTCTGCTATTTGCTCGGTGCTCGCCAACGACACCGCGCCGATGGTTCGGCCGTTGCCTGGGTCAACGTTGTCGAGGTGACCGGCCTTGCCTGCGGTCCACGATCCGTTGACGAACAGATCCGCGCTCGAGCGCGCTCCGCTGATGTCAACGGACATAGGACGCTCCATTGACGTCGATGGTGGTGCCCGTCGCATGCTTGGCCAGGCCGGTCGCCAGGAACGCGATGATGTTGGCGACGTCCTGCGGCTGGGCGACCTCCCCCAGGCCGGTCTGCTCCGCGGCGACCTCGACGCCGACGGTGTCACGGAAGTGCTGGTTCAGATCGGTGTCCACGTACCCGGGAGCGACAGCGAAGGCAGTCACACCTTGGCGTCCGTACTGGCGTGCGATCGTGCGCGTCATCGCGACCACGCCCGCCTTGGCTGCCGCGTAGTGCCAGTACTCCGGGTCCTCGCCGCGAAACGCAGCGCGCGACGCCAGGTTGATGATGATGCCGCCGCGGTCCAGTCCGGCGTACGCCGTGACCGCCTCGCGGCACAGGATCGCGGGCGCCTTGAGATGCAGGTCGAGCGAGAAGTCCCAGACCGTGAGCCACTCGTCGAGCGAGGCGTCCAGCGGAGCCGGCGGATAGGCGCCGGCGTTGTTGACCAGGACGTCCACGTGCCCCTTGACGGCCCAGGCGTCGTACCACAGCTTCTCGACCGCCTGCAGGTCGGTGAGGTCAGCGACCAGGACCGTGGCGTTGTCACCGAGCTCCTCGGCGAGGGCAGCGAGCGCGGATCTCGCGCGGTCGTGAATCAGCGCATGGCCGCCCTGGGCCACGACCGTACGAGCGGTCGCCGAGCCGATGCCTCCACCGGCGCCGGTGATCAGTACAACGCGTCCCTCCAGGCTGCTCACCTCACACCTCCCTTCATCTTCCGTCTGTAAGCTCAGGATGCCGCAGCTGTTATCATTCTCCAAGCTCTGAACGTCATCGACCTTACAGCTAGCTCCACGAGGAGTTGTCCGAATGCGCGTTCTCTTTCTCGGTGGCACCGGAATCATCAGCTCGGCCTGCTCCTGGCGAGCCGTCGAGCTCGGGCTCGACCTCACGGTCGCCAACCGGGGTCAGACCTCGATCCGCCCGCTCCCGCCGGAGGCGAAGCAGGTCACCGCCGATATCGACGATCCGGCCGCCTTGGCCGCGCTGGCCGGCCAGGACTTCGACGTCGTTGTCGATTGGGTGGCGTTCACGCCCGATCACGTGCGCGCTCGCACGGACGCGCTGCGCGGGCATGTCGGCCAGTACGTGTTCATCAGCTCCGCGTCGGCGTACCAGACACCACCGAACCGGCTGCCGATCACCGAGTCGACGCCGTTGCGCAACCCGTACTGGCAGTACTCACGGGACAAGATCGCCTGCGAAGATCTGCTGACCTCGCTGTACCGCGACGAGGGGTACCCAGTCACGATCGTGCGGCCCTCGCACACCTACGACCGCACCCTGGTGCCGTTCGACGGCGGCTGGACGATCGTCGAGCGCATGCGCCGCGGCGAACCGATCGTCGTGCACGGTGACGGCACCTCGTTGTGGACCCTGACCCACCACCGCGACTTCGCCCGCGGACTGGTTCCCCTGCTCGGCCACCCCCGCACGCTCGGCGAGGCCTTCCAGATCACCTCCGACGACGTGCTCACCTGGGACCAGATCGCCAACGCACTCGCCACCGCGGCCGGCACGACGGCACAGATCGTCCACGTCCCCTCGGACGCCATCGCCGCCGTACACAAGGGTTGGGGAGACGGCCTCCTCGGCGACAAGACCCACTCGGCCGTCTTCGACAACACCAAACTCCGCCAAGTGGTCCCCGACTACGTCGCCACCATCCCCTTCGAAACCGGCGCCCACGAAATCATCACCTGGCACGACCAAAACCCCACCCACCGCCGCATCGACCAGTCCATCAACGAAGCCATGAACACCCTCATCCCCCGCTACACCCCCTGACACACAGCCGAGGACGACGAATGACGGGCAGTGAGAAGGTTGCGCTGGTTAGCGGTGGCAACAAGGGCATCGGGTTCGAGGTGGCCCGGCAGTTGGGCCAGCTGGACTACCGGGTGGTGATCGCGTGTCGTGACGAGGAGCGCGGGCGGGTAGCGGCCGACAAGCTCCGCTCCGAGGACGTGGAGGCGTCGTACGTCGTCCTGGACGTCAGCAACCCCGACAGCATCGCGACCGCAGTCCACAAGCTCGGACGGCTCGACGTACTCATCAACAACGCCGGCATCGCCCCGGCCGAAGGCCCACCGAGCGAGGTGCCGCTCGACGTACTCAGACAGACCTACGAGACCAATGTCTTCGGCCTGGTCGCCGTCACGCAGGCCGTGCTTCCCTTGCTGCGCAAAGCCGACGCCGGCCGGATCGTGAACCTCTCCTCCGGTGCCGGGTCCCTGACCGTCGTCAGCCGCCCCGACTGGCGACCGGAGTGGAACGGCCTGGCCTACAACACGTCGAAGTCGGCCGTGAACGCAGTGACCGTCGCCTTCGCCACCGAACTCAGGGACACACCGATCAAGGTCAACGCAGTCAACCCCGGCTACACCAAAACCGACATGTCACCCGGCGCCAACCGCCCGGCGGCCGACGGCGCGGCCGTCGTGGTCCACTACGCCGTCCTCCCCGCCAACGGCCCCACCGGCGGCTTCTTCGACGAGAACGGCCCCATCCCCTGGTAGGTCAAACGGGTGCGTGGGTTGACAGGGGGTAGCGGTGGGGTGTCTGTGGTAGGTGGGGCGAGGTGGGGTGGGGGCGTAGTGGGGGATGAACGGACGAGTCGGTAGGCGGAGGACGAAGTACGCCGTGCCGGTCTTTCAGGCGTTTGCCGTGAAGACGACGAGCGGGCGGGCGCGGGCGAAGGTCGATCAGGCGATCGCCGACGAGCTCGGCGAGGGCTGGCAGGTGCGCAACTACGGGGGTCGGACCACCTACTTCGAGGTGTTCGCCAAGGAAGGCGTGCTGAAGCCCGCGGACGCCTGGGACCGGACCTATCGGCTCCGTGCGCACCGCGGGATCGCCAGCGCCGAGCCGGTTTTCAAGGCGTGGGTCACGGATCGTCCGGACTGGGGAATCACCGGCGACGGCAGCCTGGAAGCCGCGGCGTTCGGCTCCCTCGGCTGGGTCTGCGGAAGTGGGAAGGACCTCGACAAGGCGAAGTCGCACGAGTGGAGCCTGGAGATGACCAAGGTCGTCCAGGCGTGGTCGCATCACTTCACGGACCCGAGCAAGGGACCCGGCCTCGACGTGGTCGTCGGTCACCCGGACACCGGCTACCGCAATCACCCGGAGATCGCGTCGAGCCTGCTGGTGCCGCAGGGCTTCGACCTGTTCGACAACGACAACGACGCCCGGGACGAGCTCAGCGGTGGTCTGCCCTGGCGGACGCCAGGCCACGGAACCGGAACGGCGAGCGTCATCGTCAGTCCCCGCTCCAACGCGCAGATCGGCGTGTCAGGGACCGCGCCGTTCGCCAAGCTGATCCCCTACCGGGTCTCGGACAGCGTCGTCGTCCTCGACACCCTCAATCTGGCCCGCGCGATCGAGATGGCCGCCGACCGCGGCGCCCACGTCATCTCGATGAGCATGGGCGGTCTCGGCAGCGACCGCCTGCACGACGCCGTCGTCTACGCCCGGAACAAGGGCGTCATCGTGCTCGCCGCCGCCGGGAACTGCGTCCGCTTCGTCGTCTTCCCCGCCGCGTACGACGAAGTGGTCGCCGTCGCCGCCTGCGACGCCGCGGGCAACCCGTGGAGCGGCTCGTCGCGGGGTCACGCGGTCGACATCACCGCGCCAGGCGACCGGGTCTGGCATGCGAAGGCGCACAAGAACGACAGCCGGGCCGACGTGACTCAAGGCTCCGGTACGTCGTACGCCGTGGCGACCGTCGCCGGAATCGCGGCCCTGTGGCTGTCGAAGCACGGCCGCAACACCATCATCCAGGCCTGCGGCGGCCGGGAGAAGATCGCCCCGACCTTCCTGCAACTGCTCCGGTCCACCGCAACTCCGATGCCCGGCTGGCCCACCGGCGAGTTCGGCGGCGGTCTGGTCAACGCGGACGCACTCCTGTCCGCGCCGCTACCCAATGGCACCCTCGTCCCCACACTCGCCCCGACGGCCGACGAGCACGCGGCCGTCGACCGCGGCGGAACCAGGACCTTCGGCCACCTGTACGACGCCGCCGACACCGTCACGACGGTCGACAGCCTGAACGCCGGCTTGGCCACCGTCCTGAACACCACAACCGACAAGGTCCCGGTCGACCTCGGGCAGGTCGGCCAGGAGCTGGCTTTCCACCTCGCCACCGACCCCGCCCTCTACCGCCGCTTCGAATCCATGCTGGCTGCCACGGACCGCGGCCTCGCGGCAACCGCCAATGGCAACGCCGACACCATCCGCGACGACCTCCTGGCCAAGGGGCCGTCCCGCGCCCTCAAGGCCAAACTCAACGGATAGCGGTCAGACCAGCGCGGCGAGGAGGCCGAGGATCGGCGCTCCTGCCGCGCCCAGCCATTGGGCGAGGATGCGGATCGGGGCGATCAGGGCGGATGCAGCGGAGGTCAGGGAGCCTGCGTCGCGGAGGATGCGGGTCAGGCGTTCCAGTCGCCCGGCAATGCGTTCGCGATCCGGCTCCGGCTGACGGAGGCCGGTTTCGACCTCGCGGAGCTCGGTCTGCGCCGCGGCGGAGGTCGCCGGGTCGAGCGGCGCGGCCCGGACGCCCGCCCGTAGCTCGGCAAACGCCTGCTGGGCCTGCTCAGGGGTCACCACGATGCCTGTCTGGCCGCCGGTGATGTGCTGGTCGCGGCCGACGTTGTTGATGTTGGCGGCGTTCTGGTTGTTGATGTTGAACGTCATCGCGACTCATCTCATCCGCTGCGGTGGCGGTAGTTCCCGGTCGACCCGGCGACGGCGCGCGGTGGCGACGATGTGCAGCACGATCCCGGCGATGATCAGCAGCAAACCGATCAGGTTGACCAAGCCGCCGAGCGCGAACACCAGGAAGCCGCTGAAGTCGTCCTGGGTGGGCATGCCGGACGCGGACGAGAAGTCCAGGATCTGACCGAAGTAGGTGTACCAGCCGACCGCGGCGATGCCGAGTCCGATCAGGAACACCACCACACCGGTCCAGATCAGTCCCCTGGCCTTCGTCTTCGTGGCGGCGATCTCGCGGAAGAAGTTCTCCCGCTGCTGGATGACGTACTGGTCCCGCGCGACGTTGTTGATCGTGTGCGCGCGCTGATCGCCGACGTCGTAGCGGACCGCGGTCGGCGCGCCCTCGTCGGTGCGGTAGCGCAGCCGCAGGTCCGCGAACGTGACGTGGTCACCCGGGTACAGCCGCCGCGGTTCCTTGATCGGCTCCCCGTTCACGAAGGTGCCGCCGGCCGAACCCAGGTCCTCGACGTAGTCCGCACCGCCCCGCTGCCACAGCGCGGCGTGCGTGCGGCTCAGGTACGGATCCTGGAACCGTACGTCGCAGTCCGTCGACCGGCCGACCGTGAGGTGAGCACCGGTCAGGTTGATCCGCTGCCCTTCGTGCGACCCCGTCTCCACCACGAGGTACGGCGTACTCGATCCATCGGTCATGGTCCGCTGCGGTGATCGCGAGCACCTCGCCCGTCCGCACCGCACCCCCACAATCAGCAAAGCACTCGGACGGGACGGCAACAAGATGCAGCGGCCCCGGCAAACGTCAGTGCAAGGCGACGGTGAGTAGCAGGACGGACGGCTGGAGTGCTTCGACGTCGTGCCGTTGTGGCGGTACGGCGATCAGACCGCCCGCACCGAGCTCAACCGCAGCGTCACCGGCATGCACGACGACGCGGCCCTGCAGGCAGAGCAGCGAGGCATCCCCGGGGCTCTGGTGTTCCCCCATCACCCGGCCCGCGGTCAACGCCATAAGCGTCTGCCGCAGACGGGCACCCTGCCTGCTGTAGACGGTCACCGAGCTGCGCCCGCTCTCGGCAGACGCTGCTTTGACGAGCAAGTCAGTCGCCAACTGGCTGATCGACGCGACGTCCATCGTCCGATGATTGCACGACCGGGCCGTAGGGCGGGCCAAGGATGGACGTTCGGCCCTGCTGGTCGCCGCACGGCGGTGATGTCGTGGGACTTGGGAAGGGTGTGGTCTCGATGACAGCTGCGATAGCAGTCTCCGGACTGGTGAAGGACTTCGGCCCCAGCACCCGGGCACTCGACGGTCTCGATCTCCAGGTCGAGCTCGGCGAGGTGCACGGCTTTCTTGGGCCGAATGGTGCCGGGAAGACGACGACGATCCGCGTTCTGCTCGGATTGCTGCGTGCCGATGGCGGGCACGCCGTCATGCTCGGTGGTGACCCCTGGCGCGACGCGGCGAAGCTGCATCAACGTCTTGCTTACGTCCCCGGCGAGGTGAACCTGTGGCCGAACCTGACCGGCGGCGAGGTGATCGACGTACTGGGCGATCTGCGGGGCGGCTTGAACGAGCATCGTCGCAAGGAGTTGCTCGAGCGCTTCCAGCTCGACCCGACGAAGAAGATCCGGGCCTACTCCAAAGGCAACCGGCAGAAGGTCGCCCTGGTGGCGGCGTTCGCCTCGGATGTCGAGCTCTACCTGTTGGACGAGCCCACGTCCGGGCTGGACCCGCTGATGGAGTCGGTGTTCCAGGACGTCGTCCAGGAGTTGCGGGCGGATGGACGCAGCATCCTGCTGTCCAGCCACATCCTGGCCGAGGTGGAAGCGTTGTGCGACCGCGTCACGATCATCCGGGCCGGTCGCGCCGCCGAGAGCGGAAGCTTCGACGACCTACGTCACCTCACCCGTACGTCGGTAGTCGTCGACACCGCCCAGCGGCCTGTCGCTGTGGCGACGTGGCCCGGCGTCCACGACGCCCGAGTGCAGGACCGGCACGCAGAGTTCAGCGTGGATCCGGCTGAGTTGAGTGACGTGCTCGGGCGCTTGGTCGGTCTCGACGTGCGTTCGCTGATCACGTCGCCGCCCACGCTCGAGGAGCTGTTCCTGCGGCACTACGGCGAGGACATCGCCGTACCTGATGAGACCCTCGAGGCGGTGACGGTGCGATGAGCGGCTTCACCGGAACGAGTCGGCTGGTTCGCCTCGCGCTGCGGCGGGATCGGATCACCTTGCCGGCCTGGATCCTGGGGATGGCCGGATTCCTGGCGGCGACGACGGCCATGTTCGAGGACAGCTACACGAAGCACCCCCAACTCCTCGTGCCGGACACCCGGATCGTGGTCGAGAATCCCGGCATGCGGGTGCTCGGCCTGGTCACCGGTCCGAGCATCGGTGGCTATGCCTTGCACCGGGACGCGCTCACTCTGGCC
The DNA here is from genome assembly GCF_044460355.1 of Kribbella sp. NPDC050124. Taxonomy (NCBI): domain Bacteria; kingdom Bacillati; phylum Actinomycetota; class Actinomycetes; order Propionibacteriales; family Kribbellaceae; genus Kribbella; species Kribbella sp. NPDC050124. The sequence goes on from NZ_JBITJU010000009.1 coordinate 265,463, forward strand.
GTGCTCGCGGCCATGATGAGCGTCCTTGCAGTTGTCCGGCACACCCGGCAGTCCGAGGAACTCGGTCGTGAGGAGATGCTGCGGGCCGGTGTGGTCGGACGCCATGCCTCGTTGGCGGCCGCCGTACTGGTCGGACTTGCCGCGAACGTCGTGCTGATGTTCGCGCTCGGTCTCGGCATGGTGGCCGCGGGGCAGCCCGCGACCGGTGCTTTCGTCGGCGGTGCGTCGATTGCCCTGGTTGGCGTCGTCTTCACCGGCGTCGCTGCGGTGACGTCCCAGCTGGCGTCGACTGCGCGCGGAGCGATCGGCCTTGCCGGTGCGGGACTCGGGGTCTCGTTCGTGCTCGCCGCCCTGGGCAACATGCTCGGGACGGTGGACTCGGCCGCGCTCCGGGTCACCAGTGCCTGGCCGGCCTGGCTCTCCCCGATCGGGTGGAGCCAGCAGATGCGGCCGTTCGCGGACAACGCCTTGTGGCCTGCCGGGCTCGCCGTACTGATGATGGCTTCCCTGTGTGCGTTGGCCATCGTCCTCGTCGGGAAACGCGATGTAGGTCGGGGAACCTGGCCCGAGCGCACGGGTGCCGCTCATGCGAGCCCAACGACGCGGAGCTCGACCGGTCTGGTCTGGCGACTGCAGCGTGGGGCGCTGCTGGGCTGGATGATCGGTCTGTTCGGGTTCGGGCTGGTGTTCGGGGCGCTGGGCGACCAGATCGGCGGACTTCAGGGTGAGGGAACGGAGTGGTACAACACCTTCGGGGGTGACGTGGACCTGCTCGGCGCCTACTGGGCCTCGATGATGCAGTTCGGCGGAATGCTGGTGGGGATCTGTGTGACCACACTCTTGCTGCGCTTGCATCACGACGAGGCGCAAGGCGAGCTGGAGGCGGTGCTCGGCACCGCGGTCTCGCGCGTTCGCTGGCTGGGCGCGTACGCCGTCAACGCTCTGGTTGGCTCGGTGGTGCTCCTCCTCGTCTTCGCCTCGGCGATGGCCATCACCGGTGGTCAGGCTCTCGGCGGCACCGGGTCGCTGCTGCGCGACCTCATCGGAGCGGCGCTGGTCCAACTGCCCGCAGTCAGCGTCCTGGCAGCCGCGGTCGTCACGCTGATCATGCTGCTCCCCCGATGGTCGGTCGGTCTGTCCTGGGCGCTCGTGGTGGGCTCGATCGTGGTCGGGCCGATGTTCGGCCCCGCGATGGGACTGCCACAGTGGGTGCTGGACCTCTCGCCCTTCACGCACGTGCCCAACGCGCCGGCCGTCGACCCGACCATCGGACCGCTCCTGGGTCTCTGCCTGGTCAGCGGCCTACTGGCAACCGCAGCAGTCCTCTCACTGCGCCGCAGGAACCTCGCCCTCCCGGTCTGACTCAGTCGACGTCGGGGCTGGGGAACCGGACCTCGAAGGTCGCGCTGCCGGTGATGCGGACGGTGCCGTGGTGACGCTTGACGACTTCGGCGACGATGGCAAGTCCGAGTCCGGTGCCGCCGGTGTCGCGGGAGCGGGCCGGGTTGAGCCGGACGAAACGGCCGAACACGCGCTCGCGATCGGCTGCCGGGATGCCGGGCCCGTCGTCGGACACCGTGAGTACGACGGCGCCGGCAGCCTCGGCCAGAGTGAAAGTGACGCGGGTCCGGGCATGGCGGGCCGCGTTGTCGGCGAGGTTGTGGATCATCCGGGCCAGCGCGGTCCCGTCGCCGAGCACCTGGCCCGCCGAGACCGCGGCGGTGTCGATCGTGAGATCTGTTGCGGTGCGCAACAGTTCGGCCTCGGCGAAGACCAGGTCGTCGAGGTCGATCGGCGTACGGGGTGGTGCGGCGTGCTCCTCGTCGGAGCGCGCCAGCAGCAGGAGGTCGTCGACGAGGCGCTGCATCCGCAGGTCCTCCTCGAGGACGGTTTCGGCCAGCTCGTCGACGCTCACCCGGTCGGGGTGGGCGCGCGCGACCTCCGCATGCTGGCGGATGGCCGCGATCGGCGACCGCAGTTCGTGCGACGCGTCGGACACGAACCGCTGCCGGCTCTCGTACGACCGCTGCAACCGGTCGAGCATCCGGTTCATCGTCCGCGCCAGCAGGCCGATCTCGTCGGTCCGTACGGCGGGAACCCGGCGATGGAGCTCGGTCGCGGTGATCTCGTCGGCCGCACGCCGAATCGCGGTCACCGGCGCCAGCACCCGCCCCGTCACCACCCACGTGACCCCGCCGACGATCAGCATCATCACCGGCACCCCGACCACCAGGACCCGGCTCACGAACCGCGTCGAGTCCAGTACGTCGACCAGCGGCCGCCCCACGACCACCTCACCACCCGACTCCACCGCGGCTGCCGCGAAGACGAAGTCCTCGCCGTGCCCGGGAGGCTCGACCTTGACGCAACTGCGCCCGGGCGAGGCGATCCTGGCGGCCTCGGGTGCACCGGTCACGGCGCCGGAGCGATCCACGAGCTGGACGATTTCGGCACTGGTCGACGCCGTGCGGGCCGATCCGGAAGACAGCTCCGCGGCGCGTTCCCGGGCCTCGGTGCAGACCTGGGCCGTCAGCACAGAGCCGAGCAGGGCGACGAGCACGAAGGCACCGGCCACAAGAGCCAGTCCCACGACCAGCACAGCGGCGAGCGTTACCCGGATTCGCATGGCGTCATCCGGTAGCCCGAGCCGCGGACCGTGGTGACGAACCCGGTCCCCAGCTTCGTCCGGAGGCGGCGGATGTAGACCTCCACGATGTTCGGGTCCCCCTCGAAGTCGTAGTCCCAGACGTGGTCCAGGATCATCCGCTTCGACACGACCTGACCGCACCGCCGGATCAGGAACTCCAGCAGTGACAGCTCGCGTGCCGTCAGCACCAACTCGGTCTCACCACGCCAGACCCGCCGGGCGGCCGGATCCAGCCGGACCTCGCCGGCTTGCAGCACGACCGGGCGCTCCACCGCGCCCCGCCGTACCAGGGCCCGCAGCCGGGCGATCAGGACGGCGTAGGAGAACGGCTTGGTCAGGTAGTCGTCCGCGCCCGTGTCCAGGGCCCGGATCTGGTCGGCGTCGGCATCCCTTGCCGTCAGCATCAGAATCGGCGTCCAGCTCCGCTCGGCCCGCAACGTCGCGCAGATCTCGAACCCGTCGATCTCCGGCAGCATCACGTCCAGCAGCACGACGTCGTAACCGTGCTCGCGAGCGAACCACAACCCGTCGGTCCCGGTCAGCGCGACGTCGACGGCGTACCCCTCGGCCTCCAGCCCGCTGCGCAGACCGGTCGCAAGCCGTACCTCGTCCTCCACCACCAGAGCCCGCATCCGCCACCTCCAGGCCGATACTCCTTCATTGTCGCTGAACTCCGGCTGAATGCGGCGTTCAGCGAGCATTCAGCGCCTCCGTCCTACCGTCGGCGGCATGGCAACCATTGAGGCGGTCGGCCTCAGCAAGCGGTACGGCGCGCGCAACGCCCTCGACGGGCTCACCTTCGCCGCGGAGCCGGGCGACGTGCTCGGCCTGCTCGGCCCCAACGGCGCGGGCAAGACCACTACGATCCGCCTGCTCACCACGATCCTCCGACAGACCAGCGGAACCTTCACCGTGGCGGGCATCCCGGGCGAGCGGCCGGACCAGATCAGGCAGCGCATCGGCGTGCTGCCGGAGAGCGCGGGCTACCCGGCGCGGCAGACCGGCGGCGAGTACCTCCGGTACGCGGCCAGGCTGTTCGGCCGCAGCCGCCGGGATGCACGAACCGTCGCCGACCGGTTGCTCGACGACGTCGGTCTCGGCGATCGGGCGGGAGCGCGGATCTCGACGTACAGCCGCGGTATGAAGCAGCGACTCGGTATCGCCCGGGCGTTGGTCAACGATCCGGCGGTCGTCTTCCTCGACGAGCCCACCCTCGGCCTGGACCCGGCCGGCCAGCGCGAGATCCTCGCCACCATCGGCGAACTCAGGCGAGACGCCACGGTGGTGCTCTCGACGCACACGCTGATCGAGGTCGAGCAGGTCTGCACCACCGTCCTCATCCTCGACCGCGGCAAGCTCCGGGCGGCCGGACCGATCGACGAGATCGTCGCCGGGGCCGGCAGCCTGAGCGACGCGTTCCTCAGCCTCACCGAGGAGGCCGGCCATGACTAGAAGTCGCTGGGAGGTCGTCGCCGGGCAGGAGTGCCGGGACCTGTGGGTCGACGGTCGCGGACCGGTCCTGGTCTTCGGGTTCAGTGTGCTGCTGAGCGCGATGAGCTATCTTGCCGCGACCAATCAGGCGCTGAACTTCCTCGAGCAACGCGAAGCGGTGAACCTCACGGTCCAGGTCGGGCTGGCGGTCGGCGTACTGCTCACGGTCGTCGTCAGCGCGGACGCGATCAGCGGCGAACGCGAGCGCGGAACCTTCGAGGGTCTGCTGCTCACGCCCGTGTCTCGCCGCGCGATCGTGGTCGGCAAACTCGCGGCCGCAGCAACCATGTGGCTGGCCTGCCTCGTCGTCACCCTCCCCTACCTGTGGGTTCTCGGGCGCGGCGTGGCGGCCGCCGGCCAAGCCGCGGTGCTCGCCGCGACGGTCGGCACCCTCGTGGCGATCGGCTTGGGCGGGATCAGCCTGCTGATCAGTGCTGTCACCAACTCGAACAAGACCAGCTTGGCCTGCGGGCTGCTGCTCCTCCTCGTGCTGTTCGCTCCGACCCAACTGCCGGCCCTGCCGGCGACCGGCGTCGGCGAGGTGATCAGGCGCATCAACCCGATCGGGTCGGCCCTGCACTACATCTCCCAGATTCTCGTCGGCCGGCGCGGCTGGACAGCTGACCTCGGCTACCTGGCCGCCCCGATCGCCATCGCCCTGATCGTCATCGGCGTGCTGATCGCGGCCGGCCCACGACTCGTCCGACTGACGGCAGGGCAGAAATGATGAACATCCTCGGCGTGGCTGCGCTGCTCCTCGCGGCGCCCGACCCCACGATCACCATGAGCCAGGACGACCTCACCGCCGTCATCGGCCAGACGCTCACGATCGAGTCGGTCGTGTCCGGTCCCGCCATCGCGCACCTGAACGTCGTCAGCCTCGACGGCGTGTACGTCGACCTGGAGGACTGGTCCCAGGACGTGACCCAACCTGTGCCGGCTGAGAAGACGTCGCTGGACTGGGAGTTCCAGGCAGTCAATCCCGGCCGCTTCGCGGTGTACGTCGTACTGATCCCGCAGAGCGGCCGCCTCGTCGCCGGTCCACCGGTGCACCTCACCGTCTCGCGCCGCGAGTCCCTCGACACGGGTGGTGCGCTGCCGTTCGCCATCGCCGTACCTACAGCCGTCGCAGCCGCGGCGCTGGCCGGCCACACGCGCACCGCGCGACGACTGTTCGGAAGCATCTGACGCCGACCGGTGTATCACCGGGGAGTGGCCGCGGGCTCTCGAAGGAGAGGTGACGGCGACCGAGACGAGGCGACGCAGATGTCCGAACACATGTCCAGGCCCGACGTGGAAGTCGAACTGCTCGCGATCGGCGCCGGGCCGTCGAACCTGGGCCTTGCGGTGGCGCTCGAGGAACTGGCGCCGGAGCTTGCGGAGAGCACGCTGCTGATCGACCGGAACACCGCGATCGAGTGGCAGCCGGGCATGTTGATGCCGTGGGCCACCAGTCAGGTGTCGTTCCTCAAGGATCTGGTCACCCAGCGGGATCCGCGCAGCAGGTTCTCGTTCCTCAACCACCTGTACGAGACCGGCCGGCTGGACGAGTTCGTGAACATGAGCACGTTCACCCCGTACCGGGTCGAGTTCGCGGGATACCTGCGCTGGGTGGCGGAGTCGCTCACCCGGGTCCGGATCGAGCTCGGTCGTGAGTGCGCGGCGGTGCGGCCGCGACGCGACGACACCGGTGCCGTCACGGGCTGGGTCACCACACTGGCCGACGGTACGACGATCACCAGCCGGTACCTGGTGTACGGCGGCAGCCGCGAACCGAACATCCCGCCCGCACTCGCCGACCTGCCCCCGAACCGGATCGTGCACAGCACCGACTATCGGCGGCGGGTGGCCGAGTTGTCCGGGGAGCTGCCCTACCGGGTCGCCCTGGTGGGTAGCTCGCAAAGCGCCGCCGAGATCTTCCGAGCGCTTCGCGACGACCTGCCCGACAGTGACATCACCTGGCTGATGCGGTCTATCGGGCTGAGCTCGGACCAGTCGAGCAAGTTCACCAACGAGCTGTACTACCCGTCGTACGTCGACGAGTTCTACGACGCCCCGCCCGCGGCGCGCGAACAGATCCTGGCGGAGATGTACCGGACCAACTACTCCGTCGTCACGCCCCCGATGCTCGAGCACCTGTACGCCGACCTGTACCTGGACCGCTTCAACGAGCGCACCGACCGGCGGCTCGTCACGATGGTCGACATCACCGCCGCCCGCGAAACCGGCGACGAGGTGGTCCTCGAGCTGACCGACCGCCGTACCGGAGCCGTCACCGAACTGCACCGTGACCTGGTCTTCCTGGGCACCGGCTTCGACACCCGGATGCCGCGCCTGGTCCGCGAACTGGCGCACAGCCTGAAGCTGGACCGGGTCGACGTCTCCCGGCAGTACCGGATGGACCTCGGCGCGGACAGCACCGCGGCGTGTTATCTCCAAGGCGTCAACGAGGAGACGCACGGCATCTCCGACTCACTGCTCAGTGTGCTGGCCCAGCGGGCCGAGGAGATCTGCCGCGACATCGTGGCGCACCGGGAGCGGGTCCCCGCCGCTGTATCAGCGGAGCAGCCGTCCGGGCTCTAACGCGTGGGAGAACCACCCAGCCCTCGAGGAGAGCCGGATGACAACACTCGAACTGGATCGTGCCCCGACCGACGACGTGGCGCGGGCACGGGACCAGGCGTTCGCAGGCCTGCAAGCAGCTATGCCGCCCGACATCATGGCCGAAGCGTTGCGCTGCACCGGCAGGCTCGAGGCGGAGCTGCCGCACCGGCCGGAGCTGGAGAAGAACCTTGTTCTGGTCGCGTTCGGCGGTGGCAAGGACAGCTCGTACATGCTGGCCTTCGTCCGGGCGATGCAACTGATCCTCTACAAGGTGCACGGCCGCACGTTCCGGATGCGGGTGGCGACCAACCGGCACGCCGGCATGCCGCGCGCCGTGATGGAGAACATCGACCGCGAGTACCGCGCACTGCGGCTCACCGACGACCCGGACTGCGAGCTGCTGCTCGTGGACGGCGACGAGATCAGCGAGTTCGACGTCGACTCCCCGCAACGCGAGCACGTCGTACGGCGCAACCGGCTCGACATCCTGATGACCGGCCACCGCACCTTCGCCGACGGGCGGCCGACCTTCTGCAACTCCTGCAACCTCAGCGTCTTCAACGCCTTCGGCCTGGCCGCGGCGTACGGCGACGGCGCCGACGTGCTGATCACCGGCGACTCGCCCCAGGAGCAGCGCCAGTACACCTTCTGGGTCGGCCGGCTCTCCCGCCGGCTGCAGAGCGCGCCGGCAAGGCGCGACGGTCAGAACGGCTTCGGCCGGGTACTGGGCCAGCTCGACGGCATCGCCCAGTCGTACTTCGCCGACATCCACGGTCCTGAGGCGGTCGACGCGATCGCCGACCGCCGGGTCAGCACCGACGTGCCGGAGCGGCTGAAGTTCTTCACCATCTACGGCGAGACCGCGTACGCCGCCGGCGACCACTTCGACCTGCTGACCGGCTTCCTCGGCTTCCAGTTCGACGACCTCGCGTTCAGCTTCACCGAGTCCGACTGCGCGAACCCGGCGCTGATGGCGCACCTGCGCGGGCTGAAGGCCGAGCACCTGTTCCAGCGCTCGTACGACGAGGGCATGGCCGAGTACGTCGAGTTCGCCCTCAACCTGATGCGCAAGAAGGACATCCCGGACGGGCTGGTCGAGATGATGCGGGCCCGGTACGACAGCCCGGACGCGCTGAAGCGGATGCGGCTCGCCGCCCAGGACTATGCGCTGGAGACCTTCGGCCTCACCGAGGAGCAGCTGGTCTGCATGACCTACTCCCCCTTCGCCGGACAGGGCGAAGGGCTCGAGCGGTTCCTGAACCGCGAGCACCCGGCCCTGGCCGCCCGCCTCGGCGAGATCCACCACCTGCTGGGCGAGGCGTCCGACGATCCGGCACTGGCCGCCGAGCTCAAGCGGATCAGCGGGCTCGAACCGAGCCAGTTGCGAGTGCTGTACAGCCGGTCGGTGCAGACGCCCGGCGGCGGCGGTGCGCCGGTGATCGACCTGATCCTGGCCGGCGACCCGCACAAGGCCGTCATCGAGACCCGGCACACCCAGGACGGTCCGAACACCTTCGAGCAGATTTCGGGACGGTAATCATGGTCGTACACATCTCCCGGCTTGATCGCGACAACCTGCTGCACGAGTACGGCGTGGACACCCAGCGACTGCAGCCGTGGCCGGTGCTGAACGCGCCGTTCGAGGTCTCGTACGCCGTCTGCCGCGCGGGCACGGTGTCCAAGCTGCACACGCACCACGAGCAGGAGATCTTCGTCGCGGTCTCCGGCGAGTGCATCGTCGAGTGCGGCGGCGACCAGCAGCCGTTCCGGGCCGGCGACGTCACCTACTTCACGCCCGGCCAGCTGCACCGCGTGCACAACCACAACGACGAGGACTTCGTCTTCTGCAGCATCTGGTGGGACCCGGAGATGTCGCACCGCTTCCTCGCCGAGCACGCCGGGTCAGACACCGAGGCGCTCGCCGCCAACGCGGCCGCGAACGTCGCCGAGAACGCCCAGGCCGCCGAGGCCATCGAGACCGCCGAGCGAGTAGGAGCAAGCGAATGACCCGACTGCTGCCGTCCGAGGACGACCGTCCCGTCCTCGTCCTCGGGCCGAACCCGACCCCGAACGGCGGGATGCACCTCGGCCACATCGCCGGGCCGTACCTGGCCGGCGACGTGTACGCGCGCTACCAGCGGGCCCGCGGCCGCAACGTCGTCTTCACCTCCGAGACCGACGACAGCCAGACCTACGTGGTCGCGTCGGCGGGCCGGGAGGGCATCACGCCGGAAGCGCTGTGCAAGCGCTCGACGGCGCTGATCCAGGAGGCGCTGAGCGCGATCGGCATCTCGATCGACGGGTTCGGCCCGTTCGACCAGACCTACCGCGCCACCGTGCTGCAGTACTTCAGCGCCCTGCACGCGGCCGGCGTGTTCCGGCTGAAGACGGTCCGGCTGCCCTACCTGGAGCGGACCGGCGAGTTCATGGTCGAGGGCCTGATCGAGGGCGACTGCCCGGTCTGCCTGACGACCAGCCGCGGTGGACTGTGCGAGACCTGCTGCCACCCGAACAACTTCGACCAGCTGATCAACCCGCACTCGACGATCGACCCCAGCGACAAGCTGACGTATCGCGAGGCCACCATCATGGTGCTCCCGTTGGAGGAGTACCGCGAGCGGCTGACGGCGTACCACGAGAAGTTGTCCGCGCACCGGCGGCCGCACGTCCGGCAGATGATCGCCGAGCTGCTGGCCCGGCCGCTGCAGGACGTGCCGATCACGTTCCCGCTGTCCTGGGGTATCCAGGCGCCGTTCCCGGAGGTCCCGGGGCAGGTGCTCAACGCCTGGCTCGAGCTGATCCCGGCCGGCATGTTCACCACGTCGTACGCCGCGAACAAACTCGGCCGGGACACCGTGCCGGGTGAGTTGTGGAAGACCGCGGAGAACCTGCGGATCGTGCACTTCCTCGGCTTCGACAACGCCTACTACTTCTGCCTGCCGCACATCGCGATGCTGATGGCGCACGGCGACAAGTACGTCTGGCCGGAGTCGATCATCAACAACGAGTTCTACGAGCTGGAGAGCTCGAAGTTCTCGACCAGCAAGGGACATGTGCTGACGCCGCAGGAACTGCTCGAGGAGGTGCCGCGCGATGTCGCCCGGCTCTACCTCGCGCTCACCGCGCCGGAGTACCAGCGGTCCACCTTCAGCCGGGCAGGCTTGGACAAGATGGCCGAGGAGCGGCTGGTCGGACCCTGGAACCAGCTGGCCGGGACACTCGCCAAGGCGGTCGCCAACGCCGACGACGACAGCACTCGGCTGCCGGTGTCGGACGCTGCGCGGAGCCGGGTCACCGTGATGCTCGAGCGGTTCGACCTCGGATACGAGATGCCGACGTTCAACTTGAACCGTTCGGCCGACACCGTGCTGATCCAGATCGACCGGTTGCGCCGACAGGCGGCGGCCCTCGACGGCGTCGGGCTGGACGAGCAGCCCGAGAGCTGGGGCGACCTGTTCTGTGAGGTCAAAGCCTTGCTGGCGCTGGCGTCGCCGATCCTCATCGACCTGGCGACAGCGGCGCGGGAAGCCGGCGCCTTCGACGATTCGCCGGCGGCCGGGACGCTGGTCGCCGGAGCCTTCGACGTCGCCGAGGTCACGCCGTTCGCGCCTCCACTGCTGGCGGCCGGTGTGGCCGACGGTGAGCTCGCCGGAGGCCGGTGATCCCGGATGCGCATCACCGTGGTCGGCGGCGGCGTGATCGGACTGCTGACGGCGATCGAGTGCGTTCGCGCGGCCGCCGTGGATCGGGTCGATCTCGTCGACGCCGGCCCGATCCCGTCGCCGTCGGCCACCTCGAACGACCGGCTCCGGGTGGTCCGCGCGCTGCATCGCGGCGAACCTGCGCTGACGCACGCGGCCGCACAGGCACACGCCGCCTGGATGGATGTCGAGGACCGGGTCGAATCGCGCTTCTATCACCCGGCGGGCGCACTCACCGCGATGCCGGTGCAGGATGCCGCGGCGGAGCTCGCCGTACTCACCGCAGCCGGCGCGAAGGCGTGGACGCTGTCACCGGATGAGCTGGCGGGCCGGTATCCACGGATCCGGTTCCCCGACGGGACCGGCGCCGTACAGGAGGCGACAGCCGGCGTCGTCCTGGCCGACCATGCGCTGGTCGCCATGGCACGCTGGCTGAGCCATCAGCCCCGGGTCCGGCTGCGCCCACACCGGCGGGCCGTCGAGATCTCCCAGAACGACCGGGTAGCGACGATTCGGTACGCCGACGGCGAGTCACATACTGCAGACCGGGTGGTGGTGGCGGCCGGGCCGTGGTCCCGCGAGCTGGTGCCGTCCGCCATCGCCTCCGACCTCACGCTGTATCGGCAGACCGTGCTGTCGTACCGGGCGCCGGCCTGGCTGCGGGACTCGACCGGAATGCCGGCGGTACTCGGGCTCGGTCCTGCCCGCGACGCCTGGCTGATGCCGACGGTGCCACAGTCGGACGCGCCGCTGCGGTTGAGTGCCGCGAGTGCTTGCCGGCCGGTCGACGAGATGACCGATCGGGTCACTCCCGACCAGTGGCGCGCACACCTCGTCGAGGTGTTCTCACAGTTGTTCCCGGACTTCGACCCGGCCGCGGTGGTCGACTCCACCGACGGCTTCTACCTCGCCGAGCGGACACGAGGCGGGCCACTGCTGGCGACGTACGGCGCCGGCACGGTCCTGGCGTACGCGGCCTGTGGCGGGATGTCGTTCAAGTTCGCACCGCAGATCGCGCGGGCGCTCGCAGATCGTGCCGTGGGGGCGCCGCCTCGCCCGACCGGCCTGGACTCGGTCGACAGGCCGCGGCAACTCGCCGCGGTCGGTGAGGAGTAGGTGACCATGAAGCTGCTCGCACTCGAAGCCGTGCAGAACGCCGGCTACTACCAGTCCCGCTACCGCCAGGTCGAGGAGTTCGGCGGCACCCTGTTCGTGCTCAACGGGATCGGCGAACCGGACTACTGGGCGGACTCGCGCTACCGGGTCGTCGGGTCCAAGCACATCGACGACATCATCGCGGCCGCCCGCGAGTGGCATGCCGTCGAGCAATTCCACGGCGTACTCACCTTCTCCGAGTCCGGCGTGCTCACGGTCGCCGCGGTGGCCGAGGCACTCGGCCTGCCCGGTGTCGGCCTCGACGCGGCCAGGATCAGCCGGAACAAGCTGCTGATGCGGGAGGCCCAGAAGCGCGGTGGCGCGCCGGTGCCGAAGTTCCGGTTGGCACCGGACGTCACCGCCGCGCTCGCGGCCGCCGACGAGTTCGGCTACCCGGTCATCCTGAAGCCGACTTTGGGGGCCGCGAGCAACTTCGTCTTCCGGATCGACGACCCGGACCAGCTGCGCACCACGTTCCCGCAGGCGCTGGCCGGGATGGCGCAGATGTCGTGGCTGCAGATGGAGGCCGACGGCATCGACCTCGGGCCGGCCGGGTTGCTGGTCGAGTCGTTCCTGGACGGGCACGAGATGCAGATCGAGGCGCTCGCCTGGGACGACGAGGTGTACCTGGGGTCGATCGTCGACCGGATCACGATCGAGGGCAACACGTTCGACGACGACGCGCACCGGGCGCCGACCGCGCTCGACGCCGACCAACTGGCCGCCGTGCACGAGGTCGTCACGACGGCAGCGCATGCGCAGGGTTTGCGGCGCAGCGTGATGCATGCCGAGGTCCGCTTCCACCAGGGCAAGCCGCACCTGCTGGAGATCGCCGTACGTCCGGGTGGTGGCGGCCTGGACTACTTCGCCAGGCTGAGTGCCGACTACTGCCCGATCCGGGCGACGATGGCGGTCGCCGCCGGAGTGAAGCCCGACGTACACCACTACCGCCCGACCGGTGTGCATCTGGCCGGCACCTGCCTGATCGGCGGACCCGGCCGGATCGAGCAGATCACCGTGCCGCCCTCGGTGTCGGAGTCCGACCGGGTGTTTTTCCTGAAGATCACGGCCAAGCCGGGCGACGTGGTGCGGCGCCCACCGGACGGCAACAACATCCTCGGCTTCCTCTGCACCAGTGGACCGACCTTCGACGACGCGATCCGGACGGCGTTCGAGTTCGCCGCGCAAATCGACGTACGCCTGGCTGCGCCGGCTCCCCGGCTGACCGCCTGATTCAACTGACGAGAGGTGACCTGGATGTCCACTGCGCTGACCGAACAGCAGCCCGACCAGCCGTCCGAGGACGGCCGGCCGATCAAGGGTGGCACCGTCACCTGGGCCTGCAACCCCGGCTTCCCGCCGGCCGCCATCTTCCCGTTCACGCCCCGGGAGCGGATCGGCATCCGCAACCTGTACGAGTTCCAGGTGCTGATGTTCCGCCCGTTGTACTGGCTCGGCCACGAGGGCCGGCCGGAGGTCAACCCGGACCTGAGCCTGGCCTACCCGCCGGAGTGGAGCGAGGACGGGCTGAGCGTCACCGTCACGCTGAAGCCCTGGCAGTGGTCCAACGGTGAGCCGATCTGCGCGGACAACGTGATGTTCTGGGTGAACATGATGGCGGTCAAGGGCGACCGGCTCGGGTACTACGTGCCCGGCTACTTCCCGGACAACCTGACGTCGTACGAGAAGGTTGCCGAGGACAAGGTCCGGTTCACCTTCCAGGAGGTGTACTCCAAGACCTGGGTGGAGATGAACCAGCTGTCGCTGATCACGCCGATGCCGAAGGCGTGGGACCGGACCGAGGACGGCCCGGCGCGGGCGTCGTACGACGTGGCCGACATCCCGGCCGTCTACGACTACCTGGTGGGCCAGAACGGCGAGTGGACGATCGAGGCGAACCACTTCCGCGGCGGCTGGGCCGAGAGCCCGGTCTGGAGCGTCGTCAACGGTCCGTGGCGGCTGAAGAGCTACACCCTCGACGGCGTGGTCACGTTCGTCCCGAACGACAAGTACTCCGGCCCGAACAAGCCGCACCTGGACGAGTTCCGGCAGGTGCAGAACGACACCGACGAGCTGATGTACGAGCGGCTGCAGGCCGGACCGGACGCGCCGGACGGGATCCAGATCGGGTACCTGCCGTTCGGCATGGGGCTCACCGACGACGGCGAGGACCCGCTCGCGGACAAGTACCGGCTGGTGCCGCAGGACCTGTTCGTGGTGCGCTACATGCCGTTCAACTTCGACAACGACTCCACCGCGGCGCGGATCTACAAGCACACCTACGTCCGGCAGGCGCTGCAGATGTGCCTGGACCAGGACCGGGCGATCCGGGAGATCTACCACGGCAACGCGTACCGGATGGACGGGCCGGTGCCGCCGTCGCCGGCCAACCCGCACGTGTCGCCGAAGCAGCGCAAGGAGCCGATGCCGTTCGACGTCGACGCCGCCCGCGAGCTGCTCGAGGCACACGGCTGGGACACCAGCACGCTGCCGGCGGGCTGCGTCCAGCCGGGTGAGGTGGCCGGGTGCGCCGGCGAGGGCGTCGACATCGGCGACCGGCTCTCGTTCACGGTCCGGTACGTCGAGGGCAAGGTCGCGCTGACCCGGTTGCTGGAGATGTTCAAGGAGGACGCGGCCAAGGCGGGGATCGAGCTGAAGCTGGAGCCGGTGTACGGCTCGGTGATGGTGGCCGAGGACCACAGCCCGAACGTCCCGAGCAAGCGGCTGTGGGAGATCAACACCTGGAACGGCGGCTGGTCGTACTACGGTCATCTCACCGGTGAGATGTTGTTCGCGACCGGTGGCGGCAGCAACTTCGGCGACTACAGCGACCCGAAGGCCGACGAGCTGATCGACCGGACCGTGCACAGCGACGACCCGGAGGCGATGTACGAGTACCAGGACTACATCGCCGAGCAGGTGCCGACGATCTGGTCGCCGGGCTTCCCGAACCGGATGTTCGAGGTTGCCAAGAACCTGCGCGGCGTCGAGCCGGTCAACCCGTACGGCCTGATCACCCCCGAGGACTGGTTCTACGTCGAGAAGTGATCTCCGGCAACAAAACGATCGCCCCGGCCGAGTCGGCCGGGGCGATCTGTTGTCGGGTCAGGACTTCGGCGGGAGTGTTGAGGCCGGCAGGTGGTGCATGCCCCGCAGGAGGGTGCTCGGCTCCCACTCCAGGAAGCTCGGGTCGGCCGTCATCCGCAGGTCCGGGAAGCGTTCCAGCAGGCGGGTGAGGGCGATGTTGGTCTGCATCTTCGCGAGCGGCTGACCGATGCAGAAGTGCGGGCCGTGCCCGAACCCGAGAACACCGTTTGGACGGCGGTCCAGGTCGAGTGTGTTCGCGTTCGGGAACTGCTCGTCGTCGCGGTGCGCCGACAGGATCGACAGCGCCAGGATGTTGTTCCTCGGTACGACGGTGTCGCCGATCTCGATGTCCTCCGAGGTGAACCGGAAGGTGGCCACGCCGACGCCGCCGTCGTACCGCATCAGCTCGTCGATCGCCTGCGGCATGATCTCCAGGTCGCCGCGCAGCCGCGCCATCGCGTCGGGGTTGGTGAGCAGGCTGAGGATCGCGTTCGACAGCGTGTGCTGGGACGTGATGTGCCCGGCGACCGTGTAAAGGAAGATCATCGCGACCAGCTCGTCGTCGGTCAGCCGGTCGCCGTTCGGGCTGCCCTCGATCATGGAGCTGACCATGTCGTCGGCTGGGTTCTTGCGCTTCATCTCGATGATCTGGTGCCCGTACGCGAGCACGTTCTTCGAGGCGGCCTCGACGACCTCCGGCGGGTGCCCGGCGCCGACCAACTCGACGGCCCACTGCTGGAACCGCTCGCGGTCCTCGAACGGGATTCCGAGCACGTCGCAGATGAGGTTGATCGGCAGCGGCTGGGCGTACTCGGTGACCAGGTCGATGTCATCGCGGCCCTCGAGCTTGGTCAGGTAGTCGTCGACCAGCTGCTCGATCCGCGGCCGGAACTCGTCCATCCGGCGCAACGTGAACGCCTTGCTGACCAGCGAGCGCAGCCGGGTGTGCCGGGGCGGGTCGCTGTTCAGCATGTGCTGGGACAGCTCGTCGTCGAAGCCGACGTCGGGCTTCTCGTCCTCCACGTAGGTGCCGGTGTGCCGGGCGAACATCTCGTTCATCCGCCGGCCGTCCTTGCTGACCCGCGGATCCTGGAGCAGCGCGCGCACGTCGGCGTACCGGGTCACGAGCCAGACGTCGGCGCCGTGCGGGAAGATCACGTGGTGCACCCGGCCGGCCTTCCGGTACGGCTCGAGGATCTCGTACGGCCTCTGCATGAAGTCGTCCGGGATCCGCTGGAGGGCCTCCGTCGTTTCTGTGGTCATAGGGTTCGATCCTCCTGGCTGCAGGCATGTCGACAAGAGCGCACGTGCGCTCGGCTACGCGTCGCCGTCACCTCATCAGAGGCTCCGCCGGCCCGGCTCTGATACGCCTTGTTTTATTGGCCGCAACCCCTGTGCGTGAGCCGCTCCGGGCGGTAGCCTGCGGGACCAAATGCCTTCCGGCACCGACCTGCCGGAGCACGGCGCTCGCCGGCATCGAGGGGAACAACTGATGAGCGAAGAACGCGAACCGGGCACGACCAAGCAGCCCGGTGAAGGGCTCGGCGCGATCGCCACCTGGCGGCAGACGTCGGTCACGTCGAAGGCGCTGCTGTTCGGTGTCTTCGTGAACCGCCTGGGCGCCTTCCTGCAGATCTTCCTGGTGCTGTTCATGACGCACCGCGGGTTCACGGCCGGCCAGGCCGGTTTCGCCCTCGGTGTGTACGGCGCCGGACATGTGCTGGGGTCGTTCGTCGGCGGCTGGCTCACCGACCGGCTGAGCGCCCGGGCGGCGACGTTGATCAGCATGCTCGGCTCCGCCGCGCTGATCGTCTCCATCCTGTACATCGACGTCTATTGGGTGATCCTGCTGGCGATCCTCACGGTCAGCACCGTGAGCCAGCTGAACCGGCCGGCCGCACAGGCGATGCTGGCCGAGCTCACCAAGCCAGGCCAGCTCGTGATGACGATGGCGATGTACCGGCTGGCCATCAACCTGGGTACGGCGGTGACCCCGATCGTCGGCGTCGCGCTGGTGTCGGTGTCGTACAACCTGCTGTTCTGGGCTGAGGCGTTCGCCGCCGTCCTGTACAGCGCGATCGCCTGGAAGTTCCTGCCTGGCAAGGCCGACAGGGACGAGGCGGCCGCTGCTGCCAAGGCCGCAGAGCCGAAGCAGGGCTACCGCGCGGTGCTCGCCGACTGGCGGTACGACTTCTACCTGGCCGCCGTGTTCCTGGTGACCATCGTCTACTGCCAGTACATCGCGGTGCTCCCGCTGGCGATCGTGGACGACGGCCTGAGCCTGTGGTGGTACAGCCTGGTCGTCTCGGCGAACGCGATCGTTGTCGCGGTATGCGAGGTGCCGGCAACGAAGTACGTGCAGACCTGGCCGTTGCGGTTGACCGCCATCGCCGGCTTCGGCCTGGTCGCGGTCGGGTACGGCGTCTACGCGATCGCGCTGATCCCGGTGCTGCTGATCATCGGCACGCTGATCTGGACGATGTCGGAGATCATCGGGGCGCCGACCACCTTCGCGTACCCGGGTATGGTCGCGCCGCCGCACCTGCGCGGCCGGTACTCCGGCGCCATGCTGAGCGTCTTCGGTCTCGGCAACGCGATCGGTCCGGCGGTCGGCGTCTGGTTGTGGGACAAGGTCGGCCAGACCTTCTGGCTGTGGGCTGCAGCGGTCGCGATCCTGTCCGCGGTGTGCGCCCGGATCGGCATGCGCCGGCCCGACGAGCAGCCGGCCGAGGCCAAGCCCGAGGCCGACGCGACGCCTGGTCCCACTCCCGAAGCAGCGACCTGAGCAGACCACGAAGAAGGGCCGGTACGGCGTCCGCCGTACCGGCCCTTCTTACTGCTCCTACTGCTTCCGTACCGGAAGCGCAGTTCCCGGCTCGACGTCCGAGTCCTCGGGCAGGACGTGCAGGCAGGTGCCGACCGAGGCGCCGGCGAACAGCCGGACCACCTCGAGGTCGGACTCGACCGTGGCGGCCCGGGCGTAGACGCCGCCGAACCCGTTGACGACGGTGAAGACGCCCCAGTTCACGATCCACGGCGCCGGGTCGCCGTCCGGCATCGGGAACAACTCCGGCACCGGCCGGATCCGGCGCTGGACGACCCACGGGCCGTCGAGCGCTTCCCGGACCCGCTCCTCCCACAACTCCGCGCCGGTGTCGTCACGCCAGCCCAACAGCACGCCTTCGCCGCTGTGGCGTGAGGTCGGCTTGAGGACCAGGTCGTCCTGGTGGCTGAGCACGTAGTCGAGCAACTCGACCCGGCTGCCGTCCTCCATGGTGACCGGGCCGGATCGCACCATCCGGGTCCACGGCAGGATCCGGTCCAGGCTGGCCAGCGTCTGCTGGTCGAAGTGCTCCCGGTTCGCCTCGTCGGACAGCACGGCCAACGCGCCCTTGCTGGCGAACATCTCCGAGTCCAGGGGCGTGAAGATCTTCACCTCGCCGCGGGCCGCCGCGTCCAGGATCGGGTCCATCAGCGCCGGCGCGTCCGGGTACTCGAGCAGGTCCTCCAGCATGAACAACCGCTGGATGATGTCGACCTTCCGCTCGCCCAGCCAGACCCCGCCGTCCCGCACCTCGAGCTGCCCGATGTGGCCGACGTGGGCGTCGATCCCCATCTGGTGCAGGCGGGTCGCGAAGTGCCGCATGTAGGGCTCGAGGGTCTCGTAGCTGCTCGGCCAGTCGACGGTCGCCAGCACCGGCCGGGATCCGTGCTCGAAGCCGGACTCGACCAGCATGTTGTTGACCTGCTCGCGCATCGTGTCCACGTAGGCGAGGCGATGCGTCTTCGCGAAGTCCGCGAGCACGGGCTGGTCCAGCAGCGCCCGGGCCATGTCGGACTGGTCGATGCCGCCGAGTGCGCTGCCCATGTTGAACTCGAGCAGCTTGAAGCCGGTCTCGTCCATGTACAGGTCGGCCCGGCTCTGCTTGGTCACCGACGTGCCGCGGCTGCGCAGCACAGCCGAGACCTGTACGTCGGTCATCCCGACGGATCGGGCGAACGCGGCCAGATCACCGCCGTACAGCTTGTCGGGCAGGCTGATCAACGCGGCGTGCATGGTCAGGATGTCGTTCGCCAGCTGATCGCACTCGTCGGTGCCCAGGAACAACGGCCGGGACAGGTACCGGCCGCCGTAGAAGGACTGCAACCCGACGGACTCGGGTTGGGTGCTGACGAGCTCGCCGGCGGAGATCCCGCGTCGTTTGATCTCGTCCAGGTACTGCGCAGTGAGTTCTGTTCGGCTCAGGCCGGTAACCATGTTCGGGACCCTCCGGTGGGAAAGGCGGAGTCAGAGCGCTCCTGTTCGGACAGAGCCCGCGACCGGACGCCGGAAATACACTCCCCGGCGCAGGTATCTGATCGCGGCCCCGGCGCGCTCTTGTCGGCATGGAAACCATCTCCGAGGCCGGCACCTCGACGGCCACCGCCGAAGCACCGTACGACGCCGCGATCCGGCGCAGCCGCACTCGCCGGTACCTGATGTGCCCGCCGACGCACTTCGACGTCACCTACTCGATCAACCCGTGGATGAATCCGCACACACCGACCGCGCAGCCGCTCGCGGCCGCGCAGTGGCAGGCGGTCCACGACCAGCTGGTCGAGCTCGGTCACACCGTGGACCTGATCCCCCCGGTGCCCGGGCTGCCGGACATGGTGTTCGCCGCGAACGGCGCCACCGTCTGGGGCGACCGCGCGCTGGTGGCGCGCTTCCGGCACGCCGAGCGGGACGCGGAGTCCGCGGCGTACCTGGACTGGTTCCGCAGCCGTGGCCTGAAGGTCGAGCAGGCGGAGTCGGCCAACGAGGGCGAGGGCGACTACCTGTCCGCCGGGTCCTGGCTGCTGGCCGGCAACGGGTTCCGCACCGATCGTCGGGCCCACGTCGAGAGCGAGCAGTACTTCGGGCGCCCGGTGATCGGCCTCACCCTGGTCGACGCCCGGTACTACCACCTGGACACCGCGTTGGCCGTGCTGGACGAGCAGACGGTGATGTACTACCCGGACGCTTTCACACCTGGCAGTCAAGCGATCCTGCGTGAGCTCTTCCCCACGGCGATCATCGCGACCGCAGAAGACGCCGGTGCGTTCGGTTTGAACGCGGTCTCCGACGGCCGTCACGTGCTGATGCCGACCGGTGCGACCCAACTGGAGGCGAAGTTGCGGGACGCGGGCTTCGAGCCGATCGGCCTCGACGTCTCGGAGCTGCTGCGGGCTGGTGGTGGCGTGAAGTGCTGCGTGCTGGAGCTGCACGGTCCGGCAGGTGGCTGATGATCGACTACGACGGCCGGAGGTTCTCTCCCGCCGGGCACGATCCGGACGACGGTGAAGCTCCGGTCGCGTCGTACCGGCAGCGTGGCGACCTGCTGTGGGCGGACTTCAGCGGCGGCCGGGTACGGCGCGGATCGCTCACCGGCATCTGCCGTCCGGACGACACGCTGGAGTTCAGCTACACGATGGTGCTGGCCGACGGCTCACTCGTCGTGGGGCACTGCGAAAGCACGCCCGAGCTGCTGCCCGACGGGCGGATCCGGTTGCACGAACGCTGGGAGCGGTACCGACCGCGGGCTGCCACCGGCGTGTCCCAGCTGGACGAGATCGCACCCGGTTGATCGTCCGCGTGTATCAGGGGAGGCCGGATCGGCACTCTGCTTGTCATGGATCACGCCGCCGCCGTCGCCGCGGGCAAGGACGTCAGCGCCGGCGACCTGACCGTTGTGGTGACCAGCGTGTCGTCTGACTCGCACACCTGGAACCTCGTCGTCCTGCAACTGCTGCTGGAGGAACTCGGTCACCGGGTGCACAACCTCGGCGCCTGCGTACCGGACGAGCTGATGGTTTCGGAGTGCGGTCGGCTGCGGCCCGACCTGATCGTGGTCAGCACCGTCAACGGCCACGGCTTCCACGACGGGCTGCGGCTGATCCGCCAGGTCCGCAGCCAGGCTGAGCTCGCCGGCACGCCGATGGTGATCGGCGGCAAGCTCGGGATCGCCGGACCCGGCTGCGACCGCAGCCGGGCCCAGCTGACGGCCGCGGGCTACAGCGCGGTCTTCGAGGACGGCACCGGGCTGGCCGCGTTCCGGTCGTACGTCGGCCGGCTGACGACCGGCGAGGCTTCGTGAGCGTCCCGGACACCGGCTCGTTCGGTGACTTCGTGACGCGCGCCCATCGGGCCGGACAGCTCGTGGTGCAACCGCGGATGGGGGTCAGCGATCCCAGTGCGATGCGCACCGGACTGCTGGCCACCAGGAACGCCGCGGCGACCGCGGTCGGGACGATCACGCTCGACAGCTACACCCGGATGGGTGACAACGACAACGCCAGCGCGGCGCTCGCGAACGGGATCGAGCTGAACGGCTATCCCATCGTCGCGCACGAGCTGGCCACCACGCGAGCAGTGCTGGACGGTGTGGCCGGGCCCGACTTCCCGGTGCAGATCCGGCATGGTTCGCCCTGCCCCGAGCCGATCGTCAGAGCGCTGATCGATGCCGGACTGCACGCCACCGAGGGCGGTCCGGTCTCCTACTGCCTGCCCTACAGCCGGATGCCGCTGGCCGACTCGATCCCGAACTGGGCCCGCAGCTGCGACGTCCTGGCCGAGGTGCGCGAGACCGGGGCCGAACCGCACGTCGAAAGCTTCGGTGGCTGCATGATGGGCCAGCTCTGCCCGCCCGGTCTGCTGGTCGCCCTGAGCGTGCTCGAGTGCTTGTTCTTCCGCCAGCACGGCATTCGCAGCGTCTCGCTGAGCTACGCCCAGCAGACCAACCCGGAGCAGGACACCGAGGCCCTGCTGGCGTTGCGCCGGCTGGCCGCCGAGTGGTTGCCGGACGTCGACTGGCACATCGTCGTCTACACCTACATGGGCGTCTATCCGCGGACCGCTGTCGGCGCCGCCCGGCTCCTGGAAGAGGCAGCCCGGCTGGCCGTCCGCACCGGAGCGGCCCGGCTGATCGTGAAGACAGTTGCCGAGGGCTACCGAATTCCGACCTTCGCCGAGAACGTAGCGGCCCTGGAGACGGCGGCGCTGGCGGCCGAGACCTGCCTGACGATCGCCGGCGACGTCGTCGACACCGGCATCCACGCCGAGGCGAAGGCCCTGATCGAGGCGGTGCTCGAGCTCGGTCCGGATCTCGGCTCGGCCCTGGCGACCGCGTTCCGGCGGGGCTTCCTCGACGTACCGTACTGCCTGCACCCCGACAACGCCGGCAAGGCCCGCAGCTACCTGGACAGCGCCGGGCGGCTGCAGTGGGCCGGCATCGGCTCGATGCCGATCCGCGGCGTGGTCGGGCCGACCAGCTCCACCAAGCTGACCGCAGCCGGGCTGCTCGACTCGCTGTCGTACGTCGAGCGGACCTACGACAGCGCGAGCCTCGAGCACGAATACCGAGCCGACTCACTAGGGAGCACACCAGATGACGGAGACCCGGATCCCGGAGACCGAAGCCCGGCTGCCCGCCAGTCCGCGTGAGCACCTGACCTCACCGGTCACCCGGTCGGTGCTGAAGATCCAGAACCGGATGCTGTCCGCTGCCCGCGAACTGCTCAGCGGCCGCGGGTTCACGGAGTTGCTGCCGCCGGTCATCGGCCCGGTCACCGACCCGGGCGCGCGCGGCGCCAAGCAGGTCGACGTGGACTACTACGGCCACCGGTACAAGCTGATGACCAGTGCGATCCTTTACAAGCAGGCGGCGCTGACGTCGTTCGACAAGATCTTCTTCATCGCTCCGAACATCCGGCTGGAGCCACTCGAGACCGCGTCCACCAGCCGGCACCTCGCCGAGTTCCACCAGATCGACATCGAGATCGCGGACGCCTCCCGGGACGACGCGATGGCGGTCGCGGAGGACCTGGTGCGGCACGTCGTACGACGGGTGATGGAAGACCTGCCCGACGAGCTCGAAGCCCTCGGGCGGGACACCGGCGAGTTCACCGAACTGCTGGGTGCGCCGTTCGGGCGCCGTACGCACGCCGACGCGGTCGCCGACCTGCAGGCGATGGGGCACGACCAGAGTCCGGACGCCGAGCTCGACTGGGTCGGCGAGGCGAAGTTGTCGCAGAAGGCGAGCAAGCCGTTCTTCGTCACCGACTACCCGAAGGGGTCGCGCGGCTTCTACGACCGGGAGAACAAGGACCAGCCCGGCATGCTGCGGAACTTCGACCTGATCGCCGCCGAGGGATACGGCGAGCTGTGCAGCGGCAGCGAACGCGAGCAGGACTACGCGACCATCGTCGCGCGGATGCGGGAGACGGCCGAGAACCCGGCCAAGTACGCGTGGTACCTGCAGATGTTGCGGGACGGAGTGCCGCCCAGCGCCGGGTTCGGTCTCGGCCTCGAGCGGTTCACCCGCTACGTCGCCGGGCTGGACTCGGTCTGGCAGGCCAGCGCGTTCCCGAAGGTGCCCGGCATCGCTTCGCCGTGACCGCCGATTCAGGCGAAGATGTCGCGCATGGTGGATACCGCGTCCGCGCCGGCCGGACGACTGAGTCTTGGACAGGGCACGGCCTTGTACGTCGGAGCCGTGCTGGCAACTGGTGTCATCGCGTTGCCGGCGCTGGCTGCCGACGTGGCCGGGCCCGCGTCGTTGCTGGCCTGGCTGGGCCTCGCGGTGGTGTCGGCTCCGCTGGCGGCGACCTTCGCGGCGCTCGGTGCGCGCTACCCGGATTCCGGCGGGGTCGCGACGTACGCACGACTGGCGTTCGGCGAACGCGCCTCGGCGGTTGTCGGCTGGTGTTTCTATCTGTCCGTCCCGGTTGGCGGTCCGGCTGCTGCGCTGTGGGCCGGCGGCTACGTCGAAGCGGCACTGGGCGGCGGTGAGAGCACCGTCTTCGCCACCATGCTGGCGTTGCTGGTGGTCGTGCCGGCCACCAACGCGTTCGGCATCCAAGTGACCGGCCGGGTCCAGATCATCCTGGCGGGACTGCTGACGGTCTTCCTGGTCGTGGCCGTCGTACTCTCGTTGCCGCATGCCGATCTGGCCAATCTGCAGCCGTTCGCGCCGCACGGCTGGCAGGCGATCGGTCCGGCCGCCGCACTGCTGGTCTGGAGCTTCGTCGGTTGGGAAACCGTCACCTACCTGACGGCGGAGTTCCGCCGCCCGGCCCGCGACGTACCTCGGGCCACTGCCTTCGCGGTGATCGTCGTCGGAGTGCTCTACCTCAGCGTCGCGTTCGCCACCATCACCGTTCTAGGCTCGCAGGCCGCCGAGACAGACGCACCGCTGGGCGATCTGCTCGCGCTCGGTCTCGGTGGCAATGCCCGAGTCCTCGCCGCGATTGCAGCGCTGCTGCTCACGTTCGGCGCGATGAATGCGTACTACGCCGGCGCCGCCAAGCTCGGTGCCGCGCTGGCGCGGGACGGCGCACTCCCTGCGTGGCTGGACCGCGGCAGCTCCGCGGGAGTCGTGCCGCGGCGCAGTCTCGCCGTACTGAGTGTGCTGTCGGCGGCCACTGCTGTCGTCGTGGTGGTGGCCGGGGTGGGGCCGCAGTCCCTGGTCCTGCTAACAACCGGGCTGTTCGTGACTGTGTACGCCGTCGGCGTCGCGGCCGCGGTCAAGTTGCTGCCGCGCCACAGCAAGGCTCGTCTCGCTGCACTGGTGGCACAGGGAGCCGTCGTGATTCTGCTGCTGATGGCCGGGACCTACTTGGTCTGGCCGTTGCTCGTCACCGTGGCTGCGTTGCTCTACCTGAGGTTGACCCGTAATCGGCGTTGAGCGCGGACGTATTTTCGCCGTACCGTCGACGGCTCTTCCGTGCAGAAGGCCAAGTGAAGGAGGGCATCCTGCACGCCGAAGGATTTCCCGAGACAGCAGTCCGGATGCGCGCGCGGACCGGCGCTGCCGACGCGTTCCCATCGTCGGACGACTACGGGCACGCGTTGTTCGGCGCCGACTGCATCGAAGCACCTGCGTCGGCTGACCCGATCGACCGGCTGCGACTGGTGCCACCTGTCTTCGTACCGCAGCGGATGGAACGGCTCCTCGAGCTCGCGCGGGAGCCGGTGTACCGAGACGTGGTCCTGGAGACGACGATCGGCGGGTTCCGGTCCGCGTTGCCGGTGTACGTCTCGGCGTTCGGCTCGACCGAGGCGGCGAGCATCGCGCTCGGCATCGCGGCAGCTCGCCAGGCCGGTCGCCTCGGCATCCCGATGGTCGTCGGCGAGAACGTCATGCCGGTCAACAGTTACGGCCGGCTGGAGGACGATGCGGAACGCTCGCTGCTCGGCCGGATCACGGCGTACCTGAAAGAAGCGCTTGACGGGTACGGCGGAGTGGTCGTGCAGCAGAGCACCGAGGACGCCGACGCCGAGGTGTGGAATCTGGTGTACAGCGACCCGAATGTCCTGCCGCTGCTGGAGTCCGGCCGGCTGGCGTTCGAGCTCAAGGTCGGGCAGGGCGCCAAACCCGGACTGGGCGGGATGACGCTGGTCGACGCAAGCGCGGCCGAACGACTGGCCGGCGCCTACCTCCTCGACCCGGTGCTCGGCGGTGACCGGGTTCTGCGCAGCAGCAGCCCCGGCACGTTCACGGAGGAAATCCTTCGGCAGCAGATCCGCCTGATGCGCAACAACTACCCGCGTGCCCGGATCTGGGTGAAACTGCCACCCGCTCGGGACGTGTCGGCGGCCGCGCAGGTGGCCTGGGCGGCCGGCGCCGACGCGGTGTCGGTCGATGGAGCCGAAGCCGGCACGGGCTGGGCTCCGAAGGCTTTCCTTCGCCACGTCGGGCTTCCGCTCGGCGAGTGCCTGCTGCGGATCGGCGAACATCGCACGGCCCCACATCCGTCCAGCCTGCTGGTGTCCGGACGGATGTGGGAAGGCGCAAGGGTCGCCAAATGCCTGGCACTCGGTGCGAACGCGGCCGGTCTGGGCCGGGCCGCGCTCATCGCGGTGGACACCGACCCCGACCACGGGCTGACCAATCTGGTCGAGTGCCTGGCACTCGAGCTGCAGTTGCTCGTCAGCGCCCTCGGCAAGTACCACGTGCAAGCGCTTGATGCCGAGGACCTGTGGAGCCCGTCAGCTCGCTAGCCCGGGATCGGGGCCGGCCACTACGCCAGGGTTGTTCGGGGCGCCATCGATCTGCTCCGGTCCAGCCTGAGCAGATCGGCCACGCTCTTGCGCGGATCCGGTGCGGTCTGCCGCCGGCGAACCATGTCCACCAACTCCTCGGTCGGCTCGACCCCGAGTTCACTGGCCAGGCTCCGCTGGAAGAACTCGAGCCGGCGGATCGCCTCGACCACATTGTCCTCGGCCAGATGCACCTCGATCAGCACCCTGGTTGCACTCTCCCGCAACGGTTCCAGTCGCACCGCCGCCATGGCTGCCTCGATCGCCTCGGCGTATCGGCCCGAGCAGGTCAATTGCTGAGCAGTCAGCTCGAGCGCGTGCAACTGAAGCTGCCGGAGCCGTTCCCGCCCCAGCAACACCCAGTCGTCGTACCAGCCGGGCAGCAACTCCCCCATTGCTGCCAACGTCGGTAACAGCCCTTGGTCGGCTCCGCACTCGCCGTCGTTGATCACCCGGCGGATCGCACTGACGAGGGTGTTCACGTCGACGTCGACGGACTCGGCAATGCGAAGTGTCTCGTCACCGGTGATGAGCGAGTGTGGACTCAGCTGACGCAACCGCCACAGCGCGGTTCGCAAGCACGCTTGGGCTTTGGAGTCCGACACCTCCGGCCACAGCGTGCCGGCCACTTCGGCACGGCTGGAACGTCCGCGCAGAGCGACGAACGCCACCACGCGGCGCGCGCTGAGTGGAATGGACAAGGTCTGGTGGTTTTCAACGACCCGGAAGCCGTCGAGCATTCGAAGTTTCACCGGTCGGTGAGCTTCATCAGGCGGTGAATCCGGATCCGGATCCTCCGCTGGCACCACTGCGCGCATCTGTCGATCTCCCCCATTGTGAACGAAAACCTCACTGCCGCGGCGGGCGTACGGCGGCATTCCGCGACCGCGAGAACGTCGGGCGGACAGATCTCCCGGTACAGGCATCGAACGACTCCTCATTGAGTGACTCCCGAGCTACCTCCCGTGAGTCTGAGCCGTCAATTACCCGAGTACAAGTCGTTGGCGCGTCGTGGCCCGATGGTGCCAGCGCGGCCCGGTGTATCACCCGGAGTGGGTCACCCCCTCTCGTTGGGTAGTGCCGACCCGGGAGGAATGCGTGGACGACAACACCGATGGCGTCGTGCTGCAGTTCGGTAGCGGCTTTCAGCCCTACCGTGAGTACCTGATGCAGGGTGCGGCGAAGCGCCGGCGGCTCTGGCTGATCGACGACGAGCCGGCGACCTGGCAGCAGCCGTACGTCGACGGGAGCTCTGTGGTCGTGCCCCTCGAAGGCGCCGGCCTGGTACTCGACCACGACGGCCTGATCGCAGCCGCAGAGGCCGTTGCGCGTACCCGGCCCGTCCGCGGGGTCTTCACGTACGACGAGCCGTCGGTGATCGCCACCGCGCTGGTCGCGGACCGGCTCGGTCTGCCGGGGCTGACCGCTCAGGGCGCGCAGGGTTGTCGCGACAAAGCCCGGACCAGACAGGCGCTGACCGCTGCCGGGCTACCGCAACCGCGATTCGCCGTTGCCACCACGGCCGACGAGGCTGCTGCCGCTGCGGCGGACATCGGCTACCCGGTAGTGGTCAAACCGCGGGGCATGGCGGCCAGCATCGGCGTGGCCGTGGTGGACGACAAGGCCGGAATCACTGATGCGTTTGACAGAGCCGACAAGTCCAGCCGAAGCGGTCCGGCCGAGTACCACGGCGGGGCTCTGATCGAGGAACTAGTCGACGGTTCGGAGATCAGCATCGACGGCGCGGTGGTGGCGGGCGAGTACCTGCCGTTCTGCATCGCCCACAAGCAGCTCGGTGCACCGCCGTACTTCGAGGAGGTCGGCCACATAGTCGACGGCGCCGACCCGTTGCTCGCCGACGCGGAGTTGCGCGAGCTGCTCCGGGCCGCGCACGAGGCGATCGGCGCGCCGTACGGCATCACGCACACCGAGATCCGGTTCAGCTCGCGCGGACCGGTGGTGATCGAGATCAACGGCCGGCTCGGCGGTGACCTGATCCCGTACCTGGGCAAGCTGGCGACTGGAATCGATCCCGGCGCGGTCCTGGTCGACGTGGCGCAAGGCATTCGTCCCGACCTGGAGCCGGCGCACCGGACCTGTGTCGGCATCCGGTTCTGCTATCCGCCCGAGGACGCCCGCGTCGTGGAGATCGTCGTACCGGAGCCGGGGGCGGTTCCCGGTCTCGTCGAGGCACACCCGATGGTGTCGCCGGGAACGACGGTCCGGCTGCCGCCGCGCGCACACATCGGCCGGCACGCGTACGTCGTCTGCACCGCCGACGACCCCGCCACCTGTGCCGACCGCCTGACGGCTGCGGCCGACCTGGTCGAGCTGACCTACGACGCAGTGAACGAGCCCGAGTTTTCCGGACGGCCCTGGTGAGCCACGATGTTATTGGAGCCCCGATGACCAACCGTGAGGTCGAACTGCTTGCTGTCGGCGCCGGGCCGGCGAACCTGGCCCTCGCGGTCGCGCTCGAAGAGCTCGGCGTCGACGGCCTGGCCGAGAACTCCCTGGTGATCGAACGCGGTCACTCCGTCGAGTGGCAACGCGGTCTGCTGCTGCCGTGGACGAAGAGCCAGGTCGCCTTCGCCAAGGATCTGGTGACGTTGCGGAACCCCCGCAGCGAGTTCACCTTCCTGAACTACCTGCGCAGCGTCGGCCGGCTCGACGACTTCATCAACATGGGCAGCTTCACGCCGTACCGGGTCGAGGTCTCCGGCTATCTGCGCTGGGTCTCGGAGTCGCTGCGCAAGGTGCGGATCGAGCTGGGCTGTGAGAGCACGTCGATCGAGCCGGTCCGGAACTCGGCCGGCACCCTGACCGGGTGGCTGACCCGGCTCGCCGACGGCAGCACGATCTCCAGCCGGTACCTGGTCATCGGTGCGGGCCGCGACGTGTACGTGCCGCCGGAACTCGCGGGCCTGCCCGCCGACCGGTTGATCCACAGCACCCGGTACCGCAGCCGGGTGACGGAGCTCGACAAGGACAAGCCCTACCGGGTCGCGGTGGTCGGCGCGGCGCAGAGCGCGGCCGAGATGTTCCGTGCGGTGCAGATCGACCTGCCGAACAGCGATGTGAGCTGGGTGATGCGGTCGATCGGGCTGCGCGCGTACGACACGAACAAGTTCACCAACGAGCTCTACTACCCGTCATACATCGACAAGTTCTTCGAAGCCCGGCCGGAGGGCAAGGAGCAGATCCTGCGCGAGATGCACCTGACGAACTACTCCGGTGTCGAGAGCGACCTGCTGCAGGAGCTCTACACCGGCATGTACCTCGAGAAGCTCAGCGGTGTCGAGCAGCGGCGGCTGGTGCCGATGACCGACATCACCGGCGCCCGCACGGACGGGGACGAGATCGTCCT
This sequence comes from Kribbella sp. NPDC050124, assembly GCF_044460355.1. NCBI lineage: Bacteria > Bacillati > Actinomycetota > Actinomycetes > Propionibacteriales > Kribbellaceae > Kribbella > Kribbella sp. NPDC050124. Next base: position 294,574 of record NZ_JBITJU010000009.1, read on the forward strand.
GGACCTCACCGACCGCAAGACCGGCAAGACGAACGAGCTGCGTCGCGACCTGGTCTTCCTCGGCACCGGGTTCGTCCGGGAGATGCCTTCGCTGGTCCGCAACCTCAGTACGGCGATCGGACTCGAGCGGATCGAGGTCAGCCGGCAGTACCGGCTGAAACTCGGCGAACCGTCGGACGCCGCCTGCTACCTGCAAGGCGTGAACGAGGCGACCCACGGCATCGCCGACTCGCTGCTCAGCGTGCTCGGCAACCGGGCCGCCGAGATCACGCAGGATCTGCTCGCCCGTCGGGCAGGAAAGCGGGTCAACGGAGTGCATCGGGCGCCGGCGGAGCAGCTGACTGCCGTCCCGCTGACGGCTGACGGCGCACTGCACAGCTGAGGAAGCGCCGACGATGCCCGGGACGACGGAGAAGTCTCTGCTGCCCAGGCCCGGTCGAAGTGTGATGGTCGCCGCCGGTCTCGTCGCCGGCGCGATCGCACTGCTCGGCATCGCCTACGCCGCGGGCTGGCTGACGCCGGAAGCCGGCGCATCGGCCGGGTCCGCACCACCGGAGGCCGGGCTATCGGCGGCGCAACCGATGTGGCGGTTGTTGCTGGCGATCGCGGTCGTCTGCGCGCTGGCGACCCTGTGCGGGCGGCTCGCGCGGCTGATCGGTCAGCCCCCGGTGGTCGGCGAGATCATTGCCGGCTTGGTGCTTGGGCCGTCGGTGATCGGATCGCTGGCGCCCTGGCTGTTCGACGCCATCCTGCCGAAGGAGGTCATGCCCGATCTCGGTCTGCTCGCGCAAGCCGGGCTGGCGGTCTTCATGTTCACGGTCGGCACCGACTTCGGCCATGACCGGATCGGACGCGATCGCGGCGCGATCGCCGCGGCCAGCCTGGCGATCATGGCGGTCCCGTTCGCGCTCGGCGTGATCGCGGCGCTCCCTCTGTACTCGGCGCTGGCCGGTCCGTCCGTGGACCGGCTGCCGTTCGTCATCTTCATCGGTACGGCGCTCAGCATCACCGCCTTCCCGGTGCTCGCCCGGATAGTGCAGGACTGTGGTCTGCAGGGCACCCGGCTCGGATCGCTGGCCATGCTGTGCGCGGCCGCTGCGGATGTACTCGCATGGTGCGCGCTCGCGATCGTGATGGCGATGATCCGGTCGGCCGGGCCCGGCGACGCCCTGCTGTCGCTGGGCTTGACCATCCTCGTCGGCGGCAGCTGCCTCGTCGTACTCAAACCCTTGCTTCGACGGTTCGCCGACCGGTACGCCGCCGCCCTGCCCACGCCGATCCTGGTGCTGCTGGTGCTCGGTCTGATCCTCGGCCTCGCCGCGGCCACCGACCTGATCGGAGTGCACGCGATCTTCGGCGGTTTCCTCGCGGGCCTGGTGCTGCCGAAGGGCAGCGTGCCGGTCGCGCAGGTGGCCGAGCAGATCGGCGGGCTGAACCGCGCGCTGCTCGTCCCGGTCTTCTTCGCCTCGATCGGCCTGCAGACCGACGTCATCGCGGCGGTGTCCCAACCGGCTGTGCTCGCCGCCGGCGGCCTGCTGCTGGCCGTCGCGATCATCGGCAAGTTCGCCGGCGCCGTCCCGGTGGCCAAAGCCGGTGGTCTGCCGGCCCGGTCCGCGGCCGGACTCGGTGTGCTGATGAACGCCCGCGGGATCACCGAGATCGTCGTACTGTCCGCGGGTCTGAGCGTCGGCATCATCAACCACAGCGCGTTCACGGTGATGGTGATGATGGCGCTGGTCACCACGATGATGGCGGCGCCATTACTGCGCCTGCTCGGCCCGTCGCTGCGGGATCAGGGTGCGACCGACCGGTTACCGACGGGTGCGTATGCGAGCGGTGACGCTACACGTGCGATTTCGTGACGGATCGGCTACGCCTGCGTGACGGCCCCGGTGATCGAATAGGCGGCGAAGGCAGCACTGACGACGACCACGGGGGACGTGGTGAGGCACAGGCCGTCCAGGGTTTCGCCGGAGTTGGGCTCTACCGAGCCCGTTGCGTATGGCTTTCAGCCGGTGGTCCGCCGCCATCGGCCGGCTCTTCCTGTGCCTTGTTCGCGGATCGTCGCCACCTGTGGGGAACAGCGAAAGGACGTGAAGCGTGTCGACGATCTCGTTACGCACAACCGCACGGCCGGCCGGGGCACAACGCCAGTACAACGACGCGGGAATCTCACTCGAGGTTCTGCTCGGCCGCGCACTCACCTCTGACTGGTCGGCATGGAAGGAGCTGGAGCGCCGCTTCGGCCCCCTGCTCCTGCACACCGCCCGTGGCGTCGGTCTGAGCCACAGCGACGCCGCTGACGTCGCGCAGCTGACCTGGCTGCGGTTGTGGCAACACGGTCGCCAGGTCCGCGACCCCGAGTGCCTCCCGGCCTGGCTGGCCGCGACGGCCCGGCGGGAGGGCCTGCGGGTCGCGATCAGCCGGAAGCGCTACCTCCTGTACGCCGACCCCACAGCCGAGCACAGCGACGGCCACAGTACGGCGGTCGTCGACGTCTACCCCGCCGACGGCGAGTACGAGCCCTCCACGGAGCGGGCCCTGTCCCGCCTGCCCAGCCGCTACCAGAAGCTGATCCGCCTCCTGATGTCCGACAGCTGCCCGTCCTACACGGAGATCGCCGAGAAACTGAACCTCCCGATCGGCAGCATCGGCCCCATGCGCATGCGAGCCCTCCAAATGCTCCGCCGCACCCCAGAACTCGCAACCGCCACCGCCCACTGACGAAGTTCGGACCGCGGGGGGACGCCTCGCCGCCCAGCCGGCGTCCTCCCCCGGCCGTCGACCACCCTCCGCCGACTCGCCTGAGTGTCCAGCCAAGCAGTTGTCCACAGGTTGCGAAGTCGCCCGTCGGCAGCACCCGAACACCCATATGTTCTTGGGCGAAGGAGGTGCTCGATGAGTTCTCACAGAGATCGAAATGGCCGTCGGGACGGCCGCTGGGGCAGTCGCCGGCGCAAGGGTGTGGATGGGGATCGGCTGCATCCGGTCCTGGTGCCATTGACGATGACACAGGTGGACCGGTTGGTGCGCTTGGCCGAGGATGCGGTCGCCCACCGCGGGCTGCCTCTGCGGTACGACGGCACCGCCGCACTCGTGCCGATCGGAAGCGACGGTGTTCCGGTGGCCGAAGGGATGTTCGCAGGCCTCGCGAATCTCGCCCGCACCGTCGCCGGCTTGCCGCGACAGCAGTGGCGCTCCGCGGTGTCGGCGCACTTCGACCAGATGATGCCTCCGGGCGGTCCGCCAACGATTCCGGATGACCTGGACAGCGAGCTCTACCTTCGCCTGGTGTGCGCGTCGACGATCGAGCCCACCTGGGCGGAGCGTGTGCCCGAGTTCGTGCCAGGCGTGCTCACCGTGCCAGCCACCTATGCCGGTCGGGCGGTCGCCATGCACTTCGACAGCGACCGCCTCGGCGTGCCATGGGCGGAAGCCACCCGAATTGGCCTGGCGAACCTCCGCCGCCTCACTGACGAGGTCGAGCAGGTGCGAAACGACGGTGCCGAAGTCGCCGTCCTGACCGGCGGCATGTTCACCGCATCCCGAGCACTGGTCCTCGACACCGTGCTGCGCGAATCACTGCGAGTCGAGAATCCGCCGTTCGGCTGCCTCGTGGCGATGCCGGCACGAGACATGTTGCTCGTGCACGTGGTGCGAGATCAGAAGGTGGTCACCGCTCTCGACATGATCGTCAGGCTCGCCACCTGCTTCTTCGCCGGTTCGCCTGGTCCGGTGAGTCCGCACGTCTACTACGTGGCGGACGACAACTGGCAACAGGTGACGGATTACAGCACCGGCGGCGTGCGTCTCCAGACGACCGGCCGACTGTCGGAAACCCTGCACCGCATCGGCGCCGACCCGCCACCACATTTCACTTGATCGGCCTCGTCGAGAGCTCGCAGGCTCTGCAGCAATTCTGTCCATGGTCGCGGCTAGCCTGCAGGCATGAACCGAATCGACCGTTTGTACGCCTTGGTCGAGGAGCTTCGCGCCGCCGGGCCGAGAGGCCGGACCGCGCGGCAGTTGGCCGGTCATTTCGAGGTCAGCGTCCGGACCATCGAGCGCGATCTCAGTGCGCTCGGTCAGGCCGGCGTACCGCTGGCCACCAAGCAGGGGCGGGCCGGCGGCTACTCGGTCGACCGGTCGATGAGCCTGCCGCCGCTCAACTTCACCTCCCGCGAGGCGACCGCGATCGCGGTCGCGCTGAGCCGCAGCGACCACGTGCTCTTCGCCCGCGACGCCCGCAGCGCGTTGCAGAAGATCGTCGCTGCCATGCCCGAGCGCACCCTCGAGGAAGCGCGTACGGCGGCCGCGAAGGTCCGCCTGCTCGTCCAGCCGGTCCCGGATCCGGACGCGGGCGTTGCCGAGACCATCTGGCGAGCCGTGCACGGCAACCACGTGCTGCGCATCGCGTACACCGACGTCGGCGGCGCCGAGACCGAGCGGGAGGTCGAGCCACAACACGTCGTCGTCGGTCCCAACGGTTCGTACCTCACCGCCTGGTGTCATCTGCGCCAGGAGGAGCGAGTGTTTCGCATGGATCGCATCACCGCGGCAGAGCGCACGCCGACCCTCCCCCGCTCACCGCGAGCCGCCACCGACCCACAGGTCGACGGCCACGTGACGAAGCTGCCCGAGTCCGCATTTCTTGCCCCGAAAACCGACATAGGGCTGTCGCCGGCCCCTGCGACGGTGGGTTCGACCCACCACTCCGGCGGGTGATCCACAGGACGAAGGAGTCCCCATGACCAACCCAGCTCCCGGCACCCTGGCCTGGTTCGAGGTCGCCACCAGCGACCCGGACGGCGCCCAGAAGTTCTACGGCAGTCTGTTCGACTGGACCTTCAACGCCGATGGTCCGGCCGCCGCCGGCGGCATGGACTACCGCAACATCACCGCCTCCGGCGCCGACGCCCCGATGGGCGGCATCTTCGGCACCGGCGGGCAGGTCCCCGGCCACGCGGTGTTCTACATCCTGGTCGCCGATGTTGAAGCCACCTGCGCCGACGCCGAGCAACTCGGCGGATCGGTGCTGAGCAAGCACCTCGACCCCGGTCCCGGCGCCCCTGCGTTCGCGTATCTGCGCGACCCGTCCGGCAACCAGTTCGGCGTCTTCACTCCACCGGCCGCCTGATGGCGCGCAACGCGACGCGCACCTCCCCGCCGGATCCGTCCGGCGGGGAGGACCCGCGCGCCTGGTACGACGAGCTCACCGACGACCTGCTGTACGACCCGGCGATCGGCCGCTCCACGATGATGGGCTACCCGTGCATCCGGCTGGCCGGCCGCTTCCTGGCGTCGTACGACGAGAAGTCCGGCCGGCTGGTCGTGAAACTGCCGGCCGCCCGGGTGGCCGAGCTCGTTGCCGACGGCACCGGTCAGGAGTTCGCCCCGGCCGGGAAAGTCTTCCGCGAGTGGGTTGCGCTCGGCCCGGCCGAGCGAGACCGCTGGCAGACCCTGCTCGCCGAAGCCGTCGCCTTCGCGCGCAGCACCCTCGGTTGACCGTTTGGTCGGTTAGGTTGCGGGGGTGGTTGGACTCGGGGCGCCGTGGTGGTTCGAAGCGTTTGTCGAGCTTCAGGCGGGGTTTTCGCTGTTCGCCGGGTTTCTCGTGGTTGTCGGATGGCTGATCGCTCGCGTGGGTGGTCCGTGGGTGGAGAGGTCCAAGGCTCGGCTGGCGCGGGCGCAGGCCGGCGCCGAGCGGTACGGCTGGCGGCCGGGCGCCGACACCGACGGGATGCTTGCGGCAGCAGGAGCCCGGTGTTTCGGTCAGGACGGTCACGTCCGCCGGGTGCTGGTCGGCGAGTACGAGGGCCGGCGGATTCGAATGGGCGAGTTCGTGTACCGGACCAAGTCCCGGCATCTCCCGACCGACTCCGTCAACAACCTGCTCGCGATCGAGTTGCCGGTTCGTCCCCCGGATGAATGAGCTACTCCTCGGCCAGCAGGACCTGAGCCTCCGCATCGTCGGCAACCTCGTGGTCGCCTACTCCCCCACCCCTTGGACAGTGCCCCAAACTCTCACGACCCTCCCGGCCTTGAGCCGGGTCGTCGATCTCATCCCACCCTTCGTCCTCGAAGACTTCGCCCAACCAACGCACTGATCCTGTCGGTTCAGGAGAAGTGGCCGCCCAGGAGGTCGCGGACGCGGTTCCAGCGTTTGTCGTACGTCGCGCCGAAACGGTTCCGGGAGCGTTCCTCCTTGCGCCCGCCGTACCGGTGCAATGCCCAGACGGAGCTGGGCTTGGCCAGCCTGACCGCTCCCACGAACGCCACCACCGGTACGACGATGCCGATCAGGCCGGTCGCCAGCTTCCCCTTGAGGAAGCAGAAGACCGCCATCACCAGGTGGAACCCGATCCCGCCGAAGTAGGTCCATTCCGAAAGCGCACTGCCGGCCCGTTCGGGCTCCGCTCCGATCGGGCTCGTCTGGGTGAGGAGTACGACGCCCAGCGCCCCGCCGAGCAGGATCGCGTCGATCGACTTGCGTCCCTGCGGCCCCCAGTAGACGTCGTCGAGATGCAGCCACAGCGCGAACTCGTCCAGCGTCAGGGCCGCCCCCGCTCCGAAGATCACCGCGAGCACCTCGGCCCACGGGCTGTCAGGGGCGTACCGGAACTGCAGGAGCCCGGCGAGCATCACCATCAGGATCCCCCAGACCTGGTGGTGGATGTGGACGCCGCCGATGTACACGTCGGACAGGCCGCCCTCCTCCGCGGGCGCTGCGGAGGCCCGGGCCTGCCCGTGCTTGGCGCGGATCCGCCGAGTGACCGCCCGGGTGACGGTGAACGTCACGAAGAAGGCGAACAGCATCCAGGCCGCCTGCGCCCGGCCGGTGTCGACGAGTTCCCGGTACCAGCCCATCCGGATCACCTACTTCATTCAGACATCGAGGGAGTCCGTGGAGATCAGTACGACGCCGAGCACCGCGGCGATCATCAGCACCGCGCACGCCACGACCTCGCCCCGGTTGAACACCCGCAGGCCCTGCTCGCGACGAGCCACGAGATACAGCAGAGTCCCCGGCGCGTAGACGATCGCCGCCATCAGGAGGTACCTCGGGCCCGCTGCGTACAGCATGAAGATCGAGTAGATGACCGCGACGGCGGCGATGATCCGCTGCTTGCGCCGCTCCGGCTCGTCGGCAGGCGTGTACGTCTGCCGGGTGATGGTCAGCTTGAGCGCATACCCCGCCGCCAGCAGATAGGGCACCAAGGACAGCGCGGTGTCGAGCTTCAGCATGAAGTCCAGCGCGTCGTCGACAAGCAAAACCAAGAACAAGAACAGTTGTACGGCGAGAGTCGTGCTGAGCAGCGCGGTGATCGGGGTCCCGTGCACGTTGTCACGGTTCAGGAACCGCGGCATCACGGCGCCGCGCGCCGGCATGTAGAGAACCTCGGCGTTGATCAGCGTCCAGGCCAGGTAGGCGCCCTGGACCGAGATGATCACCCCGATGCTGACGAACGTCGAGCCCCACGATCCGACCACGGACTCCAGGACGCTGCCCATCGACGGCTGCTCGGCCTTGGCCAGGTCGGCTTGCGGCAGGACGCCGTACGACACCAAGGTCACCGACGCGAACACCGCCAGCACACTCACGAATCCGAGGATCGTCGCCCGTCCGACGTCCGCGCGCCGCTGGGCGAACCGGGAGTACACGCTCGCCCCCTCGATCCCGAGGAACACGAAGGTGGTGACCAGCATCGTCTCCTTGACCTGGTCGAACACCGAGCGGACCGAGCGCTCGTCGCCGCCCCAGAAGTTGTCCGCGAACGTCTGCGCCTCGAAGGCGATCGCCACGATCACGATGAAGACGACGATCGGCACCAGCTTCGCCACGGTGACGATGCGGTTGAGGACCGCCGCCTGGCGCACCCCGCGCGCGATCAGGATGTGGAACAACCACACCACCGCCGATGACAGGACGACGGCCAGCACCGTGTTGCCCTGGCCGAGCCTGGGGAAGAAGGTGCCGAGGGTGGTCATCGTGAAGACCATGAAGAAGACGTTGCCCGCCACGTTGCTGGCCCAGTAGCCGAAGGCCGAGTTGAAGCCCGCGTAGTTCCCGAAGCCGGCCTTGGCGTAGACGTACACGCCGCTGTCCAGGTCCGGCCGGCGGACGGCCAGCGACTGGAAGACCAGACCCAGCATGAGCATGCCGGTGCCGGCCACGATCCACGCGATCACGGCGCCCAGGACGCCGGTGGCCTCGCCGAACTCCTTGGGCAGGGTGAAGACCCCACCGCCGACCATCGAGCCGACGACCATACCGGTCAGGGTGAGGACCGAGACCTTCTGCACGGCGGTCGGCCGGCGCGTGCTCACAACGAGTCGTTCCCTACCCGCTGGGCCGGACCAACGGGAAGAGGATGGTGTCGCGGATCGAGAGCCCGGTCAGGTTCATCACCAGCCGGTCGATGCCCATGCCCATCCCGCCGGTCGGCGGCATGCCGTACTCCAGGGCCTCGAGGAAGTCCTCGTCGACCTGCATGGCTTCCGGATCACCCGCGGCCGCCAGCTGAGACTGAGCGACCAGCCGCGCGCGCTGGTCCACCGGGTCGATCAGTTCGGAGTACGCCGTACCCTGCTCGGCGGCGAAGATCACCAGGTCCCACTTCTCCGCGAGCCGTGGGTCCGACCGGTGTGGCCGGGTCAGGGGCGCGTTCTCCTTGGGGAAGTCGGTGTAGAAGACCGGCGTCGTCGTGGTGCGTTCACACAGTTCTTCGTAGATCTCCTCGAGCAGCACACCCCAGGACGCGTCGGCGTCGGGGTCCAGCCCGATCTTCTCCGCATGACCGCGCAGCGTCTCGATCGGCGTGTCCGCGGTGACCTCCTCGCCGAGTGCCTCCGACACCGCGAAGCAGATGCTCTTGACCGGCCAGCTCCCGGACAGGTCGTACTCGACCGTCTTCCCGTCGGCGTCGGTACGGCGTGCGACGGGCGAGCCGTACACCGCGGTCGCGGCCTCCTGGATGATGTCCTGGGTCAGCAGCCGCATCGTGTCGTAGTCGCCGTACGTCTCGTAGACCTCGAGTGACGTGAACTCCGGATTGTGCTTGAAGTCGACGCCTTCGTTCCGGAACTGCCGGCCGACCTCGAACACCTTCTCCATCCCGCCGACCAGCAGCCGCTTCAGGTGCAGCTCGGTCGCGATCCGCAGGTACAGGTCGAGGTCGTAGGCGTTGATGTGGGTCTCGAACGGACGCGCGTTCGCGCCGCCGTGCACCAGTTGCAGGACCGGCGTCTCGACCTCGACGAATCCCCTTGCGTGCAAGGAATCGCGCACACTCCGTACGACGGTCGCCCGCGTGTACGCGGTGTCACGCGCGGCCGGACGGACGATCAGGTCGACGTACCGGGCCCGGATCCGCGCCTCCGGATCGACCAGTCCCTTCACCTTGTCCGGGAGCGGACGGATCGACTTGCTTGTCAACTGCAACGACTCCGCGCGTACTGAAAGCTCTCCGCGCTTGGTGGTGATCACCTCGCCCGTGACGCCCACCTGGTCGCCCAAGTCAATGTCGTGACGCCAGAAGTCGTACTGCTCTTGGCCGACGTCGGCCAGGTCGACCATGAGTTGCAGGTCACCGCTGCCGTCGCGCAGCCGCGCGAAGCCGAGTCGCCCGTGGTCGCGTTTGAGGATGACCCGCCCGGCCACGGCCACCCGGCGACCCGTCGACGTACCCGGTGGCAGGGTGCCGGCGTCGGCCTTGATCTGGGCCGTCGTGTGCGTGCGCGGGTACGTCACCGGATAAGGATCGATGCCTTGGGCACGGATCCGGTCGAGCTTGGCCCGCCGTACCCGCACCTGTTCGGGCAATCCCTCGACCGACATCGCCTCGGCCAGCGGATCCGGCGGCGCGGGAATCAGCGCCTTGACCGCGGCCGCGTGGCCGGCGCCTGCCGTGTCCAGAGCCGTCTGTCCGGCCTTGCGGTGCAGCGTTGCGAGGCGAGGACGCGTGAGAAACCCCTCCGCGCTGCCTGCTGCTGTCCCGACCCGGGGCAGGTCCGAGGTGTACTCGAAGCACATGAAGCGCGGCTGCCAGACCGGCAGGTACTTCGCGTTCGAGCGGTAGAGCGACTCGAGCTGCCAGTTGCGGCTCGCCACCAGCAGCGCCTGCCGCCACAACCGCGCGACCGGGCCCGCTCCGAGTTCTGCTCCCCGCTCGAACGCCTCGCGGAACATGGCGAAGTTGAGCGAGACCCGGCCGACGCCGACACCGGCAGCCCCCTCCGCGAGCGCCGAGACCATCAACTCCACAACACCGTTGTCGGCGGCCGGGTCGCGACGCATCAGGTCGAGCGAGAGCCCGGTCCGGCCCCACGGAACGAAGCTGAGGAACGCGCGCAGTTGCCCGTCACCGTCGTACGCACGGACCAGGACGCACTGCCCGTCGAGCGGATCCTCCAGGCGGCCGAGCGCCATCGAGAATCCCCGCTCGTCACCACCGTCACCCCGCCACGACGCGGCCGCGACGCCAAGGGCCGCGAACTCGTCGGCAGTCAGACTCGCGTGGCGGATGACATCCGTGGTGTAGCCGCGACGCTGGAGGCGGGCGACCGACTGCCTGACCGCCTTCATCCCCGGGCCGTTCAGCGAGAACGTCCGCAGGTCGAGGATCGCCTCGTCACCGATCTCGTACGCCGTCAGTCCCGCCTCCGCGAATGCGGCCGCACCCAGCTCGCCCGCACCCATCACCGCCAGCGACAGGCCGTTCTGGCGCGCGTCCTCGCGCCACCGCTCGATGGCCGCCGGCCAATGCTCGACGTCGCCGACCGGATTCCCGCTCGCGAGACTGACCGATCCGATCGCGCGGTACGACACCCCAGCTCGCGCGCTGGCCGGATCGCCGGAGTCCCAGATGATCGACTTGTCCCGGCGAGTCGCGAAGTAGCCGAGGGAATCGGTGTCGCCGTAGTCGCGGAGCAAGGTCCGGATCCTGGCCTCGTCGGCAACGTCCAGGGTCCGGGTCTGCTTGGGCGCCCGGAACAGCAGTTGCGCGGACACCAGTACGACGGTCGCGCCGGCGATCCCGATCAGTCCACGCACCCACAGCGGCGCCGTCACCGAGTCGTCGGGCGCCAGCTCGCCGAGATCGGTGAGCATCTCGTCCAAGACGTACTGTGCCGCGGTCGCGTAGTCACCGGCGTTCCCGAACCTGCGCACCAGCCAGGCGCCGCCGAACAGCACCACGGCGCCGCCGACCAGGAACGAGACAATCGCCTGCCAGAGACTGCCCGGCACGCGTCGGGCCGCGAACTGACTCCGGGCGCGCCACGCGACGACGAGAACGCCGGCCATCAGCACGAAGCCGGCGATCTGGATCAGCGGCCCGCCGTCGATCAGGGAAAGGATCCTGGCCAGTTCCGGCAGCAGCAGCCACCACAGCACCAGGAGCCACCACGCGGCGCGCAAACGGCGTCTCAGCGCCACCCCCATGGCCACCAGCAAGGCGGCGTACACGAGGCTCGGCACGATCGGAATCGTCAGCATGGACACGATGTCCTGCTCGCGGGCGAAATAGTCCCGCCACGGCGGCACCACCGCGGTCACCGTCACCAGCGCCGCGGCCGCGAACATGGCGGCCGCGAAATGGTCCGGCCAGCGATCGTCGAGTGGTTTGAGAGCACCGACCGGGCGAATTCGCGCGTGCGTTTCCACCGAGAACGCAGCAGTGAGGTTTTCTCACCGGGCTGGTCTTTGTAGTTGAAGTAGGACGAGTGCGGCTTGTGTGATGGCGCCGATGCGCCAGGGGTCGAGGGTGATGCGGC
>NZ_JBITJU010000010.1:0-297817 GCF_044460355.1 Kribbella sp. NPDC050124
GTTCGAGAACGGCAAACTCGTCGAACGACCCGACGAATCAGGAGGTGATCAACAAGCTGCGTGACACGCCAATCCACAGGTCTTGACTATTCCTCGCGTGCCGGACCGTCCCTTCCATGATTGCTAGCGGGGCGATGCGGGAACCCAGCAACAGGCTGGCGGCGAGCGTCTGGACCCAACGGCGCGTGGGAGTAGCCGGCCGTTTCGGCTTTTGCTCGTCATATGCGTGTAGCGCTTGGTCACTGCCAACCGCTCAGGCTCGCGCAGGGTGCACTGCGGGTGGCACTGGCAGCGCCTGCCCAGGAGTGGGAAGCGTTGGCTGACGCGTTGACACCGAACGAAGCCTGTGTCGGAATATGTCATGAAGGCACCCATCCGTGCTTCTCATGAACCTACCGCGAAGGCGACTGCTGGGGAATTGAGTTCGCAGTTGGCCTCCGAAACAGGTACCACGCGAAGAGCATTCAGGGGGACCTCGAAGTGTATGCCAAAGTGCCGGGTTTCGTTGCCGACAATGCCATCCTGTGCGCTGGAATTGTCACATTGCTGCTTGTGGGCTTGGCGTGCTGGCACCTGGAGGCTCGACGCCACGAAAGCGACTTCTGGGCAGGTATTACGGCGGGCCTCTTGATGATCTTCGTGCTGGCGCTGCCGGCCTGGCTTGCATTCTGGGAGCAGACGCTAAGCCCCGCAGTCTTCTGGTGGACCTTCGGGCTGATCGCGCTCGCCTTTTGGATCGCCGCGACCGAATGGCTGCGGCGAGCGCTTCGAGTTGCTGCTCTATTTGCCGTGGCCGCAATGTCGATACTATTGCTGAACATAGGGCAACCGGACGCTAGCTCTTCATGGACCACGGCCATCCAGCAAGGAGCAGATAAGGTCACGTCAGCAGCCCTGAAATTGCTTCCGGGCCTTACGACACCGAACAAATGGCTGTACATCTTGATCGGCGTATCCGTTCTCGGACTCTGGAGACTGGTGGAGCGAACGAGCAATTCGGAGGTTGCTGGTCCGGCCCACGTCAGTTTCACCGGCGCGGAACGGACAAAATCGGCAGACTCCAAGGACACCAATGATCCGGACAAAGCAGCCCAGGAAGCCCTATTCACCACCGCCCTAAGCAAGAACCTCCGAGAACCAGGGTCTACGCCCGGAGCCACACCAGCCTCGACGCTAACCGATCTCGAAGAGATAGGAACTGTCGAGCCAACCAAGATCCTGAAGGCGATCGTGACCGCACTCAGGAACACACTCAACGCTCCCCGCGGCAGCAACGTACATGCGCAGGTGCTCACTCCACTTGATGGACGCCAGAGCTGGCGCGTCTGGGTGCGCGTCGCGGACACATCGACCGGCCGGTCCGTTTCTTCCAAGGAGGTCACAGGAGATTCGCTCGCCGCTGCATGCGGAGCGGCAGGTTACTGGGCCGCAGCGACCATTCTGAGTGATAGCTCACGTATTCCGGTCTGGGCACGGTGGTCTCCCTCAACCGCAGAGGCGTTCTCGCAGTACGACACCGCCGTCGAACCCTCAGAGGCAGACCTCCGCGAAGCCCTCGAGAAGGCTCCTGCCAGCGGGCTCATCCTGCACAAGCTGGGAGACACCTTAGCGATGCGAGGTAATTCCGCGCCGGCACTCGAGCTCTACGCCAGAGCAGTAGCCATCGACCCTACTCACCAAACCGCCACCTACCGCCTTGCGGCCACGCTCGCCGCGCTGTCTCACGACTCAGAGGACTGGTCGCACTTACCTCAAAGCAGTCGGCACCGACTGATCGCATCGGTGAACCAAGCCTGCGGTCAAATAGGTATCAAACCGACCTTGACCAATGCCGCTAAGCCTGATGATCTCAAGCGCATCGCGTTTAAGGTCTTCAACTATCTCCAGCGAGATTTGAAGATAGGGATAACGCTGCGCACATACTTGCGCCGGGATCAACGTGAAGCGATCGGTCCTCTCCGTTCCGTGCTCTCCGCATACGGCGACAGAAGACGTACCCGCTTTATGGTGCGCGCTGCCGCGCTAACGGTGTACGCGCGTGACCGCGGACGGATGACCAGACTGCTCCTGCGCATCCAGAAGGCCGATCTGCAGACCCGCGACAAGCGGCACAAGCGCATTGCCGAGAAGAAGGAGGAAAGGGAAGTAAGGAGAGTAGAAGCCTTCGCTGCGAAGCCGCGCTCCGGCTGGCAAACGTGCTACAACCTCGCATGTTACTTCGCATTGAACAAGAGAGAACAGGTTGCAATCTACTGGCTTGAGCGAATGATAACCAGGCCCGGGATCGAGCAACTGGCCGGCAAATGGATATCACGAGATCAGGACCTCGTCTCACTTCACGGCCTCCCGCGCTTCACGCATATCGTCCAATCAATTTCCAAGACGACAGAGAAGGTATGACATATGGACGATCACCTGGCCGATAGAATGGGTAGAGTCTGGACTGTGATCGAGAAAGCGTTCCAGGACGGGGCCAAGAAACACGCCTTGCCAGACTTTCTGCGGGTCGAGATCAATGAAGAAGCCGAGCCAGTCCGAGCTAGCGTTGCATTTCCACCTGACCTTGACCAACTCGTCACGGCACCTGCGAAAACAGTGGTCGCATTTCGATTTGCCCGAAACCTAACCATCGATCCAATCGGTGACGGGAACGACGCGCTACGCGAGAATGCACATGAGTTCGGTGATAAAACATCCGCACACTATATATCCGTGGTTCTCCTACATCTGGTGAGCGAGGCTGGCTCGACTCCGGGCCTCATACCAGACGAGCGTGAGCTAGCGGATCGAGCGGATAAACTCGGGCCACCATGTCGCCTCATCGCTGGCAGGAAGATCTTCAGGCAATTTGAAAAATGGTCGGATGACACCATCGAAAAGGTGAAGCACGCTCACGGTTGGCCTGATACTAGGGCACTGCTCATGTCGACTCGCTCAGGGCCATGGATCGAACAGCTTGAGACGACATTCGACCTCTCCTGGATGGCCTCAGACGGCGATCCAAAGATCCAGAAAGTTGACCTGACCGCCGCACGCCGACTGTACATTAACAACCCGAAGAGCGGCTACCGGTATGGCTGAGAACCATAACGGACGAATCAAGGGTTGTAGATCTCATTTGGCGCAATCAGCCTGCTCTCGGGTATCCCTAGACTGTACGTCGGATTGGTTTCTCACAGGCTGTGGCCCCGCTATCTTAACCATCACTAACACCTGACGGACGGCTTGTCGTACGTCACCCGACGGTGGGCAGGTATCGACGGTCCCCCTGTCGTGACAGGACATCCCCTGTCGCCTGACAAGCTTCTCTACGTCTTCAAGACGGGCCCTCCAGGGCCCGAGAGCGCGCCGCCACCACAGGGCGGGCCGCCTGGCCGCCGCTCCGCTAACGCTCCGCTAACGCTCCGCTAACGCTCCGCTAACGCTCCGCTAACGCTCCGCTAACGCTCCGCTAACGCTCCGCTCTGGGCGCGTCCCTTGGCTAGGCGCGCACGTGCCAATTGGGCGCCGGTCGACGACAGCAGAACTCGCCATCGATGCCGGACACCTTGTCTGTGGCTGCTCGCCGAAACAGTTGAGCAGAGTGGTGTACGACGAGATCCCGGTGGCGCGTCGCGGGGAACGTGAACGCGGTCATCGGGTGATCCTTCGAGTGATCTCTCACAACCGACTCGAAGAAGGAAACCGCGATGACCGCTGGCTCCAGTATCGACCCTGCTGAGTTCTTGCACGAACACCTGACTGAGGCGAGCCCTGATCTGCTCCGGGAGTTGATGCAGGGCTTCATCAACACGCTGCTGTCTGCCGATGCCGACAGCGTGTGCGGAGCGGCGTATGGCGTCCGCGACGAAGCGCGGACCGGTCGCCGCAACGGGTATCGGCACCGCGAGCTCGACACCCGCGTTGGGACGCTCGACGTCGCGATCCCGAAGCTGCGGGAGGGCACGTACTTTCCCGAGTGGCTGCTGGAGCGGCGCCGGCGCGCGGAGGCGGCGCTCACGTCGGTAGTGGCGACGTGTTACCTGCTCGGGGTGTCGACACGGCGAATGGATCGGCTGGTGCAGTCCCTGGGGATCACCGGCCTGTCCAGGAGCCAGGTGAGTGTGATGGCCAGGGATCTGGACGAGTTGGTCCGCGACTTCCGCGAACGGCCGCTGAACGATGGGCCGTACACGTTCCTGGCCGCGGACGCGTTGACGATGAAGGTCCGCGAAGGCGGCCGGGTGATCAAGATTGCGGTCATGGTCGCCACCGCCGTGAAACGCCGACGGGTTCCGCGAGATCCTCGGCGTCGCCACCAGTACGGCCGAGTCCGGGGCCGGCTGGAACAGCTTCTTCAAGGATCTGGTCGCCCGCGGCCTGAACGGCGTCGCGCTGGTCACCAGCGACGCGCACGCCGGCCTGGTCGACGCGATCGGCGCGGCACTACCAGGAGCCAGTTGGCAGCGGTGCCGCACGCACTACACCGCGAACCTGATGAGCATCTGCCCCAAGCACGCCTGGGGTGGGGTCAAGGCAATGCTGCACTCGGTCTTCGACCAGATCGACGCCGCCGCGGTGAGGAAGTGCCCGGGACGGGATTCGAACCCGTATGCCTTTCGGCCGCGAGGTTTAAGCTCGCTGCGTCTGCCGTTCCGCCACCCGGGCTGTGCGGCAAGGACTGACCTTACAAGCTGAGTGCGCCCGATGGGTGGTTCCGAGGGTAGCGGGGGCCTTTGACGGCTGCGGGCTGTGCCGACCACGCTGCGGTCGATTGGCGAGCAGCCCGAGCGTGCCGCGAGTGGAGCGAGCTGATCTAGCGAGCGGGGCGAGCGTGAACAGGGTGGGTGGGGCTGGCGGCGTAGGTCGCGACGTGGGAGCCGGCGTAGCGGCCTGCGAGGGTTATTTGTAGACCTTGCGGGGGTAGATGGCGTGGGCGCCGGCGGCTCGGTCCAGGAAGAGTTTGCCGTTGCAGTGGTCGATCTCGTGTTGGAGGGCGCGGGCTTCGAAGGCGTCGGTGGTGACGGTGACCTGTTCCGTCGTACCGGGGAGGACGCCGGTGACCGTCAGCCGGGTGGCGCGTTTGACGTCGCCGGTGAAGTCGGGGACGGACATGCAGCCTTCGCGGCCCTTCTCCTGGCGTGAAGCCTCGACCACGACCGCGTTGCACAGGACGAAGACGCCGTGGCACGTCCGCGTCTTCGGGTGGTTGCTGACGTCGAGGGAGAACATCTGCGCCGCGACGCCCACCTGCGGCGCCGCGAGTCCGACGCAGCCGGGGGAGACGCGCATGGTCGCGACCAGATCGGCCGCGAGCTGGATCGTCAAAGGGTCGAGTGGGTCCACGGTCGCGCCCTCGGTGGCGAGGACGGGATGCGGAGCACGCAGTACGTCGAGCACCGTCCCCTCGACACCGAGTTCCAGAGGGGACCAGGCGGCGATGACGGTCACAGTTCGTCGCTCTCCGCCGAGCGCAGGGTGACGCCGACGCCGAGCTCTTCGGCGGTGATCTCCAGGGCGCGGTTGAGCATGTCCAGCTCCGCGGTGAGCGGCAGCTCGACCTCGGCGGTCAGCACGTACAGCTCTCCGCTGAGCCGCGTCGTCAGGTCGGTGATCGTGCCGCCTGCGGACGCGATCATCCGGGTCACCGCGGCGACGATCCCGGGCCGGTCGGCGCCGTGCACGCTCAGGATGTACGACGGTCCGATCGGTGCGTGCTCGTGTTCGGGGCCGACCTTGCGGACCGTGATCACCAGTTCGCCACGCAGCGGCGCAACCGCGGCCTTGACCTCCTCGAACGGCCCGGAGCAGACGATCATCATCGCGAAGTGGCCGCGCAGCAGCGTCATCGTCGAGTCCTCGAGGTTGACTCCGGTACCGGCCAGCGCCTCGGTGACGTCCGCGATGATGCCCGGGCGGTCGGGGCCGATGACGGTGACTGCGAGCTGGCTCATGCCCGGCAACCTACCGTCCGACCTAAGTAGCCGATGACCCGACTTCGGTATCCGGACAGCCGGAAACACCGCGGAGAGCGCTTACGCGCCGCTACATTCGATCCATGACCGAGTCGGCACGGCAGCGCCGCAGTGTGCGGGACTGGATCGTGGACTCGCTCGTCTTCGTGGTCGCGGTGTTCTGCGGTTTCCTGCTGTACGACGAGGGCAGCAAAGACCCGATCAGCCCGGGGCTGCTCGCGTTCGACTTCTACTTCGGGATGGCGCTCTGCCTGGCCCTGTGGTTCCGGCGCCGCTGGCCGGTGCAGCTCGCTCTGATCGGTGCGGCCATCGGGACCTTCTCCGACTCAGCGGGTGCCGCGAGCGTGGTGCTGATCCTGACCGTGGCGATCCACCGCCCGCTGCGGGTCTCGCTGGGCGTCTTCGTCGCCAACGCGGTGAGCCTGGCCGTCTACATCGAGGTGCGGGACAAGCCGGACGACCCGGCGGCCGTCGTCATCGCGGCAGTGTCCATGTACGTGGCGACCGTCGCCTGGGGCCTCTACATCCGGTCCCGTCGCCAGCTGGTCCAGACTCTGCGCGACCGGGCCGAGCGGGCCGAGGTCGTGGCCACGCTGCAGGCGGAGCAGGCCCAGCTGCGGGCCCGCGAGGAGATCGCCCGCGAGATGCACGACGTACTCGGCCACCGGCTGTCCCTGCTCAGCGTTCATGCCGGAGCGCTCGCCTATCGCCCCGACGCGTCCACCGAGGACGTGGCCGGCGCCGCCGAGATCATCCGGGCCAGCGCGCACCACGCGCTGCAGGACCTCCGAGAGGTGATCGGCGTACTGCGAGCTCCCGTCGGAGAGCTCCCGCAGCCGACGTTCGCCGACCTCCCGGTGCTCGTCGAGGGCTCGCGAGAGGCGGGCCTCCCGGTGGAACTCGTGCTCGACGCTCCCGGCCCGTTGCCGGACCACGTCGGGCGTACGGCGTACCGGATCGTGCAAGAGGGACTCACCAACGCCCTCAAGCACGCGCCCGGCGAGTCGGTACACATCAGCGTGACCGGTGCCCCAGGCAACGGTCTGGAGGTGGAGGTGCGCAACGCGGCCCCGAACCGCAGACGTGGCGACGGCAAAGGCTTGCTGGGCCTCACTGAACGCGCCGCGCTCGTCGACGGCCGGATCGAACACGGACGCACCTCCGAAGGCGAATTCCGCCTCTTCGCTTGGCTACCGTGGCCCGCATGACCATCCGGGTTCTTATTGTCGACGACGATCCCTTGCTCCGCGCCGGCCTCAAGTTGATGCTCGGCGGCGCGCCCGACGTCCGCGTGGTCGGGGAGGCGGGCGACGGTAGCGGCGTCCAGGGGCTGATCGACCGGCTCGCGCCCGACGTCGTACTGATGGACATCCGGATGCCCGGCACCGACGGCCTGACCGCGACCGAAGCGGTACGGCGTCGCCCGGACGCGCCCGAGGTCGTCATCCTCACCACCTTCGACGCCGACGAGCACGTTCTGCGGGCGCTCCGGGCCGGCGCGGCCGGGTTCGTGCTCAAGGACACCCCACCGGCCGAGATCGTCGAGTCGGTACGGCGAGTGGCCGGCGGACAGCCCGTGTTGTCGCCGGCCGTGACCAAGCGCCTGATCACCCGGGTCGCGTCGTCCGGCACCGACCAGCGCAAGACCAAGGCGCTGGACCGGCTGGGCCAGCTCAACGACCGCGAGCGCGAGATCGCCGTGGCCGTCGGCGAGGGCAAGTCCAACGCCGAGATCAGCTCGACGCTCTACCTCAGCGTCCCGACCGTGAAGACGCACGTGTCCCGCATCCTCACCAAGCTCGACCTGAACAACCGCGTCCAGATCGCCCTCCTCGTCCACGACGCCGGCCTGCTCCACGACTAGCTCGCGCAGGCGGTTACGTGACCTTCAAGCCCGGCGCGCAGGTCCGGACGCGGATCGGTATCTCGTACGTCAGCCTGGCCAGCGCCGAGCAGAACCTGCGTGCCGAGGTCCGGCCGCAGGCCACGGTCGATCGCGTCGCGGCCGACGGGTATCGCGAGTGGCGGCGCGAATTGGACAACGTGCGGGTGACCGACGGCACCGACGCGCAGCGGACGACCTTCTACACCGCGCTCTACCACGCGATGCTGCAGCCGAACATCTTCAACGACGTGGACGGCCGCTACCTGGGCAGCGACTTCCAGGTCCACCGGCTGGCGCCCGGGCAGCGAGCGCAGTACGGGACGTTCTCGGGCTGGGACCAGTACCGTGCCCACATCCAGCTGCTGGCGCTGCTGAAGCCGGAGATCGCGGGTGACTTCGCGCAGTCGATGTACCAGTTCGCCCAGCAGAACAAGGGGATCTGGGATCGCTGGCTGCACAACAACGGGCCGACGCATGTGATGACGGGCGACCCGGCTGCGCCGACGTTGGCGACGTTTGCGGCGATGGGTGTGCGGAACTTCGACGTACGCGGCGCGTATGACTCGCTGGTGCGCCAGGCGACCGTGCAGAACGCGGACGCGGAGAACGATGGTGGTTGCCCTGGGCAATGCACTGGGCAACGACCGGCGCTGAACATGTACCTGGCCAAGAACTATGCGCCGCAGGACGCCTGCCATTGCTGGGGCGGCGCGGCGGAGACGCTCGAGAACTCGCTGGCCGACTTCTCGCTGGCCCAGTGGGGCGCGCGGCTCGGAGCCGACGTCGAGGCACTGAAGGACCGCGGCTCCTGGTGGAAGAACACGTACGACCCGGCCGTCGGCTACCAGCGGGCCCGGAAGGCGGACGGCACCTGGCAGCCCGGCTTCACCCCGTCGACGGATGTCGGGTTCGCTCAGGGGCCCAGTGCGACGTACACCTGGATGGTCCCGCAGGACGTTTCCGGGCTGGCCGCTGTCATGAACGGCGCGGCGGTCGAGCGGCTCGACGGGTTCTTCCACGACGCGAACGGCAACTGGGCCGTCAAGGGCGGCAGCGCACTCCGCTACGACCCGACCAACGAGCCGGGGCTGCACACGCCGTGGCTGTACAACGGGCTTGGCGTCGCGTGGAAGACCCAGGCGACCACGCGCGAGATTGTCGACACCGTGTACGGCGTGGGGCCGTCGGGCCTCCCGGGGAACGACGATCTCGGGACGCTGTCCGCCTGGTACGTGTTCGCCGCCATCGGCCTGTTCCCGCAGACTCCGGGGCGCGCTGAGCTCCTGGTCGGCAGCCCACTGTTCCCGCGCGTCGACGTCCGCCGGAGCAACGGCGTACGGCTCACGATCGAGGCACCGGCGACGTCGGACACCAACCAGTACGTGCAGTCCCTGGCCCTGAACGGTCGTCAGCGTGCTGAGTCCTGGCTGCCGGAGTCGTTCATCACGCGCGGCGGTCGGATCGTCGTACAGCTGGGAGCGGAACCCACCACATGGGGCACACCACCCGTCGACCGCTGAGGCATACTCGGCGTCGTGACTGCGAACCTCACCGTTGGTGAACACGACGCCGAGCTCGAGCAGCGACTGAGCCAGGAGCTCGACGACTTCAACACGGCCGCCACTGGCGCCGGCGACCGCGGTGCGTTCTCGATCAAGGTCGCCGACGAGGTCGGCGAGCTGGTCGGCGGACTGGCTGCGTGGACGTGGGGTGGTCTGTGCGGGATCGACATGGTGTGGATCCGCGAGGACAGCCGGAAGGACGGCTGGGGGAGCAAGATCCTGCTGGCCGCAGAGGCGGAGGCCCGGCGGCGCGGGTGCAATCGGATCGCCGTCTCCTCGTTCACCTTCCAGGCGCCCGGGTTCTACCAGCGGCACGGGTACGTCGAGACCGGCCGGACGCTGGGGATCCCGGGCGGCAACGAGGACGTCCACATGTTCAAGACGCTCGAGTCCTGAACATGTGGACGCAGTAGGGGTTAGGAGCGGGTTGCTCGGCGGAACTCCTCGTGGGGCATCTGGAGGCTGCCGAGGCTGGTGACCTCGCGGCGGAAGAACAGGGCCAGCGTCCAGTCGAGGATGACGCGGGCCTTCCGGTTGAAGGTGGGGACGCGGGACACGTGGTAGGTCCGGTGCAGGAACCAAGCCGGCCAGCCCTTGACCTTCACGCCGTACAGCTGGGCGACGCCCTTGTGCAGGCCGAGGCTCGCGACCGAGCCGACGTACTTGTGCCGGTAGTCCTCCGGCGCCTTGCCGTCGACGACGCGCAGGATGTTCTCGGCCAGCAGGCGCGCCTGCCGGACCGCGTGCTGCGCGTTCGGGGCGCAGTACGCGCCGTCGTCGGAGGTGAGGTCCGGTACGGCGGCGTTGTCGCCGGCGGACCAGGCGTCGTTCACGCCCTCGATCCGGAGGTTCGCCAGGCACTTGACCCGCCCGCGCTCGTCCAGCGGGAAGTCGGTCGCCGCGAGCGCCGGGTTCGCCTTCACGCCGGCGGTCCAGACGATCGTGTCGGCGTCGAACTCCTCGCCGTCGCTGAGGATCACGTGACCCTTCTCGCAGGACTCCAGCCGGGTCTCCAGCTTGATGTCCATGTTGCGCCTGCGCAGCTGGTCGACCGTGTACCTGCCCAGCTCCTCACCGACCTCCGGCAGGATCCGGCCGGTCGCCTCGACCAGCACCCAGCGCAGGTCCTCGGGCTTGATGTTGTCGTAGTACCGGGTGGCGTAGCGGGCCATGTCCTCCAGCTCCGCGAACGCCTCGACACCGGCGTACCCACCGCCGACGAAGACGAAGGTCAGCGCCGACTTACGCAGCGCCGGGTCCGGCTGCGACGAGGCCACGTCGAGGCGGTCCAGCACCTTGTTGCGCAGCGCGATCGCTTCCTCGACGTTCTTGAACCCGACCGCTTCCTCGGCCAGACCGGGGATCGGCAGCGTCCGGGCGATCGAGCCGAGCGCGACCACGACCTGGTCGTAGGCCAGTTCGTACTCCGGGCCCTCCTCGGGCATCACCTTGGCGACCTTGTTCTCGTGGTCGATCCCGGTCACCCGGCCGGTCACCACCCGGCAGCCCTTCAGCGTCTTGCGCAGCGGCACCACCACGTGCCGCGGTTCCACGGACCCGGCCGCCGCCTCGGGCAGGAACGGCTGGTAGGTCATCACCGACCGCGGGTCGACCACGGTGACCCGGATCTTGCCTTTCCGGGCCGCGCGGCGCAGTCCGTACGCGGTGTACATCCCGACGTAACCGCCTCCGACGACGAGGATGTGCGGCACCTGGGCTGTCATGCGCTTCACTCTCCCTGAGTGGATCTCCGACTTCATGTCGACTTCAGGTTACGCACTCGTGAAAACTTTCACAAACCCTCTCGAGCGTGATCTCACCTGCCGGAACACTCCCTCTCCAGAGGGATTTCGTCATGTACCGATGGTCCCCCCTCGAGCACCGATTCGCCGAGCCCTCACCACCCCCTTCCGACTGGCCCGACGGGGCCGGCGCTCGTCAGCGTGGCGGCGCTGCTCTACCTGAGGCCGTCCCGCCCACGCGTTCAGCGACGTCCGTAGAGCGCCCGCATGCCGAGTACGTCGCCGCGGCCCAAGGTGCGGACGTGGCCGGTGCAGCGTCGTACGCCGGGGTACATCGTCAGGTTGATGTCCTCGTCGGCACTCAGGTTGACGAGCCCGTAGACGTGGCCCATCTCGTGGGTCAGCACCGACTCCACGTCGTACCGCCACCGGTCCTGATCCGGTGGCTGGGCCGGGATGCACGCGGGATCGCGGGTCGGGTTGTACGTCCACTTGTAGTCGCCGTTGTTCATCCGGATGTCGGCCGAGACGGCCTGCGTCACCCCGTGGCGAGTCTCGGCCCAGGTGCACGTCCAGGCCAGCGTCGCCTCGAGGAAGCCGCCTGGCAGGTCCCCCGCGTCGATCACGCTGTGGCCGTCGGATGCACCGCAGGTCGTCTGGCCGTCCGCGTAGACGAAGTTGCCGCCCCTAGAGGTATGGCCGATCAGCGCGCCGGATGCGCCGGTGCCCTCTCGCATACCGCAGGTGTTGCGGCCTCGGGTCATGTTGACCACGGACCTGCGGGCGGCCGCGTCGAAGTCGGCCTGACTGCCGTTGGTGAGCGCCGTTCCCTTGGTCGTCCGGAACAACCATGGCCGGTACCACTTGTACGAACGGAGGATGTAGGTGTCGCGCTCGCACGCACTCGGACCGGGCAGGTCCGGGAAGCGATCCCGCATTACCTGCACGCCGGTGGTCACCATTCCCTTGTCGTCCGTGGCCAGGCTGTAGGTCCGGGCCTCGTTCGGATACAGCATGTCCAAGGTGACGCTGCTGCCCGGCGGTTGCACCTGCAGCGGTACGCCATCCCCGGCGTCGACGAACCGGCCGACAGCACCGCACTCGATCGCGGAGCGCGTAGCCAGGTCACTCGCCTTCAGCACCCCTCGTGGCAAGCCGCACGGATCGGCCGCGACAGCGCCTCCGGTCGTCAGCTGCCCGACGCCGAGCGTCAGGCTGATCAAGATCGTGATTGCACGCGTGGACTTCATCGATACTCCCCCTCGAGCAGACGCCCCTATCCGATAGAGGGACCGGACGACGCCCAGTGATACCGGCCGGATTTCAGCTCGACCGCTTACGGCTGGTGCCGCCGGTCTTCGTGCCGCAGCGGATGGCACAGCTCGTCGAGCTCGGCCGTGAGCCGGTGTACCGCGATGTGCGGCTGGAGACGACGATCGGCGGATTCCGGTCCGCGCTGCCGACGTACGTCTCAAGGCCGACGCGGAGCGTTCGCTGCTCGGCCGAATCCGCGCGTACCTGACCTACTCGCGCAGCCGGTAGACGGAGACGTGGGACGGGGAGTCGGCGGTGAAGGGGGATTGGGACCAGTCGGCGTGGCGGGATTCGAGGGTGAAGCCGGCCAGTTGGGCCATCAGGTCGAGCTCGGCGGGCCAGATGTAACGGTGCGGGCTGCGGAAGAGCTCGGCGCGGGTGCCTTCCGCGTCGAAGTGGAAGTGGTGGGAGACGACCTGCTGGTGGAGTACGTCGTACGTGTCGAGCAGGATGTAGCCGGGCTCGGAGACGCCGACGGTGGCCGGCGAGCCGGGCGCGAGGCGGCGGAGCTCGGGGACCCAGAGCTCGATGACGAAGGCGCCGCCGGGGGACAGGTGGCGGGCAGCGTTCCGGAAGCAGTCGATCTGCGCCTCCTGGGTGAGCAGGTTGGAGATCGTGTTGAAGACCAGGTAGACCAGCGCGAACTCGCCGGGCGCTCGCACGCTCGCCATGTCCCCGATGACGACCGGGATCTCGTCCTCGCTCACCTTGGTCCGGAGCTGGTCGACCATCGCCTGTGAGTATTCGATCCCGCTCACCGGCACGCCATGCTCCGCCAACGGCACGGCAACCCGCCCGGTGCCGATCGCGAACTCGAGCGCCCGCCCGCCTCCGGCCAACCCCGCCAGCCGCTCGACCGTCGGCCCCAACACCTCCGGCGCAAACATCCCCGTCCCCGGCGTGTCATACCTCCGCGCGGTGTCCGCGTCCCAGATTTCGTCGCCCACAGCCGTCACCTTCCGCTCGGTCCAGCGCAGTTTGTCCTCCGCCTCTGACTCGCCGACCTTCGCGAACCCGAGCCGGTCATAGAGACGGCGAGCGTCCGGGTTGTCCTTCTCGACCCCAAGCTCGAGCGGTACGCCGCTCACTGCCACCTCGTCCTGCAGTCCGCGGATGATCGCCGTACCGATCCCGCGATTCTGTACATCGGCACGCAACTGGATTCCGCAGAGCTCGACGATCTCCGCGGTACGCCGGATCCGCAGCCGGCCCACGCGCTTGCCGGACACCTCGACGACTGAGGTGTCCGCGAGTGTCTCAACCGTCCACTCGGCAAATCGGGCCCGCCACTCCACCTCGTCGAACCCGGCCGCCTGGCCCCGGCTCGTCGCCAGCGCGACATCGGCGAGGAACTCCAGGTCGTCCGGGGTCGCCGGACGAATTCGGTACGGCTCCACCATGGTTCGCCAACCTACGCAGCCGGAGCGCAATCGACCACGGATTTACGGCGGCGCGGCGTACGGCTCGACAGGTAGTGCACCGGCGAGACACCGTTCCGGCCGGACAGTCCACGCTCAGGAGCGCTGTGGAGCGCCGGGCACCTCCTGTCGGGCTGTCCGTCGAACACCTGGGAGCCGACCCCAACCGGAGGGTGTTGATAGACGTTTGTGAGAAATGTTGATCGGGGGTGGGTGGGGAGGGTGAATGGAGGGGTGGAGAGTTACCGCAATCCGGTGCTGGTGGCGGCGGTGGTTGTGCCTCCGGCGGTGTGTGCGCTGCTGATCCCGTTCCGGGACAACTTCGACAACGCCAACCTCGCGCTGCTGCTGGTGGTCGCGATCGTCGCGATCGCCGCGTTCGGGGTCCGGCCGGCCGGCATCCTGGCGGCGGTGTCGAGCGCGGTGTGGTTCGACTTCTTCCTCACGCCGCCGTACAACTCGTTCGAGATCCGGCACCGCGACGACATCGAGACGACGATCCTGCTGGTGGTGATCGGCGCCGCGGTCACCGAGATCGCGATCTGGGGCCGGCGGCAACAAGCCCGGGCGTCGCGGCACCGCGGGTACCTGGACGGGGTGATCACCACCTCGCAGGCGGTCGCGGCCGGCGGGTCCACCGACGAGCTGATCGACCAGGTGCGGGCCGAGCTGATCGCCGTACTGGGGATCGACGGGGCGAAATTCGTTGCTAGTGGCAAACTCTCGGGGGCCCCGGTGCTGAACGCGGACGGCACGGTGACGCGCGGCGGGCGGGTGCTGAGGGTCGAGCGCGACGGCCTGCCGACGAACGCCGAGATCGAGCTCGCCGTGCAGCACGCCGGCGAGGTCCGCGGCCGCTTCCTACTCACCGCGGCGGCCCGGATCGCCCGCCCCGACCTCGAGCAGCGCCTGGTCGCCGTAGCCCTTGCCGACCAGGTCGGCGCCGCCCTCACCACCCACCAAACCCTCCACCCCTGACCGCCCTGCGGGAGCACCACGTCCCGGGTGGCCACGACCCCGGCGTCGTACCTGCCCACCCAGCTACGACGCCGAGCCGTGTTCATACCCTGTCCGTGCGCAGCCAGAAGCCTTTGGATCGCAAACCGATTGAGTCGTGCAACCGTTTGCCGAATGGGCGGTTTCGGTTGGGGAACAGGTGACTGTTCCTCAGGCGTTGTTAAGGGTGGGACCGTAGTATCTCTGTACGGCCCCGGATGTGGGTCACCAGGAGGATGACAATGCAGAGCAGTAACCCGGTCCTGAACCGGTCGAGTGCGTTTGCGCCTGGCCAAGGCCAGGCTTATCCGGGGGCCGCTCCGTACGGTCAGCCGGGTCCCTATGGATACGGTCAGCCCGGCCAGTACGGCGGACCCGGTGTGCCGCCCCAGCAGTACCAAGGCGCGCCGGCCGGAAGCCGCCCCATGACGATGGACGACGTCATCGTCCGGACCGCCGCCACTCTGGGTGTCGTGGTGCTGGTCGCCGCGATCGCCTGGTTCGCCATCCCGACCACCCTGGTCACCCCGGCGTTCCTGGCCGGTGCGCTGCTGGCGTTCGCGCTCGGCCTGGTGCTGTCGTTCTCCCGCCGGGTCAACCCCGCGCTGGTGATGGTGTACGCCGCGGCCGAGGGTGTGTTCCTCGGGATCGGCAGCAAGTTCATCGCCAACTGGGTCGGTGACTCCGGGATCATCGTGCAGGCGGTGCTCGCCACGATGGTGACGGCCGGTCTCACGCTGGCGACGTACAAGTACTTCGCGATCAAGGTGACGCCGCGGTTCACCAAGATGGTCATCATCGCGACCATGGGCTTCGCCGGCGTGATCCTGATCAACTTCATCGCCAGCCTGTTCGGCTTCAACTCCGGGATCGGCGGCTTCGGCGCCATGGGCCTGGTGTTCGCCGCGCTCGGCGCCGGCCTGGCGGTGTTCAACCTGATCCTCGACTTCGACATGATCGAGCAGGGTGTCAAGCACGGCGCCCCGCAGAACGAGGCCTGGCGGGCCGCGTTCGGCCTGACCGTCACGCTGGTCTGGCTGTACTGGAACCTGCTGCGCATCCTCGCCATCCTCCGCGGCGGCGACTGATCACGCACCAACCCGAAGGGCCGGTCCAGGTGGGCCGGCCCTTCGGCCTGTCTGGGGCGAAGCAAGCCCCCACAACAAGGAAGACCTGCCCCTCCACCTGAGGGGGCAGGTCTTCTGCGTTGGACTCCTGTTCGGCTCGTCAGCCCATTCGGCGGTGCGCTCGGCGCAGGTCGTACTCGTGAACGATGGCGGTCGCGTGCCCGTGCGCGAGCTCGTACTCGCTGGAGAGCCATCTCACTCTGTCGTCGAAGCGCAGGAACGACGGTCCGTCGTTCATCAGCTGGAACCACTCGGTCATCTCGCGTCCGGTGCACCCGGGCACCCTCTCCACCAAACGCTGGTGCGTCTCCTCGGAGTGGTTCAAGCCCATCTTCGCCTCCCGTCATCGGGGTACCGCGTAGTTATCGACTGTGCACCACACAGCCGCCGCTAGGCAAGACTCTCTTCATGAAAGGTGCCCTCAGCGGACGCACAACGAGGTAAAGCTACTGCCCGACCGGAACGGCGTCCGGGGACTCCGGGCTCTCCTCGTCGACCCGCTCGACCTCGGCCTTCGGATGCCGGCGACGGTGCCGCAGTGCGGCCCAGCGGCCCCGCGGACCGCGTTCGCGCCCGGCGACCTCGGTGGCCGCGACCTCCGTGCCGGCCGTCTTGGCAGCCTGTACGGCGGCTTCCGCGATCGGCAGGATCGCCTCGCCCCGGAACGGTTCCGGGTGCACGAACGACTCCGGCCCGACCCCCATCGCGGCCGCGACCGACGGCAGCAGCGCGGCCGACGCGGCGGCGTACCCGATGGCCGAGGGGTGGAAGTTGTCGCGCCCCCACATCGACGGGTCGGTCCGGAACACCTTGCCGAGCAGCGACCCGAGCGACACAGTTCGGCCGCCTGCCTCGACCACTGCGATGGTCTGAGCGGCGGCCAGCCGGCGGCTCCAGGACCGGGCGACCTGCCGCAGCGGCGGCATGATCGTCCGGACCGCACCGAGGTCCGGGCAGGTACCCACCACCACCTCACAGTTCGCGGCCCGCAATCTGCGGACCGCGGCCGAGAGCAGCCGAACCGAGGTTGACGGTGGCATCTTCGACTTCACGTCGTTGACGCCGATCAGGATGACCGCCACGTGCGGCCCGGCCTGCAGGGCGGCATCGACCTGCGCCGCCAGATCGGTCGACTTCGCCCCGGTCTTCGCCACGTCGACCAGCCGCACCGGCCGTTTGGCCAGCTCGGCGAGCCCGGAGGCGAGCAGCACCCCGGGGGTCTCGTCCGGCGACTCGGTGCCGTACCCGGCGGCGCTGGAGTCGCCGATCATGGCGAACGTGATCGGATGTCCTGGATACCGGCCGTACAGGCCGTTGCCCGGAGTCGGGTAGTACCGCATCGGTCCGATCACCCGTTTCGCGTACTCGGCCTCAGCGGTCAGTACGCCGTAAACAGTGGCACCGATGAGTCCGAGTCCCCCGCCCCCGAAAGCTGCGGCCTGGGCCAGCTTCTTGGCTGCCCTGGCTCTACTCATGAGTCAAGGATTACACGCAGTCACGACAGCGCAAGTGAAAATAGGGGAAAGCCGCGCGTATCACTACAGTAAAGATGTGCGCTACGCAGACTCTCTCCTGGACCTGGTCGGCAACACCCCGCTCGTGAAGCTGGGCAAGACCACGGACGGGGCCAAGCCCCTCGTGCTCGCCAAGGTCGAGTACTTCAATCCGGGCGGTTCGGTGAAGGACCGGATCGCGGTCCGGATGGTCGAGGCGGCCGAGGCCTCCGGCGACCTGAAGCCGGGCGGCACGATCGTCGAGCCGACCTCCGGCAACACCGGCGTCGGGCTGGCGATGGTGGCCCAGCAGAAGGGCTACAAGTGCGTCTTCGTCTGCCCGGACAAGGTCAGCGAGGACAAGCGCAACGTGCTCAAGGCGTACGGCGCCGAGGTCGTGGTCTGCCCGACCGCGGTGGCCCCCGAGCATCCGGACTCGTACTACAACGTCTCCGACCGCCTGGTCCGCGAGATCGAGGGCGCCTGGAAGCCGAACCAGTACGCCAACCAGAACAACCCGCGGTCGCACTACGAGACCACCGGGCCGGAGATCTGGGAGCAGACCGAGGGCAAGATCACCCACTTCGTGGCGGGTGTCGGCACCGGCGGCACGATCAGCGGCACCGGCAAGTACCTGAAGGAGGTCTCCGGCGGGAAGGTGCAGATCATCGGCGCCGACCCGGAGGGCTCGGTGTACTCCGGCGGCAGCGGCCGGCCGTACCTGGTCGAGGGCGTCGGTGAGGACTTCTGGCCGGAGACGTACGACAAGACCATCTGCGACCGCGTCATCGAGGTGTCGGACGCGGACTCGTTCGCGCTGACCCGGCGGCTGGCCCGCGAGGAGGCGATGCTGGTCGGCGGCTCGGCCGGGATGGCGGCCGCGGCGGCGATCCGGCTCGCGCATGAGCTCGACGACCCGGACGCCGTCATCGTCGTCCTGCTGCCGGACGGCGGCCGCGGCTACCTGACCAAGGTCTTCAGCGACGACTGGCTGGCGCAGTACGGCTTCCTCGGCGCGCGCCAGGGCACGACGCTCGGGGACCTCCTGGCCCGCAAGGACGGCAGCATGCCGCCGCTCGTCCACACCCACCCGCACGAGACGATCGCCGAGGCGGTCGCCATCCTGCGGGAGTACGGCGTCTCGCAGATGCCCGTGGTCCGGGCGGAGCCGCCGGTGATGGCGGCCGAGGTGGCCGGCGCGGTGTCGGAGCGGACGCTGATGGACGCGCTGTACACCGGGAAGGCGCGGCTGGCCGACATGGTCGAGCAGCACATGGACCCGGCGCTGCCGTCACTGGGCGCCGGCGAACCGGTCGCGAAGGCGGTGCAGCTGCTCGAGGATCGGGACGCCCTGATGGTGCTGGACGACGGCAAGCCGGTGGGCGTGCTGACCCGGCAAGACCTCTTGGTCCACCTGTCCGTCGACTGACTCTCCGAGGAGAGCCTTACCGGTCTACGACCGAAGGCACGATGGCGAGCAGGACCGTGACCACGATGCCGATCACGATGACCGCTGCGCCGGCGATCTGAAGGATTTCCATACCTCAAGGATCCTTCGGCGCGGGCCTGCGGACATCGGCCCGAGGACCGGTCTTGCCTTCATCCCAAGGTCGTACCCCCGAGACCCCGCGCTCCTACTTCAGGAGTGCGGGTAAACCCCGAGGTCCTGTCTGCTCATCCCCCGCCTACTGCGCGGCACACGGCACGGCACCTCGCCGCACTGGCCCGAAGGCCACGATGCTCCGCATCGAGACCTCCGTTCCAGCACGCCGATGCACCGCACCGAGCACCTGCTCGCTACGGCGCGGGATGAGCAGACAGGACCTAGTGGACCAGGACAAAGTCCGCGGGATCGAGGCGGCGGGTGCGGCGCCAGTAGGAGACCGTCCACTCGGGCCAGATGGTCGAGTTCCGGCCTGCCGAGTCCAGGTACCAGCTGTTGCAGCCGGACTGCCAGACGGTGTCGCCGAGCTCGCCCTGGATCCCGCCGACGAACTGCTCCTGCGCGTCTTCGCGGACCTCGACGTACGACGCGCCGCGCCGCCGGAGCAGGTGCAGTGCCTGCATCACGTACCGGACCTGGGCCTCGATCATGAACACCATCGACGAGTGGCCGAGGACGGTGTTCGGGCCGACCAGGAGGAAGAGGTTCGGGTAGCCGGCCACGCTGATGCCGAGGTGGGCGCCGATGCCGTTGCGCTTCCAGTGGTCGGCCAGGTCGACGCCGTC
The DNA here is from genome assembly GCF_044460355.1 of Kribbella sp. NPDC050124. NCBI lineage: Bacteria > Bacillati > Actinomycetota > Actinomycetes > Propionibacteriales > Kribbellaceae > Kribbella > Kribbella sp. NPDC050124. The sequence continues at coordinate 19,721 of NZ_JBITJU010000010.1, forward strand.
CTTGCCGAGGATCGGCATCCGGGTCAGGTTGGCCGAGACGTCGAATCCGGTGCCGAGCACGATCGTGTCGCAGGACCGCTCGGTCCCGTCGGTCGTGACCACGCCGGTCGGGGTGATCCGAGCGATCGGGGTGGTGACGAGGTCCACGTTCGGGCGGGCGAGTGCGGGATAGTAGTCCTTGGAGTACAGGATCCGTTTGCAGCCGATCTGGTAGTCCGGCGTCAGCTTGGCCCGGAGCTCGGGATCGCTGATCTGCTTCTGGAGCTGGCGTTTCGCCAGTAGCTCAAGGGGTTTCATCAACTTCGGGCTCGCTGCGAAGCCGGCGCCGCGGCCCTCGAGACCCCAGTAGATGACGTCGCGGATCATTCGCTGCCCGGCCGGGAGCCGTTCGTGCAGCTTGCGTTCCCAGTGGCCGATCGATCGATCGGGCTTGCCCATGACCCACGGTGCGGTCCGTTGGTAGACGTCGAGTTGTGCGACCTCCGGGGCGATCTCGGGGACGAACTGGATCGCGGACGCCCCGGTGCCGATCACGGCGACGTTCCGCCCGCGCAGGTCCTGGGAGTGATCCCACTGGGCCGAGTGGAACGCCGTACCGCCGAACGAGTCGAGGCCCGGGATGTCGGGGAGCTTGGGCTGGTGCAGGCTGCCGACGCCCGCGACCAGGGCCTGGGTCTCGATCGTCTCGGCGTCGTTGACGGTGACGGTCCACCGGCCGGTTCCCTCGTCGAACACGGCTTCGGTGACCTCGGCGCCGTACCGGATCTTCTCGGCGACGCCGTACTTGTCCGCGCAGTGCTTGAGGTAGGCAAGGATCTCGTCCCAGGGCGCGAACATCCGGGTCCAGTGCGGGTTCTGCTCGAACGAGAACGAGTAGAGGTACGACGGGATGTCGCAGGCGCAGCCCGGATACGTGTTGTCCCGCCAGGTGCCGCCGAGGTCGTCGGCCTTCTCCAGGATGACGAAGTTCTCGCAGCCCGCCTGCCGCAACTTGATCCCCATGCACAACCCGGCGAACCCGGATCCGACGATGACGACCTCAGCCCCAGTCATAACTGCATACGTTACCGACGGGTCACCTCGCCGGGCTAGTGCTTGAGCCGGTGCAGGATCTCGCCGGCGTTCGGGATCACCAGGGTGTCCGGGTCCTGCTCGTACGCCGTGAGGTCGACGTCGGCGGGGTCGAGGTAGGCGAGGTTGGCCCGCCGTACGACGTCTTCCGGGATGCCGGTCGCGAGCGTCACGTGAACCCGGAGGTGCTCGCCGGTCGCCGGGTCCCAGGTTCCGGCGCCGCGGAGGTGGGTGGAGTGCGCCAGGACGCCCCAGTGCAGGTCGCGGAAGTGGTCCCACTGGCCGAGGAAGTAGTCGCGGCAGTGGTAGCCGATCTCCTCGATCTCCGGGTGCATCGCGGCCAGTTGGGTGACGTGCGGCGCGTAGAGGATCACCTCGCCGCCGTCGGCGACGATCGGCTCGACCTTGTAGAACCCCTTCGCGGCGGTCCAGATGTCGGCGTACTTGGGCGGCATCACCGACACGACCCGCTGCACCGGGTGATCGAGGTACTTGACGTGGGTCTGCGCGGAGATCTCCGCGGCCGCTCGCCAGGACGAGATCGTGTCGCCGAACGCGACTGCGTGCAACGCGTCCGTGCCGGACTGTGCGACCACCGACAGGGCGAGCTTCTCCGCCGGGATCATCGCGGCTGCCTCGTCGATCAACGCCCGGACCGGTGTGATACCCGGCGTACCGATGATGTTCGCGCTGGTGATCAGCGCGCCGAGCCAGTGCGAGAAGTCGATGACCTCCTGGCCGGCGACACCGGGGAAGAAATACTTGTTGCCGCCGGAGAAGCCGACCACCTCGTGCGGGAACACCGGGCCGACGACCAGGGCGACGTCGTGCTCGACCACAGCGCGGTTGAGCTTCACCGGCACCTCGTCGCGCAGCATCTCATCGGAGATCTCGCCGACCCGGTCCGCGCCGATCGTGCCGAGGTCGGCGAAGGTGTCCGGTTTCCACCACTCGTGGTTCAGGACGCCGTCGTACTCGCCGCCGAGGTGGGCGCGGAGCTGGTCCGGCGTCATCTCCGCATGGGTGCCCAAGGCAACCAGGATGGTCAGCTTGGCGACCCGGCCGTCCAGGGCCTGGTGGACCGCCTTCAGCAGCAGCGGTAGCGGGCAGCTGCGGGTCGCGTCCGGGACGATCACGCAGACGCTGCGCCCGTCCAGCCCGGCCCCGCTCAAGGCATCGCCGACGAAGCTGGTCACCTCGTCGTCGGTCAGCACCTGCCCTGGTCCACCGATCACGGCCGCATCCATGCCGTCCACCTTAGGCCCTGTCCCCTGGTTCCGACCCGTGATCGGGCGGAAACCGCTGGTAGACAAGGGATCGCGTCACCGGGAGGTAAGGCCCGAGTGGTTGACCGCAGGCCCCGCAGCGGCGCACGATCGGCGGTGTCAGCTGGGGGAGCGAGCTGAGCAACGAGGGGGAAAGTGCTATGTCCGACACCATCGAGCGGCCGGCGGGGGCGAGACCGGAAGGCTTCGGCGGCGTCGTGCTGACGGGCGCGGAACCGGCGTACGACGAGGCCCGCACGGTGTTCAACGCGATGATCGACAAGCGGCCGGCGATGATCGCGCAGTGCGAGTCCGCGGCCGACGTCGTGGCGGCGGTGAAGTACGGCGTCGCGCAGGAGCTCGAGATCGCGGTCCGGGGCGGTGGTCACAGCGTCGCCGGGGCCGGGGTGAGCGAGGGCGGCCTGGTAGTCGACCTGCGCCGGCTGAACAGCGTCCAGGTCGACCCGGACGCGCGGATCGCCCGAGTCGGCGGTGGCGCGACCTGGGCCGACTTCGACCGGGCCTGCCAGCCGCACGGGCTGGCGACCACGGGCGGCCGGGTGTCGACGACCGGCGTCGCGGGCCTCACCCTCGGCGGCGGGTCGGGGTGGATGGAGCGGAAGTTCGGGCTGGCCTGCGACAACCTGGTCTCGGTCGAGCTCGTCACCGCGGACGGGCGGCTGCTGATCGCCGACGAGACGAAGAACACCGAGCTGTTCTGGGCGCTGCACGGCGGCGGTGGCAACTTCGGAGTCGCCACGTCGCTGACCTTCCGGCTGGATGAGCTCCCGACGACCACGCTGGCGATGCTGCTCTGGCCGGCGGAGGCGGGTCCTGCGGTGCTTCGCGCGTACCGGGACATGATCGAGGCCGGGGCGTCCGACAACCTCGGCGGGGGCGTGCTGTTCCTGACCGGGCCGCCGGAGCCGTTCGTCCCGGAGCATCTGCAGGGGCAGCGGATCGTGGCGGCGGGGGCGATGTACGCGGGGCCCGAGGCGGAGGCGCGGGATGCGTTCGCGCCGATGTTCGCGCTCGATCCGGCGGGTGAGCTCGTGGCGGAGATGCCGTACGCCGATCTGAACTCGGCGCTGGACGATCCGCCGGGGTATCGCAACTACTGGTCGGCTGAGCACCTGTCGTCGTTCCCGGACGCCGCCGTACAGCTGTTCTGCGACCGGTCGGCGGACATGGTGGTGCCGTCGCCGTCGCAGCAGATCACGATCCCGTGGGGCGGGGCGGTACTGCGGGGCGCCGACGAGTGGCCGTTGCCGTACCGGAAGGCCGCGTGGGTCGTGCACCCGTTCGGGCTGTGGTCCGATCCCGCAGACGACGCGCGGGGAAGGCAGTGGTCGCGGGATCTGTGCGCCGACATGAAGGAATGGGCGACCGGGTACGTGTACCTGAACTTCATCGGCAACGAGGGCCAGGACCGGGTGATCGCCGGGTTCGGGCAGGAGAACTACGAGCGGTTGTCGAAGGTGAAGTGCGAGTTCGACCCCGAGAACGTGTTCCACCTCAACCAGAACATCCTCCCCGGCTGGCCGGACAGCTCAGCGGGTTGAGTGATGCGCCGTTCGGTGGTCCCGTTTGTTGTGGGGTAGGCGGGACCACTGGACGGCGGTGACAGCCGCGTACGTCGCCGCGGCCAGCGGCACCGACCACAGCCGGAAGAACGGCAGCTGCCCGGTGACCGCGGTCGCCGCGAAGATCACGCCGAACACGGTCAGGCCGGCCGTGGTGCCTCGGCGGCGGCTGTGGAGCGCCGTACTCGGGAGTGGGCCGGTGTGGCGGTCGAGGACGACGGCGAGGGCGCTGAGGCCGACCATCGCGGTGAGGGCGAACAGGATCCCGCCGGGGAGGTCGCCGAGGATGATCGCGACCGCGTTGCCCGCCGCCAGCACGGCGACGACGACCGCGATGTCGAACGCTCCGAACGCCAGGTGGTTGCGCCGCCGCTTGGTCAGGTCGACGCCGTCCGCGGTCCTAGCCGGACCGGGGTCGCCGGTCAGCCGCCGTACGGTGAGAACTAGACCGAGGATCAGCAGGACGGCGATCAGCGCGCCGGATACGGAGAACACCACCGACTTGGTGGGCGAGATGAAGTCCCGCACGTCCCCACCCCCGAAATCACAAGTCGCCCGCGGCGGAAACCATCCGGTGTCCACGTCCACCCCGGCACTGTCCGCCCCACCGAACCGCAGCGCACAATCCTCAGCGGGATCAAACCAACTGGGCATGGAGCTACTGACCACCACCGCCCACGCCAGCCCCACCACCAACCCACCAGCCAACAAACTCCCCGCACGCTTCTTCACACCTGCAACCCTCTCATTGGGTGCCGAGCGACAGAAGGTACTCAGCCGCCACAGCTCCTCCCACGCTCGGCGCGCCCCCTCAGCGTCCCGCCACAGCACAGACCTCCTGTCCGTCCGCACCCATAGTTGACGCATGGAGCCGGGACTCCGGGTTGTGGGAGCTCCCAGCCGGAGCCGCCGAACCAGGCGGGAGCTTCCGCACCACAGCAGCACGCGAGCTCTTCGAGGAAACCGGGCTGAAGGTCGTGCCGGTCGGGGCGGACTCCCGGGTGGGCGGGAGTGTGGTCCCTGGTGGTTTTGCGGGGGTGGTTCTTCAATCGGAGCAGGAGAGGGGAGGGACCATGACTGGACGACAGGATTTCCTCGAGTGGGTGACGACGCGACTGCGGGATGCGGAGGTCGCGCTCCACAACGGTGACGCCGAACCGCGGCGGGCGCTCTGGTCGCGACAGGACCCGGTGACCGTGCTCGGAGCCTGGATGACCGGGACGGCCTGGGCGGAGGCGGAGGGGATTTTCGGGAAGCTGGAGGAGAGCTTCTCGGACTGTACGTCGTACACGCATGAGGTGATTTCGGCGGATGTGTACGGCGACATCGCGTACACGGTCGGGTACGAGCACACGAGTGCGAGCTGGCAGGGGGAGCCGCGCAAGTACACCTTGCGGTCACGCAGCTCTACCGCCGCGAGGACGGCCGGTGGAAGGTCTTCCACCGGCACGCCGACACGGTGCAGACGACAGACTGATCGCCCGGCCAAGCTCCTCCGCCCACGAAGCTCCAACCGCTTGCTGCCAGCAACCACGTGTGTCCGATTCGTTCAAGACGTGGGGTGCGTGGGCTGTCTACGTTGCTGGTGTGGACAAGAGGAGCGGTGTCACGAGGGTTGGGGGTTGGGTTGCCAGCGGCGGTGTCTGGGCTGACGAGTACGTCCGGCACTACTACGGCGACGCCTACTTCGACTTCGCCCGCGCGGACACGCTCACGAGCCCGGGGCAGATCAGCGACCACTTGGCGCGGCTCAGCGAAGCCGGTGCGACAGATGTCGTGCTCTACCCGGCGTCGGCGGACCTCGATCAGGTTGGGCGACTTGCTGATGTGGTGTCTTCGAGCGCGTCGAGGTCGCGTTCCGCGTAGAGGCGGTGCTGCCACTCCTCGTTGAGGACGATGAGGAGGCACTCGCGGACCGGGTAGCTGTCCGGACCGGGCCAGCCGGGGTCGGGGACCGGGGTGGTGTGCGCGTCGAGACGGTCCACGGTCAGCTCGTCGACGTAACGCCGTACCGTCGCCATCCGGTCCTTGCGCAAGGCAAGCACCTTGTCGAGCTCCGGGCGTACGGCGCGATCCCACGGCACCCCCGGGACGTCGCCCATCCCGTCGAACGGGAGGTCGAGCGCGTCCCACGGATGCGGGTCGCCGAGGATGACCCGCCGTACCCAGGCGTCGGTCGCGAACAGCAGGTGGCGCAGCGTCTGGACGAACGACCACTCGCCGTCGACGCTCTCGTGCAGCAACTCCGGCGGCAGCGACCGGGCGCGGTTGACCGTCCCGTCCCACAGGCGTTCGAGGATGTCCCACGCCGTACGGAACCCGTCGGGGTCGGTCGGCCGCATCTTGGCCCGGTCCGGGTAGCGGCGGTCGAGCTCGGCGTACACGTACGGCGCGACGTCGACCCCGTTGATCACCAGGTCCTCGATGTCGCCGTCGATCGTCACGTGGCCGAGCTCCACGCCACGCATCCGCGTCCCGGTCAGCGTCACCTGCTCGAACCGCGCGTTCCGCAGATCGACGTGGCGGAGCATCGCGCCACTCAGATCCACCCGCTCGAGGCGCTTCCCGGTTGACCCGTCCATGAACCCCATGTCCTCACGGTAGAACAGGTTCCGGACGTTCCACTTCCGGAAAGCTGACCTCTGGTCGACCGCGGCCGCCCGGGTTACATTGCCAGGGCGTTGAGGCCTGGGGGATTGGTCTACTCGCTCGTGGGGGAACCATGCGTGTATTCCGTCGTGGCGCCATCGGCGCAATCAGTCTCGCCGCGGCCGTTGCTCTGGTCGCAGCCCAACAAGCACCGGCCGGGGCCGTCCCGATCGAGGAGACGTACGCCAAGCTCCTGGTCAAGAAAGTCACCGGAGAGAACGCCAGGCAGCACATGGTCGCCCTGCAGGCGATCGCCAATCAGAACGGCGGCAACCGGGCCGTCGGCACCCAGGGCTACGCCCAGTCGGCGGCGTACGTCGCGTCCCAGCTGAACCAGGCCGGGTACAGCGTCACGCTCGACCCGATCAACTTCGTCGAGAGCTGGGTGGAGAACAGCCCGCCGGTGCTGGAGCTCACGGCCCCGACGCAGAAGACCTACACGCCCGGCGTCGACCTCTTCACCTTCCAGCCGTCGCCCGCGGGTGACGTGACCGCGCCGGTGCAGGCAGTCGACGTGACGTTGCCGCCGACTCCGACTCCGACGTCGACCAGCGGCTGCGAGATGTCGGACTTCGCCGGGTTCACGCCGGGCAACATCGCGCTGATCCAGCGCGGCACCTGCCCGTTCGCCACCAAGGTGCGCAACGCCGGGTTCGCTCAGGCCGGCGGGATCATCATCTTCAACGAGGGCCAGCCGGGCCGGACCGACCCGTTCCCGCTGGACATCGGCGAGTGGCGGGCCGGCGTACCGATGGTGTTCGCCAGCTTCGCCGTCGGCAACGAACTCGCCAACACCCCGGGCGCGGTCGTGCACCTGAAGGTCGACTCCACGCTGACGCTCGGGACCGACTACAACGTGATCGGCGAGAGCCGCAAGGGTGACCCGAACAACGTCGTCATGGTCGGCGCGCACCTCGACAGCGTCCCGGCCGGACCGGGTATCAACGACAACGGCTCGGGTACGGCGGCCATCCTCGAGACCGCGCTGCAGATCGGGAACTTCCCGGTGAAGAACAAGGTCCGGTTCGCGTTCTGGGCGGCCGAGGAAGTCGGTCTGCTCGGCTCCGACCAGTACGTCGAGGGCCTGACCCAGGCCGAGCGGGACAAGATCCGGGTCTACCTCAACTTCGACATGGTCGCCTCGCCGAACTACGCCTACAAGCTGTACGACGGCGACGACTCCGACGCGATCGGCTTCCCGGCCGGACCGCCCGGCTCGGCGCAGATCGAGGACCAGCTCGAGGCGTTCTTCGCCGGCCGCGGCCTGGCCACCGTCGGCACCGACTTCGACGGCCGGTCCGACTACGGCCCGTTCATCGCGGCCGGCATCCCGGCGGGCGGCATCTTCACCGGCGCCGAGGGCATCAAGACACCGGCCGAGGCAGCCCTGTTCGGCGGTACGGCGGGCGTCGCGTACGACGTCTGCTACCACCAGGCGTGCGACACCATCGCCAACCCGAACCTGACCGCCCTGGACGTCAACGCCGACGCCATCGCCGACTCCACCGCCAGATTCGCCTTCAACCTGACCGCCATCCCATAACGGGCTGAACTGACAGCCCGGGGCCTGAACACCCCGGGCTGTCAGTGGTTCAGGACCTCAGGAACTCGAGGAGGTCGGTGTTGAGGGTGGTGGCGTGGGTGGTGGGGAGGCCGTGCGGGAGGTCTTTGTAGGTTTTGAGGACGCCGTTCTTGAGCAGTTCGGCCGACTTCGGGCCGGAGGCGACGTACGGGACGATCTGGTCGTCCTCGCTGTGCACGACCAGGACCGGGATGCTGATCTGCTTCAGGTCCTCGGTGAAGTCGGTCTGCGAGAAGGCGACGATGCCGTCGTAGTGCGCCTTCGCGCCACCCATCATGCCCTGGCGCCACCAGTTGGCGATGACCGCTTCGGACGACTCGACGCCGGGCCGGTTGAACCCGTAGAACGGGCCGGACGCGAGCCCGCGGTAGAACTCGGAGCGGTTCGCGGCCAGCTGGGCCTGGAGGTCGTCGAAGACCTCCTTGGGCAGCCCCTCGGGGTTGGCGTCGGTCTTCACCATCAGCGGCGGTACGGCGCACAGCAGCGCGGCCTTGGCGGCCCGGGACTCGCCGTGCCGGGCCAGGTAGTGGGTCACCTCGCCGCCGCCGGTCGAGTGGCCGACGTGGATCGCGTCGTGCAGGTCGAGATGTTGTACGACGGCCGCGAGATCGTCGGCGTAGTGGTCCATGTCGTGGCCGTCGGCGGTCTGCGTCGACCTGCCGTGACCGCGGCGGTCGTGAGCGATGACGCGGTACCCCTGCTGCAGGAAGAACAGCAGTTGCGCGTCCCAGTCGTCGGCCGACAATGGCCACCCGTGACTGAACACGATCGGCTGACCGCTACCCCAGTCCTTGTAGAAGATCTCGATCCCGTCGCTGGTCGTGACCGTACCCACAGTGTTGCCCCCTCCGAATCCGGAAAACCCTTGTGTACAACAGGATTGGGCGGCCCCACGCCACCCTAACCCTGCCGACGTCGTCGAGTCTCGCGGATCCTTCGAGTAGAGGACACAATCTGACCGCTACGGTTTCTAGGCTGGAGGTATGACAGTGAACGAGCAGCAGAGTGTGACGGGTGAGCGAGCCGACCTTCTGGACTTCCTCGGCAAGCACCGGCACTTCCTGCGGTACACCGCGGAGGGGCTGTCCGACGAGCAGGCGAACACCCGGAGCACCGTCAGCGCGCTGACGGTCGGCGGCCTGATCAAGCACGTCACTGCCGTCGAGCGCCGGTGGGCCGAGTTCGCCCAGAACGGAGGTGGCGAGGACACCCCCGAGGAGACCGAGTTCACCCCTGAGCTGATCGCCGAGTGGGAGAGCCAGTTCCGCCTCACCGAGGGCGAGACGCTGGCCGGCGTACTGGCCGAGTACGAGAAGGTCGCGGCCGACACGGACGACCTCGTCCGCACCCTCGATCTCGACACCAGCTACGAGCTCCCGGCCGCCCCCTGGCAACCCCCGGGCGTCTTCTGGTCCGTCCGCCGCGTCTTCCTCCACATCACCGCCGAAACCGCCCAGCACGCCGGCCACGCCGACATCATCCGCGAATCCATCGACGGCCAGAAAACCATGGGCTGAACCCCCGAGGGCGTCACCCATGCGGGGTGACGCCCTCGCCCGGTCCGCATCAGGTCGAGTGCAGGGCCGAGTGGTCCCGGCGGCGTTGCACGCCGAGGGTGATGCCGAGGCCGGCACCGCCGAGCGCGATGCCGCCGAGTGCGCCGAGGGCGACCGACGTCGCGTCGAGCCCGGCCTCGTTGACGCTGGGCTCCGGGTAGCGGGGGAGCGGGGTCGGCACCTCCGTCCAAGGGGGCTCCGACGGTTCGGCGGCGTTGGCCGCCGGGACCGCCGTGAACAGGGCGAGACACGCGAGGCCGGCACAAGCCGTCAGGCCGGTCAGCGTCCTCGTCGCGGTGCGCAGGTGCTTCCAGGCGCCGCGCGATGTTGCGTGGGTGGACATGACTTCTCCTCTGTCCGCCGTCCGGCGGGACTCACCTAGGCCGGCAAATCCGGGTACGCCTGACGATCGGTGACCTCGTTGTCGCACCGCGCGGTCTCGCGCCGGGAAATCCCGGTATTACCGCGGTATCGCGACCGTTGACGGCCGGTACCGCAGAGGTCGAAGGTCGAGTTGTGGGTATCGCCGTTCTCGGCCCGCTCACGATCGAGGGGGAACAGAAGGTCCTCGGACGACGTGATCGCGTCGTGCTCGCAGCATTGGCCGTACGCCCCGGAGAGGTGGTCAGCGCGGACGCGCTGGCCGACGTCCTGTGGGGCGAGCAGCTGCCGCCGTCCTGGGCCAAGATCATTCAGGGCTGCGTGATGCGGCTCCGCAAACTGCTCGGCAGCCGCGCGATCGAGACCGCGCCGCTGGGCTATCGGCTGGCCCTCCCGGCCGACGACATCGACGCGGCCCGGTTCGAGCGAGCGGTCGACCGGGCTCGTGAACTGGTCGCGACCGGAGACCCCGAGCGCGCGGCTCTGGTGCTGGCCGACGCGCTGACGTTGTGGCGGGGGAGTCCGTGGCCGGAGCTGGACGGATGGGATCCCGGGCGGATCGAGGCCGCCCGGCTCATCGAGCTGCGCCATCTGGCGGAGGAGCTGTACGTCGAGTCCGCGCTCCGAGCCGGCCGGCACGACCAGGTCCTGGACAAGGCGCTCGCCTTCGTCGGGGAGGCCCCGCTGCGCGAACGTCGGTGGATCCTGCTGGCGACAGCGCAGTACCAGGCCGGCAGTCAGGGCGAGGCGCGGCCGCGCCGTCGTGATCGCGTCGTACGACGACGGCGTGTACCACTGGGACACCCGCCTCGAGCACGCCCTCGACCACGCCTGCCGCATCGCCGGCCGCGACCTGACCCCCGAGGAGTGGCAGGAGAACTTCCCCAACCGGCCCTTCCGCCGCACCTGCCCCTGAGCATCAAGCGGGGCGGATGTTCCTGTTGTGGTGGAAGGTGTTGTCGGGGTCGTACTTGGTTTTGACTTCGGTGAGTCGGCGGTAGGTGGGGGCGCCGTACGCCTCTTGGATTCGGGTGGTGTCGTCGGCGTCCAGGAAGTTGACGTAGACGCCGGTGGATCGGTGCGCTTCGAGGGCATGGAGGAATCGGTCCGCCCACGCGGTCTCGGTGACGGCGTGTTCACCGGCTTCGTGCGGGCGCCACACGGCTTCGATGACGATGTTGTGGGCCACGGTCCGCCCGGGGTAGGCGGTGGCGTCGGCAGGGACTCGGGCGACGGCGCCGCCCAGGTGGAACATCACGACGCACGACCGGGGCGAGCCGGCGAGGTAGGCGTGGTCGGCGACGACGGAGATGGTGTCGTCGGACAGGCCGGTGAGGTTCGTGGACTTCCAGTGGTAGTGCCAGCCGTGGGGGACGGTGTCGTCGATGGTTGCCTGATGGGCGACGTACGGCGTGGGTCCGACCAAGTCCACGAGTGGCGTCCCGAACCGACGTAGGCTCCGCACCACGCGCTCGCCGTCGTTGACGGCGCCGGCGTAGGAGCAGGCGACAGCAATGGCCGGCCGCCAGTGCAGGTGCTCGGGGACGACCGGCCAGGGCGGGATCGTGCCGAGCCGGATCACGCTGCCGAGCTCGTCGGGCGCTTCGGCAATGAAGTCCCGGTAGAAGCGCATCACCTCGCCGGTGTCCTCCGCCGCCCAGAACACGGCACCGGCGAGGATCTCCGGACCGAGGCGGTGCAGCGCGAACCGGAACGACGTGACGATGCCGAAGTTGCCGCCCCCACCTCGCAATGCCCAGAACAGGTCGGGGTGTTCGTCGGCGGATGCCTGAACGACGCTGCCGTCGGCGGTGACCACCTCAGCGGCCAGCAGGTTGTCGACAGCGAGGCCGTACTTGCGCATGAGCCAGCCGAGGCCGCCGCCAAGCGTCAGCCCGGCGACGCCGGTGTGGCTCACGATGCCGCCGGTGGAGGCCAGGCCATGGGCCTGCGTTGCGTGGTCGACGTCGCTCCACAGCGCGCCGCCCTGCACTCGGACGGTGCGACCGGCTGGGTCGACCGACACGGTTCGCATGGCCGACAGGTCGATCACGATCCCGTCGTCGCACACCGCCGTACCGGCGACGTTGTGTCCTCCGCCCCGTACGGCGATCTCGAGGTCGTGGTCGCGGGCGAAGCGCACTGCGGCGACCACGTCGGCGGTCCCGTCGCAGCGAGCGATCAGCTGGGGACGCCGGTCGACGGCGCCGTTCCAGACAGCTCGGGCAGTGTCGTACTCGGACTGGTCAGCAATGATCAGCCGGCCTTGGAAACCTTGGATGTCCATCGCGCTACCTCCATCGCATCGACGCCTCCATCGGACCGCCGTCGGCGCCGGCGGTGAAGTAGAGAATCTGGACTTCACACCCGAAGACCGCGGCCAGACACTGGCGGTGTGAGGACATACGGCCAGTACTGCCCCATCGCACGCGGCGCCGAGATTTTCGCCGAGCGCTGGACGCCGCTGATCATCCGCAACCTGCACCTGGGCTGCGGAAGCTTCAGCGAGATCCTGGAGGGCGCGCCCGGGCTCTCGCGCACGCTGCTCTCGCAGCGGTTGAAGCAACTCGAACGGTTCGGCATCGTCCGGTCGTCGCTCAAGCCCGACGGGCGCGGGCACCACTACGAGCTGACGCCCGCGGGTGAGGACCTCTTCAAGGTCTGCATGTCGCTCGGCGAGTGGGGTGCTGCCTGGCTCGAGATCGCCCCCGAGCACCTGGATCCCTTCGTGGCGCTGTGGTCGATGTGCAACGTGCTCCACCAGGATCGGCTCCCGGACCGGCGCGTCGTCATCCGCTTCGACTTCACCGGCGGCCCGCGTCCGGAACGGTACTGGCTGCTGATCGAGCGCGGCGAGACCGAGATCTGCAAGACGTACCCAGGTCTCGACGAGGACCTCTACATCACCGCGGAAGCCGACGCCTTCGTCAAGTGGCACGCCGGTCGGCTCAGCTGGGCCGAGGCCGTCCGCAACCGCCGCATCCAGCTTCACGGTCCGTCCCCGCTCGTACGGGCGTTCCCCACCTGGAACGCCCGCAGCGCCTTCGCCCACGTCAAGCCAATGGTCGCGGCGTGAAAACCGGGTGACCCTTCGTTGCCGGGGAGCTAGCCTCTGGGCGGCTGGATTGGAGGGCTTCTCATGGGCTACGCGATCAGGGCGTTGCGGGAGGACGATCCGGAGGTGATCTCGGAGGCGTTCAGCGCAATCGGGTGGAACAAGCCGGTGTCGCAGTACGAGAAGTACCTGGCCGAGCAGCGTGCCGGGGTGCGGGACGTTTTGGTGGCGACGGTCGACGAGGAGTACGCCGGATACGTCACCGTCCGATGGGAGTCGCCGTACCAGCCCTTCGACGGGATCCCCGAGATCCAGGACTTCAACGTGCTGCCGAAGTTCCGCCGGCGCGGGATCGGCACCGCCCTGATGGACGCGGCGGAGGCGCTGGTCGCGGAGCGGTCCGACGTGGTCGCGATCGGCGTCGGACTGTACGCCGACTACGGGACGGCCCAGCGGATGTATGTGCGCCGCGGCTACATCCCCGACGGGCGCGGCATCCTGTACAACCTCGAACAGGTCCCACCGGGCGAAATGGTCCGCAACGACGACGACGCGATCCTGATGTTCAGCAAGTCCCTCGTCTGAGATGGCAAGCTGCGCTCGTGATCGACGTTGACGCGAAGCAGACTCTGCACACCTACCTGCGGTCGGCCCGTGGGGCGCTGGTCTGGAAGCTCGAGGGGTTGTCCGAGTACGACGTACGGCGGCCGCTGACTCCGACCGGCACGAATCTCCTCGGGCTCGTGAAACACCTGGCGATCGTCGAGGCCGGGTACTTCGGCGAGACCTTCGACCGCCCGTACCCGGAGCACCTGCCCTGGTGGGACGACGACGCCGAACCCAACGCCGACGCCTGGGCCACCGAGGACGAGACCCGCGCCGACATCGTCGACTGCTACCGGCGCGTCTGGGACCACGCGGACGCGACGATCGACGCCCTCGACCTCGACGCACCCGGCCGAGTGCCCTGGTGGCCGGAGGGCGACGTGACCCTGCACCGGATCCTGGTGCACGTCCTCGCCGAGACGAACCGCCACGCCGGCCACGCCGACATCGTCCGCGAACAACTCGACGGCGCCACCGGCCTCAACCCCGCCTACAGCAACATGCCCGACCACGATGCAGCCTGGTGGCAATCTCTCCACACCCGGATCGAACAGGCCGCCAAGACCGCCCAGGCGAGATCTACTACCACCTGAGCGCCAGGGAGTTCGTCAGCTTGGGGTGCCGAAGTCGGTGCGCCGGAAGGGGAAGAACTCGCGGACGTCTTGCGCGCAGCGGCAAACGACGGCGACCTTCGCGGCCCATTTCAGCGCGTCGTCGAAGGTGGGTACGTCGACGACGAGGATGCCGCCGATGAGCTCCTTGCTCTCCGGGTACGGGCCGTCGGTGATCATCCCGTCGGTGTCGACCACGGCGTGCTTCGCGCGATAGTCCACCCCGCCCGTGAACACGAGCACGCCGGCGTCCTTGGCCTCCTGGACGACCGCGTGCGCCTCATCGGCCACCCGGGGCAGGTCCTCCTCCTTGACGTCCATCGCTCCGTCTTCGAACGAGATCAGGTACTGCGTCATCGCGTCACTCCTTGTCCCGACGGCCACCCTCCAGCCGCCTCTCACCCCTGCAACGAACACCCCACCCCGAATCCGACAGCCGCCGCCAAATCTCCCAGCCACGCTACCGCGGTGCCGGGGAAGTTCGAGGCGATGGCTGGGGCTGCCGCCGCGGAGTAGTGTTCAAGACGAGGACTGTGGACCGCGACGCGAGGGAGCCGCCGCCCATCTGATTGGCGGGGATGCGTCGCCATGGAGGTCGCTGCAGCTGCGGCCCGGGCCGCTGTCTCGGCTGTTGCCGGGCCAGGATCAAACGTATGTCGCGGGCCCGCGACCCTCGCCGCGTCGCACCGCCGGGGGGACGTCGTGCGAACAATCATCCATCCCTGGTCGGCAGTCGTGCTGGCTGCGGCCCTGCTGGCAGGCTGCTCCGCCGACGTCACCGTCGGCGACGGCACGGTCGATTCGGACCGAACCGCAGACGCGGTCGGCACGTACCTGCGCGAGCAAGTACCCGCGCTGCAGGTGGACAGCGTCGCCTGTCCCGAAGGCGTGAAGGTCGCCGAGGGAGCGACCTTCAAGTGCACCGCCGAGGTGGCGGGCAACCAGCTGCCGGTGACTGTGACGCTCAGCCATGTGACAGACGGCGATTACACCTACGAGCTCAAACCGGCCAAGGCGATCATCGACACCGAGAAGTTGGTCACGGAGATCCGGTCAAGGCTGCCGGCACAGGCCGCAGCTGCCAAGGTCGACTGTGGCACGTCCCGCGTGCAGGTCGTCGATGTCGGCGGAGTGATCCCGTGCACCCTCTCCTTGGGGAGCAGACGACAGGTCGTACGGGCCATGGTCGACAACCTTGCCGGGACGGTGCACTTCGATCCGGCCACGGTGTGGCCGGCGACGCCGACGACTTCAACCGGCAAGATCGGCGACAAGCTGACGGTGTACGACGAGGCGGGTGTCGCCCAACTCGAGGCCACCGTCGCGCGGCTGAAGTTCGCTGCCGGCGACGAGGTCGACACTCCGGAGCATGGTCTGTACATGGGCGCGTACGTGACGCTGCGCGCACTCGCGGACGGGCAAGACTTTGTGGAGTTCACCGCGCTGGTGGGCGGCCACAAGTACAGCGGAGACGCGGTCATCACCTCGACTGCGTTCGATCCGCTCCTCGATCCGGTGATCCTCGACCAGGGTGAGCAGGCCGCCGGGTGGTTGGTGTTCGACGTCCCTGCCCGGCACGGCCAATTGGTGATGCACGACCTGGACGGGCGCCAGCTCGCGGCCTGGAAGTACTGACGGGTTCCGTTGGCGAGGACGGTCGCGAACCAGTGGAGGGCGTACGGCGTCCACCACAGGATGGACGAATCGCGAACGGCCACCACGGCCACCCGCTACCTCTACCTCGCTCGGCACGCCGAGGCCCTCCCCGACGAGAGCGGACTGACTGAGCGCGGTCGTCGCCAGGCAGTCCTCCTCGGCCGACGACTGCAGGACATCCCCTTCTCCACCGTCCACCACGGCCCCCTTCCGCGAGCAGCCCAGACCGCGCACCTGGTCCACGAGCAACTGAAGACGACGCCGCCACTGGAGGTCTCAGAGGAGGCCGGAGACTACGTCCCCCATGTACCGGAGAGAGACGAGCTACCAGCGGACTCGGCCGACCACCTGCTCCGCTTCGTCCACCAGGCCACACCCGAGGAGCTCAGGCACGGCCCCGAGTTGGCCCGCCTAGCCCTGGAACGCTTCACAGGCCCAGTCGACGGCGACGACGTACGGCACGAACTGCTGATAACCCACAACTTCCTGATCGCCTGGCTGGTCCGCCACGCCCTAGACGCCCCCGCCTGGCGCTGGCTAACCCTCACCCACTGCAACGCCGCCCTGACAATCCTCCGCTACACCCCCACCCACCCCTCCTCAATCCTCCTCTACAACGACATGCACCACCTGCCCCCAGACCTCCGCTGGACCGGCTTCCCCACCGACCTACGTCCGGGGGAGTAGAGGCGTCAGTAGGTGTCCCATCTTGAGACTGCTGTATTTGATCGTGGGGCGGTTAGGGTAGCCTCACCTTGTGATTGTCTGCCACTGCGAGGTCGTCAGCGACCGCGAGGTCCGCGAGAGCATCGACCGCGGCGCTCGTACGGTCGCGCAGGTGTGCGGGGCGACCGGGGCAGGGCGGAACTGTGGCGCCTGCGTCTTCTCCGTGAAGCGATTGTTGTGCGAGCATGGGAGGTCGGTCTCGGCAACCTCGTTCACGGAGGTGGCAGGTGCAACCGGTTAACCCACGAGTCGTCGTACTGCTCAATGAGGCACTGACGCTCGAGCTGACCGTCATCAACGGGTACTTCCTGGAAGCCAGGATGCTCGAGAACTGGGGATTCAGCCGGCTCGGCAAGGTCTTCTACGACCTGTCCATCGACGAGATGAAGGACGCCGACGAGCTGATCAACCGCATCCTGCTGTTCGACGGTCACCCGAACCTGCAGAAGCTCGGCGCCGTCACGGTGGGTGAGGACGCCCAGGAGATGCTCCGGCTGGGGCTCGAGGGTGAGCTCGCCGCGGTGGCGCAGTTCAACGCGTCCGCGAAGGAGTGCCACGACCTCGGTGACCACGGCACTGCCGCCGTCTTCGAGGAGATGGTCCGCGACGAGGAGAAGCACGTCGACTGGTTCGAGAGCCAACTCGACGCGATCGAGCGCGTCGGCGTCCAGCAATACCTCGCCCAGCAGATCGACCCGGGCGAATCTCCCGGCTGAACCGCTTCGTCGGGAAAAATGACAAGCGCTGGCGGCGTGGAACGTGCCAGCATGCCGGCATGGTTGCGCGGGCATTGAGCTTCGGGGCGGTCGCGGAGGCGTACGAACGGTTCCGGCCCGGGTATCCCGTGGAACTCCTCGATCTGGTGATGGCGTACGCCGGTGGGCCGATCCGGACCGCCCTCGAGATCGGCGCCGGGACAGGCAAGGCAACGCGCCTGTTCGCGCAAGCAGGAATCGCGGTCACGGCGAGCGAGCCCGACGCGGCCATGCTCGCGGAGCTGCGCAAACACCCCCAGGCAAACGTCACCACCGTGCAAGCCGCCTTCGAGGACCTGCCGCTGGATTCGTCGTACGAGCTGGTGTATTCGGCTGCCGCGCTCCATTGGACCAAGCCTGAAGGTCGGTGGGACCGCATGGCCGCACTCGTCCAACCGGGTGGCGTATTCGCCTCGTTCGGTGTGCCGATCCAGCTGGCCGACCCAGCCCTCCAGGAGGCCGCGCGCGCGGCACGTGCGCCGTACCTCGAGGATGACGGCGTCCCGTCGCCCGACGGCACACCCGCGGATCGCCCGATGCAGTGGCCCGGCACCGAGCTCCAGCAGTCCGAGTGGTTCTCCGACGTCCGGCAGGCGGTGATCGAACGGCGCCTGACGATGAGCGCCCACGACTACATCGGGCAACTCTCGACGGTCTCGGCGTACGTGATGCTCCAGCCTGCCGACCGAGACCAGGTCTTCCGCCAAATCCTCCAGGTCCTCCCTGAAACCGTGGAACTCAACGCCGAGGTCCACGTCCACCTCGCCCGCCGCCGCCCGTAGCCAACATGAGGCGAGGGCACCACCGGGGAGGTGGTGCCCTCGCTCAGTTGCGTGGGTCAGGCCGGGAACGGTACGCCGGTGTTGCTGTGGCACCGGTAGCCGTTGGGCACCTTGTGGAGGTACTGCTGGTGGTAGGCCTCGGCGTAGTAGAAGGTGGTGGCGGGGGCGATTTCGGTGGTGATGTCGCCGTAGCCGAGGGGCTTGATGACGGGGGCGTAGAGGTCTCGGGTGCGCTCGGCCTCGGCGCGCTGGGCGTCGGTGGTGTAGTAGATGGCCGAGCGGTACTGGGAGCCCAGGTCGTTGCCCTGGCGCATGCCCTGGGTCGGGTCGTGCGTCTCCCAGAAGACCTTCAGCAGGTCGGTGAAGGTGGTCTTGGTGGGGTCGTAGACGATCCGGACCGCCTCGGTGTGGCCGGTGCCGCCGGTGCAGACTTCCTCGTACGTCGGGTTCGGCGTGTACCCACCCGCGTAGCCGACCGCGGTCGTGTAGACCCCGGGCAGCTGCCAGAAGATCTCCTCGGTACCCCAGAAACACCCAGTGCCGAACCAGACCTCCTCGAACCCCTCGGGCGCTGCGGCGGTCTGCGGCGTACCGAGAACAACGTTCTCGTCCGGTACGGCGAATCCGGGCGAAGGCCGGCCCGGCAGTGCGGCCTCGGGCTCGACCAAAGCTGTGTTGCGCTTGAAGAACGACATCTCACGCCTCTCGCAGAATGACTCTCATAGTCTCCCAACACCCCCTCTCAGGCGAACCTTCCCCCAGCCGATTACGGGAAGCGAACGTCAGGTGGTGCATTTCGACAGGAGGTGTCGGCGATCGCGCCGGATCCCCTGCTGTGGGACGGCGGGTGGTTGCGGGCAGTGGGCGTATACGTCCTGTCGAGCTGTACCCGAACCCGACCGCGTTGGCCTGCAGGTCAGGCGATCATGGCGGCTGTGCGGCGTACTGGGGTGGGGGTGGTGAGGCTGGCGTAGGCGGCGGCCAGGTGGCGGACGCCGTCGTGGAGCGCGTCCGCATCGAGGGTGAAGGGGAGGCGGGTGAACGACTCGAGGCCGCCATCCGGGGAGAAGCGGGAGCCCGACACCAGGAGTACGCCGTTCCGTTGCGCAACGCCGACCAGCGACGACCCCACCGGCTCCGGCAGCTCGCACCACAGCGACAGCCCGCCAGCCGGCACCTGGAAGCGCCACGACGGCAAGTACGTCGTCAAAGCAGCAGCGAGCGCATCCCGGCGAAGCGCAATGTCCGCCCGCCGTTCGGGCAGGATCGTCGACCGCTGCCGCAGGAGCTCCGCGACGACCAGCTGATCCAGCACCGGCGCGCCCAGATCCATCGACGCCTTCGCGTCGAGCACGCGCGCGATCAGCGGCTCCGGGACCCGCATCCACCCGATCCGCAGGCCGCCCCAGAACGACTTGCTGACCGAGCCGACCGTGATCACCCCGACCGGGTCGTACGACGCGAACGGAGGCGGCATCTCCTGTCCGTCCAGAGAAAGCTCGAACAACGTCTCGTCCACGATCGCCGTCGTCCGGGCCCGCGCGAACGCGACCGCCAGCCGCTGCCGGTCCGCCGCCGACATCGACCACCCGGTGGGGTTCTGGAAGTCGACCACCATCCACGCGGCCCGCGGCGCGGTCTGCCGGATCGTTGCCTCCAGCAAGGGGAGGTCCCAGCCGCCGGGACTCATCGGCACCGCGACGACCCGGCACCCGCTGCGCCGGATCGCGTCGACCGAGTTCGGGTGGGTCGGGCTCTCGGTCAGCACCCGATCGCCGATCTGGGTGATCGCCCGGACCGCGATCGACGTCGCCGCCAGCGCGCCGCCGGTGATGATGATCTGGTCCGCGGTCGTCGGCAGCCCGCGTTCCTCGTACGCCGCCGCGATCTCCGCCCGCAGCTCCGGCAGCCCCTGCGGGTGATACCCCGGCGTCGCCAGGTGCACCGGCAAATCCGCTGCTGCCGACGCGACCGCCGTACTGATCCCCGGTACGGCGCTCGGCGCAGCGCACGTGAAGTCGTACAGCCCGTCCGTGTCGATCCCCGGCGCATGGTGCCGGCCAAGCTCCGGTTCGACCCGAGTGGGGAGTGCGGTCACGCTGCCAGAACCGCGGCGCGACTGAAGGTAGCCGCTGTCGCGCAGCTCGCGGTACGCCGAGGCCACCGTCGTACGGCTGACACCCAGCGCGTCCGTCAGCTCACGCTCACTCGGCAGCCGCGACCCGGGCATGATCCGCCCGTCCGCGATCAGCAGCCGGAGTCGCTCAGCCAGCAGCCGGTACGCCGGACCGGTCCCGTCGGCCCAGGCGTCGAGCAGACCGGAGAGCGTGCTGGCCGGGAGATATTGCCCCTTCATGCAGTCCACTATCGCGCAATTGGCTATCGAACACCAGGCCACTTGCTCGCAAACTGAAGAACGTGACCGCCACTTCCGAAGCCCCACCTCGCCAGCTCGCCGCGCTGAACCCGATTCAGCAGCTGAAGGCGGGCCACCTTCCGCGCCGTCTGGTCCAGCTGTACGTCGGCCTGACGCTGTACGGCTTCTCGATGGGCCTGATGATCCAGGGCAACCTCGGCCTCGACCCGTGGGACGTCCTGCACTCGGGTATCACCAAGCACCTGCCGCTCAGCTTCGGCGCCGTCGTGATCGCGATGAGCTTCGTCGTCCTGCTGGCCTGGATCCCGCTGCGCCAGTGGCCGGGGCTCGGGACGATCAGCAACGCGATCGTGATCGGCCTGGTGACCGACCTGACGCTGGCCACGGTCGACCGCCCGGACGCGCTCTGGGTCAAGATCGTCTTCATGCTCGCGGGCGTCGTGGTCAACGCCCTCGCCGGCGCGCTCTACATCGGCGCCCAGTTCGGTCCCGGTCCGCGCGACGGCCTGATGACCGGCCTGGTACGGCGTACCGGCCTCAGCGTCCGCCTGGTCCGTACCACGATCGAGGTGACCGTCCTCGCGGTCGGCTTCCTGCTCGGTGGCGTGGTCGGTGTCGGCACCGTGGTCTACGCCCTGTCGATCGGCCCGCTGGTCCACTTCCTGCTACCGATCTTCACCGTCCGCCTCAAGACACCGTGAACCACCAGGACTCCCTGAAACAGCAGCGTGCCCCGGACCCACCTGAGTCCGGGGCACGCCGTCGCAGGACCCCTCAGCCTGCGAACTCGGGGATCAGCCGATCGGTTCCAGCTGACGATCCTGCTCAGCGCTGGCGCGCGGCTTAACCCGCCGCGGCCACCAGGCCTTGTGACCGAGCAGCGCGGTGACGCTCGGGACCAGGAAGATCGACATCAGGAACGCGGAGATCACGATGCCGGCCGCGACCGAGAAGCCCATCTCGGTGAGCAGCGCCATCCCGGCCAGCATCAGCGACGAGAACGTGCCGGCCAGGATCAGCCCGGCCGCCGCCACCGACGGACCACCGTGCTCGATCGCGAGATCGGCGGCCTCCCGTGGCGACGTGCCCTGCTCGGCCTCTTCCCGCAACCGCGCGATCATCAGGATGTTGTAGTCGGTGCCGATGGCAACGACGAACAGGTAGAGCATGATCGGCAGCGAGAACGTCACGCCCGCGTGCCCGGCCGCTCCCTGGAACACCAGCACGGTCGCACCGATCGAGCTGAAGAAGCTCAGCACCACCGCGATCATCAGCACCAGCGGCGCCAGCAGCGACCGGAGCAGCAGCGCCAGGATGATCGCGATCAGGCCGCCGGCGACCGGGAAGATCACCGAGAGGTCCCGGCTGTTCGCGTCCCGGATGTCGGTGTAGCTCGCGGTGACCCCGCCGAGCAACGCCGTCGTACCGTCCGGAGCCTCCGCGTGCGCGACGTCCCGGAGCTTCCCGTCGACCAGGTCCAGCGACGAGGTCGCGTACGGCGCATCACTCAGTACGACGTTGATCTGGGCAACCGTCTTGTCCGGGTTCAGCAGCGCCAGACTGCCGTCCGCGCCGGCCGGGAGCACGGCGCCGACACCTTCCACCTTGGCGAGCTTCCCGGCGTACGTCGTGAGCTCGGCCGGGTCGAGCGCCGTACCGTCGGTGCTGCGCACGTAGACCGTGGTCGGGTTGAGCGCGCCGGCCGGGAAGCCGGCCTGCAGGTCCTTGACCGCGCGGGCGGACTCGGTGCCGTCGGGAAGCTGGCTGAACGCGTCGTAGTCGACCTTCATGCCGAGCGCGCCGAGCGCGAGCGCGACCATCAGGCCGCCGGACACCGTGGCCACGATGGCCGGACGGCGGGCGGTGAACCGGCCGAACCGCTTGAACATCGCGCCCTTCGGCGTCTTCTGCCACGACTTCGACGGCCAGAACACCTTCGGGCCGAGCAGTGACACCACCGCCGGGATCAGCGTGATCGCGGCGAACGCCATCACCGCCACGGCAATGGCCAGGCCCGGGCCAAGGCTCTTGAACCCGCCGAAGACAGCCAGCAGCAGTGCGCTGAACGCGACGATGATCGCGCCCGCCGCCGACACGATGACCTCGGCGACCCGGGCGGTCGCGTTGACCAGGGCCTCCTTCGACGGCTCGCCGGCGCGGAGGCGCTCGCGGTAGCGGAACAGCAGGAACAGGATGTAGTCGGTCCCGACGCCGTACAGCACGACGGTCAGGATGGTCTGCAGGTCCTGCGTCACCTGCAGGTCGAAGGCCTTCGCGGCCAGCGCGATCAGACCGGGAGCGATCGAGGCGACCAGGCCGACCGTGAGGATCGGGAGAAACGCGGCGACCGGGCTGCGGTAGATGAGCAGCAGCAGGCCGATGATCAGTACGACGGTCGCGATGCCGACGACCACGAACGCGTTCTCGAAGGCGTCCTGGTTGTCCAGGTAGAGCGCGGCGTCGCCGGTCACGCCGTACTGGAGGTCACTACCGGTCAGCGCCGGGCCGGTGACGTCGCGGATCTTCTGGACCGCGTCGAGCACCGCCTGGTCGTCCGGCAGGCCCTTGAGACCGACGCTGACGATCTGGACCTGCTTGTTCGGCGAGACCGCCTGTGGACCGGTGATCGCGCCGGTGACCCGGTCGATCTTCGCCGCGGTGATCTTGCTCGCGAGCTCGGTCACCTTGGCCTGGTCGGTCGCGGTCAGCTCACCGCCGGCGCCGCGCTTGACCACGATGCTCGCGGTCGCGTCGTTGGTCTGCCCGAAGGCGTCCGCGGCCAGCTTCTGCGCCTGCACCGACTCGTACTTGTCGGGCAGGAAGGCCGCCTGGTCCTTGTTCGTCACATCCGCGAGCGTCGGCGCGAAGGCGACCACGGCCACCGCCGCGATCACCCAGGCGGCGATCACCTTCCACGGGTTGTGGACGACGAATCGTCCGAGTTTGGTGAACACCCCGAACCCCTCCTGAGGGTCTGTCTACCTGCCGGTCGGTTGGTAGACTACCTGCCGGTCGGTAGGTGCGTGAAGCTGCCCGGCCCGAAGATCAGTGAGAGGGTGGTCACGTGCAGCACGCGACGAATCCCCGCGAGCGGGTGCGGGACACCAAAACCGAGATCCACCAGGCGGCGGTGCAGCTGTTCTCGACCCAGGGGTACGAGAAGACCAGCCTGCGCGAGATCGCCGAGCAGGTCGGCATCACCAAGGCGTCGCTGTACTACCACTACTCGTCCAAGCAGGACCTCCTCCGGGCGATCGTCGGCACCTTCCTGGACGACATCTTCCGCGTCCTCGAGCGGGCCGACGCGATGCCGTGGTCACCGGAGGCCGAGCGCGAGCTGCTCGGCGCGTACGTCGACGTCGTGATCGAGCACCGCTCGACCGGACCCACGCTGCTGCGTGACATCGCCGCCGTACTGGCCGCGTTCGGGGACGACCTGGACAAGCTGATCGCGCAGAGCCGGCGCTTCCAGCTGTGGCTGGCAGGCCCCGACCCGACCCCCGCCGACCGCCTCCGCGCCGCCGCCGCGGTCGAGACCGTCGGCGCCGCGATGTCCGTCGAGCTCGACCTGGGCGTCACCGACGCCGAGATCCGCGCCGTCCTGATCGACGCCGCCACCGCGATCCTGGCTCGCCGCGGCAGCCCCGCCTAGCGAGTTCCTGTCGGTAGGCGGCGCTACGGTCGGTCAGTGAGCAGCTTCCAGTTCTCGGCGCCACTGTGGCAGTACCCGGGGGAGAGCGGCTGGCACTTCATCTCGGTGCCGCCGGAGATCAGCGACGACATCGCCCACCTGGCGGCCGCGACCCGGCATGGCTTCGGCTCGGTCCGCGTGGTCGCGACCATCGGCTCCACCACCTGGCAGACGTCGGTCTTCCCGGACAGCAAGTCCGGCACGTATCTCCTCCCGGTCAAGAAACCCGTGCGCACCGCCGAGCACCTGAGCGCCGGCGTCGATGTGGAAACCCGCTTGAAGCTGGCTGAGTTGTAGCGGCCGACGGCTCGGGAGAGTTCACTTGGCGTTCAGGTGGGGCGAACGCTGCGGTGGTTAGCGTTTGGGCATTCAGTCTGAGCGGAGGGGTGTCATGCGCAGGACGAGCAGATTGCTGGTTGCGTTGGGTGTGCTTCTTGGCGCCGGTACGGCGGGAGTCGTGCCTGCGGATGCCGGCGGGGGACATGAGTCGGTGCGGTTCGCGACGTACAACGCGAGCCTGAACCGGGCTGCCGCCGGTCAGTTGGTCGCCGACCTCAGCACCGGGACCAACGCGCAGGCCAAGGCAGTCGCCGAGGTGATCCAGCGGACGCGGCCCGACGTACTGCTGATCAACGAGTTCGACTTCGTGCCGAACCAGCAGGCGGCGAACCTGTTCCGGACCAACTACCTGGAGGTCGGGCAGAGCGGCGCGCAGCCGATCCAGTACCCCTACGTGTACGTCGCGCCGTCGAACACCGGGATCCCGAGCGGCTTCGATCTGAACAACGACGGGCAGATCGCGGGTGGGGACGACGCGTTCGGCTTCGGCGCGTTCGAGGGCCAGTTCGGCATGGTCGTGTACTCGCGCTACCCGATCGACACCCGGCACGTGCGGACCTTCCAGCTGTTCAAGTGGAAGGACATGCCGGGCGCGCTGCTGCCGGACGACCCGGCGACCGCGGCGCCGGCCGACTGGTACTCGCCCGCCGAGCTCAACGTCTTCCGGCTGTCCAGCAAGTCGCACTGGGACCTGCCGATCCAGATCGGCAAGCGCACCGTGCACTTCCTCGTCTCGCACCCGACCCCGCCGACCTTCGACGGCGCCGAGGACCGCAACGGCCGCCGGAACCACGACGAGATCCGGTTCTGGGCCGACTACGTGCAGCCGGGCCAGCGGTCGTCGTACATCTATGACGACAACGGCCGGTACGGCGGGCTGCGGCCGGGCAGCGCGTTCGTCATCGCGGGCGACCAGAACAGCGACCCGGTCGACGGCGACTCGGTGCCGGGGTCGATCCAGCAGCTGATCGAGCACCCGCGGATCATCGACCCGCTTCCGACTTCGGCCGGCGCGGCGGAGGCCGCCGTACTGCAGGGTGGGGCGAACCTGGCGCACCGGGGCGACCCGAAGTACGACACCGCCGACTTCAACGACAACCCGGCGCCGGGCAACCTGCGGGCGGACTACGTGCTGCCGTCGCGACAGTTGCGGCCGGTGGGCGCGGGCGTGTTCTGGCCGGTGCAGGCGGATCCGCTGTTCCGGCTGACCGGGGTCTTCCCGTTCCCGACCAGTGACCACAGGCTGGTTTGGCTCGACACCCGGGTCCACTAGCGCTCGAGGTGGTCCTTGAGTGCGTCGAGGCGGGAGTCCCAGTCGCGGGCCATCGCGGCCAGGAACTGCTGGGCGACCTGCATCGGCGCCGAGTGCAGGCGGAACCGCACCCGCCTGCGCTCACCGTGCTCCGCGACCACCAGGCCGGCGTCGGACAGCAACGTCAGATGCTTGGCGATCGCCTGCCGGGTGATCGGCAGGCGATTCGCCAGATCCGTCGCCGTCGCCGGCCCGCCCGACGCCAGCGCAGCCAGGATGCTCCGCCGGCTCGGGTCGCCCAACGCCACGAACACCTGCTCGGCCACCCCCTCCATGTCGGCTCGGCTCATGCCGCCGGCTGGAGGGGTCGGCCCGGGGTGCTGACTGTCAGGCTGCATCGAGGTATTCGATCAGTTCGTCGATCTCGGACGCCCACCCCTGGGTGTTCCCGTCGAACGCCTTCCGGTACTCGTCCTCCGGCAACTGCGCGAACCCGGTCTCGACCACGGTCAACCGGGTGCCGGCCCCGACGGGCTCGAGCGTGAACTCGACATAGGTACGGCGGGGGTCGTCCGCAGGCAGCCCGTAGATGTGCCAGGTGAAACCGAACGCGGTCGGCTCCTCGACCCGCTCGATCCGCATCTCGGCCTGGTCGCCGCTGGTCCACGACATCTGCGCGGACCCACCCGGCCGCAGGTCGATCGTCGCCTGATGCCCGAACCACGTCCCCAGCCCTTCGGCTGTGGTCAACGCCGCCCACACCTTCGCCGGCGGCTGCCCGATCTCCACAGTCCGCTCGATCCGATCCGGAAACCCCATCACAACCTCCAAATAGCAACCATCCAGTTGCCACAAACCTATAGCAACCAACCAGTTGCGTCAACCACTCCCGTCATCCCCTCCGCCGACCCGCTGGTGGTCCCCCCGTCCCCCGTCCCCCGTCCCCCGTCCCCCGTCCCCCGTCCCCCGTCCGCTCGACCGTCACGGTGGCCGGTGGCGGGTTGTTGCACGGCTGGCGGGTTGCAGAGCCTGTTGCAAAATGGATTTGGGGCTCTCTGTCCACACCAACACGCCGCGACTTTTCTCGCCGATCGGCCGTCCGCGCTCCACTCAGACAGTGAATTCGGGGTCGATCGGCGCACTGTCCCCACTGAGCTCGATCGGTCGGTGATTCTGCAACAGGCTCTGCAACTGCCCAGCGGTCGAACAGCCAGCCAGCGGCCGCGAACCTCAGGTGTTCGGAGCGGGTGCGGGTGTGCGCCTGCGGGGTGGTGGGGGTCAGCGTTCCTGGGTGGGTTTGCGGGTGGTGGACGGGCCTTGGGTGCGGTGGTGTTCGCTGCCGGTCGGGCGTTCGCCGGCGTCGGTGGACGGGCCTTCGGCGGAGACGCTGGGCGGGGCCTGGCCCGTCCAGGCTGCGTGGGCCGCGAGGCTCACGTCGCTCTTGAGGTCGGCCTGGTTCTGTGGTGACACGCCGGCGGTCTGGAACTCCGCCGGAGGCTGCCAGCCCTGGTTGGCCGCGGCGGCCTCGTCCTCCGGGGTGGCTGCCTGCTGTGGGTCGCCTTGCTGGGCCGCGGGTTGCTGGAGCGGGACAGGCTGTTGGACGCCGTTCCCCGACCCCGCCGCCACCCAAGCCTCCGGCGAATCCGGCGCAGGAGCCCGCCCCTCCGCCCCCTCCACCGCAGCCGCAACCTGCGGCTGCTGCCCCTGAGGCTGCTGCCCCTGAGGCTGTTGCGCCTGAGGTTGCTGTGCCTGGGGCTGTTGTGCCTGGGGCTGCTGTGCCTGGGGCTGTTGCGCCTGAGGCTGTTGCGCTTGGGGTTGCTGGGCCTGCGGCTGTTGCGCCTGGGGTTGCTGGGCCTGCGGTTGCTGCGCTTGGGGTTGCTGGGCCTGCGGCTGGTGCGCCTGCGGCTGTTGCGCCTGAGGTTGCTGTGCTTGGGGCTGTTGTGCCTGAGGTTGCTGTGCCTGGGGCTGTTGTGCCTGAGGTTGCTGTGCCTGAGGTTGCTGTGCCTGGGCCTGTTGTGCCTGCGGCTGTTGCGCCTGCGGCTGTTGCGCCTGCGGTTGCTGCGCTTGGGGCTGCTGGGCTTGGGGCTGTTGGGTGTGGGCGGCTTGGTTGGCTAGTTGGGTTTGGAGGGACTGGATGGCTACCTGCATTTGCAGGGATTCCAGTTGGAGGCGGGTTTGTTCGTGTTGCAGGCGGGCGAGCTCGACCTGTTGCTGGGCCTGCTGCAGCGGGTCGAGGTCGGGCTGCTGCTGTTGCTGTGGTTGTTGCTGTTGTTGAGCCTGCTGACCGGGTGGAGCGGCGCCGGGGATGCCCTCGGGGCGGATGACCTCTCGGATGTGGTCCATCGCCATATCGGACAGGTCAGCGGCGGTGAATCGGCGCTGCCCGGCGTGCTGCCGAACGTTGCCGTCCATGTTCTTGACGTCCTTCGCCGCCTGCGTGAGGGCCGCGGTCAGCGCCTTCGTGCCGCGCCGCCGGTCGAACCACCGGGAGATCCGGTTGCGCCGCCCCGGACCCGCGGCCTGGATCCGGTCGGAGATGGTCTGCTGGACCAGCGCGGACCGGTCCTGCCCCTGCTGGCTCCCGAAAGAAGCCGCATAGTGGCTCTCAACCAGCTCCTGCAGCTGGGCCTGGGTCAGCCGCGCGCGACCGATCTGCTCACGAAGAGCAGGATTCGTCCGCGCAGCCGTGTTGGCGGCCAGCGCGAGCCCGGCCTTCATCTGCTTGGTGCCGCGCCGGGTGTCGCGCCACCGGGAGACGTTGTTCGACGCGCGGCGGAGCCGGGACGGTTCGGGGGCAGGCGTGCTCATCGGCTCTCCTAGTCGATGTAGACCGCGTAGTTGACCCCGACCGACGTCGTCAGCGGGTCCTTGCTGGGCTTGTTGCTGTACAGATGCAGCTGCGCCCCCGGCCGCAACCACACCGCCAGGTGCCGTCGGCCCGCCCCGGCACCGGGCTCCCACTCGTCGGCGAACATCGGGCTGTTGTCAGAGCCGATGTAGTCCGCCGGGCCCCAGTGCCGGGTCGCGAGCGCGAGGTGCTCCGGCCAGTGCGCGTCCAGGCCGGCTTCGGCGGCGGCGACCTCGTCCGGCCCGATCTCGTACGCCGACCAGCCGCTGTCCGGGCAGTCGGAGAACACCAGTCCGTCGAACACGATCATCGTCGTACCCCTCGGGGTGGTGAATCCCCAGGAGACCATCTCGTCCGCGATCACCTCACCCGGCTGGAGCGGCCACGGTTGCCAGGGTGTGTGCCTCATCACCCGGTTCACGAGCGCACGGACGACCTGCGGGCCGGAGTCGTCGTTGTCCGGACCGGCAATAACGGTCCAGTCCCGAACCTCGGCGAGGTCTGCCATCGCCAGGTCGTCCTGGTCGAGCGGCCTGGCTTGTGTCTTCATCCGGCGCGGTCGTCCTTCCCGTTCCACGTGTTGACCACGGCAATCACTGACCGCAACGGTAGAGCCCGGCACGGGTCAGTCGCCAGCGGGTTCGACGCGGCTGTGGACAACCTGGATCCCTCGCTTCGTCTCAGCTGTGGACGGCGGGCGCGAGCATTACCAGACCAGGCCGTACGCTGGTCCGGTGAACACGAAACACCACTACGGCTTCGAGACGCTCGCCATCCACGCCGGGAACGAGCCCGACCCCACCACCGGTGCGGTGGTGCCGCCGATCTACGCGACCAGCACCTACAAGCAGGACGGCGTCGGCGGGCTCCGCAACGGCTACGAGTACTCCCGGTCGGCGAACCCGACCCGGACCGCGCTCGAGGAGTGTCTGGCCGCGATCGAAGGCGGCAACCGCGGGTTCGCGTTCGCCAGCGGTCTCGCCGCCGAGGACACCCTGATCCGCTCGCTGTGCGTGCCGGGTGACCACGTGGTGTTCCCCGACGACGCGTACGGCGGCACCTTCCGCCTGTTCGCCCGAGTGCTCGGCAACTGGGGTGTCGAGATGACGCCGGCTGCGGTCACGCACCCGGAGGCGATCCGCGCCGCGATCCGCCCGGGCAAGACCAAGGTGGTCTGGCTGGAGACCCCGACCAACCCGCTGCTGAACGTCGCCGACATCGCCATCGTGGCCCAGATCGCCCACGACGCGGGTGCGTTGCTGGTCGTCGACAACACCTTCGCCTCGCCGTACCTGCAGCAGCCGCTGGAGCTCGGCGCGGACGTGGTCGTGCACTCGACCACGAAGTACATGGGCGGGCACTCCGACGTCGTCGGCGGCGCGCTGATCGTCCGCGACACCGAGCTGGCCGACAAGATCGCCTTCCACCAGAACGCGATCGGCGCGGTCGCCGGTCCGTTCGACTCGTGGCTGGTGCTGCGCGGGATCAAGACCCTCGGCGTCCGGATGGACCGGCACAGCGACAACGCCGAGCGGGTCGTCGAGTTCCTGCAGCGGCACCAGTCCGTCACCCAGGTGCTCTACCCGGGTATCGACGGTCACCCCGGTCACGAGACCGCCGCCAAGCAGATGAAGCGGTACGGCGGCATCGTCTCGTTCCGCGTCTCCGGCGGCGAGGAGCAGGCGATCGACATCTGCAACAAGGCCGAGGTCTTCACGCTGGGCGAGTCGCTCGGCGGTGTGGAGTCGCTGATCGAGCACCCGGGCAAGATGACGCACGCCTCGGTCGCGGGCACGCCGCTCGAGGTGCCGGCCGACCTGATCCGGCTGAGCGTCGGCATCGAGACGATCGACGACCTCCTCCAGGACCTCGACCGCGCGATGTCCTGATCGATGGGCCTTCTGGTCGCGGTCGACTTCGGGTCGACGTTCACGAAGGCGATCGCGGTGGACTCCGGCTCGGGCGACTTGATCGCCCGGGCCGAGCACCGCACCACGATCGGCACCGACGTGATGGACGGCTGGCACGCCTGCCGGGCCGCGCTCGAGGACGTCGATCGCGGGGTGGCCAAAGCTGAGGTGCTGGCCTGTTCCAGCGCGGCCGGCGGTCTCCGGATCGGTGTCGTGGGCAACGAAGAGCTCGTCACCGCGGAGGCCGGCCGCCGGGTCGCGTTGTCGAGCGGTGGGCGAGTGGTTGCCGTGGTCAACGGTGGACTCACCGCGACGTCGCTCAAGGCGCTCCGCAAGGACCGGCCGGACGTCGTGCTGCTGCTAGGCGGCACGGATGGTGGGAACTCGGCCGTCCTGCTCAAGGCGGCCGAGACGCTGGCGAAGTACAACTGGCGCCGCCCGGTTGTTGTCGCCGGCAACATCGACGCGCAGGCCGAGGTCGCCGCGATCCTCGCCGACGTGCCGCACGTCCTGGCGGACAACGTCGTACCGGAGATCGGCGTGTTCGCGCCGGACGGGGCGCGGGCGGCGATTCGCGAGATGTTCCTGAAGCATGTGATCGGCGGGAAGAACCTCTCCAAGGACCCGGCGTTCGCGCAGATGGTCCGAGCCGCCACGCCCGACGTCGTACTGCGAGGTGTCGAAGTGCTGGCCAGGTTGCACGGCGACGTGGCGGTCGTGGACATCGGTGGCGCGACCACGGACGTGCACTCGGTGATCGAGCTCGACCCGGAGGACGCGAACCTCGGACGCGAGGTGGTCGCGACGCACCCGGTCACGCGCACCGTCGAGGGCGACCTCGGCATGCGCTGGAGCGCGGTCCCCGTGGTAGCCGCCGGCATCGAGGCCGGCCTTGTCCAGGACGACGGGCTCCAGGCGGCTGCGACCCGCCGGCACGACGACCCGTCGTACCTGCCGGATTCACCGACAGAGGCGTCGTACGACGAAACACTCGCAAGCATCGCGGCCACGGTGGCGATCAGGCGGCACGCGGGTCGGCAGCGGATCGTGTTCGGACCGGGTGGACGGGTGATCGAGCGCTCCGGGAAGGACCTGCGCGAGGTGGATCTGCTGGTCGGATCCGGGGGAGTGCTGCGGCACAACGGCCCAGAGGTGGCCGAGCGGATCCTCGGCTCCGTGGCGGTGAACGCACAGGCGGAAGGCTGGCTGGTCCCCGAGCACGCCGCGATCGCCGTCGACCAGGACTACGTACTCGCCGGCGTCGGCCTCCTCGCCGACCTCGACCCACAGGCCGCCCAGGGCCTCGCAGCCCGCATTCATGGATCGGTCCGGACCGGGCACTAGTCTCGACACCACGGCGAGTTGCGGAGGTGTGATGAGCGACGCGGGGCGGGACGACGAGGGCGACGTGCCTCAGGCGGATGTTCCTGAGGTGGGCAGTGACAAGCCGAGTCCGGTAGCGGACAACGACGTGCTGGACTCGGCGGGCACGGACGAGCACCTGGTGGCCGCGTCGAGTCGGGGGCGGGTGGACACCGGTGTGACGCCGGCGATGCAGATCGCGTCTGCCTGGTCCTGGCGGTTCCTGGTCATCGTGGCCGCGGTGCTCGTGGTCGGGTACGGGATGCGCTACCTGTCCGAGGTGGTCGTCCCGGTGACGGTCGGCGTCCTGCTCACCGCGCTGCTGGTGCCGGTGACGGACGGCCTGCAGCGCATGAAGATCCCACGCGGACCGTCGGCCGGGATCACCGTGCTCGCCACCATCATCGTGGTGTCCGGTCTGCTCACCCTGGTCGGCACCCAGATTGCCGGCCAGTTCGAGAGCCTCTCGACGCAGGTCGGCGATGGTGTGCAGAAGCTGCGGGACCTGCTCCGGATCAACTTCGGCCTCGACGACCGGGACATCACCAACGCCTTCAACTCGGTCCGGGACGAAATCACCTCCGGCGGCGCGCTCGGCCAGCGCGCGGCCGAGGTCGGGACCACCGCGACGCACGTGTTCGCCGGCCTGTTCATCGCGCTGTTCTGCCTGTTCTTCTTCCTCTACCAGGGCGACCAGATCTGGGCCTGGCTGATCCGGCTGTTCCCGCGGCAGGCGCGGGCGAAGGCCGACTCGTCCGGCCGGAAGGCGTGGGTGTCGCTGACCGCGTTCGTCCGGGCCACGGTCATCGTCGCGGCGGTCGACGCGATCGGCATCTCGCTGGGTGCGGCGATCCTCGGCCTGCCACTGGTCAGCGCGATCGGGATCCTGGTCTTCGTCGGCGCCTTCATCCCGGTGGTCGGCGCGCTGATCAGCGGCAGCGTCGCTGTCCTGGTCGCGTTGGTTGCCAAGGGCCCGATCGTCGCGATCATCATGCTGGCCGTGGTGATCGGCGTACAGCAACTGGAGGCGCACGTCCTGCAGCCGTTCCTGCTCGGCCGCGCGGTCGCAGTCCACCCGCTGGCCATCATCCTGGCGATCGCGACCGGTGTCGTCGTCGCCGGGATCGTTGGCGCGCTGATCGCCGTACCGACGGCTGCGGTCCTCAATGCCGTCGTCAACCATCTGGCCGGCAACGACGTCGATCCCGAACCACCCCGCCGCCAGCTACCCCGGCGCAGACAGCCGTCCCCCGAAGTGGCCGACGGCTAGCGGCCCAGGTACGACGAAGCGCCGCCGGGGAAGCCCCAGCGGCGCTGTCGTGAGAGTCAGCGGCCTTGGCCCTGCCCGCCGCGCTCCACCTTCGAGTTGAGACCCTTGCCCTGCGCGGTCGCAGCCTCGCCTTGCTCCGTACTCGCACCGGTCGTCTTGGCGGCCTCCGCGGCCACAACTGCGCGGCTCGCAGACGCCTGGGATCCGTCTTGCCCTAGCGCCTTCTGTTCCAGTCCCGCCTGCACCTCGGCGGCCTTGGGCAGCGTCGTCTCGGGCGAAGTGACCCCGTTGGCGGCCTCGGTCGCGGCCTCGTTGACCTGCCGCGGCTGGACACCCATGCGGGACAAGGCGTAGTCCACACGCGGGTCCGTCCGAGCGTGGTCGTAGAACTTCTTCGCACCCTCCATCGCGTTCCGGCCCAACTGCGCCAGCCGCGACGGAGCGTTCCGTACGGCGTCAGTCGTCGCCTGGACGGCCCCCCGGCCCCACCGGCTGGCAGCGTTGGCCGCCTGCCCGACCGCTTGCCGCAGTTGCGGCGTCGCGGCAACGACTGCGCCGGCTGCCAGCGCTGCGGTCGCGGCGGCATTTCCAGGGTTGGCGGCAACGGAGTCGGCGTACTGGCTGGCCCACGCTCCCACCGACTGGGCCGCGTTCGACACCGGCTCCGCCACGCTGTGCCAGGTCTCCACAGCCCAGCCGGACACCGCGCTGGCAGCGCTCTGCGCACCCTCCACGGCCGAGTTCCATTGCTGGCTCGCTTCACGGGCGAAGTCCTGGCCGAACTGCTGCACGCCCTCGACGGCGGAGTTCCACTGCTGGCTGGCTTCCCGCGCGACGTCCTGGCCGAACGCCTGCAGGCCGTCCTTGGCGGCGGTGTACTGCTCGCTGGCGTACTGCCCGAACGCAGCAGCCTGGTCACCAGTCCAGCGGCCGACATCGCCGATCACGGACTGGCCCTGGTCCGAGGCGACCGCAGCCGCTCCGGCCGCGGTGGCCACGAACGGCGCCGCCCGGCGGCCACGCCCGGCCTGCTGCGCCGAGGCCTGCTGCGCTGCGGCCTGCTGCGCCGCGATCTGCTGCTGCATGGCTTCCAGTCGCGCCTGCTGCTCCGCGAACAGCCCACGCTGGACCTCTGCCCACTGCACGAACACGTCCGCCTGCTCCGGCGTGAATCCCCTCTGAGCCAGTCCGTCGCGCAGGGCCTCCGTCGGCCCGGGACCTTCGGATGGGTTGCTCACATTCGCTCCTAGTCGAGGTAGACCGTGTAGTTGATGCCGACGGACGGCGACAGCGGGTCTGCGGTGGGCATGTCGCTGTACAGGTGGAACTGCGCGCCGACCCGCGGCCAGACCGCGAGGTGGCGCTTGTCGAAGCCGGCGCCCGGCCAGTACTCGTCGAGGAAGTTCGGGTTGCGGTAGTCACTGGCGTAGACCGGCGGACCCCACTTCTCGACCGCCAAGGCGAAGGCCGCCGGCCAGTGCTCGTCCAGACCGGCCTCGGCCTGCGGGATGTCCTCAGGCTGCAGGTCGTACGCCGACCAGCCGCTGTCCCGGACGTCCGCCAGCACCAGGCCGCTGAACACGATCATCGTGATGCCGCGCTGGGTCTCGAACCCCCACGACTGCAGCTTCTCGAACCCGTCGCTGGGCCCTTCGTCCGGCCACGGCTTCCAGCCGGTCGCGGCGGTGACCCGGTGGACCAGCGCCTTGACGACCTCGTACCCGGTCTCGCCGGTGTCCGGACCGGCGATCTTGGTCCAGTCGGCGATCTCGGCGAGATCCGCCATCGCGGCCGCGTCGTCCTCGAGCGGCCTGTCCTTGATCTTCATCGCAGGGTGCGTCCCCTTCGTCGTAGGCAAGCTGCCTGCGGTCGGAACAGTAGGTGCCGATCGGGGTCAGCCGGACCCGGTCTAACGCGCCGGTCCGTCCTTGCCCTTCGCGGCCTTGCCGCTGCCGGTCTGGGGGCGCTCGCCGGCGTTGGTGGTGCGTGGGTTCTGGCCTGGACCGGCCTGCGGCAGTGAGGCTGCGCGGAAGCTGGCCGCCAGGTCGCCTGACAGAGCGGTCGAAGGCCGGGCACTCGGAGCAGCGACCGCCGCGGCGCCGTGGGCGACCCGGGTCAGGGCCTCGGGTGAGACGGAGCTGTTCGCTCCGGTCCCGGGGCCGGTCTCGCTGAACGTCCGCTGGTCACGTAGGGCGGTCCGGAGGTTCCTCCGGGCCGTGACCTCGGGTGCTGCTGTCGTCATGTCCCCTCCTCGTTGAGGTAGACCGCATAGTGGATCCCGACCGACACCGACAAGGGATCCTTCCTCGGCTTGTTGCTGTACAGGTGGATCTCGGCGCCCGGTGGTGTCCAGACCGCCAGGTGGCGGCGGTCGAGCCCTGCACCGGCTGCCCACTCATCGACGAAATCGACCCCACTGTCGGTTCCGACGTACGCCGGATTTCCCCAGTGCCGGCGGGCCAGGTCGAATTTGGCCGGCCAGTTCTGGTCCAGGCCGGCCTCCGCGGCGGCCATGTCGGCCCGGCCGATCTCGAAGGCGATCCAGCCGCTGAACGGGCTGTGCGGCAGGATCTGGTCGTCGTACACAGCCATCTCGGTGTTGCGCTTGGTGAGGAAGCCCCAGCCGTCGAGCAGGTCGTCGATGACGGTCTTGCGGTCGATCGGCCACGGTTTCCAGCCGGTCGCGGACTTGACCCGGCGGATCAGCTTCCGCACCGGGACCCCGCCGGTCGCGCCCAGGTGCGGGCCGGCGACCCGCCGCCAGTCGCGGACCTCGGCCAGGTCGGCCATCGCGCGGTCGTCGTCGTCCAACGGCCGGTCGAGTGTTTTCATCCCCAGACGGTTCCTGTCTACGCGGCACTCTGCCAGGGCAACCTAGGGCTCTGCGGGGTCATGGACGGTGTTTGTCTCACACCGCAGAACGCGTCGGTTCAGAACGCGAAGTGCCCCACCGGTTTCCCGGTGGGGCACTTCGTTCATATGGCCGCCGTCAGTGCATCGCGGCGGCTGCGGAACTCTCCACGGACTCGTCCGGCTTGGCGCCGTCGGAGCGGCCGGCCAGCCGCTGCTCCGGGGTGATGACCGCGATGATCAGCGCGATCGCCAGGAACGGCAGGGAGACCAGGAAGACGTCGTCCATCGCCTGGACCAGACCCTGCAGGGCCCAGCCCTTCATCGGCGGCTGCAGGGCGTGCAGCGCGTCGACGCTGTTCGCCGCCTTGGCCAGCCCGTCGACCATGGACTGCGTCGCGTGCGGGACGATGTCGGTCAGGTGCTCCTTCAGGCGGCTGGTGAGCACCGCGCCGTACACCGCCGTGCCGATCGCGCCACCCATCGAGCGGAAGAACGTCATCGTCGAGGTCGCGCTGCCCATGTGCTGCCGGGGCACGCTGTTCTGCGCCGCGGTCACGGTGATCTGCATCGACAGGCCCAGACCGGCGCCCATCACGAACATGTAGATCGCGAGCTGCCAGTACGGCGTGGTCATGCTCAGCGTGGACAGCAGCACCATCGCGCCGCCGACCAGCACCGCGGAGATGATCGGGAAGGCCTTGTAGCGGCCGTTCTTGCTCATCAGCTGGCCGCTCGGGATCGACGCGGAGAAGATACCGACGATCATCGGCAGCAGCGCCAGGCCGGACCGGGTCGGTGACATGTCCTTGACCGCCTGCAGGTACAGCGGCAGGAAGATCAGCGCACCGAACATCGCGAACCCGAGCAGGAACGCGTACCCGGCGTACCCCGAGAAGATCCGGCCCTTGAACAGGTCCATCGGGATGATCGGCTCGGACACCTTCAGCTCGACGAAGACGAACGCGACGGCGAGGACGACGGCGGCGGCCAGCAGGGCGATCGTGGTGGTGTCGCCCCAGCCGTAGGTCGGACCGCTCCACGAGATCGCCAGCAGCAGCGTGGTGACCGCGCCGGTGATCACGGCGGCGCCGAGGTAGTCGATCTTGTGCGACCGCCTCACGTGCGGCAGCTTCAGCACGGCGGCGACGATGCCCAGGGCAACCAGGCCGATCGGCAGGTTGATCCAGAAGATCCAGCGCCAGCCCGGGCCGTCGGTGAGCAGGCCGCCGAGCAGCGGGCCGGCCACCGAGGACAGGCCGAAGACGGCGCCGAAGTAGCCCATGTACTTGCCGCGCTCGCGCGGCGGGATCACGTCGCCGATGGTGGCGAAGGCCAGCGACATCAGACCGCCGGCGCCCAGACCCTGGACGGCCCGGAAGCCGATCAGCATCTCGATGTTCTGCGCCAGCGCGGACAGCACCGAGCCGGCCAGGAAGGTGACGATCGCCGCGATGAACAGCGGGCGGCGGCCGTAGAGGTCGGAGATCTTGCCCCACAGCGGAGTGGAGGCGGTCGAGGTCAGCAGGTACGCCGTGACCACCCAGGACAGCTTGTCCAGGCTGTTGAACTCGCTGACGATCTGCGGCAGCGCGGTCCCGACGATGCTCTGGTCGAGCGCGGCCAGGAACATGCCTGCCATCAGGCCGCCGAGGACGACCAGGATCTGCTTGTGGGACAGGTACTGCGGGCTATCGGGAACAGGCGCGGCGCCGCCGGCGGTGGCGGGCTCGGTGGTGCTCATCTGGTGCTCTCCAGGTTCTTGTCGGTGTGCTCGCGGGCGGCGCCCGTGCTTTCGGTGCTCGGGCCGCCGGGCGCGACGTCTTCGGTACGGCGCTCGGGCCGCAGGCGTGGTGCGACCGCGGCCCAGCCCTTGTCGGCCCAGGTGCGGTTGTCGGCGCCGGTGTCGGCGACGCTCGCGACCCCGTCGGCGAACCGGGTCATCAGCCGCTCGAACGTCAGTACGTCGTCCTCGGACCAGCCCTCCATCGCAGCGCTGAGCAGCTCCATCCGGCGCCGGGCGCCGGCCTCCCACTGCTCGATGCCCTGCTCGGTCAGCTCGACCCGGAACGCGCGGCCGTCATCCGGGTCGGGGGAGCGGCGGACCAGCCCGAGCTGCTCCAGCGCCCGGACGTGCCGGCTCGTGGTGGAGGCGTCGAGCTCCATCCGGCTCGCCAGGTCGGACAAGCGCAGGGCGCCACTGCAGCGCAGCACGAACAGGACCACGTGGGCGCTGTGGTCGAGCGTGTCGCCGGGCTGCTTGCCCTTCAGCCGCCGGCCGATCCGGGTGAACGCGTGCAGCACACCCTCGATCGGGGTCTGCGGAGAGTACGCGTCGTTTACTTGCATGCTGCAAGCATATACATGCTTGCGTGATGCATGCAAATGAGTTTCCACGGTTCCTGACTGAGTCGCCACTCATTTGCTTTCCGTCGTCGACTGGTCGCAGATCGCAGTGGAGGAGAATCTGCGGACATGTACTCGACGGCGGAAAGGTGGATTTTGTGACGCAGGCGGCGGTGGTGACCGGTGGCGGTTCGGGGCTCGGCCGGGAAATGGCGCTCGCGCTCGCGGCTGCCGGGTTCGAGGTGATCATCACGGGGCGGACCGAGGCGAAGCTCGAGGAAACTGCCGCGATGGCAGCCGGGCGGGTGGTGCCTGCGGTTGTGGATGTTGCCAACGGTGCGGCTGTGCGGGGGTTCTTCGGTGAGCTCGAGCGCGTCGACGTACTGGTGAACAACGCGGGGACGGGAGCGCCGGCGGCGGCTGTGCAGGATGTCAGCGAGGAGGACTGGCGGCGGGTGGTGGACACCAACCTGACCGGGTCGTTCCTGTGTGCGCAGGCGGCGTTCGCCCTGATGCTGCGGCAGGACCCCAAAGGTGGCCGGATCATCAACAACGGGTCGATCTCGGCGCACGTGCCGCGGCCGCTCGGGATCGCCTACACCGCCAGCAAGCACGCGATCAGCGGTCTGACCAAGGGCCTCGAGCTGGAAGGTCGCGCGCACGGGATCACCGCCTGCCAGATCGACATCGGCAACGCCGCCACCCAGATGACCGCGCGGATGGAGCAGGGCGTGCTGCAGGCGGACGGGTCGGTCGCGGCCGAGCCGACGTTCGACCCGAAGGTGGTCGCGGACTTCGTGGTCCGGATCGCGCAGTTGCCGACGTCGGTCGCCGTGCCGACGCTCACCGTGATGGCCGCCGG
This sequence comes from Kribbella sp. NPDC050124, assembly GCF_044460355.1. NCBI lineage: Bacteria > Bacillati > Actinomycetota > Actinomycetes > Propionibacteriales > Kribbellaceae > Kribbella > Kribbella sp. NPDC050124. The sequence goes on from NZ_JBITJU010000010.1 coordinate 59,106, forward strand.
GATGCCGTACGTCGGGCGCGGCTGATTGCGCCCAAAACAACAAGAAACTGTCGGGAAGCGGGTCTAGGGTCAAGGGCGTGAGTGAGCAGCAGGAGTCCCTGGTCCACGTCCGCGGGCTGCGGAAGTCGTACGGCGACTTCGAGGCGGTGCGCGGGATCGACCTGGACGTGTGGCACGGCGAGGCGTTCGGTTTCCTCGGGCCGAACGGCGCGGGCAAGTCGTCGACGATGCGGATGATCGGCGCGGTCTCGCCGACCAGCGGCGGCACGCTGCGGATCCTCGGCATGGACCCGGCGACCGAGGGCCCGTCGATCCGGGCCCGGCTGGGCGTCTGCCCGCAGGACGACACCCTCGACACCGAGCTGACGGTCCGGGAGAACCTGGTCATCTACGGGCGGTACTTCGGTCTCAGCCGGGCCGAGTGCCGCTTGCGGGCCGACGAGCTGCTCGAGTTCGTTGCGCTGACCGACAAGGCGAAGGTCAAGGTCGACGAGCTCTCCGGCGGGATGAAGCGGCGGCTGACGATCGCCCGGTCGCTGGTCAGCAAGCCGGACCTGCTGCTCCTCGACGAGCCGACCACCGGTCTCGACCCGCAGGCCCGGCACCTGCTCTGGGACAAGCTGTTCCGGCTGAAGCAGGCCGGCGTGACGCTGATCATCACCACGCACTACATGGACGAGGCCGAGCAGCTGTGCGACCGGCTGGTCGTGATGGACGGCGGCCTGATCGCGGCCGAGGGGTCGCCGGCGCAGCTGATCCGCGACTACTCGACCCGCGAGGTGACCGAGCTGCGCTTCGGCCCGGAGGTGATGCAGTCCGATCACGATGCGCTGGCCGAGAAGGTGGAGGACCTGGCCGAGCGCATCGAGGTGCTGCCGGACCGCCTGCTTCTCTACACCGACGACGGTGAGCGCGCGGTCGCCGCCGTACACGAGCGTGGCCTTGAGCCCGCGGCGGTGCTGGTACGGCGCTCCACCCTGGAGGACGTGTTCCTCCGGTTGACCGGCCGGACGCTGGTGGACTGATGGCGCTCGCCTTGGAGAACGGGCGACGCCAGTTCGACTACTGGCTGACCGTCTACAAACGCACGTGGAAGGGCACGCTGGTCAGCAGCTTCCTGCTGCCGCTGCTCTACCTGGCCGCGATGGGCATCGGGCTCGGGTCCTTCGTGGACAGCAACGGGACCGGCGCGCTCGGTGGCGTCACCTACCTGCAGTACATCGCGCCCGGGCTGCTGGCTGCGACCGGGCTGCAGATCGCGGTCGGCGAGGCGACGTACCCGGTGATGAGCGGGCTGAAGTGGCAGAAGTTCTACCACTCGATGATCGCGACGCCGTTGCGGCCGGCGGACGTCGTCTACGGGCAGCTCACGTTCATCGCGTTCCGGGTGACCAGCACCTGCCTGGTGTTCCTGCTGGTGATCGCCGCATTCGGTGGGCTGAAGTCGCCGCTGGGGTTGCTCGGTCTGCCGGTTGCGGTGCTCGTCGGGATGGCGGCTGCCGCTCCGGTGGCGGCGTACGCGACCAAGCTGGAGAACGACGCGGGCTTCGCGATGATCTTCCGGTTCGGCGTGGTCCCGGCGTTCCTGTTCTCCGGCGCGTTCTTCCCGGTGTCGCAGCTGCCCGACTGGATCGAGTGGCTCGCCTACGTCAGCCCGTTGTGGCACGGCGTCGAGCTGTGCCGCGACCTGAGTCTGGGCACGGTCGATCCGTGGATGGCGCTGCTCAACGTCGGCTACCTGCTGGCCTGGTTCGTGACCGGCACGTGGCTCGCCGTCCGCGGCTTCACCCGCAAGCTGGTCGGCTGATGGCGACGCTCACAGCCCGGGTCGTCCCGGTGCCGCTGCGGCTCGGTGGCGGGCGGCACATCGTGGAGCGCAACTTCGTGATGTACCGCCGGTCCTGGATCGTGTTCCTGTCCGGCTTCTTCGAGCCGGTGTTCTACCTGCTGTCGATCGGCATCGGGGTCGCGCAACTGGTAGGCGACTTCACCCTGTCGGACGGCACCACGATCGGGTACGCCGCCTTCGTCGCGCCGGCGATGCTGGCCAGTTCGGCGATGAACGGCGCGGTCTTCGACTCGACGTACAACATCTTCTTCCGGATGAAGTACGCCAAGCTCTACGACTCGATGCTGGCGACCCCGCTGCGGCCGTGGGACGTCGCGACCGGTGAGGTGACCTGGGCGCTGCTCCGGGGCGCCTGCTACTCGGCGATGTTCATCCTGGTCATGCTCGGGATGGGCCTGGTGTCGTCGTGGTGGGCGCTGCTCGCGCTGCCGGCGTCGGTGCTGATCGGGTTCGCGTTCGCCGGCGCCGGGATGGCGCTGACCACGTTCATGCGCAGCTGGCAGGACTTCGAGTTCGTCCAGCTGGCGATCATCCCGATGTTCCTGTTCTCGGCCACCTTCTACCCGGTCGAGACCTACCCGCCCGCCATCCGCTGGCTGGTCGAGATCACCCCGCTCTACCAGGGTGTGGTCCTCGAGCGAGCCTTCACCACCGGCACCGTCAGCTGGTCCCTGCTCCTCAACGCCCTCTACCTGACCGCCATGGGCACCCTCGGCATGTACATCGCCTCCCGCCGCCTGGGCAAACTGCTGCTCAAGTAGCGACTCACGCACGGTGACGATTCGGAACCGGTGTGTTTATGTCGGCGTCGGATTGGCATGATCCGGCGGGTGAGGAATCCGATGGGGGTGTTGCGACGGCGGGCCGAGTTGAAGGCGCCGCGGGAGCGGTTGCCGGGTGGGCGGCGGCGGTGGATCAGGTCGTCGATGGATTGGCTGGTCAGTGAATTCGGACGTGAGGTCCTGCTCCGGCCGATCGTGGTGCCGTCGGAGCTGATCCAAGCCGGGTACGACGGCGGGGTCGCTGCGGCAGAGGAGTTGTGCGCGCGAGTCGCCGAGCGGATGGATCTGCCGGCGGGACAGTGCGCGCTCAGCTTCGGGCTCGTCGCGGACGGCGTACGGCGACCGGCGTACCGGGGAGTGGTGAAGGAGCAGTCGGGCCGGTGGATCCGCGGTGCCGAGCGCAACGAGATCCAGCTCGCGCCCGGGCTGGCCGCCGACCCGGTTGCGCTGGTCGCGATCTTCGCCCACGAAGCCGGTCATGAATTGCTGCTCGGCGGCGGCCGGATCTCGTTCCTGCACCGCCCCGACCACGAGCCGCTGACCGACTTGCTCACCGTCTTCTACGGACTCGGGATCTTCACCGCCAATGCGGCGTACGAACGTCGTCCCAGGCCGAACGGTCGCGGCAAGCAACCGGTGGCCCGCGGCTACCTGCGCGAGCAGGCGCTGTCCGAGGCGCTCGCCTACTACGCCCGCCTTCGCGGCGAGCGTCACCCGACCTGGGACCGGCACCTGGACCCGCCCGTACGCCGGGTCATGCGCAACCACCTCGCGGTTCTCCACAAATGATCCGCGCGTAAGCGGTTGCCGCCGTAGGGTGAAGAGCATCACGCTGAACATGAGGAGCTCGAGGTGTTGAAGACGATCATCGCCGCCTCCGCGGCTTTGTTGCTCACGGCTACCGCCTGTACGCCGGGATCCGACAGCCCGAGCGGGAGCACCAGCGCGCCGAGCGCGGTGAAGACGGACGCCGCCGCGCTCGGCGAGGTCCAGCTGACGGTCTGGGACCAGGAGGTCCGCGGCGGTCAGGCGGCCCAGATGGCCGAGCTGGTCAAGCAGTTCCAGGCGAAGTACCCGAACATCAAGATCAACCGGGTCTCCCGCTCGTTCGACGACCTGAAGACGACGTTGCGGCTGGCGCTGTCCGGCAACAACGCGCCGGACGTCGTGCAGGCGAACAACGGCCGCTCGGACATGGGCGAGTTCGTCAAGGCCGGTCAGCTCCTGCCGCTGGACGAGTGGTCGAAGGCCTACAACTGGGGCAGCCGGTACCCGGACTCGGTGCTGCAGTACTCGCGCTACTCCGCCGACGGCAAGACGTTCGGCGAGGGCAACCTGTACGGGCTGCCGCAGGTCGGTGAGGTGGTCGGGCTCTACTACAACAAGGAGAAGCTGACCAAGCTCGGCGTCCAGCCGCCGAAGACGTGGGCCGAGTTCGAGGACGCGTTGGCCAAGGCGAAGGCGGCTGGTGAGGTGCCGATGCAGTTCGGCAACCTGGACAAGTGGCCGGCCATCCATGTGTTCGGCACCGTGCAGGACCACTTCACGCCGGCCGACCAGATCACCACGCTCGCGTTCGGCCGTCCGGGCGCGTCCTGGAACACGCCGGAGAACACCAAGGCCGCCGAGGGCCTGGTGTCGTGGGTGGACAAGGGCTACTTCAACCAGGGCTTCAACGGACAGGGGTACGACCCGGCCTGGCAGGACTTCGGCAAGGGCAACGGGGTGTTCCTGATCGCCGGCACCTGGCTGCAGGCCGACCTGCAGAAGGCGCTCGGCGACAAGGTCGGCTTCATGCTGCCGCCGGGTGAGTCGGCCGACGCCAAGCCGGTGGTGACCGGTGGCACCGGTCTGCCATTCGCGATCACCAACAAGGCGAAGAACGCCGACGCGGCCGCGGCGTACATCAACTTCATCACCAGCCCGGACGCGATGAAGGTGCTCACCAGCACCGGCAACCTGCCGATCGCCGACACCTCGGCCCAGCAGGCGCCGCCCGGTCTCGCGAGCGATATCTTCAGCAGCTTCGGTACGGCGGTCAGCAAAGAGGCCATGGTTCCGTACTTGGACTACGCGACGCCGACCATGTACGACACCATCGGCGCAGCGCTGCAGGACCTGCTGGCGAAGAAGGCGACCCCGCAGCAGTTCCTGACCACGCTGGAGACCGACTACAGCAAGTTCGCCGGGAAGTGAGTTCACCCCCTGGGGAGCCGCGCCGGATCGGGTACCTCTACCTGCTGCCGGCGCTGCTCGTGTACGGCGCGTTCCTGCTCTACCCGTTGGCCCGTTCGGTGCATTTGTCGCTGTTCGAGTGGGACGGGATCACGCTCGGGAAGTTCGTTGGCCTGAGCAACTACGCGGACGTGGTCCGGGACGCCGGGCTGCGGGCCGCGTTCGGGCACGCGCTGGTGCTGATCGTGTTCTACGCGCTGCTTCCGGTGCTGATCGGGCTGGCGCTGGCCTCGGTGCTGCAGCGGGCCAAGGTTCGCGGGCTGGGGTTCTTCCGCACCATCGTGTTCCTGCCGCAGGTGGTCGCGATGGTCGTGGTGGCCGTTGCGTGGCGGCACATCTACGCTCCTGACGGCCCGCTGAACGACGTACTGCGGGCCGTCGGGCTGGACGAGGTCGCGCGGGGCTGGCTGGGGGACTACACGTTCGCCCTGCCGGCGGTTGGCGTGATCGGGACGTGGTTCGAGACCGGGCTGGTGACAGTGTTGTTGCTCGCCGGGATGTCGCGGATTCCCCGGGAGCGGTACGAGGCCGCGCGGCTGGACGGCGCCGGTCCGGTGTCGGAGTTCTTCGCGGTGGTGCTGCCCGCGGTCCGCGGCGAGATCGCGGTCGCGACGACGCTGACGGTGATCGCCGCGCTGCGGACCTTCGACCTCGTCTACATCACCACGAGCGGCGGCCCCGGGAACTCGACCAGCGTCCCGTCGTACGAGGTCTACCACCGGGCGTTCGAGCTCGGTCAGGTCGGTTCGGCGGCGGCGATCGGGGTGTGCCTGACGATCCTGATCTTCGTGATCACGCTGGGGGTCAACCGGCTGGCGGATCGGAGTACGGCGTGAGGGCCTCGGCAGGCGAGCGGATCGGCAACTACGCCCTGCTGACCGTCTTCGGGTTGTTCGCGCTCGGCCCGATCGTGACCATCCTGGCGGCCGCGCTCGGACCGGACGACGCGGGCGGCGGGTCGAGTGGGTTCGCGAACTTCGGCAAGGCCTGGGAGATCGGGCACTTCGGCACCTACCTGCGGATGAGCGTCGCGGTGTCGGTGACGGTCGTGGTGACCAGTGTGCTGCTGTCGATCCTGAGCGGGTACGCGTTCGGCACGATGCGGTTCCGCGGGGCGGGCGTGCTGTTCTACCTGTTCCTGATCGGGATCATGATGCCGACCGAGGCGATCGTCGTACCGCTGTACTTCGACCTGCGCTCGCTCGGCCTGACCGACACCTTCTGGGCGGTCGCGTTACCGCAGGTCGCCCAGTCCGTTGCCTTCGGCACCTTCTGGATGCGGGCGTACTTCCGGTCCGCGTCCCGGTCGATGGTGGAGGCCGCGCGGCTGGACGGCGCCGGTCACTGGCGGACGCTGTGGCAGGTGCTGGTGCCGCCGGCCCGGCCCGCGCTGGTGACGCTGATCGTGCTGGTGTTCATGTGGACGTGGAACGAGTTCCTGATCCCGTTGGTGATGGTCACGAGCGAGTCGCTGCGTACGGCGCCCCTCGGCCTGGCCTTCTTCTCCGGCCAGTACACGTCCGGCTTCACCTTGCTGGCAGCCGGAGCCGTGATCGTCGGTACGCCGGTCGTCCTGGTCTACGCCTTCCTCCAGCGCCACTTCATCGCGGGCATGCTGGAAGGCGCCGTACGGGAATGATCAGAGCGGCTGGCAGCTCTTGACCAGCGGGGCGTGCAGGCGCTCGGCGAGCACCCGGCGCTGGGTCGGCTGCGCCTCGGTCTGACGGAGCAGGCCCTCGTCGGTGAGCCGGACGTTGACGGCCCGGCGGTCCTCGGGGCACATGTGCCGCTCGAGGAGCCCGGCCGTCTCCAGCCGGCCGATCACGCGGGACAGCGCGCTCTGGCTCAGGTGCACGGACTTGGCGATCGTGGCCACCTTGGCCGAGTGCTCCGGCAGCTCGGCGAGCCGCTCGAGCACCTCGTACTCACTCATGCCCAGCGAGTGGTCGGTCTGCAGCGCCCGGTCGAGGGCGCAGGTCAGGTCGGCGTGGCGGGCCAGCAGCTCGCGCCACTCCCTGACATCAGCGCTGACATCGGCGCGGGTCTCACCAGGACCTGCGCTGACCTTCGTGGCGGTCATGGAGGCGACGTTATCATGCATGCGCAATCTATGCAAGCGCATTTAATGCCTAGACATTAGATGCATGTGCATGGAATAGTCTCCCCTCGTGACACAGACAACGCACACCACATCGCCGGCTCGCATGACCTGGGACGCGCGCCTCTGGGGCGCCCTCCTGGTGGTCTGCGGCGTGATCTTCCTCGACGGCCTGGACGTGTCCATGGTCGGTATGTCCCTGCCGTCCATCGGCGCCGACCTGGGCGTCTCGCTCTCTTCCCTGCAATGGGTGGTCACCGGCTACGTGCTCGGGTACGGCGGCCTGCTGCTGCTCGGTGGCCGTACCGCCGACCTGCTCGGCCGCCGCCGGGTGTTCCTGATCGCGCTGGGCGTGTTCGCCGCGGTCTCGATGCTGAGCTCGCTCGCCACCAGCCCCGAACTGCTCATCGCCGCGCGGTTCGTGAAGGGTGTCGCCGCCGCGTTCACCGCCCCGGCCGCCCTGTCCATCATCACCACGACCTTCCACGAGGGCCCGGACCGCAACCGTGCCCTGAGCATCTTCACCACCTGCGCCGCCAGCGGCTTCTCGATGGGCCTGATCCTGGGCGGTGCGCTGACCGAGGTCGGCTGGCGCTGGACCTTCCTGATGCCCGGACCGATCGCCCTGATCGTGCTGCTGTTCGCGATCAAGCTGATCCCGAACAGCCCGCGCGACAACGCCGCCGGCGGGTACGACATCCCCGGCGCGATCACCGTCACGGCCGGCATGCTGTCGCTGGTCTATGCGGTCGTCGGTGCCGAGCACGCCGGCTGGGTCTCGGTGCAGACCATCGGGATGTTCGCGCTGGCCGTCGTGCTGCTGGCCGGGTTCGTCGCGATCGAGCTCCGGTCGAAGCACCCGCTGGTCCGGCTCGGCATCCTGCGCAACGCCTCGCTGCGGCGGGCGAACCTGGCCATCCTGACCGTGTTCGGCTCGTACGTCGCGTTCCAGTTGATCGGCACCCTCTACCTGCAGAACCTGCTCGGCTGGTCGTCGTTCGAGACCGCGCTGGCGTTCCTGCCCGCTGGTCTGCTGGTGGCCACACTGTCGCCGAACGCGGGCAAGCTGGCCGACCGGATCGGCACCGCTCCGATGATCATCGGCGCGATGGTGCTGTTCGTCGCCGGGTATGCGCTGTCGCTGCGGATCGGCCCGGAGTCGGCGTACTTCGCGACCGTGTTTCCCACCATCATGCTGATCGGCCTCGGGTTCGCGATCGGGTTCCCGGCGCTGAACATCCAGGCGGTGTCGGGTGTCCCCGATCACGAGCAGGGACTGGCGTCCGGGCTGTTCAACACAGCCAGCCAAGTCGGCGGCGCGGTGGTCCTCGCGATTGTGACCGCGGTGATCAGCAGCCAGTCGGTCGGCGTGACCACGCCGGCCGGGATGCTGTCGGCGTACAAGCCGGGTCTGGCCGTCGTGACCGGTATCTCCGCGCTCGGTCTGCTGATCGCGCTGACCGGTCTGCGCGGGCTGCGGGCTCGCCGGGGGGCTGAGGCTGCGGAGGCGGCTGAACTGGCCGCCGTACAGAACGAACTGGCCGAGGAGGAGATGACCCCGGCCGCGTGACAACAACCAGCCCGTGCGGGCTGTTTGGAGATATGGAGCAGTGCGGGTCACTCAGGTGGCCCGCACTGCTGTATTCGGGGCGATCCCCGATTGGTTTCGACCCGGCGGGGTGCTGGACTGTCTGTATGAGCAACGAGAGCGACTACGACCGGCGGGTCAAGGACATCCTCGACCGGGTCGCCAAGGGCCACCTGTCCACCGCGGAGGGCGCCACGCTGATCGCCGCCCTCAAGCCGACCTTGGGCGAGGCCGGCGACTCGAGCGCGCCTGCCGGGGGCCCGGTCGCGCAAGAGCCGGTTGTCGACGACACCGAGGAGGTCGCCGGGGACAAGACCGGCTGGCCGGCTGCGGACGACCTCGCGTCGCCGTCGGTCTGGGCGGACGCCGTGGACTCACCGGATGCCGCCGTACCCGAGGACGCTCCGACCGGCCGCCACACGGCCGAGCCTGCTGCCGAACCAGTTGCCGAGCCTGTTGCTGAGCCTGTTGCGCAGCAGAACGGTGCGCAGGAGAGCGTGGTCGACGAAGCCCCCGCCGAGGCTGTGTCCGAGGCTGAGTCCGGGGCTGAGGACGTCGAGGAGGAGCACAGCAACGTGCCGATGCCGGCCGGGGTGCAGCGGGTGACGGTGCGGGCGATCGGCCGCCGCGTGCGGCTGATCGGCGAGCCGGCGGTCACCGGGGTCGCGGTGGACGGGCCGCACGTGATCAAGCGGGACGGCGACACCCTCGCGATCAGCAGTGAGGGCGACATGGGCGTCTCGATCGACGGGTTCAGCATGCTGCGCAACCCGACCGACCTGAAGTCGCACGTGAACGGCCTGGCCAAGGAGCTGTCCATCCGGGTCAACCCCGCGCTGCAGGTCGAAGTCGAGGTCACCGGCGGCAGTGTCAACGCCGAGCGCCTGCCCGGCCTGACCCGAGTTCGCGTCACCGCCGGTACGGCGAAGGTCGCGGACGTCGACGGGCCGATCGATCTGCTGGTCCAGGCGGGCTCGGCCAACCTGGACGCCCAGATCACCAAGGGCCGGTCCCGGGTCCGGGTCGAGTCCGGCGCCGCGAACGTGAACCTACGCCGCGGATCGGACGTCCGCGTGCACACCGAGTCCCAGCTCGGCCGGGTCGCCTGGACGGGCGCCGTCACCGGCCAGTCCAAGGACGTCGAGATCGGCCGCGGCCGCGCCGCCCTGGACGTCGAGGTCCTGGTCGGCACAGCCCAAATCGCCTCCGACTAGTCGTTTCGAGCGCCAGGCAGATGCTGTGGGTCTGCCTGGCGTTGGTCTGTCGCTGGGACCGTGCGGAAGGTGCGGAACGGTGAGAAGACCAGGAATGCCGTGCCGGCGAGGGTTGCCAGGCCTGCGGTCCACAGGGTGGCTCGGAGTCCGAACGCCGTACCGAGTGCGCCGCCGAGCAGGCTGCCGAGTGGCATGGCGCCCCAGCTCACGAAGCTCATGGTGGCGCTGACGCGTCCCTGCAGCTCCGGCGGGCACACGCGCTGCCGGGTGCTGACCTGCAGGATGTAGCTGACGATGATGCAGAACCCGGCCAGCAGCATGGCCAGCACGTACCAGCTCACCTGCCAGCCCGTGCCTGTCAGTGCCTGCAGGGTGAAGGCGACGCCGATGCCGATCGACGACACGAGCAGTGTGCGCGCATCGCCGTACCGGTTGCTGATCTTCTCTGTCACTGCGGACGCGACGATGGCGCCGACCAGGCCGATCATGCTCAGTACGCCGATCGTGCTCGGCTGCAGGTGGAGCTCACGGACCAGGAACACGATCATCACCGCGCCGGCGGCAGCCTGGAACAGCATGGTGGTCGCCGTGTTCAGCGCGATCGGCCGCAGCAGGGGATGCCCGAACACATAGCGCATGCCCTCGGCGATCTCCCGGCGCAGGTTCGGCTTCTCCGGCTTGGCCGGCTGCTGCTCCGGCGTACGGATCGAGCGGAGCCAGATCGCTGACCACAGGAAGCTCAGCGCGTCCACGCCGATCGTCACGGCGGCACTGAGCCACTGGACGAGCACACCGCCGGCGCCTGCGCCCAGCACTGCGGCGACGGAGTGGTTGGCGGCCAGCTTGGCGTTGCCGGGCAGCAGCTGCTCTGGTTCCAGCAGTCGCGGCGGGTAGGAGCTGTGTGCCACGTCGAACAGCACTGTCAGGACGCCAGTGAGCACGAGTACGACGTACAGCTGAGTCAGAGTCAGTACGCCGAACAGCGCGGCGACTGGGATCGAGCCGAAGAGCACTGCGCGACCCAGGTCGGCGACCACGAGCACTGGGAGACAACGGACCCGGTCCACCCACGCGCCGGCGAACAGACCGAGCACCAGCCAGGCTGCGGTCTCGCAGGTCCGGAGCAGCGAGACCTGGAAGGTGGTCGCGTCCAGGGTGATCACGGCGAGCAGCGGGATCGCGATCATGCTCAGCCGGGTACCGAGCTGGCTGAGCAGGTCGGCGATCCAGAGGCGGCGGAAGTCGGGGTGGCTGAGGATGCTCCGGCTGGACGTCATACCCGGACGGTAAGGGCATAGTTGAGCGATGTCGACTCAACTATCAACAAAGTTGAGTCCTCTCGACTCAAGTTTCTGCTCAGGGATAAAGGTGTCGAAAACTGTCGGCGCCCTCGGCCAGGATGGTGGCCTGCGTCACATCCAGAAGGGGGACGTGCGGAATGGCAGCAATCGAGGCGACCGGCCTCGTGAAGACATTCAGGTCCAGGAAGAACACGGTGAAGGCACTCGACGGCATCGACCTCGACGTGCCGGAGGGGAGTGTGCTCGGCCTGCTCGGGCCCAACGGCGCGGGCAAGACCACCACGGTCCGGATCCTCACCACCTTGATGGCGCCGGACGAGGGATCGGCCCGGGTGCTCGGGCACGACGTGGTCAAGGACGCCGACACGGTCCGCTCACTGGTCGGCCTGTCCGGTCAGTACGCCGCCGTCGACGAGCTGCTCACCGGCCGGGAGAACCTGTGGATGTTCGGCCGGCTGTACCGGCTGAGCAGCCGGCAGGCGAAGCAGCGGGCCGAGGAGCTGCTCGAGATCTTCGACCTGACCGAGGCGGCGGACCGGATCCTGAAGACCTACTCCGGCGGCATGCGGCGCCGGCTGGACCTCGCCGGTTCGCTGATCGCGCATCCCAAGGTGCTGTTCCTCGACGAGCCGACCACCGGTCTCGACCCGCGATCGCGGCTCGACCTGTGGCAGATCATCCGGGACCGGGTCAGCGAAGGCGTCACGATCCTGCTCACCACGCAGTACCTGGAGGAGGCCGACGAGCTCGCGGACAGCATCGCCGTGGTCGACCATGGCTCGGTGATCGCCCGCGGTACGGCGGATGCGCTCAAGGCGAAGGTGGGCGGCGAGCGGATCGAGGTCGTGGTCCACGATCCGGAGGAGACCTACCGGGCGCTCGAGCTGCTCACCACCGCACTCGAGGTCACTGACCTGGACTCGACCTCGATGGACAAGCACAACCGGCGGATCACCGTGCCGGCGCCGGGCGGCTCCAGTTCGCTGGTCGACGTGATCCGCACCCTCGACGGAGCCGGCATCCGGATCGCCGACATCGGGCTGCGGCGGCCGACGCTGGACGATGTCTTCCTCACCCTGACCGGGCACGAGGCCGAAGAGAAGGAGAAGGTGTGAGTACGTCGGAGCGCCCGGAGAAGGTGAGTTCGGCCGGCCGGGCGTTGACGGATGCCGGGGTGCTGGCGTGGCGGAGCCTGAAGCGGATCCCGCGGACGCCGGACATGCTGATCTACGCGACCATCCAGCCGATCATGTTCGTGCTGCTGTTCGCCTACGTGTTCGGCAACGCGATCCCGATCCCGGGATTCCCGGGCGCGCAGGCGTACCGGGAGTTCCTGATGGCCGGGATCTTCGCCCAGACGATGGCGTTCGCGGTGGCCTCGGCGAGCGTCGGTCTGGCCGACGACATGTCGAAGGGATTGATCGACCGGTTCCGGTCGCTGCCGATGGCGCGCTCCGGGGTGATCTCCGGCCGAGTGATCGGCGACCTGGTGTTCAACGCGTTCGTGATGGTCGTGATGGTGATCTGCGGGTTCATCGTCGGGTGGCGCTGGCACAACGGCTTCGGCAACGCGCTGGCCGCGTTCGGGATCCTGCTGCTGTTCGCGTTCGCGATGCTGTGGGTCGGTGCGCTGATCGGTCTGTCGGTCGGCACGCCGGAGGTGGCGGCCTCGGCGGGCCTGATCTGGCTGTTCCCGCTGACCTTCCTGTCCAACGCCTTCGTCCCGACGCCGAACCTGCCCGGTGGCCTGCAACCGGTCGCGGAGTGGAACCCGATCTCCTCGATCGTCGCCGCCTGTCGGCACCTGTTCGGCAACCCGTCCCCGTTCGCCAGCCCGGACGGCTTCCCGGCGCAGCACCCGGTGTGGCTGTCGCTGATCTGGTGCGCGCTGATCATCGGGATCTTCGCACCCCTCGCCGTACGCAAGTACCGGAGCGCAACGAGTCACTGAGTTCCTTTGGCGGCGGCCGGACAGCCTTGTCCGGCCGCCGTCGCACGTCCTGAGCCGTTGACAAGATTTATACGGCGTACAAATACTTCGAACTGTGTTAAAGAAACCGGCGGCGAACTGGCGGGAGGCGCGGCGGGAGAACGCCCGGGCCGCGGTGCTCACCGCCGCCTGGGAGCTGGTCGGCGAGGATGGGCTGGCCGCGCTGTCGCTGCGGGAGCTGGCGAAGCGGGCCGGCATCACCACGCCGACGGTGTACGCGTACTTCGAGTCCAAGAACGCCATCCTGGACGCGATGTTCGCCCAGGCGGCCCAGGACTTCGTCGACCAGAAGGCCGCGCTACCGGTGACGGACGATCCGCAGCAGGATCTGCTGGCCGATGTCCGGATGTTCATTGCCTTCGGCGTCTCCGACGTACCGCGCTATCAGCTGTTGCTCCAGCACGCGGTGCCCGGGTTCACGCCGTCGGCGGAGTCCTATGGGTTGGCGGTCAGGGCGCTCGGCGCCACCCGCGAGCTCCTCGCACGCAACGGCGTGCACGATCCGCGACACCTCGACATCTGGACGGCGGTGACGACCGGTCTGGTCGACCAGCAGGTCGCCAACGACCCCGGCGGCGACCGGTGGACCCGTCTCGCCGAAGACGTCACCAGGATGTTCCTCGCCCAGTTCGCTCGCGGGGACGCCAGTGAAGCAAGGGGGAAACCATGACCAGCGTGACCCAGCCCAGACTGCACCACCTCGCCCTGACCGTGACTGACCTGGACGCCAGCGTCCAGTGGTACGGCGAAGTGTTCGGGGTACGACCGGTGCTCGACGTACCGCACGAAGGCGGGGTCGGCCGGATCCTGGCCGACGAGAGCCGTCAGCTGATGATCGCCCTGCACCACCACGACACCAACGACGGCGGACTGTGCCAGGAGACCGTCACCGGCCTCGACCACGCCGGTTTCGCCGTCCCGACCCGCGCCGACCTCGAGCAGTGGCAGGACCACCTCGAGGCCCACGGCGTCGTCCGCGCCGACACCGCCGACAAACCCCTCACCCAGTCACCAATCGCCGACGAACCCTACGCCTCCGTCCTCGTCTTCCGAGACCAGGACAACATCCAACTAGAGCTCTTCGCCCCCACCCAGCACTGAATGAAACCCCTGGCCCGGGCACTCGCTTACTGGGTTCGTCGATGCGTCAATACAAGTAGAGCGGTGCCCCAGCGGACGCAGGCCTGCTGGGTGGGGGATGCCGGCGCCGCTCCGGGCCGGGGAGGGATCGAGGTCTGCCGGGCGGCGGCCGCCGGGGACAGCGTCCAGTCGCGGGCGCGCGGCTTGCGTCCGCGAGCATCCTCAAGGGGGGAACCATGAGACACCTTCGCAGCGCGGCTCTGGCCGCGCTCGTGCTCGGCACCCTGATCACGTCAGCGGGCACAGCGCTCGCAGCTCCGCCGGGCAACGACACGTACAGCGGCCGCACCGTGGTCGGGGCTGCCATCCCGTTCACCGACAGCCTCGACACCACCGAGGCGACCGCCGACAGCGACGACCTCAGCACCGACTTCTGTGGAACACCCGCGCCCATCCCGACGAATAACAGCGTCTGGTACGAGATCACGCCGACCGCAGACGGCATGCTCGGGGCCGATATGTCTCAGTCGACTTACTCGGCCGCCGCGATCGTGGCGACCGGCAGCCCGGGGAACTGGAGCCTTGTGGTCTGCGGTTTCAATGGGCTGACGTGGACGGCAACCGCTGGAACGACGTACACGTTGCTGGTCTTCGACGCCCTGTTCGAGGGCGGGGGTGGGACGCTCAACCTCACGATCGACGTGGTTCCGCCGCCACCCACGGTGGACATCACCGTGAACCCGATCGCAACCTTCAACAGCCAGACCGGTTCGGCGACAGTGAGCGGGACCGCGACCTGCACCGGCGAGCCGGGCTCCGGGTTCGTGACGACCACCCTGACCCAGCAGGCCGGGCGGTTCATCGTGCGCGGCAGCGGCTTCTCTCCCGACTTTCAGTGCGACGGCACGACACGGTCATGGAGCTTGGAGGTCCCGCCGGACGGCAGCAAGTTCGCCGGGGGCAAGGCGGAAAGTGTCACGAACGCGTTCGTCTGCGGATCCTTCGGGTGTGGATTCGACTCCGAGGAGCGCACCATCCAGCTACGCGGTCGCGCGTAGGAACCTGCCTACCAGACCGCCCCCACCCGGCGGTGAGTGAGAAGCGCCCCGGTGGTTGTCCACCGGGGCGCTTCGGAGCTTGGTGGGGTTAGCCGGTGAAGGGTTCGGCGGCGACGATCTCGACGGTCACGTCCTTGCCGTTCGGGGCCTCGTAGGTGGCCTTGTCGCCCTTCTTCTTCCCCAGGATCGCGGATCCCAGCGGGGACTGCGGCGAGTAGACGTCGATGTCGACCGACGCGTCCAGGGCGAGCAGTTCGCGGGAGCCGAGCAGGAACGTCTCGACGTCGTCGTCACCGGCGAACTTGATCGAGACCTTCATCCCCGGCCCGATCTTGGCGCCGGCCTTCGGGGTCTCGCCGACCCGGGCCCGCCGCAGCATGTCCTCCAGCTGCCGGATCCGCGCCTCGATCTTGCCCTGCTCGTCCTTGGCGGCGTGGTAGCCGCCGTTCTCCTTGAGGTCGCCCTCGTCCCTGGCCTCGCTGATGCGCTGAGTGATCTCGGCACGGGCCGGGCCCTTGAGATGCTCGAGCTCGGACTTCAGCTGGTCGTAACCGTCCTGCGTCAGCCAGACAACGCTGTCCTCTTCGATCCGCTGCGTCACGGGCTGCTCCTTGTGTCGGTGGGATGGGCAGAAATGCTTCTGGCCGCCGTCGTCGACGGCGACCAATCCACTGAGCGTAGCAAGTTACGGCGCGGAACCCCACAGGTCTTTGCCGCCGCAAACGCCGGGAAATCGCTTGCCAATTGGTCTATCCCACATCGTGAACACTTCCGGCGGCAACCGATTGCCGTCAGCCCCGACTTTCGCCTCTGACCTGGGCGTTTTCCCCAGGTACGTCGTAGTCTTTGCCGGCCTGGCCGCATCCGGCGGACAGATTGGTGGGGGACGGAGATGGATGTGGAGCCGGTCGGCGTCGAGTCAGTGACCCGGAAGCGGGGGCGGGGGCCGCTGCTGTGGATCGCGGGCGTTGTCGTACTTGCGGTCGTGGCGGCTGCGGTGATCTGGGGTGTGATGGGCCGGCAGTCCGCCGGTGGCGAGGCCAGTGCGGTAGCTGGCACGCCGACCGTGACAACGTCCGAACCGTCGGACGAGGAACGGATGCTGGCCGGCATCGACGCGATCCTGAAAGCACGAGCGTCGGCGGTGCTCTCCGGCCGACTGCCGCAGTACCTCCAGGCTGTCGACCCGAAGAACCGCAAGCTGCGTCAGAGTCACCAGCAGGTGTTCGCCAACCTGCGGATAATCGGCCTTCGTCACCTCAGCTTCCAGCGGGACGCCAGATGGGCTCCGGAGCCGCGGGCGCAGCACGGCCCGAGCGCCCGGACAGTCCGTGTCCTCATGCTGGTGCAGATCGCCGGCATCGACTCGTCTCCGCGCGCGGTCTCGCTGGGCCACACCTTCGCCGAACGCGGCGGCCAGTGGCTGTTGGTGGCCGATGACGACCTTGGCATCGAGAGTGAACTCAGCGGCGGCTACCGCGAACCCTGGGACCTCGGCGCTATAGCGGTCGCCCGGAAGCCCGGCGTACTGGTCATCGTCCCGGCGGCCGAACGCCGAAACGGTGAACGGCTGGCGAGAGAGTCACAAGCGGCCATGCCGGGGGTGCGTTCCGTCACCCGGCGCGCACCGGCGGGGATTCTGGTGATTGCGCTGGCCGACCGTAAGTCGATGGATCCTGGGTGGCGGACCGGTGGCCATCCTGCTGCTGGCGTCGCCGCGCACAACTACGGCCCGGCGAATCCGGAGGCGACCGAGTTCAAGGTCACCGGGAGCCGCGTGGTGATCAACCCCGACGAACGCCGCGAGGCCGACCGGTTGCTGCTCGCCCACGAGTTCACGCACGCGGCGATGGCGTCGCTCGGGAACGGCGCGCCGACCTGGCTGGTGGAAGGCTACGCAGAGTACGGCGAGCTACGACTCGCCGAGCGGAGCGGCTACCGGCGAGGGGTCGACGCTCACCGTCGCGAGTTGCTGCGCGAGGAGATACCCCAGCTCGCGGTCCTCCCGATCGACGGCGTTTTCCACGGCGAGTACGACGAGAACAGCTACGGGGTGAGCTGGATCATCGTCGAGTACCTGGTGGAGAAGTACAGCCTGGCCACCGTCAACGCCTTGTATGCCGACCTCGCTCGCGGCGACGACGATCCCGCCGTACGCGAGCAGGTGATTCGGAAGCACCTGAAGGTCAGCGAGGCGGCGCTGGTTGCGGCGCTCAAGAAGTACGACGGTCCCGCCTGACGGGCTCGCCGTACGTCGGGGGATGTCTGAGGAACTGGTGGCCTTGAACAGGAAATAACGTGTTCACGGCCACGGGCTCGCCGACACGGCCCGGTTTGTGGCCCGTTCGGGGTGCGGCGACCGAGGGTCAGTGGGGGCGGGGGTTGCCGGGGGTGGTGCAGCCGATGAGGACGACCGAGGTGGCTGCGCGTTGGGTGGTCAGGGTGGCTGGGAGGGTCTGCTTGCGGGGGGAGTCGGCGGGGACCGTGACGGTGAGCTCGCCGACGATGGAGAAGTCGGCGGCCTTGGCTTGCAGGCGGCAGGTGGCTTCCGTCGACTCGGTGCGGTCCACCTGAATCGTCGCCTTCGCCGAGGTCGGCGAGATGATCTCGAACCCGAGCAGGCGCGACGTCACCGGCGGGGTGGACTGCACGAACGCCGCCCAAACCAGCCAGGTCAGCCCGGCGGCGGCGATCACTGCAGCCACACCGATAATCACCGGCTTCCGCGAGCGACCACTCCGTCCATACCTCGCGTTCAGATCTTCGGTGCCGTCTTGGTCTGAGTTCAGCGGCGGACCCGGCGTGGGCTTGCTGGGAGTTGCGTCGGTCACGGGTTATCCAGGGGTCGGTCGTGGGGGTGGGGTGGGGTTGGAGGACCATTGTGTCTTGTGAGTGGAGAGCTTCGGTTGCTGCATGTGCATGCCCACCCTGATGACGAGTCGAGCAAGGGGGCCGCTTCGACGGCTCGGTACGTGGCCGAGGGCGTGGAGGTCCTGGTCGCCACGTGTACCGGTGGCGAACGTGGATCGATCCTGAATCCGAAGATGGACCGCCCGGAGGTGCTCGAGAACATCACCGAGATCCGCCGGCAGGAGATGGACGCGGCCCGGGCGATCCTGGGCATCCGGCAGGAGTGGCTGGGCTGGGTCGACTCCGGCTTCCCGGAGGGTGACCCGCTGCCGCCGCTGCCGGAGGGCTGCTTCGCCGCGCGCAAGGTGGAGGACGCGGCCGCGCCGCTGGTGAAGCTGATCCGCGAGTTCCGCCCGCAGGTCGTCACGACGTACGACGAGAACGGCGGCTACCCACATCCCGACCACGTGATGTGCCACCAGATCAGCGTCGCCGCGTTCGAGGCGGCCGGCGACCAGGACGCCTACCCGGAGCTCGGCGAGCCGTGGCAGCCGCTGAAGCTGTACTACCACCACACGTTCCACTACGAGCGGATGAAGGCGCTGCACGACGGCATGCTCGCGCGCGGCCTGGAGTCGCCGTACGCCGAACGCCTGAAGGACTGGAAGCCGGACCCGGAGAACGAGCGCCGGATCACCACCCGGGTCGAGTGCGCGCAGTACTTCGCCGTCCGGGACCAGGCCCTGCTCGCGCACGCCACCCAGATCGACCCGGACGGCGCGTGGTTCGCCGTACCGCTGGAAGTCCACCAGGAGGCGTGGCCCACCGAGGACTACGAGCTGGCGCGGAGCCTGATCGACTCCGAACTGCCTGAGAATGACCTGTTCGCGGGGCTGCGCTGACGGCGGGCCAGGACAGTGAGAGACTGGTGGCGTGACAGCGATGACTTTCCTTCCGGCGGCCGAGATCGATCCGAACTCGGTGCGCCCCGGCTGGGTCGCGCTGCTGATCGTGCTCGCGCTCGGTGCCGCCACGGCGCTGCTGGTGCGCAACATGGGCAAGCAGTTGAAGAAGATCGACTTCGACGGCGATTTTGCGCGCGACCGAGCACCGTCCGACGTCCCAGCGAGTACGGACAGCTCAGCGGCCCCGGCTGGCGATGCCGAGCCGAAGGCGACGGACGCCCCGACGACGCCTGAGCCGGAGCCCAAGGCAACCAAGCCGCCGACGGAGCGTGACAGCAAGGCGCACTCCCAGCACTGAGCCTGGGTTGATTCTGCGCTGAGTTTGCACCGGACCATCACGAGATGGTGTCGGACTGGGCAGCCCACCTTCGGCTGACCCTATAGTGACTCGCGTGCTGAATCGTGCCGATGGCGTGGACGCCTGGTGACCGGGACCCGCGCCGCCCGGCACCGCATGCCCGGACGGCTGCTCCTGGGTGGCGCGAGCGCGGTGCTGGTTGCCTCGTTGGCAATGGTCGTGGCGCTCTTCGCGGCCGGCAGTGAACCGCGGGACATCGGCGGGATCGGCGGTCCTGGACAGCTCGTCAACTGGCTGCTTCCGTTGCTGCGAATGATCTCCACGCTCGCGACCGTCGGCTGCGCGGGTGCTCTGCTGGCGGCCGTCGTACTGCTCCGGGTCGATGGCGGCCCGCTGGGTGTGCAGGGCCGTCGGGCCGTGCGGGACGCCAGCAACTCGGCGATCATCTGGGCGGCCTGTGCGTTCGCCGGCGCGATCGTCACCGCCGCGATCCTGCTCGACACCCCGGTCGACCTGCTCCGGCTCCGGCTGGACGACGCGCTCGGCATCCCGGAGGTCAAATCACTGCTGATCACCGGCATTCTCGTGGTGGCGCTGGCGGTCGGCATCCGCCGCGTCCAGACCTCGTCGGCGGCCGGTCTCGGCGTGGTCGTCGCGATCACGGCGCTCATCCCGACGGCGGTCACGGCGTACCCACGCAACGAGTCGTACGTCGTCATCGCCGGAGCAGCCCTGGTCATCCACGTCATCGCCGCGACGAGTTGGATCGGCGGCCTCGCGGCTCTGGTTCGCTACGGGCGAGCCAGCCGCGGGGGACTCCCGCTTGTCCTCCAGCGGTTCAACCAAGTGGCGTTGATCTCGTCGATCGCCGTACTCCTGAGCGGCCTGCTCAGCGGCGCCGGCCGGCTCGCGGCGAAGGGCGGCGGCTGGGAGTCGGTGCCCGACGCCCTCACCGAGGACTCGTACGGCGCCCTGCTGCTCGCGAAGGTCGCCGCGTTCCTGATCCTGGTCGTCGCCGCCGGCCTGCAACGCAGCCGAGCCCGCGGCAACCTCCTTGAAGGCGGCCGCGGGTTCTGGCAGGTCGTCGGCTTCGAACTCGTGATCATGGCCCTCACCCTGGGCCTGTCGGTGGCCCTGTCACAGACCATCTGAGGCTGCAGCGCTCGCGTAGCGCTGTAGGAACAGGGCTTCGGTCAGTGCCATCGCCGCGATCTCATCTGGATGCACGCTTTCGTTCGGCGCATGGATGAGGGCCGCGGGTTCCTCCACACCCATGAGGATCAACTCGGCTCCGGGGAAGGTGTCCGCGAACACGTTGCACAGCGGAATGGAACCGCCTTGGCCCAGCGTGGTCATCGGCGTTCCGTACGCCTCCTGCATCGCCGAACCCATGGCCCGGTAGGCCGGCCCGTCGGTCTCGGCCTTGAAGGGGGCTCCTTCCGCCTCGATCCGGGTGCCGACGTGGACACCCAAGGGCGCGACCGCCTGCAGGTGGTCGATCAGGCTGGTCGCAGCCTGGTCCGGGTTTACGCCCGGCGGTATCCGCAGGTTCAGTCGCGCTGCCGTCTTCGGCACGATGGCTGCCGCCGACCCGACGACCGGTGGGCAGTCGATGCCCAGGATGGTCACCGCCGGACGTGCCCACAGCATGTCCGAGACGCTGCCGCTGCCCGCCAAGGAGACGCCGTCCATCACCATCGCGTCGCGGCGGAACTGGTCGGACGGATAGGGCTCGCCCGACCAGGTCTGGGTGGCGTCGAGCCCCTTGACCGTGGTGTTGCCTTGCTCGTCGCGCAGACTGGCCAGCATCGCGACCAAGGCCGCGAGCGCGTCCGGTGCGGCGCCACCGAACATGCCGGAGTGCAGTTCGGAGCCGAGCGCTTCGACCGTCACCACGATGTTCACCATTCCGCGCAGACTCACCGTGGCCGCGGGCCGGCCGACGGCCGCGTTGCCGGTGTCGCAGACCAGGATTGCGTCCGCGCGCAGCAGCTCGGGGTGCTCCGGCACGAAAGCTTCGAGACCGCCGGTCCCTTGCTCCTCCGACCCTTCGACCACGAGCTTCAGGTTCACCGGCACCTCGTCGCCGAGCGCGCGAAGCGCGGCGAGGTGCGCGACGATGTTGCCTTTGCAGTCGGCGGTCCCGCGGCCGTACCAGCGGCCGTTCTGCTCGGTCAGCTCGAACGGCGGCGTGCGCCAGGCAGCCTCGTCGAGTGGCGGCTGGACGTCGTAGTGGGCGTACAGCAGCACCGTCGGAGCGCTGGGATCCGGGCCCGGCCGGGACCCGACGACGGCGCGACTGCCGTCGGCTGTCTCGTGCAGGGCCGCGTCGGAGAATCCCAGCTCCTTGAACTTGTCCAGCACCCAGGTCGCGGCGCGCTCGCACTCCTCGGGCGGGAACTGGCGGGGATCAGCCACGGACTTGATCGCGACGAGGTCGGTGAGCTCGGCCCGAGCCTGCGGCATCAGCTCCGCGATCCGGGTGCGCAGGTCCATCTCCACTCACCCCGCGACGTCGTCGGTCTTGAGGTCGTTGACGAACTCCTGGAACTCCTGCAGCTCCTCCGGACAGTAGATCTCGATGATCAGCAGCTGGCCCTGGACGACCCGGCTGTCCGCGATCACGGGCCGCATCCCCGGCCCGGCCGCGCCGTTGGACAGCAGCGACAGCAGGATTCCCTTGCTGAGCGCGTCGTTCGGGTTGCTGCAGGTGGCGCCGCCGTGGGTGCCGAGCACGTGCACGACCTGGTCGCGCGTCGGAGTCCGAGCTCCCTTGGCCTCGAGTTCTGAGATGAGTTGGTCGGCCTTCTGCTCGGCCTCCCGGGTGTACTTCGACGAGCTGTAGGTGAACAGCCCGATGATCAGCAGAATCACGAGGACCACTGCGACGACGATGTAGATCGTCTTGCGTTCGCGGCCGGACTGGGTCTCCACCGGGGTGCTCATGACTCCGCCGCCTCGGTAGGCTCCGGCTGCTTCCAGCTCGGCTTCCGCAGCTTCAGGAACAGGTACGGCACCAGCAGGCCGAGACCGAGCGCACCGCCGCCGACGATCAGCAGGTAAACGAAGGTGTTACCGGACTCGAACTGCGACGGCGGGATGAAGCCGACCAGCAGTGCGGCGAGCGAGGCGGCGAAGCCCACGCCGCACATCCCGACGAGCATGGGCGCTCGGTAACCCCGCGGGTGGTCGGGCTGCTTGCGCCGCAACTGAATCGCGGCGAGGAACATCAGCAGGTACATGATCAGGTACACCTGGGTGGTGATCACCGAGAAGATCCAGTACGCGCTCGAGACATCGGGGATGAAGGCGTAGCCCAGCGCGATCACGGTGGTGATCAGGCCCTGGACGACCAGGATGTTCTGCTGCACGCCGTTCTTGTTGAGCTTCTGCAGGTACGGCGGCAGGTAGCCTTCCTGGCGCGAGATCAGCAGCAGGCCCTTGGACGGACCGGCCAGCCAGGTGAGCATGCCGCCCAGGGACGCGGTGACCAGCATGATGCCGACGATCGGCGTCAGCCACTGCCAGCCGAAGTTCGCGAAGACCGCGTCGAAGGCCTGCATCACACCGGCGGTCAGGGACAGCTCCTCGGCGGGGACGATCCAGCTGATCGCGAGCGCGGGCAGGATGAAGATCGCCAGCACGAGACCCATCGCGAGGAAGATCGCCTTGGGGAACTCCTTCGGCGGGTTCCGCAGCGACGACACGTGCACCGCGTTCATCTCCATGCCGGAGTAGGACAGGAAGTTGTTCACGATCAGCACGAGGCTCGCCAGCCCGGCCCAGGCCGGGAAGATGTTGTCGGCGGTCATCGGAGCAGCCGACGGGTTGCCCTGGCCGAGGAACACGATGCCGAGGGTGACCAGGACGGTGCCCGGGATCAGGGTTCCGATGATGAGGCCGCCACTGGCCAGGCCGGCCACGCCCTTCGTACCGCGAGAGGAGATCCAGACGCCGGTCCAGTAGGTGACCATGATCACCGCCGCGGTCCAGACACCGCTGCTGGCCAGCTCGGGGTTGAAGACGTACGCGAGGGTGCTCGCGACGAACCCGAGCAGGCTCGGGTAGTAGAAGATCGTCATCGCGAACTGGCACCAGACCGCCAGGAAGCCCAGCGGTTTCGACAGGCCCTCCGAGACCCAGCGGTAGACGCCGCCGGTCCACCCGGACGCCAGTTCGGCGGACACGAGCGAGGTCGGCAGCAGGAACACGAGTGCCGGGAGCAAGTACAGGAAGACGCAAGCCAGGCCGTAGACGGCCATGGTCGGGGCGGCTCGCAGGCTGGCGACGGAGCTTGTGGTCATCATCGCCAGAGCGACCCAGGAGATCCACGTGGTGGCGGGGACCTTGGCTTTGGCGGTTGCGGCCACCGCGGGCGGCTCGACGGGAACGTCCGCCGAACTCATCGCAACCACGCTCGAAGTGACAGAAGACCAACCATCATCGTCCCCCTTTGGTCACGATGCAGCGGTGGTAGTGGTGACAGGCTAGGAATCAGCGGTCACGGGCGGTTCATCCGCAGCGGATGAGAATGAGACGGGCTGTCTCACTCGCGACCAGTCCAACCGCCTGCTACTCGACGACGCGGAGGTGGTGGTCGGTGTTGTTGAACCGTTGTCCGGCGTTCTGGGTGACCGTGACGATGTCCTCGATCCGGACCCCGAAGCGGCCGGCCAAGTAGATCCCGGGCTCGATGGAGAAGCACATGCCGGGCTCGAGCGGCTGCTCCTCACCCTCGATCATGTACGGCGGCTCGTGCGTCGTCACGCCGATCCCGTGGCCGGTGCGGTGGATGAACTGGTCGCCGTACCCGGCATCGGTGATGACGGCCCGGGCCGCGCGGTCGATGTCCTGGCACGGCACACCCGGCTGGACGGCCTCGAATCCGGCCTGCTGTGCCGCCCTGACGATGTCGTGCACCTTCTGCACCTCGTCGCTCGGCTCGCCGACGCAGACCGTCCGCGTCGTGTCGGACCCGTACCCGTTCATCAGGCCGCCGAAGTCGAGCACGACCGCGTCACCGGGCTGGATCACGCGTTCGCCGGCCTCGTGGTGCGGGTTGGCGCCGTTGGGACCGGAACCGACCACGGTGAAGTCGACCTGTTCGTGGCCGAACTCGCGCAGCAGCCGGGCCAGGTCGGCCGCGACCTCGCTCTCGCGCCGGCCCGCGAAGCGGAGCTTGACGATCTCCTGGTACGTCGAGTCGGCCGCCTGGCCGGCCTGGGCCAGCCGGCCCAGTTCGTTGGCGTCCTTGACCGCACGCATCATCGGCATGGCCTGGCTCAACGCGTGGTACGTCGTCGCCGGTCGCGCCCGCTGCAGCCCGAGCAGGTGCATGGCCCAGGCAGAGTCCGAGATCCCGAAAGAGCCATCGACCTTCAGCAGGCTTCCGGTCAGTGGGTACGGATCGGATCCGTCGGTCCAGTCGATCATGGTGAGGGCGCCCGCGCCTTCGGCCGCCTCCGCGTCGGGCCGCTCGAGCGTCGGCACCACCAGCGTGGGTTCGCGGTCGGCGGACAGCACCAGCATCGTGAGCCGTTCGGTGATGGCCGTCGGCTGATAGCCGGTCAGCCACACCAGATCCGGTCCGGGTGCGACGATCACGCCACTGAGCCCCGCCCCGACGGCGTCGTCCACCACTCGAGTCATGCGTGCGGCGTAGTCGTCCCGGCTGAAGGGGATGGCTGTCCGCTCTGTGGCCGTCGTCATCTCGCCACCTCCGGACATCCACGCTAGGACCGCCGATCCGGGCCGGACTCATCCGGAAGGGGTGAAACCGCGGTCCACCCGGGGTGCGGGCGCCAGGCCGGGCCGGATGTGCTGTAGTTGGGAGATGAATCGCTTGGCGAACGCGACATCGCCGTATCTCCTGCAGCACAAGGACAATCCGGTCGCCTGGCGGGAGTGGTCGGCGGCCGCGTTCGCGGAGGCGCGGGAGCGGGACGTGCCGGTGTTCCTGTCGGTCGGGTACTCGGCTTGTCACTGGTGTCACGTGATGGCACACGAGTCGTTCGAGGACGACGCGACGGCGGCGTACCTGAACGAGCACTTCGTCAGCATCAAGGTGGATCGCGAGGAGCGTCCGGACGTGGACGCGATCTACATGTCCGCCACGGTGGCGATGACCGGGCACGGCGGGTGGCCGATGTCGGTGTTCCTGACCCCGGACGCCGAGCCGTTCTTCTGCGGCACCTACTTCCCGGGCGAGCCACGCAGCGGTATGGCGTCCTTCCGCCAGGTGCTCGAGTCACTCGTCGACGCGTGGCGGACCAAGCGCGACCAGATCGACGGGATCGGCCGGCGCGTGGTCGAGCAGCTCGGCGCCCAGCAGCACCAGCCGGGCGAGGCGATCGACCTCGACCGGGCCGCCGCGTTGCTGCAGGTCGACTTCGATCCGGTGGACGCCGGGTTCGGCTCCGCGCCCAAGTTCCCGCCGTCGATGGTGCTCGACTTCCTGCTGCGCCACCACCGCCGCACCGGCTCCGGGGATGCGCTCGCGATGGTGGCGCAGACGTGCGACCGGATGGCCCGCGGCGGCATGTACGACCAGCTCGCCGGTGGGTTCGCGCGGTACTCCGTCGACGGGCAGTGGGTCGTGCCGCACTTCGAGAAGATGCTGTACGACAACGCGCTGCTGCTCGACGTCTATACGCACTGGTGGACGATCAGCGCCGACCCGCTGGCCCGCCGGATCGTCGAGGAGACCGCCGACTTCCTGCTCGCCGAGCTCCGCACCGCCGAAGGCGGCTTCGCCTCGGCGCTGGACGCGGATACGGAGGGGGAGGAGGGCAAGTACTACGTCTGGGCGCCGGAGCAACTCCACGACGCCCTGACCGCCGACGACGCGAAGTGGGTCATCGACCTCTGCGACGTCACCGGCACCTTCGAGCACGGCTCCTCGGTCCTTCAACTCCGCCAGGACCCGGACGACTCGGACCGCTGGCAGCGCATCCGCGCAACCCTCCGCGAGGCACGCCGCACGCGCACATACCCGGGCCGCGACGACAAGGTGGTTGCCGCCTGGAACGGTCTCGCCATCACCGCGCTCGCCCGCGCCGGCGTCGTCTTCGACAAGCCCGAGTACGTCGAAGCGGCAACAAACGCGGCCAGATTGGTCCGGGACGTCCACCTCGACGAGAGCGGGCGACTGCACCGGACCTCGCGGGACGACGTCCGCGGCACCGCCCACGGTGTTCTCGAGGACTATGCGGCGTACGCCCAAGCCTGTCTCACTTTGTTGGGTGTCACCGGCGACGTGACGTGGTTCGACACTGCAAAGGGCCTGCTCGACCGGACCCTCGAGCAATTCGTTGCTGATGCCTCCTACTACGACACCGCGGCCGACGCCGAGGAACTGGTCTGGCGTCCGCAGGACCCGACCGACAACGCCAGTCCCTCCGGCGTGAGCCTCGCCGCCGAAGCCTTCACGACCCTCGCCAGCCTGACCGGATCAGTCCGGTACGAGACTGCCGCCGAGCAGGCTCTGAGCGCCTCCGCGACGATCGCCGACCGCGCACCCCGGTTCGCCGGCCGGGCCCTCGCGGTCGCCGAGACGATTGCCTCCGGCCCCCTCGAGATCGCGATCACCGGCCGGTCCGCCGACCTGCTCCGGACCGCGCTGATCACCGCGCCCTGGGGTACGGCGATCGTCCACGGCGACCCCGGTCTCGCCGTACCGCTGATGGACGGCCGTGGCCTGATCGACGGCAAGCCGGCCGCGTACGTGTGTCAGAAGTTCACCTGCCGGCTGCCGATCGTGTTGCCGGAAGACCTTCGCCGGGAGTTGACCCCCGCGCACTGACAACGAGGGCAGTGCGGGTTTTCCCTGCGGTTTCGGGGGAATCCCTTGACTCCTGCCGTTGTGGGGACGAGAGTCCTCCCTCAGTCGGATGTAACAGATCTCGCATGTCCTGACACGCAGTGTCACAGCTGAGTAGTGGCACTGTTGCGCCAGCATCCGGCGTCCCCAACTGAATTCGGTCGCTGCGCCCAAACAGCGACCACACCGTGAGGAGATGTTGTCTTGAAACGACTGACATCAGCAGGGGCGGTGGCCATCGTCGCGGCAGCAGGACTTGCCGGGGCGACGCTCGCCGGCTCACCCGCGGGAGCCGCTGATCGTGCGGCTCCGCTCCCCGCGTCCGGCTTCAACCAGCCGGCCGCAGTTCAGGCCGAACAAGCGCTGACCGCGCAGACGGCCGCAGCCCTCGGACTCGCGAGCGGTGAGGTGCTCAAGGTCCGTGACGTCGTGAAGGACCCGGACGGCACCGAGTACGTCCGCTACGACCGGACCTACAACGGCCTGCCGGTCGTCGGTGGAGACCTGATCGTCAAGCGCAAGGGCGAGACGATCGGCAAGGTGACCTACAACCGCGGCGCGAAGTCCGTCGGGGTCTCGACCAAGCCGACTCTGTCCAAGTCGGCCGCGTTGAGCACCGCCGCGAAGTCCGCCAAGTTCAAGGCCACCGGCAACAAGGGCTCGCTGGTCGTGTTCGTCACCGAGGCCAAGCCGGTCCTCGCCTACGACGTCGTCACCACCGGCGTGAAGGCCGACCAGACCCCGTCGGTGCTGCACTCCTACATCGACGCCAAGACCGGCGCCGTACTGGCGCAGTCCGACGAGATCAAGACCGGCACCGGCAACTCGATGTACTCCGGCACCGTCAGCATCGGCACCTCGGGCAGCTACTCGATGACCGACCCGAGCCGCGGTGGCAACTACACCACCGACCTGAACGGCGCCACCTCCGGCACCGGCACGACGTTCACCGACCCGGACGACACCTGGGGCAACGGCACCACCTCGAGCCGGCAGACCGCCGGCGTCGACGCGCACTACGGCTCGCAGCTGACCTGGGACTACTACAAGAACGTCCACGGCCGCAACGGCATCTTCAACAACGGCCAGGGCGCCCGGTCCCGGGTGCACTACGGCAACGCCTACGTGAACGCGTTCTGGGACGGCTCCCAGATGACGTACGGCGACGGCGCCAGCAACCAGCGTCCGCTGACCAGCATCGACGTCGCCGGTCACGAGATGAGCCACGGTGTCACCGAGGCGACCGCCAACCTGAACTACTTCGGCGACGCGGGCGGCCTGAACGAGTCCACCTCGGACATCTTCGGCACCGCGGTGGAGTTCTCGGCGAACAACTCGTCCGACCCGGGTGACTACCTGGTCGGCGAGAAGATCAACATCAACGGCAACGGCACCCCGCTGCGCTACATGGACAAGCCGTCGAAGGACGGGCGCAGCTACGACTGCTGGAGCAGCTCGGTCGGCGGCGCCGACCCGCACTACTCGTCCGGCCCGCTGAACCACTGGTTCTACCTGGCCTCCGAGGGCACCGGCAGCAAGGTGATCGGCGGCGTGACGCACAGCAGCACCGCCTGCAACGGCGCCACCATCGCCGGTGTCGGCCGCGACGTGGCCGCGAAGGTCTGGTACCGCACGCTGAGCACCAAGCTCAGCTCGGGCAGCACCTACAAGGACGCCCGCGAAGGCGCGATCAACTCGGCCAAGGAGCTGTACGGCGCCGACTCGGCCCAGTGCAAGGGCATCGAGGCCGCGTTCAACGGCATCTCCGTCCCGGCCGGCGCGGCCGCCTGCACCGGTGGCACCGAGCCGCCGCCCACCGGCAGCAACCTGCTGCTGAACCCGGGCTTCGAGTCCGGCGCGGTGAACTGGACCGGCACCTCCGGCCCGATCACCAACAACACCGGCCGTCCGGCGCGCACCGGCAGCTGGAAGCTGTGGCTGGGTGGCAACGGCTTCACCTCGACCGAGAACATCTCGCAGTCCGTCGCCATCCCGGCGTCGGCGACCAGCGCGACGCTCTCGTTCTGGATCCGGATCGACACCGCCGAGACCACCACCTCGACGGTGTACGACACCGCCAGGATCCAGATCGTCGACGGTTCGACCACGACGACGCTGGCGACGTACTCGAACCTGAACAAGAACACCACCTACACGCAGAAGACCTTCAACGTGACCGCGTACAAGGGCAAGACGGTCTCGGTGAAGTTCCTGATGAACGAGGACTCGTCGCTGCAGACCAGCTTCGTGGTCGACGACACTTCGCTCACCGCGGGCTGATCCGCCTTCGGTGACACCCGTCCGGGGCGCGCGGCCTCCGCCCAGGCTCGCGCGCCCCGGATTCTTCTTTGATTGAGGCCAAAGGAGATCGCCCCCATGCGAAAGTCCCTGTACTACGGCGCCGGCACCGCGGTGCTGGCCGCCGCGGTGCTTGCCCCCGGCAACGTCGCCGGCGCGGTCGAGTCCCCCGACATCTCGGTCACCAACACCAAGGCGCACCTCGACCAGTTCCAGTCGATCGCCACGAACAACGGCGGCAACCGCTACACCGGCCGCCCGGGTTACAAAGCTTCCGCCGACTGGGTGAAGGCCAAGCTCGACGCGGCCGGCTACAGCACCACCCTGCAGTCGTTCTCGACCTCGGCCGGCACGTCGTACAACGTGATCGCCGAGTGGCCGCACGGCGACGCGAACCACGTCGTGATGACCGGCTCGCACCTGGACTCGGTCAGCTCCGGTCCGGGCATCAACGACAACGGCACGGGCAGCGCCGGCGTACTCGAAACCGCCCTCGCTTACGCTGCCAGCGGCCAGACCCCCAGGAACCGGATCAGGTTCGGCTTCTGGGGCGCCGAGGAGCTCGGTCTGCTCGGCTCGAAGTACTACGTCAACAACCTGCCCGCCACCGAGCGGGACAAGATCGAGCTCTACCTGAACTTCGACATGATCGGCTCGCCGAACCCGGGCTACTTCGTGTACGACGACAACCCGGCCGGCGACGGCGCCCGCGACGACCTGGTCGCGTACTTCACCAGCAAGAGCGTGCAGACCGAGTTCATCGACGTCCAGGGCCGGTCCGACCACGCGGCGTTCCGGTCGCTCGGCATCCCGACCGCAGGCACGTTCTCCGGCGCCGAGGGGACGAAGACGTCCGCCCAGGCGGCGAAGTGGGGCGGTACGGCGGGGCAGGCGTTCGACCCGTGCTACCACCGGTCCTGCGACACCATCAACAATCTGAACCTGACCTCGCTGGACCGGCAGATCGACGCCATCGGCCACATGGTCTGGAACTACGCCCAGAAGGACTACAGCGGAGGCCCGCCACCGACCGGTGCCAACCTGCTGCAGAACCCGGGCTTCGAGTCCGGCGCGGTGAACTGGACCGGCACCACCGGCGTGATCACCAACAACACCGGGCGTCCGGCGCACACCGGCAGCTGGAAAGCATGGCTGCAGGGCAACGGCCGGACCACCACTGAGAACCTCGGCCAATCGGTGACGATCCCGGCGTCGGCGACGGCCGCGTCGCTGTCGCTGTGGATCCGGATCGACACCGCGGAGACGACCAGTTCCACCGTTTACGACACGGTCAAGGTGCAGGTGGTCGACGGATCCACGACCACCACGCTGGCGACGTACTCGAACCTGAACAAGAGCACGTCGTACGTCCAGAAGACCCTGAACGTCCTTGCCTACAAGGGAAAGACGGTCACGGTCCGGTTCCTCGGACAGGAGGACTCCTCCCTGCAGACCAGCTTCGTCATCGACGACGTGGCAGTCACCGTGAGCTGATCAGATCGGCTTGCAGAGCTTGCCCGGTGGGATGGCGGCTTCGGTGAGCAGCGTGCTCACCGGGGCCGCCAGCGGCTTCACCTTCGGCTCCTCGAGCCGGGCGGTCTTCCCGTTGGCGGTGACCGCGAGGATCATGTCGTCGGGGTAGCGGACGGTCGGCTTGACCACCGGGAGGCTCGCCCAGTCGACCTGCTCGGCGGCCGTGGTGATCTGCGTCAGCAGGGCCTTGTCCAGCTGACAACGGACTGTTTCCTTGCCGCGGGCGCTCACCGTCGCGACACCGTCCGTGTCGATCACCACCTTGTCGTCGAACCCGGCGAAGCCGCCGGTCCTGGTGACGACGAGGGGCAGAGCGGTACCGACTGGCGTCGACTGGGTCACAGTCGGCAGCGTCGGGGCGGGCGGGCTGGACGGGGTACCGCCCGCGCCGCCGTCGGACTCGTTCCCGCAGCCGGCCAGGACGAGTCCGGCGACGGCACCGACTGTGGCCACTCCTGCGTATCTGCTGAGGTTCCTCACGCACCATGGATACCCGTAGCCGGCGCGTTCGTTGCAGCTGTGACACGACTGAGATGTGGTCGTTAGACCACCGTGGAGACCAGGTCCACCAGTGACCTCGTCAGCATCACCCGCTCCTCGAACATCGCCTGCGTGACCTCGTCACCCGGTTTGGTGATCGCCTCCAGCGGGAGCGCGGTGAACGTCGCCCGGGCGAGCAGCGACCCCAGGTAGCCGTACAGCACCTGCTCCTCGGTCACCGCCATCCCGTCCTCGGCGAGACCCGCCATGAACGCCTTGAGGATCGTCTTGTGCACGATCGGCAGCGCGTCGGGCGCCAGTTCACCCGCGTGCGCGAGCCCGACCAGCAGTTGCCCGAGATCGAACCCGACCGCCTGCGGACAGTCGAACCCCCAGTCGATCACCACGAACTCGTCCGGTTTCCCCTGCGGGACCAGGAGATTCTGCGGGCTCGCGTCCCCGTGCTGGTAACACTGCGGCAGCGCGTCCAGAGCATCCAGTACGGCGGGCAGCCGCGCACCCAGGTCGAGCAGATCGTCACGCAGCCGGTGGTCACCGAGATGGCACACCGCCGCGGCGAGCAACGGATGACGCCAGGTCTCCGGGTCGGCCAGCGCCGGCAGCGCGCTCATCATCACCCGACCGTTGGTGTAGTAGCGCAGTGCATAGCCGGGCCGGTTGAAGTCGCCGCCGCGGGGGAGCAGCGGCTCGACGAGATGCGGCTGGCGACGGGCCGACAGCCGCCCGAGCAGGTACGCCGCGCGCTCGAACCGCTCCAGCGGCCAAGGACCGGGCTCCTGGATGACGTTCTCCATCCACAGGGTGCCGCGGTCGTCGTCGTACACGTCGATCCGGTAGGCCTTGGGCAGGCGCATTCCGGTGGGCAGCAGGTCGGCGACGCCGCCGCGGTGGACGGCGATCTCCAGCTGCCAGGGCAGGTTCTGGATGAAGATCTCCCGGAACTGCTCGGGTACGACCTCCAGGAACGGCCAGTGCCGGACCGACTGGAGCTTCTTCACGAAGCAGGACCAGCCGACGTCGTACGTCTGCGGTGCGCCGGTCGGCAGGGACGCCGTACCGAAGACGCGCAGCAGCGCCTCGGTGCTCGGCGTCCCGATCGGGTAGTCGACCGGCTCGACCCGGACGTCGCCGGGGTCGGCTTCCGGGTGTCCGGTGATGGTCCGGACCAGAGCGGTGAAATCGTCCCGGGCCAGCGCGTCGCGGCCGAGTGGTTCCAGTGCGGTGATCATTCGTGTCCCCCCAAACGATGGCTACTTGCCCATCGTGCGGGAGGATCTTCAGCCAGTCTTCAGGGCTGGCACGGAGAGGCCCTGAAATCAGCCCGCTTGGTACGTCGCGATGCTCACGGCGACGTAGTGGCAGACGAACGCGGCCACCGTGAAGGCGTGGAAGATCTCGTGGAAGCCGAACCACAGCGGCGACGGGTTCGGCCGCTTGGTGCCGTAGACGACCGCACCGATCGAGTACAGCCCGCCACCGACCGCGATCAGGGTGACCACCGCGGCGCCGCCGAAGTGGTAGAAGTCGCCCATCCAGAAGATCGCCACCCAGCCCAGCGCCAGGTAGATCGGAGTGTAGAGCCAGCGTGGTGCGTGCACCCAGAAGATCCGGAACAGGATGCCGAGCAGCGCGCCGGCCCAGACCATGCTGAGCAGCAGCACCCGGTCCTTGCCGTGCAGCAGCATCATGCCGAGCGGGGTGTAGGTGCCGGCGATCAGCAGGAAGATGTTGCTGTGGTCGAGCCGGCGCAGGATCGCCTCACCGGTCGGTCCCCAGTAGAACCGGTGGTACAGCGCGGAGATGCCGAACAGCAGCATCGCGCCCATCGTGTAGACCGCCGCCGCCCAGCGGGCGCCCGCGTCCGGGGCCAGGCAGATCAGCACGATGCCGGCGGCGGTGGCGAGCGGGAAGGTGCCGGCGTGCAGCCAGCCGCGGAGCTTGGGTTTGAGCGGTCCGAGCCGCCCGGAGAGCGTATGACCGAGTTCCCGGGGCTGGGTGCTGCTAGCGGTCATCGCCGTCCTTTCGAGGGGTGCCGGGCGGTTCTGTACCTACGCAACCGTAACCTACGCAACCGTAAGTTCACTGGTCCATAAGGATGAAATGTAGGCGAGATCACGGGCCCGCACACCTCCCCTCGCGTGTCCGACGCACGAACTCTCGCGAAAGTTCGGCGAGTCCGCGAGTTGGCTGTGAGCGCGCTGGAGCCCTCTCAGCGACGGCGATTCTGGGCTAGCGTTGTGACCGAGAGTCTTCGAGGAGAGCAACCTGCCCATGCGGACACCTGGCAAGCAGAAGCTGCGCGACGCCCTGTACACACTGTACGAGCGTCGGGTCCGCCGGTCCCTGTCGCCGGACCGGATCCCGCGGCACATCGGCGTCATCATCGACGGCAACCGGCGCTGGGCCCGGGCGGCCGGCGACCCGGTGTCGCGCGGTCACGAGGCCGGGGCGAACAAGATCACCGAGTTCCTGGACTGGTGTGACGACGTCGGCGTCAAGGTGGTCACGGTCTGGATGCTGTCCACCGACAACCTGAGCCGCCCGGCCGACGAGCTGGAGCCGCTGCTGCGGATCATCGAGCAGACGGTCGAGGAGCTCACCTCGATCGGCCGCTGGCGGATCCACCCGGTCGGCGCGCTCGACCTGTTGCCCGGCGCCACCGCCGAGGCGCTCAAGGCGGCCGAGGCGGACACCCAGGGCGTCGACGGCATGCTGGTCAACGTCGCGGTCGGGTACGGCGGCCGCCGCGAGCTCGCCGACGCGGTCCGCTCGCTGCTGCTCGAGGAGGCCGCGAAGGGCATCTCGATCGAGGAGCTCGCCGAGCGCGTCGACGTCGAGCACATCGCCCGGCACCTGTACACCAAGGGCCAGCCCGATCCGGACCTGGTCATCCGGACGTCGGGTGAGCAGCGGCTGGGTGGGTTCCTGCTGTGGCAGAGCGCGCTGAGCGAGTTCTACTTCTGCGAGGCGCTGTGGCCGGACTTCCGGCACGTCGACTTCCTGCGGGCGATCCGGAGCTACGCACAGCGGGAGCGTCGCTTCGGGACGTGACCCCGCGTCCACAGCGGCGGCACTCCGTACGGCGTCGCAGGTAGTAGGCGTAGGTCGCCGTACCCAGCCCTGCTCCCCAGAGCACCCACAGGACGCCGGGGAGGTTCACCGCCCAGGCATCCGCGTATGTCGGGAGCTGGGCGTTCATCAGGCCCGCCGGGATCAGTACGACGGCCACGAGCGACGCGGGGAT
Organism: Kribbella sp. NPDC050124; assembly: GCF_044460355.1. Taxonomy (NCBI): domain Bacteria; kingdom Bacillati; phylum Actinomycetota; class Actinomycetes; order Propionibacteriales; family Kribbellaceae; genus Kribbella; species Kribbella sp. NPDC050124. The sequence continues at coordinate 93,809 of NZ_JBITJU010000010.1, forward strand.
GATCGCCAGCAGTGGTGGCACCCGCTTGCCCGCCTTGAACCAGATCCAGCGCGGGTAGATCTCGCCCCAGGGTCGGACCAGGCCGTGGGTGAGGATGCTGCCGGTGATGCCCATCAACGCCAGCCCGAGGCCCATCTCCAGCATCCCGGGAGTGTCGGCCATCATCTGGTGGAACTCGTCGGGGATGCCCAGCGGCCAGCCGAAGTACCAGGCCACTCGGGTGAACTCGTAGGGCAGGTTCGCCACCACCGAGACGGCGACCGCCCAGCGGCCCCAGCGAAGGGCGGACTCGGGTGTCGTCCAGGACTTGGCGGCGTGGTCGCTGCGTCCGCAGGAGACGCAGGCGTCCCGGCTGCGGCGGTGGTACGCGATCGCGGTCGCCGCCCAGAGCAGACCGCCGACGAACAGGATCACCAGGTTCAGCCGGTGCCAGTAGAGGACGTCGCCAAGATCCTGCGGACCCGGTACGCCGGTGAACGCGAACACCACGAGGGCAGGGGACAGCGCGAGGAGCGCGATCAGCGTGTAGTCGGGGATCACCAGGGCGAGGCCGACCGCGAGGACGCCCGCGATCGTCTGCAGCACCCGACCGCGGGCCCGCCGCCTGGTCATCACCAGCGCGAGTACGGCGCCGCCCAGCCCGATCACCGCCATGATCGGGGCCACGACGTCAGCCAATGACCCTTCCAGGATCGAGCCGGTCGCCCGGTTATCGGCCACCTTCGCGAACGGGTACGCCGCTCCGCCGAGTGACCAGTAGACACCCAGCACGCCGTACGCGAAGGACCACACCGCGGTCGCATATCCGGTCAGTTCCGGCCAGTGTTTACGCATGCCGTCAGCGTCGTCCGGACGGCGCCGGACCGGATCACTCCGGAGGGTGATCGGGCTCCCCCGTGTGGGTGGGCAAAGGTGTAACACGCCGTTAACCCCGCGGACGGGCGTGTCGGGCTGCGCCGTTTGGACGGCAGATCTACCCTCCTAAGTGACGGTCGGAGGGGAAGCCGGCTGTCCGGGAGGCCCGATCAGCTTGAGAGTCGTTCGCCAGCCGGTTGCCCCATGAGGGGCAGAACGGAGTGCCCGAGACCCCAGGTCTCGATCTCACTGGTTCCCGTTGTCGCTCGTGCGGCGCAGCGGACGGGGTCTGCACCAGACCCCGGGGCCAGCTCCCGGTCCATCACCTAACCACTGGTGGGCCGGGCGTGGTGCACGTCGCGGCCCGAGAGGACGTGCGACATGGCTGCCACCCACGCCAAGGCGTCAAGTACCTCATCCACACCGGCCCAGCGCACCTTCGTGCTGGACACCTCGGTGCTGCTGTCCGACCCGCACGCGATGATGCGGTTCGACGAGCACGAGGTGGTCGTCCCGGTGGTCGTCGTCACCGAATTGGAGGGCAAACGGCATCACCCGGAACTCGGCTACTTCGCGCGCACCGCGCTGCGGCTGCTGGACGAGCTCCGGATCCTGCACGGACGTCTGGACGCGCCCCTGCCAGTGGGGGAGAAGGGTGGAACCCTCCGGGTCGAGCTGAACCACACCGACCCCGAGAGCCTGCCGGCCGGCTTCCGGCTCGGCGACAACGACAGCCGGATCCTGGCCGTGGCCTGCAACTTCAAGGCCGAGGGCAAGGACGTCACGCTGGTCTCGAAGGACCTGCCGATGCGGGTCAAGGCGTCGGCCTGCGGCCTGATGGCCGAGGAGTACCGCGCCGAGCTGACGCTGGAGTCCGGCTGGACCGGGATGAGCGAGCTCGAGGTCGGCACCCAGGACGTGGACGACCTGTACGAGAACAGCGTGCTGGAGCTGCCGCAGGCCGGTGAGTTCCCGACGCACACCGGGCTGGTGCTGCTGTCCGAGCGGGGCAGCGCGCTCGGCCGGGTGATGCCGGACAAGCGGATCCGGCTGGTCCGCGGCGACCGGGAGGCGTTCGGGATCCGTGGGCGCTCGGCCGAGCAGCGGGTCGCGCTCGACCTACTGCTGGACCCGGACGTCGGGATCATCTCGCTCGGTGGCCGCGCCGGCACCGGCAAGTCGGCGCTTGCGCTCTGCGCCGGGCTGGAGTCGGTGATGGAACGCCGCCAGCACAAGAAGGTCGTGGTGTTCCGGCCGCTGTTCGCGGTCGGCGGCCAGGAGCTCGGCTACCTGCCCGGCACCGAGTCCGAGAAGATGCAGCCCTGGGCCCAGGCCGTGTACGACACGCTCGGCGCGCTGACCAGCGGTGATGTGATCGACGAGGTGATCGACCGCGGCATGCTCGAGGTGCTGCCGCTGACCCACATCCGCGGCCGCTCGCTGCACGACGCGTTCGTGATCGTGGACGAGGCGCAGTCGCTGGAGCGCAACGTGCTGCTGACCGTGCTGTCCCGGGTCGGCGCGAACTCGCGAGTGGTGCTCACTCACGACGTCGCCCAGCGGGACAACCTGCGGGTCGGCCGGCACGACGGCGTGGTCGCGGTGGTCGAGCAGTTGAAGGGCCACCCGCTGTTCGCGCACGTGACGCTGACCCGCTCCGAGCGGTCCCCGATCGCCGCCCTGGTCACGGAGATGCTGGACGACCTGCAGCTGTAAGGAGCATTTCTACTGTTTGGTAATAGGAATCTGTAAAGCGAAGGTAAGACTTCGGTGCGGTCGCCAGCAGGCGGCCGCACCGCTGTTTGTGACCTGCTTGTGATCACGGTCCGTTTAGTCCAGAGTATGTTCCTGTTGCCAGCCGACGGGGGTCGGGTTTTCTCGGAAGGACAGATGAAAGCGAAGCGCTCCGTCGCGGCTCTCTCAGTGACAGGGATCGCCGTCGTCTCCGTTGTCGCCGGTATCGACCTCTTCAGCTCCCCCGGGAGCAGCCAGGCCGCAGAGCAGGTGTCCGGACGCGCCGAGATGGCCGTCCTGAACAGCGAGCGGGCCCGCGCGGCCACGACGCCGTCCGCCAAGCCGCAGAGCGCCGAGGAGCAGGCGCAGGAAGTCTCCAAGCTGCGCAACCAGCTCGAGGCCGTCGAGCAGGCCCGGAAGCTGGCACAGGACCAGGCCGACGCCAAGCAGGCCGCCAAGAACGCGGCCATGAAGCGGTACGAGGCGCTGCAGAAGACCAGCCAGAACTCGCGCGAGGAGCGCGCCAGCCGGGACGCCGAGCGCAAGAAGTACGAGGGCACGCCCAAGGAGGTTGCGCGCAACCTGCTGTCCGACCACGGCTGGAGCGACAGCCAGTTCAGCTGTCTCGAGAAGCTGTGGAACAAGGAGTCGCGCTGGCAGGTCGACGCCGACAACCCGACGTCCAGCGCGTACGGCATTCCGCAGGCACTGCCCGGTAACCGGATGGCGGCGTACGGCTCCGACTGGCGGACCAACCCGATCACCCAGATCAAGTGGGGCCTCGACTACATCGACAACCGCTACGGCTCCCCCTGCTCCGCCTGGGCGCACTCCCAGTCCAAGGGCTGGTACTGACGGTTTTCCGTGCTGCTTCCGTGGTGAGCACGGAAGCGCCGACGGCGAGGTACACGGCAGGCTTCGAGGTAGGCAAACCACCTCTTCGAAGGAGTCATCATGGCACTCGTCATCTCGGGCATCTCGATGTCGCTGGACGGCTTCGTGACCGGCCCTGACGTCACCCGCGAACAGCAGCTCGGCGCCGGCGGCGACGTCCTGCACCGCTGGCTGTGGGAGCCGGCGCCTGAGGACACCGAGGTCCTCGACGGCATGGTCGCCAACGTCGGCGCGATCCTGATGGGCCGGCGCTCCTACGACCTGGCCGAGGGCGACGGCGGCTGGGGCGACGGCGGTCCCGCCGGGCAGATCCCGTGCTTCGTCGTCACTCATCAGGCCCCGGCTCCGGGGACGGTCCGGGCGCCGAAGGTGTTCACGTTCGTCACCGACGGGATCGAGTCGGCGGTCGAGCAGGCGAAGAAGGCGGCGGGCGACAAGGTCGTCGGCGTACACGGCGCGAGCACTGCCCAACAGTGCCTCGCCGCCGGGCTGCTCGATGAGATCCAGCTGCATCTGGTCCCTGTGCTGCTCGAGTCGGGGACCCGGCTGTTCGACAACATCGGCCGGCAGTTCCAGTTGGAGCGGACCGCCGTCGTACCCAGCGCGAACGTCACCCATCTGCGGTACAAGGTTCAGTACTGAGAAGATGACCGCGTGCCGGAGATCGCGCGGGGGAGCAGTGAACGGGGTGAGCTCGTCCTCCGTCGAAGGGACGACGACGGGGCGCTGGAGCTTCGCGTGAACGGCGTCTTCGTGATGGACGACGTGGAGACCTCCAGCGAGGAGCTCCTGGCGTCCGCGGCCTTGGCTTCGGTACGGCGTCCTGAGCGGGTGCTCGTGGGCGGTCTGGGGCTCGGCTACACCGTGCGTGCGCTGCTGGCCGACCCACGGCTCGGCCAGGTAGTGGTCGCCGAGATCGAGCCCGAGTTGGCCTCGTGGATGCGGTCCGGCCTGGTGCCGTCGGTGCTGGACGATCCACGGGTGGGCGTGGTGGTCGGCGACGTACGGGACGTGGTGGCCGAGGCGCAGGACGCTTCGCTGGACGCGATTCTGCTGGATGTGGACAACGGTCCGGACTTCCTTGTCTACAACGAGAACTCGGTCATCTACGCCTCGCCGTTCGTCACCACGTGCCGGTCGAAGCTCCGGGCGGGCGGAGTGCTGACCGTCTGGTCGTCGTCCGAGTCTGCTGCGTTGCAGGAAGTTGTCGCGTCAGTTTTCGGTGCGTGTGACGTGACCCCGGTCCCGGTGCGGCTGCAGGGCCGGGCCGAGGCCTACTACGTCTACCAGGGCTGCCGACAGTGACCGGCGACGTACGCTGCAGGTATGGGTGACAACGTGGAGTTCCGGATCGAGCACGACACGATGGGCGAGGTCAAGGTGCCTCGGGACGCGTTGTGGCGGGCGCAGACCCAGCGTGCGGTGGAGAACTTCCCGATCTCCGGCCGGCCGCTGGAGCCGGCCCTCGTGCACGCGCTCGCCCAGATCAAGGCCTCGGCCGCGGTCGTGAACGCCGAGCTCGGCGTCGTCGACCAGGCGCAGGCCGACGCGATCGTGGCCGCCGCGGACAAAGTGGCCGCGGGGGAGTACGACGCGGAGTTCCCGATCGACGTGTTCCAGACCGGATCCGGGACGTCGACGAACATGAACACCAACGAGGTGCTCGCCACCCTCGCCTCCCGCGCGCTCGGCGCCGAGGTGCACCCGAACGACCACGTCAACGCCTCCCAGTCCAGCAACGACACCTTCCCGTCCGCGATCCACGTCGCCGCGACCGCCGGTGTCGTCCAGGACCTGCTGCCGGCGCTCGAGCACCTGGTGGAATCGCTGTCCCGGAAGGGATCCGAGTTCGCCGAGGTGGTGAAGTCCGGCCGTACGCACCTGATGGACGCGACGCCGGTGACGCTCGGCCAGGAGTTCGACGGCTACGCCCAGCAGATCCGGCGCGGCGCGGACCGGGTCCGCGCGACCCTGCCGCGGGTGACCGAGCTGCCGCTCGGCGGTACGGCGGTCGGCACCGGGATCAACACGCCTCCGGGGTTCGCGGCGAAGGTGATCACCGAGCTGAACCGGCGGACCGGTCTGGAGTTGCGCGAAGCCGAGGACCACTTCGAGGCGCAGGGCGCGCGGGACGGGCTGGTCGAGCTGTCCGGGCAGCTGAAGACGATCGCGGTCAGCCTGACCAAGATCTGCAACGACCTGCGCTGGATGGGCTCCGGCCCGCGCGCCGGGCTCGGCGAGATCCAGCTGCCCGACCTGCAACCGGGGTCGAGCATCATGCCGGGCAAGGTGAACCCGGTGATCTGCGAGGCGACGCTGATGGTCGCCGCCCAGGTGATCGGCAACGACACCGCGATCACCGTGGCCGGTGCCGGCGGGAACTTCGAGCTGAACGTGATGCTCCCGGTGATCGCCCGCAACCTGCTCGAGTCGATCACCCTGCTGGCGAACTCCTCTCGCCTGCTCGCCGACCGCTGCGTCGACGGCATCACCGCGAACGTCGAGCACGCCCGCGCGCTGGCCGAGTCGTCCCCGTCGATCGTCACCCCGCTGAACCGCTACATCGGCTACGAGAACGCCGCCGCGGTCGCAAAGAAGGCACTGCACGACGGCAAGACGATCCGTGAGGTCGTGATCGAGAACGGTCATGTCGAGAAGGGTGACCTCACCGAGGAGCAGTTGGACGCGGCCCTCGACGTACTGTCGATGACCAGGCCGGCCCAACAGTGAGTACGGCGGCGGCGCCTGAGCCGGGGCGCTTCTGGGAGCCGGGCACGGTGATCGAGTGGGTCTACCAGGGGACCGGGCGGCACGAGGACAAGCCGAACGTCCGGCCGATGACCGTCGTACGCGACGACGCCGACGGGCTGGTCGCCTGGCTCGCGCCCGGGACACCGCTGATCAAGCCGGTGCTGATCGACGGCCGGGAGACCCGGTACGCCGGTCCGGTCGCGATGTTCACCGAGGAGCGGGTGCTGAAGCTCGACGTCTGGCGCGGCACCGGGATCCTCAAGGTGCTTCCGCCCGGCAAGCCGTGGTCGGTGTGGCACTTCTGGGCCGACGACGGCACGTTCCGCGGGTGGTACGTGAACCTCGAGGCGGCGCACGTGCGGGATGCCGCGGGTCGCCGTACCAGCACGGTCGACCATGTCCTCGACCTGTGGATCCAGCCGGACCGCACGATCGAGTGGAAGGACGAGGACGAGCTGGAAGGCGCGGTCACCGCGGGCCGCTTCACCGCCGCCGAGGCGGAAGCCATCATCGCCGATGCCCACGCCGCCGTCCGCGAAATCGAAGCCTGGGGCCTACCCTTCTCCGACGGCTGGCAGTCCTGGCACCCACCCACCAACTGGCGCCTCCCCACCGCCCCCACCAACCACCAACCAACCCTGATCGCCGAAGAACTCCACAGCTGACATGCCCCGAGCCCTCCTGCTCACCGGCGGCGGTGGAGTCGGCAAAACCACCATCGCCCAGGCGATCGGCGCCCTCCTCACCGCCCGCCGCCACCCCACCGCGGTGCTCGACCTCGACGCCGTGGCGCAATTCGGCCCTCCGGGTCAGCCAGTGCCGGCCATCGCCGGCCGCCCTCTCCACGGCCTCCGGTTCCACGACCAGCTGCGAGTTCGCAACCTTGCTGCGGTATGGACCACCTACCGCGATGCCGGTGCGCGGTTCATGGTCGTCAGCGGACCTGTGGACACCGCCGACCACCGAGCGGCGTACACCTCGGCGTTGCCTGACTGCGACGTACAGGTCGTGCGGTTGGACACACCGCCGGAGCTGATCGCGGAGCGGACTCGGAGCACCCGCGGGCCTGAGTGGGATCTGCAGACTGCGCTGGCTCAGGCAGCGACACATCAGCCGATTCAGGACTTCATCGTGGCGAACGATCGTTTGGCTGGGGAGGTTGCTGTGGAGGTTTTGGTGCGGGTCGGATGGGAGGTCTGAGACAACGGGTGGATCACGAGGGGTTGTCAGTGCCGGGTTGGGTCTTACCGTGGAAACATGTACACGATCGAGCTGCAACCTGAGGAGCTGCGACTACTGCGATCCGCGCTCGGGTCGTACCTGCAGGCCTTCGGCCACAACGAAGCCGATGTCGTCCAGGCCACGAAGACGCTCCTCCTCAAGCTCCCGGATCCGGTGGACGCCAAGGCGGGCTAGGTCTCGACAGGCTCCAGGACGGCGACCGGGATGGTGCGCCTGGCTTTGGTCGCGAACTTCCCGATGCGTGGATCCTCGGCCAGGATGACGTCGGTCCAGACGACCTGACGTTCCTGGCCGGTCAGCTCACGCGGATGCATCGTGTGGTGCTCCGCGCCGATCTGCACGTCCGTGGTCTCGACCGCGCGCAGGTTGCGGAACCAGTCCGGATCCTGGCGTGATCCCGAGCCCGTGCCCCAGACCAGGAGCCCGTCGGGCCGTTCCAGGTACCGCACGCAGGTCGACCGCGGTACGCCGGTCCGGCGGCCGGGCGTGGTCAGCATCAGGACATGCACGTCCTTGCTACCACTCGCCAGCCGCCCGTCCAGCGTCCGGTACATCCACACGCCGATCCGGTTCCCGATCCGCAGCATCCGCCGGCTCATGCCCACCACCCCCATCCCGAGGGTGCTGCGCTCACCACCTGGCGGTCAAGACCGCGGACGCACCGTGAGCGGTACCGGCTTCTTCGTGTCGGTGAAGAAGTCGTTGCCCTTGTCATCCACCACGACGAACGCGGGGAAGTCCTCGACCTCGATCTTCCACACCGCCTCCATGCCGAGCTCGGCGTACTCGATCACGTCGACGGACTTGATGCAGTCCTGCGCCAGCCGCGCCGCCGGCCCGCCGATCGAGCCCAGGTAGAACCCGCCGTGCGCCTTGCACGCGTCCGTCACCTTCTTCGACCGGTTGCCCTTCGCAAGCATCACGAACGATCCACCGGCCGCCTGGAACTGGTCGACGTACGCGTCCATCCGCCCCGCCGTGGTCGGCCCGAAGGACCCCGACGCATACCCCTCCGGCGTCTTCGCCGGGCCCGCGTAGTACACCGCGTGGTCGCGCAGGTACTGCGGCATCGGCTCGCCCGCGTCCAGCCGCTCCTTGATCTTCGCGTGCGCGATGTCGCGCGCGACGACCAGCGGGCCGTTCAGCGACAGCCGGGTCTTGACCGGCAGCTTCGACAGCTCGGCGCGGATCTCGCTCATCGGCCGGTTCAGGTCGATCCGGACGACGTCCGCCTCCTCGTCCAGGTGCTCGTCGGTGGTGTCCGGCAGGAACCGCGCCGGGTCCCGCTCGAGCTGTTCCAGGAACACGCCCTCCGGGGTGATCTTGGCCAGCGCCTGTCGGTCCGCCGAGCAGGACACCGCGATCGCGACCGGGCAGGACGCGCCGTGCCGCGGCAGCCGGATCACCCGGACGTCGTGGCAGAAGTACTTGCCGCCGAACTGCGCGCCGATCCCGAACTCCTGGGTGAGCTTGAAGACCTCCTCCTCGAGCTCCACGTCCCGGAACCCGTGCCCCAGTGGCGATCCGGTCGCCGGCAGCGTGTCGAGGTAGTGCGCGGACGCGTACTTCGCGGTCTTCAGCGCGTACTCCGCCGAGGTCCCGCCGACGACCACAGCCAAGTGGTACGGCGGGCACGCCGCAGTCCCCAGGGAGCGGATCTTCTCGTCCAGGAACTCCATCATCCGGGACGGGTTCAGCACCGCCTTGGTCTCCTGGAACAGGAACGACTTGTTCGCCGAACCGCCGCCCTTGGCCATGAAGAGGAACTTGTACGCCGGGTCCGCGGTCCCCGGCGTCGAGTACAGCTCGATCTGGGCGGGGAGGTTGGAGCCGGTGTTCTTCTCGTCCCACATGGTCAGGGGCGCCATCTGGGAGTAGCGCAGGTTCAGCTTGGTGTAGGCGTCGTACACGCCGCGGCTGATCCACTCCTCGTCGACCGCGCCGGTCAGCACACCCTCGGACTTCTTGCCCATCACGATCGCGGTGCCGGTGTCCTGGCACATCGGGAGCACGCCGCCGGCCGAGATGTTCGCGTTCTTCAGCAGGTCGAGGGCGACGAACCGGTCGTTGCCGGACGCCTCCGGGTCGTCGATGATCCGGCGCAGCTGCGCGAGGTGCGCCGTACGGAGGTAGTGCGAGATGTCGTGCATCGCCTCGGCGGTCAGCGCCTGCAGCACCTCCGGCTGCACCTGCAGGAAGGTCCGGCCGCCTGCCGTGAACGTGCTCACGCCCTCAGTCGTCAGCAGTCGATACTCCGTGTCGTCGGCACCGAGCGGCAACAAGTCGGAGTAACTGAAGTCGGCGGACACCGGCATACCTCCATCACACGTGGTCTGAGCCCTACCACCCTAATCCGCCCACCCCCACCCCCGCCCGCGACCTCCGTCTCACCGAGAGGTTAGGCAATACTCAGTCCCGCACCGCCCGCCAAGCTCCCGGCAGCTCGCGCCCGAGCGCCAGCCGCTGCCAGGCGCGCTGGTAGTTGTTCCGCTGCGCCGTCCCCGCCGGGACGCGGTTTCGGAGTACGTACGCCACACCGGTGACCCCCACCAGGCCCGCGACGAACAGCACACCCGCGACGACCACTTGCGATCCTCCGGCACCGGTTGCCAGCTGGTTGATCAGCGTCCAGACCACCCCGGCGAGCAGACTCACCCAACTACCCAAATACGCCCCGGCCAGAGGCCGTACCCCACTCCAGTCCATGCCGGACTGTAGCAGCGCGAACCCCCGGACTCAGGGGATGGATCAGGGTTGAATCGGGGAGGTGACCCGGCTGTGGAGGGACCGGTGCGCGCGTAAGGTTTTGTCGTGGCCCAGGATGAGATTCCGCAGCAGAACCGACCGCAGGACGCCGTCCCCGCGCCGGCGCCGATGACTGGTGACGAGCTGGCGATGCGGCGCCGGGTGTCGGACCTGGAGCGCGAGGAGGTCGCCGACGTCCTGCGCGACGCCGCGGGCGAGGGACGGCTGTCGTACGGCGAGCTCGAGGAGCGGCTCGAGACCCTGTACGCGTCCAAGACGTATGGCGAGCTCGTCGAGCTCACCGCCGACCTGCCGAACGGCCCGACCGCGCCGAGTGTGCCGGCGGTCGGCCAGCAGCAGGCGGGTACGACGGTGCACGCCGGGCCGGTGATCAACGCGTTCATGTCGGAGACCAAGCGCACCGGCAACTGGCTCGTCCCGCAGCACCAGGAGGTGAACGCCGTACTCGGCGACATCTCCCTGGACTACACCGAGGCGCAACTGCCGTACGACGACGTGTACATCGAGGTGAAGTCGATCCTCGCCGACGTGAAGATCCGCGTCCCGCAGAACGCGATCGTGCACCTGGACAGCAACCCGATCCTCGGCTCCGTCTCCGAACAACAGTCCGGCCCCGCCGACACCACCCCCGGCGGCCGCCCCACCACCTTCCACATCCGCGGCACCGCGATCCTCGCCGAGATCAAGATCAAACGCGGCCCCCGCCTCAGCAAACGCCTCGGCCTCGCCTGAGCTGTTCGGCGCCCGGGTCCGCGACCATGTTGGACCCGGCTCCCGTGAACGTGCGGGTCAAGCTCGCCGGCCTGTGGATCGCCAGAGTGGTGCTGCCGCCGCGGATCGGCCGGATCGCCAACCTCGTCCTCGCCGTCGGCTACGCGATCACGATCGTCGCCGGCGCGATCGGCGAGTGGACCTACTACCTCCTCGGCAGCGCCCTGGAGATCCTCCTCCTGGCCGCCCTCGCCTACTACGCCTGGACCTGGCCCAAGCCAGTGCCGCATCCAGGCTGAGGTTGTCTCCGCGGCGTTCCCGGCGCCGTCCACCTCGGACTGGGGAGTCCTGCTGGTCGTTTCAGGTGGGCAGGACTCCCCACCCACCCCCCGTACAGGCGGCGGGACAGCTGGATCTCGCCTTGTGCAGCGACGCCCACAATGCCGGCTCGACGCGGCACTAGTCGGCCGCTGGCTGCTCGTCGAACGTGCGCCCGTTCGCGCGGTACTGCTTCAGGACGGTGGTCAGCCAGGCCGCCAGGGCTGGGACGTCCTTGACGTTGTACTGGTTGAGGCGGAGGTCCTTGTCCCAGACGTTGGCCGGGAGTACAGGGACCGCCATGAAGAACTTCGGGCCGGTAGCGAGTCCGATGGTGCCGATGTCTGCCCACGGCATGAAGCGCTTCTTGCCGTAGCGGACGCCTTCGCGATCGACGATCACCATCGGGCGTTGGGTGATCAATTGCCAGGCGGCCATGCTGACGAGGCCGGCGACGCTCGCGAAGCCGATCAGATGGAAGATGAGATCGATGCCGCTCGCGCTGTCTATCTCCGTCAGTGAATTGATCTGAGAGCCGCTGATCAGCAACAGGAAGAGCGCGAACTGGATCAGCACCGGCCGCCGCCGTACCGGAAACACCACCCGCCCGGTCCGCTCGAACTCCTCGGTCCACTCCGCCGGCGACCGCTCACCCATCACTGCCATGGCGCTCCCTTCGCGAGCCGCTCGGCCTCGAGCCACCGGGCGAAGGCCGGAATGTCCCGCACCTGGTCCCGCCCGATGGTGAGCTTCCGGACGCCCGGGTTCGTCGGCAGCAGACTGACCTCGGCGAACCAGTCCTGACGCGGGACCTGGATCGGCGCGATCCCGTTCCACGGCAGGAACTTCCGCCGCCCGTGGCGCACACCTTCGTCGTCGACCGTCACCATCGGACGCTTGGTGACCAGGTGCCAGACACCCGATCCGACCAGAACCACCCAGAGGACAACCATGACTCCGGCCATGATGTCGGCGGGGAAGCTGGGTTCCGGGCGCGTGAAGATCCCGATCCCGATCGGCACCGCCGGCCCGAAGCACCGCAACGCCACGGTCGAGCGCCGGATCGGAAACACCACCTGCCCGGCGCGCCGCAACTCGTCGGACCAGACTTCTGCAGAAGCCCCCACAAGACCCCCAGCCTTAGAAACTCCCCCCGGAGCCTGCTCACTGTAAGGGATAGTACGGAGCATGTCGCGGATCCGCCGAGTGCTCAGTTGGGTGTTCGTCCGCAGCCCTGCGGCCTTCTACCGGTTGGCTGAGCGCGACTCCCTCTGGCTCCCCACCGGACTCCTTGCCGCCGGCGGGGCAGGTGCCGGTGTGGGAGCCCTGGTCGGCTTGCTCGCCGGGAGCCCGGTCTCGGACGCCGCGTTCGTCGGGGCGATGGCCGCCATTCTCGGTTCGATGGTCTGGGTCCTTCTCGCCGTGCTCGCGGTCGGCGTCCGCTGGCTGCTAGGCGCCATACGCCGTTAGGGCTGTCCAGCGGCCGGAAGGGTGGCGGTTGATCCGAGGAGGTCGATCAGCTCGAGCGAGAGAACTCCTCATACAGCGACTTCAACTCCACCGCCGTCGCCTCTCGCCTGGTTGCGTCGGTGTGCCGCTGCACGTGCCGCGCGAACTCGACCTCCTGCTCAGCCGACAACCGCACGCCGTACGACGCCTCCAGCACGTGTGCGATCCCGCCCTTCCCCGACTGGCTGTTCACCCGTACGACGGCCTCGTACCCGCGCCCCACATCGGCCGGATCGATCGGCAGATAAGGCACATCCCAGAACGGATCGTCGCCCGTCCGCCGCGCGAACCCCTTCCGGATCGCGTCCTGATGCGTCCCCGAGAACGCCGTGTAGACCAGCTGCCCGGCGTACGGATGCCGCGGATGGATCGGCATCCGCGTGCACTCCTCCACCACCCGGCGGATCCCGTCGATGTCGGAGAAGTCGATCATCGGGTCCACGCCCTGCGCGTGCAGGTTCAACGCCAACGTGGCGATGTCGACGTTCCCGGTGCGCTCGCCGTTTCCGAAGATGCATCCCTCGACCCGCTGCGCACCCGCAAGTACGGCGAGCTCCGCGCAGGCGATGCCCGTCCCCCGGTCGTTGTGCGGATGCACGGACAGGATGACGCCGTCGCGACGCGGCAGGTTCTTGTGCATGTACTCGATCTGGTCGGCGTACACGTTCGGCGTCGCCGCCTCGACGGTCGCCGGCAGGTTGAGGATCACCGGTCGCTCCGGCGTCGCGTCCCACAGCTTGGTCAGCTGATCGCCCAACTCCAGCACGAAGTCCGGCTCGGTCAGGTTGAACACCTCCGGCGAGAACTGGAACCGCACCGAGTCCCCGGCCAGCCGCAGGATCTGCTCCGCCCCGGCATAGATCAACGACGCCAGTTCGTCCCGAGAGCGACGCAGTACGACGTCCCGCCAGGTCGGAGCCGTGGCCGCGTACATGTGAATGACCACCGGTGACCGCATCCCGGCGACGGACTCGACGGTCCGCTCGATCAACTCCGGCCGGGCCGGCGTGAACACCACGATCGTGACGTCCGGCGGCACCAGGTCGGAGGTCGCGAGCAGCCGGACGAAGTCGAAGTCGGTCTGCGAGGCGGACGGGTAGCCGACCTCGATCTCTTTGTAGCCCATGGCAACCATCAGCTCGAAGAACCGGCGCTTGCGGTCCGGGTCCATCGGGTCGGCCAGGGCCTGGTTGCCGTCCCGCAGGTCGACCGGCACCCAGAGCGGGGCGGTCGTGATCCGGCGGTCCGGCCACTCGCGGTCGACCGGCGCGACCGGCACCTTGGCGAAGATGTCGCGGTAGCGGTGGCTGGGCATCGGGGAGGGTTGCTGGCGGTTCCAGTCCATGCGGCCAACGTACAACTCCTCAGACAAGCTGACAACCTGCGTACCTCTAGACTGGGCCCATGATTCGCCGTCACCCGCTCGCCGAGCAGGCCGCCGAGGAGCTGCTGCAGCGAATCGGCAGCGGCGAGTGGCCGCTCGGCCAGAAGCTGCCCGGAGAGACCACGCTCGCCGCGCAACTGGGGGTCGGCCGGTCGACGATCCGCGAGGCGATCCGGGAGTTGGCCGGCCGCCGGGTGCTGGAGAGCCGGCAGGGTGCGGGCGTGTTCGTGATCGCGCTGCAGGCCACCGAAGACTGGGACAAGGTCCTCCGCAAGGCCGACATCGCCGACCTGATGGAAGTGCGGCTCGCGATCGAGGCGGAGGCCGCGCTGCTGGCCGCGTCCCGTCGTACGCCGGCGGACCTCAAGATGTTCCGCTACACGTTGGCCGACCGGCAGAAGGCGTCGGTGAACGCACCGGACGACTGGTACGTCGAGGCCGACCTGGCCTTCCACCGCGCGGTGATCACCGCGGCGCACAACGCCGTCCTGGCCGAGCTGTTCGACACCCTCGTGCCACGGATCCGGCGGGCGATGATGGACATGCTGAAGCTCGACGAGACACACCGGCACCGCCACGACCAGGCCGCGCACGAGGCGATCGCGGACGCCATCCGCGACAAAGATCCCGAGCGCGCCGCCGACCGCACCAGACAGCACCTCAGCGCCGTCCGCAGCACGGTCAGCTAAGCGCGATGCTCCTCATGGAGTGACCGCAGCCAGGGAGTCAGCGCGCTGAGGTCGGACACGTTGTCCTGCGGGATCGCCAACGGCCGGGCGCGCCGATCGGCCGGGTGGATCTGCACGGTCCGGAGTCCGGGCGGTCCGGTCGGGTCGTCGATGCTGGTGATGCCGGACCAGCGCAGGCTGCGTCCACGCGTGATGCCCTCGGCATCGACCTTGACGACCGGGCGGTTCGTGACCAGCTGCCAGACCGTCAGTCCGGTGCCGTAGACGAACGCGGCCAGCGCGGTCAACCGCAGTACGCCGAGAGCCCCGGAGATGTCGTCGTTGCGCCAGTGGTCGAGGTTCGTCCACGCCGACATCACCATCAGCAGCGCGAACCCGGCCAGCCGGATCGCCAGCCGCCCGCGCCGCGGCGGGAAGACGACGCTGCCTTTGGTCTCGAGCTCAGCGGTCCAGGCATCAGCGGACATCAGGCACCCCAGGTCGCCGTGTGTTCGTCAGCCGTCGGCGGATCCGCGCCGTGCCGCGTGCACGTGATCGCGGCAGCCTTCACCGCGTAGTCCACGACGTCGCGCAGATCCGCGTCCGTCAGGCCGTCCAACCGCTTCGCACCGAGCAGCCCACGCGCGTGCAGACCCGCGATCAGCGCCGCCATGAACGAGTCGCCCGCGCCGACGGTGTCGATGACCTGAATCCGCGGCGCCGTCACCTCGACCCGCGCCTCCCGGGTGACCCCGATCGCGCCGTCCCCACCACGCGTGATCACCACGCACTGGGTCCGGTCGGCGCTCAGCAGCTCCGTCGCGATCTCGTCGACCGACAGCCCGGGCCGCAGGAACTCGCAGTCCTCGTCGCTCAGCTTCACCAGGTCGGACAATGCGGCCAGCTCACGTACGGCGGCCCACGTCGACACCGGGTCCGGAGTGATCGTCGGCCGCGCGTTCGGATCGAGCGTCACCGTGACCGGCTGGTCGGCCATCGACTTCAGGAACGCGTGGATCGCCGCCGCACCCGGCTCCAGCACGGTCGCGATCGACCCGGTGTGAATCGCCGGGCAACCCCGCGACAGCGACAGCGCCGGCGGCTCCCAGGTGATGTCGAACTGGTACGACGCGACCCCCGCCGCGTCGAGCGTCGCGGTCGCCGTACTGGTCCGGAAGCCGGGGTCGACCGAGCCAGGCGCCAGCTGGACGCCGTTCCCGAACAGGTGCGCGCCGAGCTGATCGCCGTACGCGTCGGTCCCGAACCGGGTGACGAGTTCAGTCGGTACGCCGAGGCGCGCGAGACCGACCGCGACGTTGGCAGGCGAGCCACCCGGGGTCGCCTTGGTCTTGCCGTTGCCGTTCCTGGTGCGTCCCGCGCTGCCGACGATGTCCACGAGAGCCTCGCCGACGACGAGGACAGGTGCGCTCATCTGGCGTGCTCGAAGTCGATGGCGGAGTACGCACGGAGCTTGGTCAGCTGGTGCACGCTTTCGATGCTGCGGATCGTGCCGCTGCGCGACCGCATCACCAGCGAGTGGGTGCGCGCGGTGGACCGCCCGTACCGGACGCCGCGCAGCAGTTCGCCGTCGGTGATCCCGGTGGCGACGAAGAAGCAGTCGTCACCGCTGACCAGGTCGTCGGTGCTGAGCACCCGGTCGAGGTCGTGGCCGGCGTCGAGTGCCTTCTGCCGCTCCGCGTCGTCCTTCGGCCACAGCCGGCCCTGGATCAGTCCGCCCAGGCACTTCATCGCACACGCCGCGATGATGCCCTCCGGCGTACCACCGATCCCGAGCAGCATGTCCAGGCCGGTGTCCGGCCGGGCCGCCTCGACCGCGCCGGCCACGTCGCCGTCGCTGATGAACTTGATCCGCGCGCCGGTGGCCCGGATCTGGGTCGCCAGTTCCTCGTGCCGCGGCCGGTCCAGCAGGACGACGGTGACGTCGTCGACCGTGGAGCCCTTCGCCTTGGCCACCCGGCGGATGTTCTCCGCGACCGGGAGCCGGATGTCGACCACCTCGGCCGCCTCCGGGCCGACCACGAGCTTCTCCATGTAGAACACCGCGGACGGGTCGTACATCGAGTTCCGCGCCGACACCGCCATCACCGCGATGCCGTTGGCCATGCCCTTGGCGACCAGCGTGGTCCCGTCGACCGGGTCCACCGCGACGTCACACTCCGGGCCGTCGCCGGAGCCGACCTGCTCGCCGTTGTAGAGCATCGGGGCGTTGTCCTTCTCGCCCTCGCCGATCACCACCGTGCCGTTCATCCCGACCGTGCCGATCAGGGTGCGCATCGCGTTCACCGCCGCACCGTCGGCGCCGTTCTTGTCGCCGCGGCCGACCCAGCGGCCCGCCGCCATCGCCGCGGCCTCGGTGACCCGGACCAGCTCCAGGGCCAGGTTCCGGTCAGGCGCGTCCGCCTCGACCTCGAGATGGGCAGGTGGCGTGGTCGGATCCGTCATGCCACCGGATCGTAGCCAACCGTCTTCGGACCCTCATCGGCGAGATGGGACACTCGTGTCATGAGTTCGACGGGTCAGGGCGCTGCCGGCGAGGCGGAAGCGCGCGAGAAAGCGCGGGCGCGAGCCGAGGAGATCGCTTACCGGGAGCAGAACCGCCGGGACCGGGCCAAGGCCCGCACGTTGAAGAACATGGTCTGGGCACTGCTCGCCTGTTCCGTCGTGGTCGCGTTCCTGATGGTCGTCACCTGGCGGCCCAAGGAGGAGAAGGTCCAGGCCGTCGAGTACACCGCGCAACTCGAGGACGCGAAGAAGGTCGCCCCCTGGGTCCGCGGCCCGGCGCCGATGCCGGACGGCTGGAACGCCACCAGTGTGCGGTTCCGCACTCCCGAGCAGAGCCCGATGACCTGGCACCTCGGCATTGTCACCAACGAGAAGAAATACGTCGGCCTGGAACAGTCCAACGTGACCGGCGGCAAATTCCAGAACGAGGAACTCGGCAAGACCACCGACGACGGTACGGCGACCATCGACGGCGTCACCTGGCAGCGCAAGGTGCTGCAGGAGCGCGAAGGCGAGAACGCCTTGGTGCTGGTCGAGTCCGGCGTCACCACGATCGTGGTCGGAAATGCCGGCTATCCCGCCCTTGAAGCGTTTGCATCGGTGCTGGGCTGAGCATTTCCTGACCACGTTCCGGACGGTCGTTGACACGTCGGGTAGCTGCGGGTTTCTATCGATTCTTCGGCTTGATGTGCTCGGGGAAATCAGCAGAGGGAGCCTGCGGTGATTTCGACAACCCAGGTCCGGGGTTGAGGCGAGCATGTTCGTCACCGGACTCCTGCTCGCCGCGGACGGGTCTGCGCAACTCGGCGTACCCAAGCAACTACTGGCCTACCACGGTGACACGCTGCTCGGGGCGACGCTCGGCACCGCCCGCGAGTGTGGGTTCGACCAGCTGATCGTGACGCTGGGTGCCGGGTCGGACCAGATCCACGACCGGATCGACCTCGACGGCGTCCGGGTGGTCGAGTCCCCGCACGCCGACACCGGCAGTTCCTCGATCGTGCCCGCGATGGAAGCGGTCGACCGCCGTACCGACGGCATCGTGGTGCTGCTCGGCGACCAGCCCGGCGTGACGTCGGCCACGGTGTGGTCGCTGGTCGCCGAGGTCGCCGGTCCGGCCACCCCGATCGGCGTCAGCCGGTACGACAACGGTCGGGGGCACCCGTGCTGGTTCGGGCGGGAGCTGTTCGGCGAGTTGCGCGGGCTGTGCAACGACGCCGAACTGTGGGAGGTGATCGAGCTCGGCCAGTTCCCGGTCACCCAGGTCGATGCCATCGGCAACGTTCCGCCCCGGGTCGACACCTGGGACGACTACCGCCGGCTGGTCTCCGGCGTCAACCCCGCCCACGGCGCCTTCACCCCAGGCGCCTTCGACGACACGCACCCCACGCCCCTCCCCGTCCGAGGCCCCCACCGCCGCCATCGCGCGGCCCCCTGAAGGTGGCCGGCTCAGTTGGCGATCCGCAGGTCAGTCCGCCCCCGCCAACCGCAGTCCGACTACGCCGACGACAATCAGCGCGATGCAGGCCAGGCGGGCCGGGGTGATCGGCTCGCCGAACAGCAGGATGCCGAGTGTGACGACGCCGATCGAGCCCAGGCCGGTCCAGATCGCGTACGCCGTCCCGACCGGAAGGTGATCGAGCGTCTTCGCCAGCAGTACGACGGACGTCACGCCGAAGACCAGCACCCCGACGGTCGGCCAGAGCCGGCTGAACCCTTCGCTCGGCTTCAGGCTGAGCGCGAACGCGATCTCGAACGCCGCCGCGGCGAGCAGAACCAACCACGCCATCAGGCCGCCAGTGCTCCTCTCAGATGCCGCAGCGTCACGGTCGCGACCCGGACGCCGAGCGCCTCCGCGGTCCGCAGGTCCGTGGCCGGCGGCGCCTTCTCGGCCGACAGGTCGGCGTCGGACTGCGCCATCGCGCCGAGCCAGCTGCCGAGCCGGTTGAGGTCCTCGATACTCGCGGTGCTCTCGGCCCAGCCGGGGTAGATGTCCAGGCCGACCCAGATCATCCCGTGCTGGGCGGCGAACACGGCCAGGTCGACCAGGCTGTTCAGCTTGTCGCCCGACATCGCCTTCGAGTTGGTGAATCCGGCGGCGATCTTGTCCCGCCAGGCCAGGTTGTCCGCCCAGGCCCGCACACTCTCCTCGGCGAACTTCTTGAACACCCAGCTCGGGCTGCCCATGTACGTCGGGGCGCCGAAGACGATCGCGTCCGCGGCGGCGAGCCGGGCCCACACGTCCTCGGTCAGCTCGTCGAGCGGGACCAGCTCGGCGACGGCGCCCGGCACCGACTCGGCGCCGGTGGCCACTGCCTCGGCCTGCTTGGCCGTGTGGCCGTACCCGGAGTGATAGGCGATCACGATCCGGGCGGGGGTGTTGGTCATGCTTCCTCCAGAGTCTTTAGCGGACTACAGTCCGTCTTATGAGCGACAGTACCGGACTGCAGTCCGCTTCACAACGAGATCTTCCGGTCGTCGGACAGGCACGCCCGGAACGCGCGGACGCCCGGCGGAACCGGCTGAAGGTGCTGGAGGCAGCGGACCGGCTGTTCACCGAGCACGGCGTGAAGAACGTGTCACTGGATGCGATCGCCGCGGCGGCAGGGGTCGGCAAGGGCACGGTGTTCCGCCGCTTCGGCGACCGGGCCGGCCTGGCGGTCGCCCTGCTCGACGAACGCGAGCACGAGCTCCAGGCCAAGATCCTCAGCGGCCCGCCGCCGTTGGGGCCCGGTGCGCCCGCGGTCGACCGGGTGACGGCGTTCCTGGACGCCTACCTCGAGTTGCTCGACCGGCACATCGAGTTGTTCGTGGACAGCGAGAACGCCTCCGAGGGCGCCCGCTACCGCATCGGCTCCTACCACCTCTGGCACCGCCACCTGGCGCTGCTGATCGAAGAGGCTCGCCCAACCCTCGACGCCGACTACACGGCGCATCTCCTTCTCGCGCCGCTTGCGGCCGATCTTCATCAGGCCTTGCGTACCGGGGGGTTCATCCTCGATCGGATGAAGTCAGGGCTCGCGCAGGCGGTCGAGACCCTCTTGCGACCCTCCAAAAGTTGACCGGACAGGAATTGCGAGAACAGGCTGGGGAGAAGAGTCTCGCGCTGGAGGTTCGCAATGGACGAGCCGACTCGTATCTCTCGCCGGAGCCTGTTGTGGCTGACCGCCGTCGCGGCCGGTGCCGCGGCCTGTGGTGATGCCGGGGACGACGCGGGGCCGCCGGAGGCGACTGTCCCCGCGCCGAGCCCGACCATGACGTCGCCGTCGGCGAAGCTTTCCGGTGACCTGAAGATCCTGCTCTGGAGCCACTTCGTGCCGAGCCACGACGCGTGGTTCGACCCGTTCGCGAAGAACTGGGGCAAGGAGGTCGGCGTCAACGTCACCGTCGACCACATCAACAACACCGAGATCGTGGCCCGGACCGCGGCCGAGATCCAGGCCAAGCAGGGGCACGACCTGATCCAGTACATCGCACCGTTGTCGCAGTTCGAGCCGAGTGTGGTCGACCTCAAGGACGTCGCCCAGGAAGCCCAGCGGCGGCACGGCGAGCAGTTGCCGCTGTGTGTGAAGTCGAGCCAGAACCCGGCCACCGGCAAGCACTACGCCTACTCGCCGGGCTGGGTGCCGGATCCCGGCGACTACCGCAAGAGCCTGTGGGAGTCGGTCGGCCTGGCCGACGGCCCGGCGTCGTGGGACGACCTGCTCCGCGGCGGGGCCGAGATCAAGAAGTCCAAGAGCATCCAGATGGGTGTGGGCATGTCCCAGGAGATCGACTCCAACATGGCCGGCCGGGCCTTGATGTGGTCGTACGGCTCCTCGATCCAGAACGAGGACGAGGAGGTGGTGATCAACTCGCCGGAGACGATCGCTGCCGTCGAGTTCATGCAGCGCCTGTTCAAGGACACGATGACGAACGAGGTCTTCTCCTGGAACCCCGCCTCCAACAACCAGGGACTGATCGCCGGCCAGATGTCCTACATCCTCAACTCGATCTCGGCGTGGCGCACCGCCCAGGAAGCGAATCCGGAAGTTGCCGACGACATCTACTTCACCCCGGCGCTGAAGGGGCCCAAGGTGGGCCTCGCCGCCCAGCACGTGATGTACAACTGGATCGTCCCGAGTCACGCGCGCAACGTCGACGCGGCGAAGGAGTTCCTGCTGCACTACACGGCCAACTGGCCGTCGGCGACGTACCACTCGAAGCTCTACGACCTGCCGGCCTTCCCGAAGCTGGTTCCGCAGCTGAACAGCTGGCTGGACAACGATCCGTTCGGTGCGAAGCCGGCGAACAAGCTGTCCGTGCTGAAGAACGCGATCGACTGGAGCACCAACATCGGTTATCCGGGTCCGGCGAACACCGCCGAGGGCGAGGTCTTCGCGACGTTCGTCATCCCGAACATGTTCGCCAAGGCCGCCCGCGGCGAGCTGAGCCCAGATCAGGCGGTGGCGGAGGCCGAGCGGCAGATCACGCCGATTTTCGACAAGTGGCGGCAGCGTGGTCTGGTCGGCGGAGTGTAGGTGAGATCGCGTGGCTGTCGTCGAGGTCCGTGGTCTGCGCAAGGTTTTCGAGGGTGGTCGGGTGCGTCGCGGCGCTCATCGGCGGGTGAACGCGGTCGACGGCGTGGATCTGGCCACCACCGAGGGCGAGTACCTCGTGCTGCTGGGACCGTCGGGCTGCGGCAAGACCACGCTGCTGCGGACGATCGCGGGCCTCGAGCAACCGACCGACGGCGAGGTCCGGATCGGTGGACACGTCGTGAACGAGCTGCCGCCGCGGGCTCGACGGGTCGCGATGGTGTTCCAGAGCTATGCGCTGTACCCGCACAAGACGGTGCGGGACAACATCGTCTTCCCACTCAAGGCGCAGGGCGCCGACAAGGCGGAGCGGGTCGAGAAGACCGACTGGGCGGCCGATCTGCTCGGCATCGGCCCGCTGCTCGACCGGCGCCCACGTCAGCTGTCCGGCGGTGAGCGGCAGCGGGTCGCGCTGGCCCGGGCCCTGGTCCGGGAGCCGAGTGTGTTCCTGCTCGACGAGCCGCTGTCCAACCTGGATGCGAAGCTGCGGGCGAGCGCGCGTGACGAGCTCAAGCGGTTCCAGCGCCGGGTCCGGACCACGACGATCTACGTCACCCACGACCAGGTCGAGGCGATGGGCCTGGGCGACCGGATCGCGGTCATGTATGCCGGCCGGATCCGGCAGCTCGGCCTGCCGGTCGAGGTTTACGACGACCCGGCCGACACCTTCGTCGCGACCTTCCTCGGGGCGCCGCCGATGAACCTCGTCCCGCGGGACGGTGTCCTGGTCGGCTTCCGGCCGGAACACCTGCTGCCGGAAACGCTCGTCCAAGGGGACGATCGGCTGGTGGTGCCGTTCAAGATCGATCGGGTCGAGCACCTGTCCGGTGATCGGCACCTGTACGGAACGGTCCGCGGCCTGGGCGCCGAGACCCGGGTGATCGCCAGGCTGCCGGCGACCGTGACGTCGGCGGTCGAGCCCGGTCAGGAACATCGGTTCGCAGTCCACGCGGAGCGGCTGCGGTTCTTCGACGCCGACAGCGGGGACCGGACCGACCCCATCTCGGTGCGCAGCGGATCATGACGAAAACGGCCGCCCCGCCCCAACTCGAGGAGCCCGTCGACCTCCGGGTACGGCGACGGCTCGCCGACCGGGACAACGTGCTCGCCTGGGTGTTCCTGCTGCCCTCGGTGGTGTACATCGTCGCGCTCGTCGCGATCCCGTTCTTCCTGGCGATCGCCTTCAGTTTCAGCGATGTGACGGCTGGGGATCCGAGCTTCGACTGGGCCGGACTGGGCAACTACCGGAACGTGTTCGACGATCCGGTCTTCTGGCGGTCGTTGCGGAACACGATCGTGTTCACAGTGGTCTCGATGGCGCTGATCGTCGTACTCGGCAAGGTGCTCGCGAACATCCTGATCGCCGACTTCCGGGGCAAGTGGCTCGTTCGTTTCCTGGTGTTGCTGCCGTGGACCACGCCGGTGGCGTTGTCCACGATCGCCTGGCTGTGGCTGCTCGACTCGGTGTTCTCGCCGATCGACTGGGTGCTGCGGGAGGTCGGGGTGATCGAGTCGAACATGTACTGGCTCGGGAAGCCGAACCTCGCGATCGGGTCGGTCATCCTGGTGCACGTCTGGCGGCTCGTCCCGCTGGCAGCGGTGATCATGATGGCTGGGCTGGTGGCCATCCCGAAGGACGTCCAGGAGGCCGCCTCGGTCGACGGGGCGCGCTTCTGGCGGCGGATGTTCGAGATCACCATCCCGCTGACGATGCCGGTCATCGCGGTGGCCGCGTTGTTCGGGGCGATCCTGACCTTCACCGACATGGCGGTCGTCTACGTGCTGACCCGGGGTGGCCCGACCAACTCGACCCAGGTGCTCGCCAGTTGGGCGTTCTTCCGTGGTATCGAGGGCGGGGACGTCGGCCAGGGCGCGGCGATCGCGTTGTTCCTGTTCCCGTTGCTGCTGGCCGGGGCGATCGCCATCCTCCGGGCCGTACGGCGGATGGACGTCTCATGAAGGCCGCCGAGATCGAGCAGTTGCGGCGGCACGCGCGGCGGCAGCACGTCGCGTCCCGGATCGCCGTGTACCTGCTGGCGATCCTCGCGGCGCTCGGTGCGGCCGGCCCGTTCATCTGGGCCGGGATCACCGCTTTCAAGGAGAATCGGGACCTCTACCGGCGCACCAACAACCCGTTCCTGTTCAACCTGCCTCCGACCACCGAGCACGCCGACTACCTGTTCAACAGCACCGAGTTCCCGACCTTCGTGTGGAACACCCTCTGGGTCGGTCTGCTGGTCACCGTGATCACGCTCGGACTCGGACTCCCCGCGGCGTACAGCCTGGCCCGGCTGGACCGGCCGTGGTCGGGTCCGATGGCGATCGCCATCTTCTTCGTCTACCTGGTGCCGCCGACCTTGCTGTTCCTGTCGCTGTCGCGGGTGGTCGTGGCCGCCGGCCTGCAGGATCGCACCTGGTCGCTGGTGCTCGTGTACCCGACCATCACGATTCCGGTCTCGGTGTGGCTGCTGATGGGCTTCCTGCGGTCGATCCCGAAGGACATCGAGGAACAGGCGATGGTCGACGGCTACAGCCGGCTCGGCGCCTTCGTCCGTACCGTCGTACCGCTGATGTTCCCCGGCGTCGTGGCGGTCGTGGTCTTCGCGTTCACGCTGACCGCCAGTGAGTTCATCTACGCGCTCGCGTTCGTCTCACCGTCCGCCGAGAAGCCGATCAGCACCGGCGTGCCGACCGCGCTGGTGCGCGGCGACGTCTTCTTCTGGCAATCCCTCCAGGCCGCCACCATCCTGGTCGCGGTCCCTATCGCCCTCGTCTTCAACCTCTTCCTGGAACGCTTCATCGCCGGCTTCACCCACGGCGCCGTCAAAGGCTGAGCCGGCGAGCGTGGTTCAGCTGGGTTTTTCCTCGTGGGCGGCTTGGGCTTTGGCCAGGCGTTCGCGGGCGCCGTCGAGCCAGTGCTGGCAGGTGGCGGCGAGTTCTTCGCCGCGTTCCCACAGGGCGAGGGACTCCTCGAGAGTGGTGCCGCCGGCTTCGAGTTTGCGGACCACCTCGACCAGCTCCTCCCGGGCCTGCTCGTAGGAAATCTCCGGTCGGTCGCCGCTCACGTGTTCTCCTCGGACTTGACTTCGACAGCGAATCGGCCGTCGCTGACGCGCGCCTGCAGCAGATCGCCGGGCGCCACCTGCGCCACTTCCCGTACGGCGGTCCCGTCCGCCAACTGCAGCACGGAGTACCCCCGCTCCAACGTCGCCTTCGGGCTGAGCGCCCGTACGCTGGCCAGCCGGTGGGTGATGTCGTCACTCGCCCGATCCAGCCGATGGGTCAACGTACGCCGGTTCCGCTCGAGCAGCGCCGTGATCTCGTCGGACCGCCGCTGCAGATCGGTCACCGGCGCCGCGAGCGCGGGCCGACTGCGAATCGCTGCCAGCGCATGCATCTCCCGCTGCAGCCATCCCGTCATCGCCCGCAGACCGCGCTCCCGCAGCATCCGCACGCCGTCCAGCTCCTCGCGCACATCCGGCACGATCCGCTTCGCCGCATCGGTCGGCGTCGACGCCCGCAGGTCCGCGACCAGGTCGAGCAAGGGCGAGTCGGGCTCGTGGCCGATCGCGCTGACCACCGGCGTCCGCGCCTGGGACACCGCGCGAATCAGCCCCTCGTCCGAGAACGGCAGCAGGTCCTCCAACGACCCACCGCCACGCGCGATCACGATCACCTCGACCGACTCGTCGGCATCGAGCTTCCGCAGCGCGGTCATCACCTCACCCGCCGCCGCAGGCCCCTGCACCGACGCGTACTCCACCCGGAACGCGACCGCCGGCCACCGCCGCTTCGCGTTCTCCAGGACGTCGCGCTCGGCCGCGGAGTCCCGCCCGCAGATCAAGCCGATCGTGTGCGGCAGGAACGGCAGGGCCTTCTTCCGGTACGACGCGAACAAACCTTCCGCGGCAAGGAGTTGCTTCAACCGCTCGATCCGGGCCAGCAGCTCACCGATCCCGACGTGCCGGATCTCGTTGACCGCGAGGGCGAGCGTGCCGCGGCGGGCGAAGAAGTTGGGTTTCGCGTTCACCACCACGCGGGAGCCGTCGGTGACCGGCGGGTCGACCGCCTCGAACACCCGGCGGTTGCAGGTGAACCGCAGCGAGATGTCCGCGTCGGTATCGCGCAGCGTGCCGAACACCGTGGTCGTGCCACGCCCGATCGACACGTCGGTCAGCTGCCCTTCGACCCACACCGCGCCGAGCTGGTTGATCCAGCTGGCAATGCCGTTCGCGATCGTGCGAACGGCTGCAGGCGCATCCGGCGAGGTCTCCAAAGCCACGTCCAGACCCTACGACCCCGCGCCGACAATCCCTCAGCTGGGCGCGGCCAGTTGCCCGATCACCTTCTCGAGCAGGCCGTCGGGGAGTACGCCGGGAAGCGTGAGCTGCTCCAGCATGTAGCCGCCGATGGTCAGGTAGAGCAGCAGCGGGTCGCCGGGGAGGCCGTGCTCGTGGTGCAGGCGGATGTTCTCGTCCAGGTTCTCCCGGACTCGCTTGGCCAGCGCCTCCTGGAGTGCGGGCCGGCGGGTGGCCTCGAGGCGGAGCTCGAGGAGCGCGAGGTAGCCGGCACGGTCCTTGGTCAGCCGCTCCTGCAGCAGCTGAAGCAGGGCGGTCAGGAATTCGGTCGACGGTGGCTGATCCAGATGCTCCGGATCCGCGCCCAGCCGGTCGTGGATCCGCAGCCCAGCCTGCAGCAGCAGGTCGTCGCGGTTGGCGAAGTAGTTCGACGTCGTCCCGTTCGGCACGCTCGCCGCGACGTCGACGGATCGGAAGGTGAGGCCACGGGCGCCGTCAGCCGCGAGCACCTCGATCGCCGCGTCCACCAGCGCGGTCCGCCGTTCCGGATTGGTCCGCATCAGCTTCTCCCCACTCCGAGCATAGTACTCTGCCTGAAGTGGTTTAACCAAGGGAGGCCTGCGCAACTACGTCTTCTCCAGAACCTGACCGAGAGTCCCGACCCGACGGTCGAGTTCGTCTCCACCGACCCGGTCGCCAAGGTCCGCGACCTCAAGCAGGAGGAAGGTCTCGGCATCTGGCTCTGCGGAGGCGGCGTCACCGTCCTCACCTACCGAAAGGCCTGACGTGCGCCCCTTGCTGCTCCTGGATTTCGACGGTCCGCTGAATCCGCATCGTGCACAGGGGATTCCGGCCGGCTACGAGCGGCACGAGATCGTCGAGGGGGACAGGTCGTGGGTGGTGCTGCTGAATCCGCAGCACGGCGCGGAACTCAACGAGCTCTTCGACCTGGTCTGGGCAACCTCGTGGGAACACGGCGCGAACCGCCTGCTGGCACCCCGCCTCGGGCTTCCGACGCTGCCGGTCATCCTGTGGCCGGACCGGCAGCCGGTACGACGGGGGTCGTGGAAGACGCCGTACGTCGCTGAGTGGGTGGGCGACCGCCCGTTCGTCTGGGTGGACGACGAGGTCGGCCCGGACGACCAGGCCAGCCTCGGCGACCGCGGGGTGGTCCATCGCGTCGATGCACGAACTGGGCTCACAGCTGCCGACTTCGTCGCACTTCGCGAGTACGGAAATTCCTTTGCGGAGAAGGGGAAACGCCCGCACCATTGAGTACTGGAAACACCTCCCGGGGGAGCCGTCCGGACAGGGCGGACGGCTCCTCGACGCGAGACAGTTTGCCGTGAGCAACTTCGACCCCGGTGGCTGGTACAAACGTGCGGTGAGCGAGCAGGACGAGTCGAAGCGGCAGGCGATCGCGACCGGCTACGCGCGGCTGTACGGGCCGCTGGCTGTGGTGTCGGTGGTGATCGCGTTTCAGCCGATCCTCAGCGACGACTACGGGACGCTGTGGGAGATGGCCGGGCGACCCGGCGGTGGTCCCGCGGTGATCGGTGTGTTGCTGATGGGTGGGCTGATCTGGCTTCTCGCCGCGGCTGCGCTGCGTCCGGTGGTGAGTACGGGTGTTCCGGCGCTGATCGCCGTACTCTCCGGACTGATTGTGGTGATGCTGCTCACAAAGCCGGGGACCGGGTCGCCGCGGCCGGAGTTGACTTCGTTCGGTGATGCCGCTGTGGCGGTGGCCGTCTGCACGTTCGCGCTGGCGGTTTCGCAGTTTGTCCGGCTCCGGAGGGGCTGACGGGGGCCCGTACCATGGGGGTTGTGACTGCCCAGCCTGAGAAGACGCCCACGACGACCGCGGTGAAGAGCAAGCGGGTGCTGCTTGCGGCGCCGCGCGGGTACTGCGCCGGCGTGGACCGGGCGGTGGTGGCGGTGGAGAAGGCGCTCGACCTGTACGGGCCGCCGGTCTACGTGCGCAAGGAGATCGTGCACAACAAGCACGTCGTGCAGACCCTGCAGGCGCGCGGCGCGATCTTCGTCGACGAGACCGACGAGGTGCCCGAGGGGCAGACGGTGATCTTCTCCGCGCACGGCGTCGCCCCGGTGGTCCACCAGGAGGCGGCCGCGCGGCAGCTGAAGACGATCGACGCGACCTGCCCGCTGGTGACCAAGGTCCACCACGAGGCCAAGCGGTTCGCCGCCACCGACTACGACATCCTGCTGATCGGCCACGAGGGCCACGAGGAGGTCATCGGCACCAGCGGCGAGGCGCCGGACCACGTGCACCTCGTCGACGGCCCCGGCGACGTTCCGAACGTGACGGTCCGCGACCCCGAGAAGGTGGTCTGGCTGTCCCAGACCACGCTGTCCGTCGACGAGACGATGGAGACCGTACGGCGGCTCCGCGAGCGGTTCCCGAAGCTGCAGGACCCGCCCAGTGACGACATCTGCTACGCGACCCAGAACCGCCAGGCCGCGGTCAAGAAGCTGGCCGCGGAAGCCGACCTGATGATCGTGGTCGGCTCCCGCAACTCCTCGAACTCGGTGCGCCTGGTCGAGGTCGCCCTCGAACACGGCGCGAAGGCCGGCTACCTGGTCGACTACGCCGCCGAGATCGACGAGACCTGGCTGGAGGGTGTCGACTCGGTCGGCGTCAGCAGCGGCGCGAGTGTGCCGGAGGTGCTGGTCCGCGACGTCCTGCGCTGGCTGGCCGAGCGCGGGTACGCCGAGGTCCAGGAGGTCACCACGGCCGAGGAGAGCCTGACGTTCGCCCTGCCTCGCGAGCTCCGCAGTGACCTCAAGGCGGCCGGCCTGCCGACCACCGGCACCTCGGATCACGCCTGGACTATTTGATCACCAGCTTGATCGTCTTGCTGGTGTCGAACGGTCCGTCGGCGCCGCAGTACCCCACCGTGTAGCGGAAGGTGTAGGTGCCCGGCTTCGTGTAGGTGTGGGTGTCGATCCGGTAGGTCTCGCGGCCGGTGGTCCGCTTCGTCGCGTTCTCACACGTCACCGCGCCGCCGTCCGAACCGCCCGGAAGCTCACCATCGCCCCACGTGTAGTTCGTGCCGCCGGACAGGTTGAGGAACGACGTGTCGGCGGGAAGTGCCTGTCCCTCCGCAGTGATCGGCCTGATCACCGTGCCCGAGACGGTGACGTCGATGGTGACGGTCCGGCCGCTGATCGTCGGCTTCAGCTTGACGTCGACGTTGATCGGCGGCTGAGCGGGCGGGGTCGTCGTGGTCCTGGTTGCGGTGGTGGTCGCGGTTGACCCCGGCGTGCGCCCGTCCGTGCCCTGCGCCGCGCCCGCAGTGTTCCGCGGTGTCACCGGCGAGGTCTTCGCGGTGGGCGGCGTCACCGTGGGGTCAGCCGTCGGCGGTCCGGTGACGACTGTCGTCGGTGCGCTCGGGGTGTTGCTCACTGGCGGGCTGCTGTTGATGTCGGTCAGGTTGCCGGCGGCAACCGTGACGGCCACTACCGCGGCTGCGGCCAGCGTCACCACGCCGGCGGTACGGCGACGCCGTACCGAACGGACCCGGGCGAACACAGTCTCGCTCGGCACCCCGCTCGGCGGTGGCGGATCGGCGACGAGCTGCTCGAACTTGTGCTTGAGATCGTCGGTCATGGTCAGCCCTCCTTCTGGACCGGGGTGGGAAGTGCGGTGATCAGTGCGTGTTCGCGGAGCTTGGCGAGCCCGCGGGAGACGTTGGACTTCACGGTGCCGACCGAGCAGCCCATGATCTGGGCGATCTCGGCTTCCGGCAGGTCCTCGAAGTACCGCAGCACCAGCGTCGCGCGGGCGCGGCGGGGGAGTGTCGCGAGTGCGCGCAACAGCAGGTCGCGGTCGTCGACTGCGCCGTACTCCTCTCGGCCCTGCGACTCCGGCAGTTGCTCGGTCGGCGTCTCGCCGCGCCACTTCCGCCGCCACCACTGGGTGCTGGTGTTCACCATCACCGTCCGGGTGTAGCTCTCCAACGCACTTCCGCTGCGCAACGTGTTCCGGTGGAACCACACCTTGGTCAGCGAGGTCTGTACCAGATCCTCGGCCAGATGCCACTCCCCGGTCAGCAAGTACCCGAACCGCTGCAGCGCTGTGAACCGCCCGTCCACGAACTCGGCGAACTCGCGGTCCCGTCCTGGATCCATCCCAACCCCTATCTAGTGCAACTCGGTCAGACCTGAGATGCCCCGACCGGGAGCAAAGGTTGAGCGGCTGCGCGAGAAAGAATGTCAGGTGCTGAGTGGCTTCCCCAGGTAGCCGCGGGCGATCATCGTCACCCACTGGTAGACCGCGTCCTCGGCGGGCGCGAGCGGGCCCGGCAGGAAGTGCGGCGACTCGGCTCCGCGCTGCACGGACTCGCACGCCGCCCAGTCCTCGCGATTGGTGACGTCCCAGAAGTCGACGGCGTACGACGGATCACTCACCTCGGCCGGGAAGTACCAGGAACACTCGATCGCCGTCACCCCCGGCGCGCGCGGCTCGAGCCGGTGCGTCATCACGTAGTCGGGATGCAGCGAGATCAACAGGTTCGGGAACAGCCCGAGGTAGTTCACCCGGCGCGGATCCACCCCGGGCAGCGGGACCCCGCCCGACTGCCCGTCGAGCGACATCGTCTCGGCATCCGGCCGCAGGTCCATCAGCCCGCCGACCCACGCGCCCGGCAGGTTCCAGTTGTCGCCCGAGGTCGGCGGCGACACCTTGCACAGCTCGGGGTGGATCAGGGGGCAGTGGTAGCACTCGTGATAGTTCTCGACGATCGTCTTCCAGTTCGACGCCACGTCGTACCGGTGCCGCGCCTTCAGCTCCAGGGCCTCGGGCCGGTACGGCGCCACCAGTTCGGTGATCCCGCCAAGGTGCTCGGCGAACGGTCCCGCCGTACCCGTCGCGTTCACGAACAGCCAGCCATGCCAGACCTCGGCCGGCAACTCGACCAGCTTGTACGGCGTCGCGTCGAACGTCTCGCCCATCCGCGGAGCAGCCTTCACCGAGCCGTCGAGCTCGTAAGACCACCCGTGGTACGGGCAGACCACCGACCGCCGATCGGTCGACTCGTCGCACTGTAGGAGTTCATGCCCCCGATGCCGGCAGGTGTTGGCGAACGCCCGCGGCCGATCGCCGAACGTCAGCACCACTCCGATGTCCCCCACGGTCAGCGCGCGCTGCGTCGTCGTACCAGCAGCCAGTTCGTCCACCCGGCCGAGACAGGTCCAGCTGCCGGCGAAGAAATGGCGCCGTTCCCACGCGAGTACGGCGGGATCCGTGTACGCCTCCTGCGGCAGCATCACCGACTCACCATGCGGCCGCAGTGCAGCCGCCAACCCGCGGGCATCAACCGGAGCATTCACCATCCGCCCACTATCGGCCGAAATCCCACCCCACGTCGACTCGCGGGCGATCCCGCCCACTCCGGTCGGCGGACTGATTCAGCAATCAGCGGGTGCCGGCGACGTACTTGCCGAGGACGTAGTCCCAGCCGGTGTCGTAGCCTGCGCGGGCGCGGACGCCGTCCGGGCGGCGTTCCCAGCCGGTGTGGGTCAGCACGACCTCGGTGCCGTCGGCAACCTCGGTGAACGTGACGGTCACGTGCCCAGCCTCCCGCGGGTCGCTCCCCGGGTGCCAGGTGAAGCTGACGGACTTGGGCGGATCCCAGTCCGACAGCGTGCCCCAGGATCCGACCTCGCCGTCGTCGCCGTACTCGACGATCCGCCCGCCGACGGCGCCCTCCATCCGGATGTCGCGGGCCATGTCCTGCGCGACCGAGTGCGTCACCAGCGGCCACCACTGCGACATCTCGGCCGTGAACACCTCGAACGCCCGCTCCGGCCCAACCGGCACCATGACCTTCTTCACCAACGGCGCGAGCTCTTGCTGGATGTTCATGTCTCCTCCTCGGTACGCCGCCCCTCGGTCCGGCGGATGTGATCGGCGTACGCCTCCAGGGCGTCGCCCCAGAACTGGTCGAGCCAGCCGCGCAGCTCGTCCAGGCCGGTCCGGTCGATGCGGTAGATGTTCCGCGTGCCCCGCGACTCGTGATTCACCAGGCCCACCGCCCCGAGCACCTTCAGATGCTGGGAGATCGCCGGCCGGCTGACCGGGACCCGGTCGGCCAACCCGCCGACCGAGCTCGGTCCACCCTGCCGCAGCGTCTCCAGGATCGCCCGCCGCGTCGGATCCCCCAGGGCATCCAGTACGGCGCCGACCGTTCCGTAAGTCCCCACGAACGGTAAGTTGCCACTAACCATCCGATCCGTCAAGACCTCACGACAGACCACCGCACCGCGACCGGGGCTGCCGGGTGCGGTGCGGTGGCCTGGGGCGGTCTGGGGTCAGTTGAAGGGGTCGAGGGTCAGGTAGGCCTGCTGCGGGTTGCCGTCGTGCACGAGGGACTCGTGGGCGCCGACGTCGTCGAAGGCGAACGCGTAGGCCTTGCCGTCGGCCATCTGGGCGTGGATGTGGCGGGCGTAGTGGTTGGTGACGCCGTCGAGGTAGAAGCCGGCGTTGTTCGGGTCGGGCTGGTTCGGGTTCGTCAGCAGGGTGGAGCGGTTGTAGCCGGCGCACAGGGTGCGGGAGATCGGGCCGCGGACCTGGTCGTTCGGTGCGTCGAGCAACTTGAAGCAGCCGAAGATGCTGGCCGAGTCAGGTTTCTGGAACGACGTGACGACCGCGCCCGAACTGTTGGTGAAGTTCATGACGTTGCCGGAGACGCGGCCGAAGTACTTGATGCTCGGCTGGTCGCCGAACGGCGTGACCGTCAGCGTCTCCGAGCTGTACTTGGACCAGACCCGGTTCACGTAGTCGTCCATCGCGTTCGCCGGGAGCGCGCCGGTCTCCACGCCGTACAGCGGTGACAGCGCACGAAGGACGCTGCCGTTCGGTGCTGTCTGGACCAGGTTGGCCCAGCCGCCGGACTGGCTGCGGAGCGCGTTGAAAACACCGTTGTAGCCGCCGGGCTTCAGGTGGCCGGTCGACTTGCTGGTCCCGTTGGCGAGTTGCACGCCGACGGCGTACGGCGCGGAGAACATGTCGACCTGCGTGCTGTTGATCCACAGACCGGCGTCGTTGAGCGTGTACTCGGACCAGTTGAACAGGATGTTGCGGTTCGGGTCGCTCGGGTTCTGTACGGCGGGCTGCAACAGGCCACCCGTCGTGAGTTTGAAGACGAGCTTCTGGCCGTAGGAGAAGTACACCCGGCCGGAGAACTTCGGCATCCGGATCGTGAGCGACTGCCCGTTCGCCGGACCGGCGATCGAGGCGTCCGGCGCCGGGGTCGGCGGGTTGCCGCCGGCCGGCCAGGCGTGGAAGTTGCCCGCGGCATCGGCCCAGCCTTGCTGCCCGGTGGCCAGGTTGGTGCCCAGGTTGTAGATGTAGACCGGATCCGCGCGGCCCGAGTTGTTGGTGATCTTCAGCGGGATGGTCGCGGGAACGGCCGCCGCCGGACTGTCGTTGGTGGCGGTCAGGACGCCGGCGATACTCGCCGCGGCCACGGCGATCGCCAGCAGGTGATATTTGATGCGCACTGGTCCTCCTCACAGGGGGCGTGTGAGAGCGCTCTCACCGTTTCGCGGGCTCACCACCTCTGTCAATCCCCAACCCGTGTCGGCTTTCCGACAGGCGTTGCGGTCAGCCGGCTTGGGTCGGGGGCCACTTGCGCATCGGGTCGGGGTCTTCCAGTGCCAGGAACTCCGGAGCGGTCAGCGGACGGACGGAGGCCTCGATCGACTCCATCGCGGTCAGCTCTGCCTCGGTGACGTGCAGGTCGCGGAGCTTCCGGGCGGTGATGAAGACCCGGCGCTCGAACGACCCGACCGTGCCGTTGTACGCCTCCACAGCTGACGTCAGCGACCGGCCGACGCGGCTCAGGTGGTCGCCCATCGTGCTGAGGCGCTCGTACAGCTCGCGCCCGAGCTCGAACACCTGTTGCGCGGACTCGGTCAGCGCCGACTGGTTCCACGCGTACGCCGCCGCGCGCAGGGTGGCGATGAGTGTCGTCGGCGTTGCCAGGATCACTCGGCGTTCAGCGCCGTACTCGAGCAGGCTCGGCTCGATGTCGAGCGCCGCGGACAGGAACGACTCGCCGGGCACGAACAGGATGACGAACTCCGGCGACGGCGACAGCCGGGTCCAGTACGCCTTCGACGCCAGTTGATCGACATGCGTGCGCAGGTGCCGGGCGTGAGCGCGCAGCCGGTCCTCCCGGAAGTCGACGTCGTCCGACTCGGCCGCCTCGAGGAATGCGGCCAGCGGAACCTTCGAGTCGACGACCAGGTTCTTGCCCTCGGCAAGCCTCACCACGAGGTCCGGCCGCAGCAGACCGTCCTCGCTGACAGTCGTCGTCTGCTCGGTGAAGTCGCAGTGCGCGACCATGCCGGCCAGCTCGACGGTGCGGCGGAGATGCAGCTCACCCCAGCGTCCTCGCACCTGCGGTTTCCGCAACGCCGTGGACAAGGACGCAGTCTCCCGGCGCAACGCCTCGCCGCTCATCCGCACCTCGTTGACCTGCTGATGAAGTTGGCTCTGCCAAGCCGCGCGACCCTGCTCCAACTGGTTCAGCTGCGCGTGCAGGCGATCCAGCGCCTCCTTGACCACGGCCTGACCGCCCATTTGCTGGCCGACGGTGGTCCGCTCCTGGGTCAGCTCGACGACGCGATCCTCGGCCGCGTCGCGCTCGGCCGTCACCCGCGCGAGTTGGGCGCCATCACGCCCACGGATCCAGAGCACGCCGAAGACAGCCCCGAGGAGCAGCCCCACCACGAGGAACAGCAGCATCAACAACACCGTCGTACCGGTCATGTGACAGATAGTGCCGAAGGCCGCCGACAGTTTCCGCCGATTCGCTCAAAAGTCAGCAGTCCATCGCGGGGAACGAGTAGCCCTGCGCCTTCAGGAGGGGGAGCACCTTGTCCAGAGCGGCGACCGTCTGCGAGCGATCCCCACCGCCGTCGTGCATCAGGACGATGCTGCCTCGGTGCGCGTGCGTCAGGACGTTGTGAACGATCGCCTGCGTGCCCGGCCGGGCCCAGTCGCGCGGATCGACGTCCCACAGCACCTGCGCCATCCCGGCCGCCTTGATGTCGGCACGGACCTTCGCGTTCGTGGCGCCGTACGGCGGGCGGAAGCAGGTCGACCGGGGCCCGTCGAAGATCTCGTGGTGCCGCTTGGCGGCGGACATCGCGGTCAGCTGGGGATGGGTGATCGAGTGGCTGCCGATCGTGTTGCCGGCGGCAAGCACTTGCTCACGCAGTCCCGGGTGGGCCGACTGCATGCTGCCGAGCTCGAAGAACGTCGCGTGGGCGCCGTGCTTGGCCAGCACCTGCAGGATCTTCGGCGTCCAGACCGGGTCCGGGCCGTCGTCGAAGGTGAGGAGCAGCACCTTCTTGTTGCCTGCGGCAATCGCGGCGGTCGGGTTCGGGACCGGCTTGTGCGGCGAGACGGGTGCGTTGACGCTGGGCGTGTTCGTCGGGGTCGCGGTCGGCGTCACGGACGGCGTTGCCGACGGCGACGTCGACGCGACGGCGGGCTTGGGCGGCTGGCCTTTGCCCAGCGCGACGGCGATCAGCGCGCCGACGACGAGCACGGCCAGCGCCGTTGCGGTGGCGACGAACGTGGAGAACCTGCGCGACATGACGCACCCCTTGCAGATCAGGCGGATGTACCCGGTCGCTCCCCCTCAGGAGCCCTCACAGCGCGGCCTCGAGCCGCTGTGCCGGACACTTGAGAAGACGCCCGATCACCTGGTCTGGTTGGCGTTCTCGTGTTGCGGTGAGATCTCAGCTGCGTTGACGTCGGTTGCCCGGGGCGTCGCGACGGTGGCCGGCGTGCCGCGGTGGTAGAGCCTGCCCTCCAACGACTTCACGCTCGCGACCAGGACGAAGCTCATGCTCACCAGCAGCGCCCACGCGCCGAACTTCGCCGGATGCACGAGTCGCCACACGTCGACCTGGTCGGGGTAGTTCCACGCGTCCAGGAAGGTGCCGAAATTCTCCGCCACCCACAGGAAGAACCCGATCAACCCGAACGAGACCGCGAGCGGCATCCGGTACCGCCGTTCGCCGACCGAGTAGAAGACCCACGTACGACGCAGCACCACGAGCAACCCGACCGCGATCGGGATCCGGAGGTCGACGATCCAGTGATGAGTGAAGAAGTTCGCGTAGATCAGCACCGCGAGGACGGTGGTCAGCACTGGCCGGTAGCCGCTCACGCGCAGGTCGAACCGCCGCCAGGCCTGGCAGATGTAGCTGCCTCGAGCCAGCCGAAGCGCAGAAACTGCACGCAAGCGGTCACGAAGCGTGGTCGAGAGGCAGCGCGATCTCCCCAACTGGTCACAGACTGGAGACGTCGCTTGCTCTCGGCTGGTTCGGACGGATACATGGACGGCAAGGGATGGGGAGGTGCCGCGATGGATCCGAAGGTGGTCTACGAGACGGAACGGCTCGTGGTGCGCGACTGGGTGGACACCGACGAAGACCGCGTGTTCGACATCTACCGGCGCTGGGAGGTCTCGCGCTGGCTCGGCGCCGAGCCCCGGGTGATGACAGCCCGCGACGCCGCCGCCCGGGCGATCGAGCGCTGGAACGACCGCAACCAGGACCAGGTGTACGGCGTCTGGGCGGTGGAGGAACGCTCGACGGCCACGGTCGCGGGGACCGTGCTGCTCGTGCCGCTGCCCGATCCGTCCGACGGGACCGAGCACAAGGGCGAGGTCGAGGTGGGCTGGCACCTGCACCCCGACGCCTGGGGCCGCGGCCTGGCGACCGAGGCGGCCCGAGGCGCGATCGCGCACGGGTTCATGGGCGGTCTGGACGAGATCTACGCGGTGGTCCGCCCGGACAACGGCGCGTCCCTGGCGGTCTGCCGGCGCCTCGGCATGCGCTCGCTGGGCCGGACGAGCCGCTGGTACGACGCGGACCTCGAGGCGTACCTGATCTGACCGGCGGGCCGCGGATTGGGGTGCGGCGGGGTTGGCCGCGTACCCTTGACGCCCGTGGCACTCACCATCGGAATCGTCGGGCTCCCCAACGCGGGCAAGTCCACCCTGTTCAACGCACTGACCAAGAACGACGTGCTCGCGGCGAACTACCCGTTCGCGACGATCGAGCCCAACGTCGGCGTGGTCGGCGTACCGGACGCGCGGCTGGGCAAGCTGGCCGAGCTGTTCAGCTCCGCGAAGGTGATCCCCGCCACGGTGCAGTTCGTCGACATCGCCGGGATCGTCCGCGGCGCGTCGGAGGGTGAGGGCCTGGGCAACAAGTTCCTCAGCCACATCCGCGAGTCGGACGCGATCTGCCAGGTCACCCGGGTGTTCCGCGACGACGACGTCACCCACGTCGACGGCAAGGTGTCACCGGCCGACGACATCTCCACCATCCAGACCGAGCTGATCCTGGCCGACCTGCAGACCGTCGAGAAGGCGATCCCGCGGCTGGAGAAGGAAGCCCGGCTGAAGAAGGAGAGCGCCGTCGTGCTCGAGGCGGTCCGGGCAGCGCAGAAGCACCTCGAGGCCGGCACGCCGATCATCGCCACCGACGTGGACCGCGACGCGATCCGCGAGCTGATGCTGATGACGGCCAAGCCGTACCTGTACGTCTTCAACTGTGACGCCGACGAGCTCGCCGACGAGCCGCTGAAGCAGCAGATGCGGGACCTGGTGGCGCCGGCCGAGGCGATCTTCCTGGACGCGAAGTTCGAGGCGGAGCTGGTCGAGCTCGGCGACGAGGACGAGGCCCGCGAGATGCTCGCCGAGATGGGCATCGACGAGCCCGGTCTCGACGTACTCGCCCGGGTCGGCTTCGACACCCTCGGCCTGCAGACGTACCTGACGGCCGGTCCGAAGGAATCCCGCGCCTGGACGATCAAGCGCGGGGCCACCGCCCCCGAGGCCGCCGGTGTCATCCACACCGACTTCCAGCGCGGCTTCATCAAGGCCGAGATCGTCTCCTACGACGACCTCATCGAAGCCGGCTCCATGACCGCCGCCCGTTCCGCCGGCAAGGTCCGCATGGAAGGCAAGGACTACACCATGCAAGACGGCGACGTAGTCGAATTCCGCTTCAACGTGTAATCCGGGCGCGTGTGCTCGGGTCAGAGCCCTGCTGGCCGCCGCCAGCCCGCACCGAGTCAGCCGGAATTGCCAGCGCAGCCGTCAGCTTGCCCTG
Organism: Kribbella sp. NPDC050124; assembly: GCF_044460355.1. NCBI lineage: Bacteria > Bacillati > Actinomycetota > Actinomycetes > Propionibacteriales > Kribbellaceae > Kribbella > Kribbella sp. NPDC050124. The sequence goes on from NZ_JBITJU010000010.1 coordinate 132,198, forward strand.
AGCCGCCGCTCTGGTTCGGTCAGGCCGTTGACTCGGTTCCTCGTGCTGTGTTCGATGGGACGGAGTATGGCGGGACGTACGTGTAATCGTCGGGGCACGTCCCATGCTCGCTCCGGCGACGATCATTCGCAGCAAGAGTGACGACCCGACGTACAGCACCAGCGGCTCGACGACCCACGCGTAGACGCCGGGTCGTGTCGGAGCGGCGTGCTCCACCACCAGGCGGCAGAACGGTCCGGATCCGAACAGGTCATCGGGGTGTTGGATGTCGAGTATCCGTGTCGTCACCGCCCACGTCTTGAATCCCATCTGTCGCAGGTCAGCGTCGGCAGCCATCACGCCCCTCCGCCATGGCCATAGCATTGTTTCAGTCGACGGCTGCCGTCGGTCCCGGCGCTATTTCGGGATCTCTTTACTCTGTTGCTCGACAAACCAACTCGCCAGCGCGGCGGTCACCGTGCCAACCAGGGCGATGCCGCCGAGCATCAGAGCTGCGCCAACGATCCGGCCCTCGCCGGTGGTTGGGAAGTGGTCGCCGTAGCCGACTGTCGTCACGGTGGTGGCAGACCACCAGAGCGCATCTCCAAACGAGGTGATGTTGGCATCGGAGCTACCTCGCTCCGCATCCAGCACGGCCAGCGAGGCCACGAACCCGAGCAGGATCGCGCCAGCGACGACGTACGTCGTCGCCCGACCCCGCAGTGACATCCCGGCATGCTGCATCCTCGCCAGCACCGGGAGCAGCCGGACGAGACGCATCGGGCGCAGCAACGGCAGCACGATCACCGCCAGGTCGACCAGATTTCTCCGGATGAACCGCCGCCGATCCTCCGCAAGACTCACCCTGATGAAGTAGTCGACGCCGAATAGACCCCAGATGGCCCAGCTTGCGACCTCGCAGGCGCGGACCCAGCCAAGAGACAGGCCGGGGTGGAGGATCGGCACGGCGTACACGGCTAGAAACGCAACGGCCGCGCCGTCCAGGATCCAAGCTGTGCGCCGCTCGTAGCTGCTGATCATGTCCTGCGACCTTTCGTCCGCGATTTAATGGGGCGGCGGGTTTCTCCCTTGCGCGTCCGCCGCGCATTGGTAGACGGGGCTTAACTCGCATTCACGCAGACGGCGTAGACATTCACGGTCGAAGCAGACAGCGCGTACTCCATGACCCAGCCGGTCTCGTCAGTCGTGGGATACGAGCCAACGATTGCGAACTGCTCGATCGGGAACACGCCGAGCCCGTTCCAGTGCAGCCAACCGCCTATAGCCTTCTTTCCGGTCGGGCAGAAGGTGGTCGCGGTGAAGCCGGTCAGGCCGTCCTGACGGACTACCACGTAGCCGCTGACCCCGTTCATCCCGGCCGGACCGGTAGGTCCGGTCTGGTTCCAGTTCAGTGCCACGTAGCCGTTGGGGCAGGTCGCCGTGGAGTCAATGGCGATTAGATCGCCGTTGCTGGTCTTCCGGCAGCCGTTGATCGTCCCGTCCGGTGCCGGGATCGAGGCGATCGCAACGGTCCCGATCAGTGCCAATCCGAGGACGATCGCAAGGATCGCCGGGGTACGGCGTACGACTTGTCCGAGGCCCTTATTTGCTGCTGAGTCGCTGATGTCGTGCCCTGCTTCCTGCGGCCGTTGTGGACCACGACGGCCGCTGGGGTCAGCACTTCGATGCGGGATACGTCGCCATCTGCCAGGCGGATCGCCGCTGCGGCTGCTGCTGTCCTTCATCTCGGTCTCCTTCTCCGGTTGTCCTCATTTGTCGAGCATCGCTCGCCCACGTCCAGAGGGGCAATCGGGAAAACGCTCGTTCCCGGCCCGACGGCCTTTCCTGGGAGGTTCTCACCGGCCGTTTGGAGGGTCGCGGCCGAATACAGGTAGGCGGCATGATTTGGTTCATAATTGACGCGGACGCAGGCATCGAATCGGCGAAACGATCCGAGCGGTCACGGGCTGGCAAGGTCTCAGAAACTCACGGCTCGCGCTGCACAGGGTGCCCCTAGCCAATCGTCAATATCAAACGAGCCCGAGCAGGTGACCCGGCCGTCAGTGACGGTGCTCTCAGCGCCATTGGCGCGACCCTGGGGCTTCCTCGGGACTACCTACTTGCTCTCAGAAACAGACGACCGGCTCCTGGTTCTGACCGAAGAGGGACCGGGAGGTCGTCGAATCCGGTTTGACCTCCGAGCTGCCCTCCCCGGGGGGTGGGATTACCAGGACAGTCGGCGGCGGGCTCTACGCTTGATCGCATGAGGGTCGACGGGTCTCGGACAGTGCTGCTGGCCGGTGTGGCCACGCATCGCGCGCTGGTCGACGTCGGGCCTCTCCTCCAGCACATTCGCAGTCGTGTCGAAGAGGCCGGCGACGACTTCACGGTCGACAGGACGCTTCTCGCGACGTCCAGGCGGGTGTTCGCGAGGTTGTCCGCTTCGACGCTGGTGATGAGGCTTGGGCGTCGCGTCTTCGAGGCATACCTGAGAGTCCTCGAGGAGATTCCTGGCGGTCGTCGGGTCGCCGGCGCACTTCGGTGTCTGGTTCGGCCGGTGCTCTACCCGGACTCCCGGGGGGCGCAGGCGGGTGGCCGCGGCGATGGTCTTTGGGGCGCCGCCGTCACGGCTGACCTCCGCGCGTCGGTTGGTGGCTCGGTCTTGCCGGAGTCTTCGTGGGCCGAGTGCTGCTGTCGTTCCCCTTCAACCCCAGGGGGCGGCACTGGCGTAATGCGGAGCCGCCCCCGTCTCCCTGGATCAAGGAGCGAGAGCGGTGTTCGAGTTCGTCGGTGTGGTGTTGGCCGTCTGCCTTGCGCTGGCAGTCGGGTGTGCGTTGTTCGGTGACGAGGAGCACTCCAAGCGGGGGCGGGCGGTTCTTCGCGAGTTGCTGAGAGTGCGCAGGAGCGGTAGCGGTGACGAGGGTGAGAGATGAGCGGCCCGCGGCGGTCTGGGCGGCCGCCTCAGTGTCCGGATGAGGTGCGTGACGTCGTCGTACGGCTGAGCGAGGACGGCTGTCGCTGCGGAAGATCGCGGACTTCATGAACGGAGCCGGCCACCCGACCCCGGCGGGCAAGACCTTCTGGACGCACCAGATGGTTGATGGTCTCCTGGCGACCCGCCACGTCCGCGAGTTGGGCGAGGCCGGGGTGCGTGGTTCCGGCGGCTGAGCGTTGCTTGGGTTGGTGGGGGTCGGGTAGCGTTTGGCGGGCGTGGTTGGGGCTGCGTCGAGACTCGCCGGAAGGCTGGAAGCCACCCTTGGATGGTGGTTTCTCTTGGGGCCTGTGCGAGTCCGGGTCCGGGAGGATCTGTCGTGAGACATTTGCCGGATAACCCGAGTCTGGGGTTCCTGCGGAAGCAGGCGAAAGATCTGCTGGTTGCGCTTCGGGAGTCGGATCCGGGGGCGTCGCTGGCTGAGGCGCAGCGGACGTTGGCGGTCGAGTACGGGCTGCGTGACTGGGCCGCGTTGAAGGTTGAAGCCGAACGGCGGGCCGCTCAGGCGCCCGTCGTATCGGAAGGGCTGGCCGAGGCGTTGGCGGCCGCGTTCGGGTTGGGCCAAGTCACCAACCAAGCAGCGGCGGTTTCGTTCAGTTTGATGGGCCGGTGCTGGTCGATCAGCACCGACCGGGGGCGGTGGCTCGCCATCACCGTGTACCCATGGATCACTGCGGATCAGGCCGAGTTGGGGTCGAAGCTTCGCGATGCGGCGGTGGCCGCCGGGATCGCTGCGCCGACTCCGGTCCGCAGTCCCGAGGGCCGGCTGATCGAGACCGTGCAAGGCGAGAACTGGCGGGTTCATGAGTGGATCGAGGTCGGCCCGTCGCCGGTGAGCCCGACGCCGGCTGCCGTGGCGCGTGGGGTGGGCGAGATCTTCGGCACCCTGCACTCACTGGCCATCCCGAGCGATACACCCCCGCACCCGTACGTCACCTGGCGCCGGCCGGACGCCGAGTGGAAGGAGTTGCTCGACCGAGCCCGTGCCGCCGACAAGCCATGGGCAGGGCGGCTCGCCGACCTGCTCCCGACGTTCCGGGAGTTGCAGACGATCCCGGCCGACGTCACCGGGGAACTCATCCTCTGCAACCAGGTACTGAACCCCGAACACGTCCGCCTGAGCCACAAGAACGAGCTCGTCGTCACCGAGTGGGACTTCGCCGGCTCACTCACGCCGGAGCTCGAAGTCGCCTGGGCGCTCACCCACTGGACCTTCCGTCCGTCGCTCAACCCAACGGCGATCGCGGCGTTCCGCGACGGCTACCTCCACACCGCCGGCCGCTGGCCGGATCTCACCATGGCGTCGTTCGCCACCGCGGTGACCAGTTGGCTGAACTGGACCTACAACACCATCTGCGAAGCCATCGATCCGGGCGATCCCGACCGAGCCCACTTCGCCGAACGCGAGTCCGCCGACCTCCTCGCCCGCCCGATGACCTGCCAGTCGCTGCAGCAGCTGCTGGCGGTTGCCGCTCCATAAGGCTCGCTAAAATGCGTCGCCCGACCCTGGGCTCCGGCCTAGGGTCGGGGGATGGTTGATGCGTTGTTCGGAGTGCCCCGGCTGGCCCGGATCTACGACGCGCTGGATCCGGATCGCGGAGATCTGGAGCACTACGTCGCGATGGTCGGCGAGTTCGGCGCACGACAGGTGCTGGACGTCGGCTGCGGGACGGGCGAACTGGCCTGCTGGCTGGCCGGCCTCGGGATCGACGTCGTGGGAGTCGACCCCGCCGAGGCCTCGCTGGAGGTTGCCAAGGGCAAAGAGTTCGCCGGCCGGGTGCGGTGGATCCACGGCGATGCGACCACGCTGCCGCCGCTCCAGGCCGACCTGGCAGTGATGACGGGGAACGTCGCGCAGGTCTTTCTCACCGACGAGGATTGGGCCTCGACGCTGCGCGGGGTCAACCAAGCGCTAAAGCCGGGCGGGCGATTCGTGTTCGAGACGCGGGATCCTGCAAAGCGGGCCTGGGAGGAGTGGACCCGCGAGCAAACGCACATCGTGAAGGACATTCCCGGGGTCGGCGAGGTCGAACACTGGGGCGACCTCGTCGAGGTGAAGCCGCCGTTCGTGTCGTTCCGCGGCACCTACGTGTTCGCGGCGGACGGCGCGGTGCTGACGTCGAACTCGACCTTGCGCTTCCGGGAGCGGTCGGAGGTGGAGGAGTCGCTGAAGACCGCCGGGTTTGCGGTCGACGACGTACGGGAGGCGCCGGATCGGCCCGGGAAGGAGTTCGTGTTCGTCAGTTCGCGGCGATGAGCAGGGCGCTCAGGGTGTGATGGGCGGTGCGCGACATCACCGGGTTGGTCTCGACGTAGTACCAGAGGCATCCGATGGCCTGCGCGAACGACCAGCCCATGCCGCGGCGCCATTCGTCCTCGTCGCTGCCGAGCCCCGAGCGGAACGCCGCCCGGGCGTCGGCATTCAGGAGGTTCCAGGCCGGCGCGAGGTCCATGGCCGGATCCGCGACGGTGAACGTGCCGACGTCGATGACCCCGGCCAGCCGGCCGTTGGAGGCGAGCAGGTTGCCAGGCATCAGGTCGCGATGTGCCCACACGTCCGGCTCGGTGCGCGGCGTCGTACGCAGGTCCGCCCAGAGCAGAGCGAGCGCGTCGACGTCGATCATCCCGCGGCTGCGCTCCAGACCCTCGGCGACATCTTCGTCGTGAGTTGTGAGTACTCCGCCCCGCCACGAGCCGTTGAACATACGCCCCTCGGTCGGTACGGCGCGCAGCGCACGCACGAACGTGGCCAGATCCTCGGCGAACCCGATCGACCCGGCGACGTCGGCGTCGTACGCGATCGTCCCCGGGAGCCAGGTGTAGACCGCCCAGGGCAGTGGGTACCCCTCGCCGGGCTCGCCGAGCTCGACCGGTTCTGGTGTCGGGTACGGCGAGATCGCGTGCAGCCGACGCGCCGCCTCGGCCTCATCCTCGAGGTCCTTCCGGGTCGCGGCGGGGTCGCCGGGCTGGATCGGGAGCCGCGCGACCAGCCCGTCGCCGATCCGGAACAACGCGTTCACCGTCCCATGCGAGCGCACCGGGCTGACCGGCAGCTCGCTCCACGCCGGGAACTGGGACCGGACAAGCCGCGCCACCAGATCGGTCGTCACGTCAAGCTGTCCAGGATGCATCGGCACGCCCAGCAGTATCGGGGAGTCGCTCACTCGTTGCACATCAATTAGATCAGCAGGGCAGGAGCGACCCGCGCCGAACCGATGCCGCGATCGGGCCTGCCGAGGCGGAAGCGGACCTTGCCCTTCAGCACCGTTCCGGACTCGGCCTGGCCGTCGATCAGCTCTTCACTGGGGAACAGCGTGAAGGTCCAGCGCTCGTTGTGCTCACAGTCAGGCGGCGTCGCGCCACACTGCAACACCCGCGCTCCCCACAGCTGCCGAGTCATCCACTGCCTGGTGTCCTGACCCAGTACGGCGAAGTCCTCAGCGGCCACGACGTCGTTGTAGCTACCCACAGCCGGCCCGTAGCTGCCGACCACGCTCACCACGAGACTCCACGGACGCCTACCGGGCAGCGCGACTCCCGCTGGCAGCCGCTCGTCGAACACGTCCGTCGTCGGCGCACCGACCTGAGCAGCCCGTACGGCTGGATCCACGGGACGCCGCGTGTCGAGCAACTGAGGGTCCGGCACCAGCAGTACGCCGTACTGGACCTCGTCGGCGAAGCGCGCGGAGCGGAAGTGGTCGGTCATTGCCTTGGTTGCTTCCTCCGCCTGTTGCCACTCGGCAGCCGAGAACGTGTCAAGCAGGTACTCGCGGGTGATCGCAGGCAGGCCGCGGTCCGCGACGAGCCTGGTGATCGGTTTGCAGGTGGTCCAGCCGGACGTGAGCAGTTGGTCGATCATTGAGTCGCGAGGGGGCGGGCGCGGTCGGTGGCGAGGCGGATGGCGAAGACGGCCAGGGCGGTGCCGGTGAGGTAGCGGTGGATGCGCATCCAGGTCGGGCGGCGGGACAGGAAGACGGCGACCGAGCCGGCGGTGATCACGAAGACCGCGTTCACGGCGACGCCGACGGCGGTCTGGACCAGGCCGAGGATCATGCTCTGGGTGCCGAGGTGGCCGCGGGACGGGTCGACGAACTGCGGCAGCAGCGAGATGTAGAGGATCGCGATCTTCGGGTTCAGCAGGCAGGTGAGCAGGCCCACGCCGAACAGCTTCCCCGGCCCGTCGGGCTCCAGCTCCTGGGTCGCGAAGGCCGAGCTGCCACCGGGGCGGAAGGCGTTCCAGGCGAGCCAGAGCAGGTACGCCGCCCCCGCGAGCTTCAGCGTCAGGTAGATCTCGGGGACGAGCGCGAACAGCGTCGCCAGCCCCGCGCTCGCGGCCAGCAGATAGACCGTGAAGCCGACGCCGACGCCGGCGAGCGAGATCAGCCCGGCGCGGCGGCCCTGGGCGACCGATCGCGACACCAGGTAGATCATGTTCGGCCCGGGAGTGAGCACCAGGCCGAGCTCGACCAGTGCGATTCCGAGCATTGCCTCACCGCTGACCACCACGAAGTTCCCCTTTCGTCGGCTCGAACCTAACAACCCTCCGCAGCAGTCGGCTGGTATTTTTCCCGTGCTGAGACGGCCCCGGAATGAGTCGAGCCCCGGGCGGCAACCCGGGGCTCAGGCGGATGGATGGACAGTTGGCGGAATCAGCTGCCGGACTTGCGCCGGAATTGGCGCCTCTGCTTGTCGTTGTGCGCCTCGCCGACACCCTCACGGCGCGTCCCGGACCCCGGGTGCGCGCTGTGGTGAGCGTTCTTCTTCTCGAGCGCTTCACGGAACTTCTTCTGCAGATCGTCCGCCGGCTCGCTGGACTTGTCGCTCATACCGTCTCCTTCAAACCGTCAGGCGTACGCACCCACGCTAACCAACTGTGACCCGCACGCGCGACCCGATTAGCGCCGGTGTCCACGTCATCGCACCTGCTGAGCGCTCAATATCCCAGCCAGCCGGTCGAGTTCGGGCTCCCAGCCGAGGCGGTGGTTCGCCGAGTCCTCGTCGGTGGCGAAACCACTGTGCGTGAGCAGCATCCGGGTGCCCTCGGGGACCTCGGACAGCTCGACCTGGACCCGGGTCGCCTCGTCGCTGTCGCCGTCCCACTTCCAGCTGAAGACGAGCCGGTACGGCGGTTCCACCTCGAGGTACGTGCCACGGACGATGTGCGGCCCCATCTCGACCAGGTACTCCCCGCCGACCCGGACGTCGGCCTGAACCTTCAGCACCAGGTCCGGATTCGGGCAGTACCACTGCATCAGCAGCTCCGCCCGGGTCCATGCGTCGTACACCCGCCCAATGGTTGCCGGAAGCACCCGTTCGATCCGGACGTCAGATCCCATCCCCGCCTCCTCGCAACAGCTCTTCCAACCGGTCGACCGTGCTGTTCCAGTACGTCGTGAGGTCGCCGAGCCACTCCTGGACCTCGCCGAACGCCTCCGGACGGATCGTGCACACCACCGTCCGGCCAACTTTCCGCCGAGTCACCAGCCCTGCGTCGACGAGGACGCCGACGTGCTTCGTCATCGCCGGCAGCGTGATCCGGTGCGGCGCGGCGAGCTCGCCCATGGTGGCGTCGCCCCGGCTCAGCCGGGTCACGATCGCCAGCCGGGTCGGGTCCGCGAGCGCCCCGAAGGTCGTCGTCAGCACGCAGACACTTCACCAGATGGTGAAATGTCTGTCAAGCAATCACAGCAGGTCGGCGAGTAGGTGGGCCGCGCGGGCGGCGCCGTTTGAGTCCACTGGGCGGTAGTTGGGGTCGGTGTGGAGGGCTTTGGCGATGGTTTCGGCCAGGTGGGTTGGGTCGGCGGCTTCGGCGTACGTCAGGCGGTGGCCGGCGTTGTAGCGGTCCAGGCGGGCGGCGACGTGGAAGTTCTGCTCGAAGTGGTGCTGCAGCGGGATGTAGATGAACGGCACGCGGGCAGCGGTGAGTTCCATGCAGGTGGTGAGACCGCCCTGGGTGATGGCGAGGTCAGCGGCGGCCAGGTCCCGGTGCAGGTCCGGTAGGTAGCCACGCAGTGTCACGCCAGGCATCGACGGGAACCTGCTGGGGTCGATCCGCGGGCCGGTGACGACCACGAAGTTCAGCTCGGGCACCAAGCGCCGCGCCGCAGGCACCGCGTCGAGGACCCGTCGCAGCAGCGACGATCCGACCCCGGATCCGCCGACGGTCACCACGCAGAGCAGACCGTCGGCGGGATAGCCCAGCGTCGTACGGTCGACTCGTTCGGGCACGAACCCGGTGACGTAGCCGGCGAAGTCGAAGTTGCGCTCGGTCCACTCGCGGATCCCGGGCAGCCCGGGACCGAAGGTGGCGTCGACGATGTCGTCCGGGTCGCCGACGAAGACCGACCGGTCCCGCAGCCGCCCGAACCGGGCGCGGTGATCGATCATCTCGGCGTTGTAGTCCGCGGTCAGCCGGGCTTCCCGGGCTCCGCCGTCCGGCATCGGCAGCCAGCCGACGAAGTCGGTCATCCACGCGTACGCGAACCGCTTGAGCTCCGGGTTCTCGTGCAGGAAGTAGTCCACCTCCCACGCCTCGTCCCCGATCACCAGGTCGTACGGGCGCTCGGCCACGACGTCGGCGAAGGTCATGAAGTTCGCGACCAGGACCTCGTCCATCCGCCGGATCGTCTGGAACGCGTGCAGGTCGTGCTCGCCGGCGTCGTACTCGATGTGCGTGGACTCGTTGCACAGGTACGACGACGCCGGATGGACGGACTCGCCTGCGTCTTCGAGCACGCGCGTCACCGGGTGCTGCGCCAGCCAGTCGATCTGCAGGTCCGGGTGGTGCGTCCGCAGCTCGCGTGCGATCGCCAGGTCCCTGCGGGCGTGGCCGAGTCCGATCGGTGACGACAGGTACAGCGCTCGCTTCGGCCGACTCATCGCACGGACCCACGTACGCCGTACCAGCCGCGGAGCGACCCGATCGACGAAGTCACGCAGCAGCCGGTTGACCATGACCGGGTCGCGGGCATGTGGTGCGTGGCCACCACCCTTGACCGTCACCAGCGAGCCACCGGTCGCCTCGGCGAGCATCACGCCCTCGAGGTGCGGCCGGATGGCGTCCTGCTCGCCATGGATCACCAGCACCGGGCAGGTCACGTTGGTGAGCAGCTCCGGCGGCTGGTGAACCTCCCGGGCAAGCTCGGTGTCCACCAGCCGCTCGGGGCCGATCTCCCCTCCCCAACCCACGCAGTCCTCGATCTGCTTGGTGGAGTGCGGCTCGTTGAACAGCTGCGCGAAGAAGTAGTCGAGGAAGTCGTCGTACCCGCCCTCGACCCAGTGGTACCGGTTGTACTTCGCCCAGCCCTCAGTGGTCTCGTGGCGCTGGTGGAACGTCCACTGCGTCCGCTCCTCCAGCTTCGGCGCCAGCCTGGTCGCCGGACCGATGCACACGATCCCCAGCACGCGGTCCGGCTGCTCCAGCGCCAGCTGCAGCGCCCACGGGCATCCCCGAGAGAACCCGACCAGCACGCAGGACGTGGTCTCGGTCGCATCCAGTACGGCGAGTGCGTCCGCGACGAACTCGGAGTCGCTGTAAGCGTCCGGGCCCACCGGCCGGTCGGAGCGCCCGGAGCCTCGGCCGTCGAAGGTGATCACCCGGTAGCGCCGGGACAGGTAAGGGACCTGCGCCTTCCACATACGGGACGGCACGATCGACCACGTCGGCAACAGCAGCACTGCCGGTCCCTCCGTACCGTGCACGGCGTAGCCGATCGTCACCCCGTCACGCTCCACCGTCCCCTGCAGATCAGGTGTCAGCGCAGGTCTCTGAGTCATCGCTCTGCCCCCTTGCCCTCAATGTCTCAGGGCCGTACCTCGTACACCAGGTTGAACGGCGTCTGCGCGACCGTGCGGAACCTGGTGAAGCCGGCAGCCGTCGTGACGTCCCGGATGCGTGCCGGACCAGCCTGCGTGCCCAGTGCGAGTCCGACTGGCTGGGACAGCGACCCAGGAGTGCACAGCAGGGTCGAGAAGCCGTAGTACGCGCGGCCGACCGGGTTGAGGTTGTCCTCGACCTTGTCGCCGGCCATCGGCTCCACCACCATCCAGGTGCCGTCCGCTGCGAGCGACTCCCGCACGTGGCGGGCAGCGCCGACCGGGTCACCCATGTCGTGCAGTGCGTCGAACGTCGTCACCAGGTCGTACCCGGACCCGCTGAAGCCGTCCGCCGGCGCAGCCTCGAAGCTGATCCGCAGCCCGGCCTCCGCCGCCCGCAGCCGGGCCGTCTCGATGGACTCCTGGTGGTAGTCCGACCCGACGAACTCGGACCGCGGGAAGGCCTCGGCCATCAGGATCGTCGAGGACCCGTGGCCGCAGCCGATGTCCGCCACCTTCGCGCCACGCTCCAGCTTGGCCACCACGCCGTCGAGCGCGGGCAGCCAACTGGTCAGCAGGTTCGCGTTGTACGACGGCCGGAAGAACCGCTCGCACCCGACATGTACGTCGGACGTGTGCTCGTGCCAACCGATGCCCGCACCGCTCCGGGCCGCCTCGATCGTCTCCGTGGTGTGCTGCACAGTGCCGAGCGCGATCTGGAAGAAGCCAGGCAGGTACGCCGGGCTGCTCGGATCCGTCAGCGCCACAGTCTGCTCCGGCGGCAGCGTGTACTCGCCGGTGCTCGGGTCGTACTCGACGTACCCGCCCGCGGCCTGCGCGTTCAGCCACTCCCGTGTGTAGTGCTCGCTGGTGTTGGTGCGCTCGGCCAGCTCTCCTGGTGTCGCCGGTCCGCCGTCGGCGAGTGCCTGGTAGTAGCCGAGCCGGTCGCCCATTACCACCAGCGCCGCGTTCAGTGTCGCCCCCACCTCGTCCACGGCCTGGTAGACCAGCCCCATCAGCTTCTCGCCGTCGATCGCAACAGTCATGTTCTCCGCCCCCTTGCTTGGTCAGTACGGCGAACCTAGGCAAGCCAGCTCGCCCGTCGCATCAGGTGCCCCACCTGGTGCACACTGCGAGACATGCTGATCGGGCGGGAGGCCGAACGCCGGGCGATCGAGCAGCTGGTCGCGGGGGCCCGGGTGGGGGTGGCCGGCGTGCTGCTGGTCACCGGCGAGCCGGGCATCGGGAAGACCGCCCTCCTGGACGAGGCCGCCGGCCTCACCGAGGGTCTCCGCCTGCTCCGGGCACGTGGCACCGAAGCCGAGCAGGACGTGCCCTTCGGAGCCCTCCACCAGCTCCTCCGTCCCGCCCTGACAGACCTCGACCGCATCCCGCGTCCACAGCGGGCGGCGCTCGCTGCTGCGCTGGCCCTCAGTCCCGGCGACAGCACGCCTGACCGGTTCGCGGTCGGTGCCGCGACCCTCAGCCTGATCTGCCGGTACGCCGAGCAGACACCGGTCGCCGTGATCGTCGACGACGCGCACCTGCTCGACCGTCCGTCGGCCGAAGCCCTGCTGTTCGCGGCACGGCGCCTGCTCGCCGACCCGATCATGTTGCTGATCGCCGCCCGGCAGCACGAGTCGCACCCACTCGCAGAGGCCGACCTGCCTGCGCTCCTCCTCGATGGCGTGCCGTTGGCAGCCGCGCAGCAACTCGTGCACGGCCTGCCGGTCGATCTGGTGGCCCAGCTGCATCGGACCGTCGCCGGCAACCCGCTAGCGCTGTTGGAGCTTGCCGGTGAACCTGACGAAATGCGCCGACTGCCTCCTGGTGTGCCCGTGCCTGTCCCGGCCTTGCTCGCGGAGGCCTTCACTACAAGGGCAAACCGGCTCAGCCCTGCTGCACGCACTGCACTACTCGCGGCAGCTGTCGACGACGGTGAGCTAGGGGTGGTGGCAAGGACTTGCAAGGAGTTGGGAGTCGACGTCGGAGCGCTCGCCGAAGCGGAAAGCGCTGCGCTGGTGGCCATTCGCGATGGTCGTGTCGAGTTCCGCCATCCGCTGGTCCGGTCGGCGATCTACACGAGTGCTGACGCGGCGGAGCGCCGTACTGTGCATCGGGCGGTGGCTGCAGCTACGCAGGACGAGGACAAGCGGGCGTGGCATCTGTCCGAGACCGTGCTTGGCTTTGACGACCAGGTGGCGTTCAGGCTCTACGTCGCGGCGGAGCATGCGGCAGGGCGTGGTGCGCACTCGGTCGCGGCCACTGCCTACGAGCGCTCGGCTCGGCTGAGCGACGTACTGGCGGACCGTGCGGCCAGACTGGTCGCTGCAGGTGAGTCCGCTTGGTCCGCGGGCCTCCCCGACTGGGCCGACGCTCTGCTGGACGAAGTACTGGCGCTGCAGCTACCGCCGACGATCAAGCTTCGCGCGCAGGAGGTCCGCGGCGACATCGAGGTCAAGTGCGGTTCACCTGCTCGAGCACGCGACATCCTGCTCGCAGCCGCCGCCGAAAGTCAGGACGAGGCCACGGCCACCGTGCTACTGGCCGATGCGGTCAGCGCGTGCTTCCGGAGCTGTGACACGGCGACGGCGTTGACCGCTGCGGAACAGATCGACCGCCTGCTGCCTGCTGTCGAGCGCCAAGGGCCGCGGATCATCGGCATGCTGGCCAGCGGCGTCGCCAAGATCCTTGCCGGGCAGGGCGGGATCGATCAGATCCGTCAGGCGGTCGACCTGGCTCCATCGGTCGAGCTCGACCGCGACCGGCGGCGGCAGGTGTGGATGTCGATCGCGGCGCTGTTCCTGCGGGAGAGTGGAACTGGCAGGGCTTTGCTGCAGCAGGCGATGCTGGAGCGACGGGACCAGGTTGCTCTGGGTGCGCTGCCGGGTTTGCTGTTCGTGCTGGCCCGCGACGACGCCACCACCGACCGCTGGGCCGACGCTGTCACGTCGTACGACGAAGGAGTCCGGCTGGCGCGGGAGACCGGTCAGACGACCGAGCTGGCGATGAACCTGGCCGGTCTTGCCTGGCTGGCGGCGCACCAGGGCCGGGCAAAGTGCCAGCAGCTTGCGGCGGAGGCGCTGCGTATTTGTACTGAGCGGGAGATCCATCTGGGCACGGTGTGGTCGCTGTTCGCGCTGGGCGACTACGAGCTGGGTCGTGGCGATCCGGCTGCGGCGCTACCGCAGTACGAACGGCTGGTCGACGTACTGACGTCCAACGGGCTCAAGGACCCGGATCTGTCGCCGGCGCCGGAGTTGGTGGAGGTGTACCTGCGGCTGGGGCGGTCCGGTGAGGCAGCAGCGGCGGCGGGGGAGTACGTCGTACAGGCGGAGGCCAAGGGGCAGCCGTGGTCGTTGGCGCGCGCGGCTCGGGTGCTTGGCGTGGTGGAGGAGAGCGAGGAGGCGTTCGAACGGGCGCTGCGGTGGCATACGGAGACGCTGGACGTGTTCGAGCGGGCGAGGACGCAGCTCGCGTACGGCGCCTGGCTCCGGCGCGCACGCAGGCGAGTGGACGCACGGGCGCAGTTGCGGGCCGCTGTTGAAGCGTTTGATCAACTCGGAGCCGCCGGCTGGGCCGACCAGGCGGCCACGGAGCTGAAGGCGACCGGGGAGACCGCGCGACGCCGTGTGCCGAGTACGGCGGACGAGCTGACGCCTCAGGAGCGTCAGATCGCGCTGCTGCTCGCGGACGGGCAGAGTATCCGCGAGGTCGCGGCCCGGTTGTTCCTCAGCCCGAAGACCGTCGAGTACCACCTGCGCAAGGTCTACGCGAAGCTCGGCATCCACTCCCGCACCGAGCTCGTGGACGTGCTGAACAACGGGTGAACCCCCGCTGAATCACATCGATGGGATTGTGGCGGGTTTGGCAATGGATGGCATCCTTGGCCGGGTGACGGAGTTGATGGAGGCGGCGCGAGAGCTGCTCAGTATCGCGATGGCCTCGCATTGGCTGCTGCTCGTGCTGTTCCTGGCGGCCGCGATCGACGCGGTGTTCCCGGTGATCCCGAGCGAGGGTCTGGTGGTCACGGCCGGCATGGCCGCCGCCGCGGGACACCAGAACCTGCTGCTGGTGATCGTGCTGGCGATGCTCGGTTCGGTGATCGGCGAGTCCGTCTGCTACTTCATGGGTCGCGGGTCCGGCCCGGCTCTGCACCGCTGGATGAAGCGCCAGGAACGCAGACAGGCGGCGTACGAGAAGGTGTCCGCCGCGTTGCACTCCCGCGGCGGACTGATCCTCATGACGGTCCGCTACGTCCCCGGCGCGCGCATGGTCGCCACCCTGGCCGCCGGCGCGACCCGTTACTCGTTCAAGAAGTTCTTCGTCTTCACCTTCGCCGGCGTCTCCATCGCCTACACGTACGTCGCTCTGCTCGGCTACCTGGGAGGTGACGCGTTCGCGCACGACTCGCTGAAGGCGCTCGGCTTCAGCCTCAGCCTGGCGTTCCTGATCGGCCTGGTGATCGAGACCTCCCGCCGGATCGCCGTACGGCGCCGCGCCGCCAAGGTCATCGCCGAGTAGCCAGCTCCCCGACCGCGGCGGCGACCAGCTCCACCTCCTCCTTGGTGTTGTAGTAGTGCGGCGACAGCCGCAGGCACCACTGCACGCCCTTGTCGCCGAAGTCGTACTGCGCGAACTCGCGGAAGCTCAGCGCCGAGTTGATCCGCTGCCGGTCCAGCTCCGCCTTGAACGGCGCGCTCTCCCAGCCGTCGATGCTGAACGTCACCAACGCCGCCGGGTCCGGTGCCTGGTCGAGCACAGTCACGCCTGGCAGCGGCCTGAGCCGGTCCCGCAGCACGCCCGCCAGCCGTCGTGACCGGCTGCCACCTGCCTCGATCCCGACCGCACGTGCGTACCGGACCGCCTCCGCGCACCCGAGCAGAGCGGCGTACGGGAACTCCCAGTCCTCGAACCGTGCCGCCGTCCCCACCGGCTGATAGCTGTCGGGACCGTCCCACTGCGCGCCGTACATGTCGATGTACTGCGGCTCGTGGCCCGCACGCAGGACGCGGTCGGACACATAGAGGAAGCCCGTGCCCCGCGGTCCCCGCAGGAACTTGCGCGGTGTCGCGGTCAGGAAGTCGCAACCGATCTCCTGTACGTCGATGGGCAGCTGACCGACCGACTGGCACGCGTCGACCAGGTACAGCAGGTCGAGCTCGCGGCAGTGGCGGCCGATCTCGGCCACCGGCTGGATCAGCCCGGAGTTCGTCGGCACGTGGGTGGCGGCGACCAGCCGTGGCCGGTGCTTGCGCATCAGCTCGGCCATCGCGGCCACGTCGACGCCACCCTCCGGCAGGTCCGGGGCATGCATTACTTCGACGCCACGCCGGCGTCCGAGGGACAGGAAGGCGATCTGGTTCGAGACGAAGTCGTTCCGGGTGGTCAGGATGACGTCGCCCGGCGCGAAGTCGATGGCGGACAGGGCGGTCGAGTAGGCGTGCGTTGCACTACTGGCGAAGGCGATGTTGCCCGGCTCGGCGTTGAGCAGTGCCGCGACCTCGGAGTAGAAGCCGCGGACTGCGGCCTCGCGCTGCGCCGCGGCCTCGTAGCCGCCGATCGTCGCCTCGAGTTCCAGATGCTCCTGGATTGCGGCGAGAACCGGTCGGGGGAGCAGCCCGCAACCGGCGTTGTTGAAGTGCACGACGTGCTCGACGCCGGGGGTGTCGGCCCGCAGCGAGTCCAGTAGCAATTCCTCAGCAGTTGCAGTAGCGCTATTGTTGGCTCTCATGAATGACAGTACCACTTCGGTCAGCGCGTTGGTCGGTGAGCTGCGCCGCACGGTCGCCGGCCTGCGCCCGGGCGATCGAATGCCGGCCAGTCGGGAGCTGATGGCCGAGCACGAGGTCGGGCCGGGGACTGTGTCCCGGGCGATCGCGCGGCTGGTCGCCGAGGGTCTGGTCGTGGCGCGTCCAGGCAGTGGCACGTACGTCGCCCCTCGCCGCCAGGCCGCGAGACCGGCCGATCTGGGGTGGCAGTCGCTCGCGCTGGCCGATCGCACCATCGACACCAGATCGGTTGCCGACGATCTCGGCGTACCGGTGGAGGGGGCGGTGATGCTGGACGGCGGGTACCTGCATCGGTCGCTGCAGCCCGGTAAGGCGATGACTGCGGCGCTGGTGCGGGCGGCTCGGCGGCCCGATGCGTGGGACCGGGCGCCGATCAGCGGTCTCGCGCCGTTGCGGTCGCTGTTCGCAGCCTCGGTGGACGCGACGCCGGAGGACGTCCTGATCACTGCGGGTGGGCAGAACGCGTTGTCGATCGCCTTCAGGGCTCTGGCCGCCCCGGGCAGCCCGGTGTTGGTCGAGTCGCCGACGTACCACGGGGCGCTCGCGGCGGCTCGGAGCGCCGGACTGCGGCCGGTTCCGGTGCCTGTCGACGCGGACGGCGTCCGGCCCGATCTGCTCGCCGAGGCGTTCGAGCAGACCGGTTCACGGGTCTTCTACTGTCAGCCGGCGCACCACAATCCCACCGGTGCGGAGCTCACCGCTGAGCGGCGAGTGCAGGTCCTGGACATTGCCCGGGCGGCGAACGCCTTCGTGATCGAGGACGATGCCTCCCGACTGCTCAGTCACGGGACCAGTACGCCGCGACCGCTGCTGACCGACGATGCGCAGGGCACAGTGGTTTACCTGACGTCGTTGACCAAGCTAACTGCGCCCAGCTTCCGGATCGGTGCGCTGATTGCGCGTGGGCCGGTAGCGGAGCGGCTGCGGGCGAGTCGGCACGTCGATGACTTCTTCGTCGCGCGGCCGCTGCAGGAGGCAGCGGTGGAGCTACTCGGGTCGTCCGGCTGGGATCGGCACCTTCGCGCTTTGGCGCCCGAGCTACGGCGTCGCTGCCGGGTCCTGGCCACTGCGCTCGGTGAGCTGCTGCCCGAGTGGACCGTCGACAGGCTGCCGACGGGTGGGCTGCATCTGTGGGTGCGGTTGCCCTCGGCCGACGATGAGCTGCGGCTGCAGGCGGAGGCGTCGGCTCGGCGAGTGGTTGTCGGTGCTGGTGCTCGGCATTTCGCTGCTGAGCCGCCAGGCGCATACCTGCGGTTGAACTTCGCAGCCGCTGCCAGCGAGGTCGAACTGGTGGAGAGTGTGCAGCGCCTGGCTGCATGACGCGTCTGTCCCGACTTCGCCGCAACCGCGTGTCACTGACCAACAGCCCGACGTCCGCTGTGTCAGTAACATCGAGCTGACTGCGTGGCTCACCAAGTACGGCGTGCCGCGGTCCACCTAGAGGCGCAGGTAGCCGTACGCGCTCTGCCAGGTGCCGCCGGACTTGATCCGCCCGACCACCAGCCGCTGCAACGTGGTGTCCTGCGGCAGCTCGTCCAGCTTGTCGAGACCGTGCGTACGGAAGGTGAAGAAGATCGCGCTGTCCTGGCTGTCGTTCGCTTCCCCGTACGGCGTGAAGCGGCGGCCGAAACGGACCATGTTCGAGTCCGGCGGCAGGTTGTCGAGCAGGTACGGGTCGATCAGCCAGGACCACAGGTTGGCCGTCTTCACCGGGTACTCCGGGAAGTAGCGCGGGAAGAACTCCCGGGCCTGCGCGAGGCTGTCGTCGACGAGCTCGGGCGTCAGCGGACCGGTCTCCGGGATGTGGACGCCGATGATCCACTCACCCGGCTCGGTCCCGGGCACCGGCTTGTCGGCCGGGACCTGGTGCAGCAGGTACTGCAGCCGTCCGAGTGCGTAGAGCTGGCCGGTCCAGTGGATCGTCATCCACCAGTGCGTTTCCAGGCCGTACTCGCCGAAGGTACGGCGATGCACCTTGAGCTGCTGCCCGAGGTCGGCCAGCGAGGCCCAGCTGATGTCGTCCGGGATCCCGCGCTCGGCGTGGAAGCGCCGGATGTCCGGCAACGTGTCGAGGAAGGCCTGGACCGAGTTGCGCGGGTCCTCGGGCATCCGCAGTTGCGGCTCGGCGCCGAGCTTGCCGAGCTCCGCCCGCAGTTGGTCGGCCAGGTCCTTCACGACGGCGGGGTCCGCCTCGAAGGCCTCGGCGGCCGCGCGGTCCTCGTCGCTGAACCCCAGCAGGCGGTACTCCTCGGCAGTTGTCACTCGCCAACGGTATCCGATACCTACGAGTCAGAGACTTACCGCTCCTCGGCCAGACCGAGGTAGAGGATTTTCGGATCCGCCGGGCTGAACGCCAGCGACGGGATACGCCGTGGCGCCCGGCCCAGGCTGTATGAGCGGGCACTGACATCCGAGGCCAGCACTGCCGGTGGCGGACCCACGACATGACGTGAAGCGGTCATATCGTGAGCCCGTGGTCGCCTACCTCCGCGTTCCTCCACCCGACGAGCAGCGAGACGTCGTCGAGCACTACTGGATGGTGGAGTCCGCGGGCTCCAGCGAGGTGCAACGCCAGATCCTGATCCCGAACGGCCGACCGGCCCTCGCGGTCGCGCTGGCAGAACCGGGCCGGCGGCACGACCCGGTGAGCGGTGCCCAGTGGGTCAACGACGCCTCCCTGTTCGGGATCATGACCAGGCCGCACGTCCTCACGCAGTCCGGCCCGTCGAGCTACGCCGGGGTGGAGCTGAAGCCTTGGGGAGTCGCGGCACTCGGCATCTCCGGCGGGCTGGTCGACGGCGTGCTGTCGCTGGACGATTGGCTTGGCCAAGGTACGACGGACAGGTTGGTGCGGGCGCTTCGGCGGCAGGAGTTCGGTGAGGCACGCGCGGTCGAGCTGGCGGCCTTCCTGCAGCCGCAGGTCCGTGCGCTGCGGACGGACCTGGTGAATCGCGCCGTCGGGTTGGTCGACGAGAGTCGTGGTGGACTGCCGGTGGCGACGTTGGCTGCCGAGCTCGGTACGTCGTACTCGACCTTGCATCGTGTGTTCAGTGCGATGACCGGTGTGGGGCCGAAGAAGTTCAGTGAGATCGTGCGGTTCTTCCACTTCGTCGGTGGGCTGCTCGACGGGCCGTCCGGGGCAGCTGCGACGTTGGCGGCGCTGCACGGGTACTACGACCAGGCGCACGCGGCGCGGGATTTCAAGCGGTACACGGGGGTGAGCGCGTCGTCGTTCCGGGAGGTGGCGAACGGGATCGCCGCGCTGATGCATGAGAGATCTGTCCAAGACACCGGCGGGCCGACCGAGACAGGCTGAGTGCACAGACCTCGGACATCGAAGGAGTGCACGGTGGGACGGATCATCCATGTCGAGCTGACCGCTACCGACCTGGATCGGGCGGCGGCCTTCTACGCAACGGCGTTCGGCTGGACGACGGAGGCGTCGCCGTTCGTTGGCGGCTACCTGGTCGCGTCGACCGGGCCGGGCGACGGGATCGACGGCGCGATCATGACGCGGGACTACCAGCAGCAGCCCGCGATTCCGTGGATCGCTGTCGAGGACCTCGACGCTGCGCTGAATGCGGTGGCCGACGGCGGTGGGGCGGTAGCGAGCGACCCGCAGGAGCTTCCCGGGGTCGGGCGGCTCGCGTACGTCCGGGACCCCGACGGCAACCTGCTGGGGGTGCGCCAGCCGGCCGGCTGAGGTCAGCCGGCGGCGGTGTCGATGTGGCGGGCGAGGACGAGGTCGTTGTCCGTGATGCCGCCGGCGTCGTGGCTGCTGACCTTGAAGGTGATGGTGGTCCAGCGGATGTCGATGTCCGGGTGGTGGTTCATCGACTCGGCCAGCTGGGCGACCGTCGCGACCAGGCGGATGCCGTCCAGGAACGTCTCCCGCTTGATGCTGCGGACCAGCGCGTTGTCCGCGAACTTCCACAGCGGCAGGTGGTCGCGGATCGCAGCGTCGATCTGGTCATCGGTCAGCAGTTCAGCCATGCGCCACACTCTAGACCGAATCGGCCCGCCGTACTCGACCCGCGGTCAGCAGGGCGGCGAGGGCGAGCCCGGCGTCGGTGGTGATGATGGCGCCGAACACCCATGGCTGGGGGTCTTCGGCGTTCAGGGCGAGCAAGGTACCGCTGACCGCGAGCGCGGTGGCGATACTCATCGTTGCCGCCATCTGGGCCGAGCTGCTGTTGCGGCCGGAGTTGCCGGCGTCGGACAGGTCGAGCGTGAGCACCGACAGGCTCGACGAGCTGAGACCCATGCCGATGCCCGCGAATCCCCAGCCGATCAAGCCGAACCAGCTGCTCGCATCCGTCCACGCCAGCAGTGAGGTGATCACCAGGCCCACGGTCATGAAGGCAAGGCCCGTCCGAAGTACGTTCACTCGCTGGATGCCGTGGTCCCGACCTTGCAACCAGGACCCGAACGCCCAGCTCGTGCCGGTGATCGAGAGCGTCACGCCCGCCCGCGACGGACTGAAGTGGTGCTGCAACGTGAGCAGGAGCGGCAGATACGCACCCACACCCGCGAACGCCGCACTGCCAAGCCCGCGCACCGCGACCACGGCCGGGAATCCGCGCTGCGCAACGAACGTCCCCTTCGGCATCACGCGTACGGCGGTCAGCCCGAGCACCACCAGCGCCGCCGGGATCGCGATCCCACCGAGCATCGGATGCGCCCCGAGGTGATCACCCGCCAGCGTCATCGAGAACAAGGCCACCGACCCCGCCAAGGCCCACGGCAGAGCAGCCCGCCTGGCCTCCAGCTCGGCCGCATCCTCCGCACTGCGCTCCGGCGCCGGCGCATGAGCAGCTTGCCGCATCGCCGGGCCGAGCAACATCCAACTCGGCACGATCAGCAGCACCGCCCCGAGAAACACCCACCGCCAGCCGAACTGCTCGGTCACCACACCGGTCAGCACCGGGCCGAACAGCGACGGCAGGATCCACATCGCGGCGAACAGCGAGAACATCTTCGGCCGCAGTACGGCGGGCAGCGCGCGAGCGACCAGCACCATCAGGGAGACGTCGAGCAGTCCCTCGGCCAGCCCACTGAGCAATCGGCCCGCGACCACCATTGGCATCGCCGTCGCCGTACCGACCAGCAACTGCGCCAAGGTGAAGGCGATCGCGCCGGTGCGCAGGGTCGGGATCGGGCCGCGCCGGTCGGACCACAGGCCGGCGATCGCAAGCGAGATCAGGAAGCTGGCGTTGGGCGCCGCGTTCGCCAGCCCGAAGCTGCCGAGCGCGTCGAACTCGCGGACCATCGTCGGCAACGCCGTACCGACCGCACGGTTCTCCAGCGCGCTCAGAGTGACCAGGCCGATCACACCGAGCACGAGCGGTAGGTGGCGCCCGCTGAACAGCCGGGGCGGGGGCGTCACGGGTGCGATGGTAGAGGACATGCCGGACATCCTCGAAGCTCAAGCCCGCTTGAAGTCAAGGGCGGCTGCTGTCTGGCAGACGGAAAACCAGGACCAGGACGCGGAGGACCAGGACCACGCAGATCACCAGGAGGTTGTAGGCGAACAGTTGGTAGAGCGTCATCGTCGCCGTGATCTTCGGGCCACCGGGCGTCCCGAGCAGCAGCACCGCCATCAGCCCGGCGGTGGCGCCGAGGACGGCGAGCAACGCCTGGTGGAGCAGGGTGGTGATGTGCCGGCGGTCGCGGTCGTCGGCGAACAACCGGACGTTCAGGCCGAGGCGTCCGCTCTCGGCCGCGGCGGCGATCCGGTCGATACGGCGGGGGAGTCGCCGCAACGTGGGCAACAACGTGGCGAGTTCCTCGGTCGCCGTACGGCGTAACGCGTCCGGCGCCAGGCGGTCCGTCACATGCGCCGCGGCGAACTGTCGGGATGCGGCAACGAGGTCGAAGCCGGGGGAGATCCGCGAGATCGTGCCCTCGATGGTGGCCAGCGCGCGGAACACCGCGGCCACCTCCGGAGGTACGCCGAGATCGTGCGACGTGATGATCTTGAACAGGTCGTTGAACATCGCCGGACCCAGCGCCACACCGGCGGCGAGGTGCCGGGTCATGAACTGGCCGACGGCGCGTTCGAGACTGCGCTCGTCGATGACGTCCGGGCGATAGACGATCTCCAGCAGGGCGTCCGTCGCGGCGACCGGGTCACCGTGGTCGACTGCGAGCAGGAACCGCTGCAGCGCCTCGCGAGTGGCCGGGTCGAGTCGACCGACCGAGCCCAGGTCGAGCATGCCGATCCGGCCGTCCGTCAGCAGCAGGAAGTTGCCGGGATGCGGGTCGGCGTGGAAGACGCCGTCGATCGCGACCTGGCCGAGCAGGCAGTCGAACAGCGTGCGGCCGAGCCTGGCCGGGTTCAGGCCACGGTCGGCGATCGCTGCGGCGGCGTTGCCGAGGCCGATGCCGTCCAGTCGCTGCATCGTCAGCACGCGACGGGTGCAGGCCCGCGGGTACAGCTCGGGAACGACCAGGTCGTTGTTCGAGGCAACCGATCGCCCGGCCGCGACCGTGGTCATGTTGCCGGCCTCGACGGTGAAGTCGAGCTCCTCGCGCATCGCGTCGGCGAACCCGTCGGCCAGCGCGCGGACGCCCATCGCGCGGCCCCAGTCGGTGTTCCGCTCCAGCAGCCGGGCCAGTCGCCGGACGATGTCGAGGTCCCGCTCGACGACCGCGCCGATGCCGGGACGCTGGACCTTGACCACGACATCGTGTCCCTCGGGCAGGCGGGCCTTGTGCACCTGGGCGACACTCGCGGCCGCGAGCGGCTCGGTGTCGAAGTCGGCGTACAACTGGAGCGGTGGTGCGCCGAGCTCGTCGGTGAGGACGGACTCGATGTCCGGCCACGGCGCCGGGGACACCTGGTCCTGCAGGCGGCTCAGCTCGTCGGCGACCGAGGCGGGGATGATGTCGCTGCGGGTGGACAGCACCTGACCGAGCTTGACGAACGTGACACCGGCCTCGTCGAGCGCCAGCCGGAGCGACCTGGCGAGCTCGGCCTGGTTGGCGGCGTTCTCCCGGCCGGGGCGGCGACGGCCGCGGATGTACGGCCCGAGGCCGTGCCGGATCGCGATCCGGAGGATTTGCAGGTAGCGCTTGGTCCGGGCGATCCGGCCGGTCAGGTCACGGCGCAGATCGCGGGCCCGGGGCAACGACCCGGTCGGGACGATGGCCTCGGCGAGGACCAGGAAGATCAGCCCGGACAGCACCGAGCACAGCGTGGTCAGGGCGAACAACGCGAACGCGGCGGCACCCGGCCCCTCGAACGGCGGCGGCCCGACCAGCCCCTGTGCGATCGGGTTGAACAACGCCAGCGTCAGCCCGGCACCCACCGCCAGCCGCACCAGCCCGAAGCGCACGCCCAGCAACCGCTGCGCCACCGGCACGAAGATCACCATGAAGATGACGATGTTGACGAGCCCGAAAACCACCACGTCCATGGCCGGAACCCTAGGCGCTGCGAGGGTTCGGCCGGATCACCCACGCGAGGGAGCAGATGCCTGGCAGGCCACCCAAAAAGGGCGTTTGCCACCCGGAATCCGGGTGGCAAACCCCGCAACTGGTGGGTCAACCCACCAAAGGTGCGCGCGGCTCAGGCTGGGCGGCGGCGGATCTTGTTGCCGAGCCAGACCAGCGGGTCGTACTTGCGGTCGGCGACGCGTTCCTTCATCGGGATCAGCGCGTTGTCGGTGATCTTGATGTGCTCGGGGCACACCTCGGTGCAGCACTTGGTGATGTTGCAGAAGCCCAGTCCGTGTTGCTCCTGCGCCGCGTGCTGGCGGTCGGCGGCGTCGAGCGGGTGCATGTCCAGCTCGGCGATCCGCATCAGGAACCGCGGACCGGAGAAGCTCTCCTTGTTCTCCTCGTGGTCCCGGATCACGTGACAGGTGTCCTGACACAGGAAGCACTCGATGCACTTGCGGAACTCCTGCGAGCGCTCGACGTCGACCTGCTTCATCCGGTACTCGCCGGGCTTCAGGTCCGCCGGCGGGCTGAACGCCGGGACCTCCCGGGCCTTGGTGTAGTTGTACGAGACGTCGGTGACCAGGTCCCGCATCACCGGGAACGTGCGCATCGGCGTGACCGTGACGACCTCGTCCTCTTCGAACGTGTTCATCCGGCACATGCACATCAGCTTCGGCATGCCGTTGATCTCGGCGCTGCAGGAGCCGCACTTGCCGGCCTTGCAGTTCCAGCGGACCGCCAAGTCCGGCGCCTGCGTCGCCTGCAGCCGGTGGATCACGTCGAGGACGACCTCGCCCTCGTTCACCTCGACCTCGTAGTCCTTGAGCTCACCGCCCTCGGAGTCCCCTCGCCAGACGCGGAATTTCCCCTGGTAACTCATGTGGCGGGCAGCTCCTCATCCGTCAGGTACTTCTTCAGTTCGTCGAGCTCGAACAGTTCGAGCAGGTCGTCCCGCATCGGGATCTGCTCCTTCTCGGTCACGTTCACGCCGCCGTCGGCGTCGAGCCCGCAGACCAGCAGCTTCTTGCGCCACTCCGCCGACATGCCCGGGTAGTCGTCGCGGGTGTGGCCGCCGCGCGACTCCTGCCGCTGCAGCGCCGCCTTCGCCACGCACTCCGAGACGGTCAGCATGTTGCGCAGGTCGAGGGCCAGGTGCCAGCCGGGATTGAACTGCCGGTGACCCTCCACCGTCATCTTCGCGATCCGGCCGCGGAACTCGGCCAGCCGGCCGAGCGCCTGCTCCATCTCCTCTTCCTTGCGGATGATGCCGACCAGGTCGTTCATCGACTGCTGCAGTTCCTGGTGGATCGAGTACGGGTTCTCGCCGCCCTCGAGCTCGAACGGCGCCAGCGCCTCGGCGGCGGCCGCGTCGATGTCGTCCTCGGCGATCTTCGGCCGCTCCTGCAGGGAGTCGACGTACATCGCCGCGCCCATGCCGGCCCGGCGGCCGAACACCAGCAGGTCGGACAGCGAGTTGCCACCCAGCCGGTTCGAGCCGTGCATCCCGCCCGCCACCTCACCGGCCGCGAACAGGCCGGGTACGACGGACTGCGCGGTGTCCGGGTCGACCTCGACGCCACCCATCACGTAGTGACAGGTCGGGCCCACCTCCATCGGCTCCGCGGTGATGTCGACGTCCGCGAGCTCCTTGAACTGGTGGTGCATCGACGGCAGCCGGCGGGTGATCTCCTCGGCCGGTAGCCGCGACGACACGTCCAGGAACACCCCGCCGTGCGGCGTGCCGCGGCCGGCCTTCACCTCGGAGTTGATCGCCCGGGCGACCTCGTCCCGCGGCAGCAGCTCCGGTGGGCGCCGGTTGTTGTCCGGGTCCTTGTACCAGCGGTCCGCCTCGTCCTCGGTCTCGGCGTACTGCGCCCGGAACACGTCCGGCACGTACTCGAACATGAACCGCTTGCCCTCGGAGTTCTTCAGCACGCCGCCGTCACCGCGGACCGACTCGGTGACCAGGATGCCCTTCACCGACGGCGGCCAGACCATGCCGGTCGGGTGGAACTGGATGAACTCCATGTTGATCAGCGTCGCGCCGGCCCGCATCGCCAGCGCGTGACCGTCACCGGTGTACTCCCACGAGTTCGACGTCACCTTGAAGGACTTGCCGACGCCGCCGGTGGCCAGCACCACGGCCGGGGCGTCGAACAGGATGAACCGGCCGGACTCGCGCCAGTACCCGAACGCGCCGGAAATGCGTTCGGTGTCGCCGTCTGTGTTGTCGAGGAGCAGCTCGGTGACCGTGCACTCGGCGTAGACCTTGAGGTTGGCCTCGTAGTCGCCGGTCTCCTGGAAGTCCTCCTGCTGCAGCGAGACGATCTTCTGCTGCAGGGTGCGGATCAGCTCCAGGCCGGTGCGGTCGCCGACGTGCGCCAGCCGCGGGTAGGTGTGCCCGCCGAAGTTGCGCTGGCTGATCCGGCCGTCCGGGGTCCGGTCGAACAGGGCGCCGTAAGTCTCCAGCTCCCAGACCCGGTCCGGGGCCTCCTGCGCGTGCAGCTCGGCCATCCGCCAGTTGTTCAGGAACTTGCCGCCGCGCATCGTGTCGCGGTAGTGCACCTGCCAGTTGTCGTTGGAGTTCGCGTTGCCCATGGCGGCCGCGCAGCCGCCCTCGGCCATCACGGTGTGCGCCTTGCCGAACAGCGACTTGCACACGATCGCGGTGCGCTTGCCCTGTTCGCGGGCCTCGATCGCCGCCCGCAGGCCGGCGCCGCCGGCCCCGATCACGACGACGTCGTAGGAGTGTCGTTCGAGCTCAGTCATGACAGAGAAAGTCCGTATCAGTTGAAGAAGCGCAGGTCGGAGAACCAGCCGGCCGACAACGCCATGATGTAGGCGTCGGTCAGGATCACGGTGAACAGCGACGTCATCGCGAAGGTGCCGTGCTTGGGGTTCAGCTTGGACACGAAGGTCCAGTACCGGTAGCGCAACGGGTGCTTGGAGAAGTTCTTCAGCCGGCCGCCGACGATGTGCCGGCAGGCGTGGCAGGACAGCGTGTACAGCCAGAGCATCACCAGGTTCACCCAGATGATGACCGTGCCCAGGCCGATGCCGAAGCCGCCGTCCTTGCCGTGGAAGGCGAGGATGCCGTCGTACACGTTGAGCAGGCCGAAGACCACCGCGCCGTAGAAGAAGTAGCGGTGCAGGTTCAGGGCGACCAGCGGGAACTTGCGCTCACCGGTGTACTTCTTGTGCGGCTCCGGGACCGCGCAGGCGGCCGGCGCGAAGAACAGCGACCGGTAGCCGGCCTTGCGGTAGTAGTAGCAGGTGCCGCGGAAGCCGGCCAGCACCGCGAACGTGATGATGCTGAGCGGCAGGAACACCGGGAACTTGGGGAACCAGGTGCCCAGGTGGCTGGAGCCCTCGACGCAGGAGTCGCTGATGCACGGGGAGTACAGCGGGGTGAGGTAGTGGTAGGCGTCGACCCAGTACCACTGGTTCATGAAGATCCGCACCGTCGCGTAGACGATGAAGAAGCCCAGGATCACCCCGATCCGCAGCGGCGCCAGCCACCAGCGATCGGTTCTGAGAGTTTTCTGCCCGATCTGCGCGCGACCGGGTGCGCTTACCCCAGTGGCCATCAGGGGGCGTGCCGATCCGGCGCGCCGAAGCCTTCGTGTTCCGCGTCGGTCCACATGGACGCGTCATACTCCACGTCGGGAATCTCCTCGAGTTCCTCCGGAACGGGTCCGGGTCTGTGACGGGGGTCGGGAGGGCCGAGCTCGGCCAGGTCGTCGTTCAGCCTGGCCACGTCCGACACCAACCGGCGAATGCCGAGGGTGTCACCGTACTCCTGGCTCAGTTTCCCGACGGCCGCATGCAGCGTCTCGAGCGCGCGGACGACTGCGGCAACGCCGCTGTTGCCCTCACTGTTCAACTCAGGACTCATGCCGACTCCAGTGATGGTTTTGTGGCTGTCAGTATGCGCACACTTTGCCTCCGCCGGGCGCGCGGGGGAAGACCCCTCGGCACGGCGTGTTTCTTGTAAGGCTTACCTCAGTTGCGGAGCGCCGTCGAGTGCAGTAATGGGGTGAATCCGGCCTTCAGGACAACAAGATTCGCCGGTGGCGTGAGTACGGCGACCTCGTGCAGGCCACGTGGCCGGACCGGCTCGCCGTACCCCTCCCAGGACCAGGGTCGCACGTGCTGGTCGAGCACCAGCGCGGGCCGGCCGTCGAACCGGATCATCGCGCCGTC
Source organism: Kribbella sp. NPDC050124 (assembly GCF_044460355.1). NCBI lineage: Bacteria > Bacillati > Actinomycetota > Actinomycetes > Propionibacteriales > Kribbellaceae > Kribbella > Kribbella sp. NPDC050124. The sequence continues at coordinate 160,422 of NZ_JBITJU010000010.1, forward strand.
CGGCAGTTCGTCGAGCTCCTGGACGGTGGTGCGCTGCTGCCGGGTGCGCGGGTCGACGCGCTCGAGGTGGAGCTGTGCGTCCATGACGGGGGCGCGGGGCCGCTCGTCGAGACCCCGGCCGACGGCCCAGGCGCCGGCGTACCGAAGGAAGTCCCTGCGGCGGCAGTAATGGCACGGGCGATGGCCGGCCGCGAGGGCGACGGCCTCGTCGAAGAAGAACAGGGCGGTCCACCGGCCCGGCGGCATCGGATCGCGCTGGACGCCCTTCCAATCGAGCACGCAGCAGATCCACGCCTTCGACCGCCAGCGGGTGGTACCGAGTCGGCGGTCCGGGCCGTGCAAGGTGCCGCGGTTGCCCATCAGCAGGCCGCGGCCCGGGTCGGCGACGATCTCCTGGGTCGGCAGGACCCTGTTCTGCAGCGGCACGATCAGATCCTCTCGCGGGCCACCGACAGTTCGTCTGGCACAGTGCGTGTCCGTGACTGAACTGCAGGTGGTGATCGGGGTCGCGGTGATACGGCACGGTCAGGTGCTGGCCGCGTTGCGGTCCGGGCCGGACGGCGGCTGGGAGTTCCCCGGCGGCAAGGTCGAGCCAGGCGAGACCGAGCCTGCCGCGGGGGTCCGGGAGCTGGCCGAGGAACTCGGCGTACGGATCGAAGTGGGGGAGTCGCTCGGCGTCGCCGTACCGATCAACGAAACGTATGTGCTGCGGGTCTACGCGGCCGAACTCGTGGCCGGAATGCCGGTTCCGCACGAGCACGGCGAGCTCCGCTGGGTCGGCGCCGGCGAGCTCGACGGGCTCGACTGGCTGCCGGCCGACCGGCCGTTCCTGCCGGCGGTTCGCAGATTGCTCACCTGATTGCTCAGGTTCTCCGCCTGAACTGCTCAGTTGTCCTACCTGAACAGTCACGATTCGGTGACTAGCGCTCCCGCTGGTTGGCGTCCACACTGCGAGATACGTAGGGTTCCCGGGAACCCCCGGGAGGTCCGGGGGCGGCTGGGGGTGCACTCACAGTTGAAGGGGCGAGGTGACGTTCAATGACGCTGGGGGTGTCGGAGGCGCAGAGCCCGGATGAGGGACTGCCGGCAGATCATCTGGTCGAGACCACCGAGGCGAAGGCGATCGAAGGACGGTCGCTCGGTCAGATCGCGTGGGCACGGCTCAAGCGGGACAAGGTCGCGGTTGCCAGCGCGATCGTGATCCTGCTGATCATCGCGGTGGCGGTGTTCGCACCGTTCATCGTGAAGCTGAACGGGTTCCCACCCGATCAGTTCAACAAGACCAACGCAGCCGGTGATCCGCTGCTGAACACCCGGGACGGGGGTATCCCGATCGGTGGGCTCTGGGGCAGTGGCACCAGCAGCGAGCACTGGCTCGGGGTCGAACCGCAGAACGGCCGGGACGTGTTCTCCCGGCTGGTGTACGGCACCCGCGTGTCGCTGCTGGTCGCGCTCGGCGGCACCATCATCGCGGTCATCCTCGGCACCGTCATCGGCATGGTGTCCGGGTACTTCCACGGCTGGGTCGACACGCTGCTCAGCCGGCTGATGGACATCATGCTGAGCTTCCCGACGCTGCTGTTCATCATGGCGCTGACGCCGGTGATCGCGGACCGCGGGCAGGCGATGTTCGGCATACCGGACGACAACAAGCTCCGAATGGGCGTGCTGATGTTCGTCCTCGGGTTCTTCGGCTGGGCCTATCTGGCCCGAATAGTTCGAGGGCAGACGCTGTCGCTGCGAGAACGGGAGTTCGTCGAGGCGGCCAGGTCGCTCGGTGCCGGCCCGATGTACGTGATCTTCAAGCAGGTGCTGCCGAACCTGCTCCCGACGCTGCTCGTCTACACGACCCTGCTGATCCCGAGCTACATCACCGCCGAGGCGGCGCTGTCGTTCCTGGGTGTCGGGATCAAGGAGCCCACCTCGTCGTGGGGCCGGATGATCTCCGACGCCTCGGACTGGATCGAGAGCAACCCGCTCTACCTGTTCTTCCCGGGGATGGCGCTGTTCATCACCGTGCTGGCGTTCAACCTGCTCGGCGACTCGGTCCGCGACGCTCTCGACCCGCGTGCCGGAAGGGGCTGACCGATGGGCCGCTATCTGATCCGCCGTCTGCTGCAGACGGTGCTGATCCTGTTCGTGATCAGCGCGATCACGTTCTTCCTGTTCTGGGCGACCCCGGCCAACCCGGCGCTGCTCATCTGCGGGAAGAACTGCAACACCGAGACGGTCGCCCAGGTCAACGCGACGTACGGGTTCGACGACCCGCTGATCGTGCAGTACGGCACCTACATGCAGGGGCTGGTCAGCCCGGGCGGTCGCACCATCGGTTCCGAGGGCAGCGAGCGGGCGTGCCCGTGGCCGTGCTTCGGCGAGTCGTACCAGAACGGCATCCCGGTCTGGGACTCGATCTCCGACTCGTTCCCGGCGACCCTCTGGCTGGCCGTGGGAGCCGCCGTCCTCTGGCTCGTGGCGGGCGTGATGCTGGGACTTGTCGCGGCCCTGCGCAAGGGCAAGTTCATCGACAAGCTGAGCGTCGGAATAGCCCTGTTCGGCGTGTCCTTCCCGACCCTGGTGTTCGGGTACCTGCTGCTGTACGTCTTCATCGTCAAGCTGCAGTGGCTGCCGTTCCCGGACACGGCGAACGCGGAGTTGTTCACGGTCGGCCCGGTGAACTGGGCGCAGTTCTACATCCTGCCGTGGATGACGCTGGCGCTGGTGTACGCGGCGCTCTACACCCGGCTCACCCGCGCCAACATGATCGACACCATGAACGAGGACTACATCCGGACCGCCCGGGCCAAGGGCCTCGGTGAGCGGAGCGTGGTCTTCAAGCACGGGCTGCGCGCCGCGCTGACGCCGATCGTGACCATCTTCGGCCTCGACCTCGGCGGTCTGCTCGGCGGCGCCGTGATCACCGAGCAGATCTTCAGCATCACCGGGCTGGGCAAGTTCGCGATCGACTCGGTGCTCGGCAACGACCTGCCCGCGATCATGGGCGTCGTGCTGTTCGCGGCGATCTTCGTCGTACTCGCGAACGTGGTCGTCGACATCCTGTACGCCATCATCGACCCGCGCGTGCGGCTTTCCTGAGCAGGCCGGAGGAGAAGTAGTGACCGAGTCCGTGATCAAGGCCGAGCCGCGCGAGCCCGCCGCCGGCAAGCCGTTCCTGGAGCTCAAGAACCTGCAGGTGCACTTCCCGACCGACGACGGTCTGGTGAAGGCGGTTAACGGCCTGAGCTTCACCCTGGAACGCGGCAAGACGCTGGGAATCGTCGGCGAGTCCGGCTCCGGCAAGAGTGTGTCCAGCCTGGCCATCATGGGCCTGCACAAGGGCAGCCGGGCCAAGGTGAGCGGTGAGATCTGGCTGGACGGCGCCGAGCTGGTATCGATGTCGGTGGAGGAGATCCGCCGGCTGCGGGGCCGTCAGATGTCGATGATCTTCCAGGACCCGCTGTCGGCGATGCACCCGTTCTACAAGGTCGGCGACCAGCTCAGCGAGGCCTACCTGGTGCACAACGACGCCCCGAAGGCGGCGGCCAAGAAGCGGGCCATCGAGCTGCTCGACCGGGTCGGCATCCCGTCCCCGCAGAAGCGGTACGACGACTACCCGCACCAGTTCTCCGGCGGTATGCGGCAGCGCGCGATGATCGCGATGGCGCTGATGTGCGACCCGTCGCTGCTGATCGCCGACGAGCCGACCACCGCGCTGGACGTCACCGTGCAGGCGCAGATCCTGGACCTGATGCTGGATCTGCAGAAGGAGTTCAACTCCGCGATCATCATGATCACCCACGACCTCGGCGTGGTCGCGCAGATGACCCAGGACGTGGTGGTGATGTACGGCGGCCGCGTCGTCGAGGCCGGCAACGTCCGGGACATCTTCTACCGGCCGGAGATGCCCTACACCTGGGGTCTGCTCGGCTCGATCCCGAAGGTGAACCGCAGCGGCGACGCGAGGCTCAAGTCGATTCGCGGTACTCCGCCGTCGCTGATCAACCTGCCCAAGGGCTGCCCGTTCCAGCCGCGCTGCGACTACCAGCAGCACGTCGTGGGGCACTCGTGTGCCAACGAGCTGCCGGAGCTGCTGCAGGTGGACACCAACGGGCACCGGGTCCGCTGCCACATCGACGGCGAGAAGCGGAAGCAGTTGTTCGCCGAGCAGATCAAGCCGAACCTGTGAAGCGCGAGGAGCGATCGTGAGTACGACGACATCGGCGGACGAGGCGTCGGTCGCGGAGTCCAAGCCGGGCGAGCTGCTGCTCGAGACCACCGGTCTGCAGCGGTACTTCCCGGTCACCCGGGGCATCGTCTTCCAGAAGCAGACCGGTGCGGTGAAGGCGGTCGACGGGGTCGATCTGGCCATCCACGCCGGCGAGACGGTGGGCGTGGTCGGTGAGTCCGGATGTGGGAAGACCACTACCGGGCGGCTGGTGACCAGGCTGGACGAGCCCACCGGCGGGACGATCAAGTTCCTCGGCGAGGACATCACCCACCTGAACCGGGCCAAGATGCGGCCGCACCGCCGCGAGATCCAGATGATCTTCCAGGACCCGTTCTCCTCGCTGAACCCGCGGCAGACGGTCGGCGCCATCATCTCGGCGCCGTTCGACATCCAGAAGGTGAAGAGCGAGGGCGGGACGAAGAAGGCCGTCCAGGGCCTGATGGAACGGGTCGGGCTGAACCCGGAGCACTACAACCGCTACCCGCACGAGTTCTCGGGCGGCCAGCGGCAGCGCATCGGCGTCGCCCGGGCCCTGGCCCTGCGGCCCCGGCTGATCGTCTGCGACGAGCCCGTCTCGGCGCTGGACGTGTCGATCCAGGCCCAGATCGTCAACCTGCTGGAGGACCTGCAGGACGAGTTCGGGCTGGCCTACCTGTTCATCGCCCACGACCTGTCGGTGATCCGGCACATCTCGGACCGGGTTGCGGTGATGTACCTGGGCAAGGTGGTGGAGACCGCCGAGCGCGACGAGCTCTACAACCATGCCCGGCACCCGTACACGCACGCCCTGTTGTCGGCGGTCCCCGAAGCCGACCCGGACGCAGCGCTCGACCGCGAGCGCATCCGGCTCACCGGGGACGTGCCGAGCCCTCTCAATCCGCCGTCGGGTTGCCGGTTCCGGACCCGGTGCTGGAAGGCCCAGGAGATCTGCGCCGAGCAGGAACCGCCGCTCGTCCAGATCGGCGCCCCCGGTCACAAAGCGGCCTGTCATTTCCCGGAGGAACGCGATGTGATCTGAGCATTACGGACAGCATTCGTGAGATTGAGGCACGGCACTGAATGGGTCACGATCCGGTCAAACCGGCTGAACTCGATTGCGCCACTTGTGAATACGTGAGTTGATCACCGCGACATTGAGGAAGAGAACTTTCTTCAAGCCGCCGTGACCCGGCGTCGATTGTCATTTACAGGAAGGAACACTGGCCATGGAGCACGTCAAGCGAACCGGGGTGGCGATCGCCGCGGGGTTCGCCCTGACCCTGACGGCAGCAGCCTGCGGCGGGGACGAAGGGGGCAGTAGCACCCCGAGCGGGCAAGACACGGCCGGTGCCAAGGGGGGCACCGTCACCGTTTACCACGTGAACGACGTGGAACACCTCGACCCCGCGCGTAACTTCGTCACCGACTCCCAGATGATCGGCAAGCTGATCACCAGGACGCTGACGGACTACCGGTACGACGCGAAGGCGAAGAAGATCATCCTGGAGAAGGATCTCGCCGAGAGCTACGAGTCCAGCCCGGACTTCAAGACCTGGACCTTCAAGCTGAAGGACGGCCTCAAGTACGAGGACGGCACGCCGGTCAAGGCGGCCGACATCAAGTACAACGCCGAGCGCTCGTTCTCGGCCGACATGGCCGAGGGTGCGCCGTACGCGCACGAGTACCTCGACTGCCCGGGCTACAAGGGTCCGTACGTCGCCGGCAACAACGGCGGCAAGGGCTGCACCGCGATGGAGGTGCCGGACGACAAGACCATCATCTTCAAGCTGAACCGCCCGGTCGCGTCGTTCGACGGTACCGCGAGCATGAAGGTCTTCTCGCCGGTCCCGGCGGCCAAGGACACCAAGACCGCGTACGACAACCACCCGGTTTCGACCGGTCCGTACAAGATCGAGACCTACACCCGCAAGAAGCAGCTCGTGCTGGTCCGCAACGACCAGTGGGACCAGAAGACGGACCCGCTGCGCAACGCGCTGCCGGACAAGTTCATCTTCAAGTTCGGTGACGCCGAGGCGACCGTCGACCAGCGGCTGATCGCGGACGGCACCGCCGACAAGAGCTCGGTGAGCTTCGCCGGTGTGCAGCCGGAGAACATCGCCAAGACGAACCAGGCGAACGTCAAGGACCGCGTGGTCGAGGGCACCGACATCTGCCGCCGCTACATCGCGTTCAACGAGCAGAAGCCGCTGCTGAAGAACCAGAAGCTGCGCGAGGCGCTGTACTACGGCCTCGACCGCACCAGCTACCGCGACGGTCGCGGTGGCGAGCGGCTCGCCGCGGTGGTCGACTCGATCATTCCGCAGGACATGGAGGGCTACAAGGCGGAGGAGCACTTCAAGGCTCCGCCGGAGGGTGACCCGGCGAAGGCCAAGCAGCTGCTGACCGAGTCCGGTTACAAGGGCGAGAAGCTGGTTCTGGGTACGGCGGACTCCGGTCTGGCCGTCAAGGCTGCCGAGGCCGCGCAGGCGTCCTGGAAGGCCGTCGGGATCAACGTCGACATCCGGAAGATCCCGGGTGACAACTACTACTCGACCCAGCAGCAGGACTCCGGCGCGACCGATCTGATCACCGCGGGCTGGTGCTACGACTGGGCGAGCCTGACGACGATCGTTCCGTCCGTCCTCGGCGCGGACACGACCGCTCCGAACAAGGCCGCGCAGAACAACTACGCGCGTAGCAACGCCGGTTGGGACAAGCTGGCCGAGCTGGCCAAGGAGAGCGACAAGACCAAGATCGAGTCCGGTCTGTCCGACCTGTACGTGGAGATCATGAAGACGGCGCCGCTGGTGCCGACCGTTCAGGACCTCAACGTCTACGTCGTCGGCTCGAACGTCTCCAACGCAGTCGCCGACCCGAACACCGGTGGTCTGCCGGACCTGACCCAGATCGGCCTCAAGCAGGCCGGCTGATCTGAGTCGATCCACAACTGAACAGCAAACCGGAGAGGGCGGTGCCTGGTGGCGCCGCCCTCTTCTGCTGTCCCCGGCCAGCCGCACGGGTCAGTTGTATGGGTCATCTGTATGGGTTGTACCTGGTGACGGACCGTGCCGGGCGAAACAATTTTCTCCTCGAATCCTTGGTGAGGAGTGCGCGATGCCGGTCTACCAGGTCGTCCCGGCGGTGGTCGGGGACGACGCCGCCCCGGAGCTCGTCTGCGACGTCTACGAGCTGGGTGAGCGGCGCCGTACGCCGGTGGCCGTCAAGGAGCTCACCAGCCGTCAGATCGCGATCGGCCGGATGATGTCGACCGGCGCCAAGGACGCGGCGATCGCCCGCGAGCTGGGTCTGTCGCTGCGCACCGTCCGGGCCGAGATCAGCGCGCTGATCGCCGGTCTCGGGGCCAAGTCCCGGTTCCAGGCCGGCTGCCTGCTGGTCCGCCGCTTCGGCTGAGCCCGCGCTCCTGCGCCGGGCTTTCTGTCGGCGGCCCGACGTAGGCTTTCGGCATGAGTGAGCTTCCTGATCGCCGGCTGCTGCTGGTGCACGCCCACCCCGACGACGAGACGATCAACAACGGTGTGACGATGGCGCGGTACGTCGCCGAGGGCGCCGGTGTCACGTTGATCACCTGCACGCTCGGCGAGGAGGGTGAGGTGCTCGTCCCGGAGCTCACCCACCTGGCCTCGGACCAGAGCGACCAGCTCGGTGAGCACCGGATCGGCGAGCTCGCGAGCGCGATGGCCGAGCTCGGCGTCACCGACCACCGGTTCCTCGGCGCGCCCGGGAAGTACCGCGATACCGGGATGATCTACAACTCCGAAGGTAACGCCGACGTCCCGCCGCAGACCCGGTCGGACAGCTTCTGGCAAGCCGACCTGCTCTCGGCGGCGAACGATCTGATCCCGGTGATCCGGGAGATCCGGCCCCAGGTGCTGGTGACCTACGACCAGTACGGGAACTACGGCCACCCCGACCACATCCAGGCCCACCGCGTCGCGACGTACGCGGCGGCGCTGGCCGGTGCTTCGTCATACCGGGAGGACCTGGGGGAGGCCTGGGACATTCCGAAGATCTACTGGAACGCGATGGCCGAGTCGAGCCTGCGGGACAGCCTGCGGAAGCTGCGCGAGTCCGGTGACACCACGACCTTCGAGGGGATGGATCCGGAGGGCCCGCTGGGGCCGTTCGTCACCCCGGACCGGTTCCTGGACTGCGTGATCGACGCCGGGCAGTACATCGACCAGAAGATGAACGCGATGAAGGCGCACGCCACCCAGATCACCGTCGACGGCCCGTTCTTCGCACTGTCGAACAACAACGGCAACGAGATCTGGGGCTCGGAGGCCTACCGCCTGGTCAAGGGCACCGCCGCACCGGGTCCGGACGGCCTCGAGCACGACCTGTTCGCCGGCCTCTGACCCACCGCAGGCACGGCGGCCCGGCGCGGGCCACAGTAGGCTGCTGGGGTGTCGGGTTCGGAGGCGAGTGGGAGCGTGGCGCCTGCGGAGTTCCGTGCGGCGCTGGGCCGGTTCGCGTCCGGCATCACGATCATGAGCACGCTGCAGGACGGCGTCGCGCACGCGATGACCGCGAACGCGTTCACCTCGGTCTCGCTCGACCCGCCGCTGGTGCTGGTCTGCGTCGACAAGGGCGTCCGGATGCACGCCGCCGTACTGGAGTGCGGCTACTGGGCGGTGTCGGTGCTCGCCGGGGACCAGCAGCCGATCGCCGACCGGTTCGCCCGCTCCGGGCGCGACCTTTACACCCAGTTCGACGGCATCGGCACCACGCCCGGCCCGAAGACCGGCTGTCCGGTGATCGAACGCTCGCTCTCCTGGCTGGAGTGCCGGACCTGGGCGACGTACGACGGCGGCGATCACACGATCGTGGTCGGCGAGGTGCTGAGTCTCGGCGTACCAGCATCAGGTGATCACGGAGCGTTGATCTACTACATCGGCGGTTACCGAGAGCTACCGCACGAGTGAGGGCCGGGGCTGCCCCGTGGGTCGGACTGGGCTTCCCCGTCCCGTAGGATGTGCCCTTGTGCCCCGTGCGGGCGCGGCCCGACAACGGCTCGAGCAGGAGGACTTCGTCCGGTGGGGAGACAGCAGCTCGCGGGGATCATCGCCGCGGCGGGGCTTGGTGTGCTCGTGGTGGGCTACGGAGCAGCCTTCGCGTTCGCCGGTGACAGGATCCCGGGTGACACCACCGTGCTCGGCGTCCCGGTCGGCGGGTTGTCCGAGGCTGACGCGAAGACCAAGCTCGAGGCCGGCCTGAAGGACCGGCTGGCCCAGCCGATCACACTGAAGGCGGGCGAGTCGTCGTACAAGGTCGATCCCGTCGAGGCTGGGCTCAGCGTGGACGTGGACGCCACCGTCGACGCCGCGGGCGCGGGGCGCAGCCTGGCCCCGGGCCACATCTGGCATAACCTGACCGGCGGCGACGAGATCCAGCCGGTGATCAAGAAGGACGACGCGAAGCTGCAGGCGGCCGTCGCCAAGCTCGCGACCCAGGTGAACCGGCAGGCCACCGACGGCACGATCACCTTCAAGGGCGCCAAGCCGGTCCAGCACGCGCCGGCCGACGGCCTGCAGCTGGACAACGCGAAGGCGACCAGCACGCTGCTCGCCGCGTACCCCGCCGACAGCACTCCGGCCGAGCTCGCGGTCACCGTGACCAAGCCGCAGGCCGACGCGGAGGCGATGGCGCGGGCGATGACCGAGTTCGCCGAGCCGGCCATGTCCGGCCCGATCCGGCTGACCGTCGGGTCGAAGTCGGTCGAGCTGACGCCGCGCGAGCTCGCACCCGCGCTCGCGGTGAGCGTCAAGGACGGCCAGATCACCCCGTCGCTGAACGCGAAGACCCTCGAGCCGTTGTTCCAGGAGCGGTTCAAGGCGCTGGAGACGCTGCCGAAAGACGCCACGGTGCAAATCGTCGGCGCCGGACCGAAGGTGATCCCCGCTGTGGAGGGCTTGGTCGTGGACCGGGCCAAGGTCGGCCCGGCCATCCTGTCGGTGCTGCCCAAGCCGGTCGGCGAGCGCCGGGCCCAGGTCGGCCTGGCCCCGACCAAGGCCAAGCTGACCACCGAGGCGGCGACCGCGCTCGGGATCAAGGAGAAGATGGGGGACTTCACCACCCAGTTCCCGCACGCGCCGTACCGCAACGTCAACATCGGCACCGCGGCGCGCAAGATCAACGGCACGCTGCTGAAGCCGGGTGACACGTTCAGCCTGAACAAGATCGTCGGCGAACGGACCAAGGAGAACGGGTTCACCGAGGGCAACATCATCAATGGCGGCAAGTTCGTCCTCGACCTCGGCGGTGGCGTGTCGCAGTCGGCCACCACGACCTTCAACGCCGCGTTCTTCGCCGGCCTGAAGGATGTCGAGCACAAGGCGCACAGTGTCTACATTCCGCGCTACCCGGTCGGCCGGGAGGCGACGGTCGCCTGGCCGTCGGTGGATCTGAAGTTCCTGAACGACTCCGGGCACGGGCTCCTGGTGCAGACGATCTTCAGGGCATCCACGCCGGGTAGCCCGGGCAGCATCCGAGTGGTCATCTGGGGCACAAAGGTGTGGGACATCACGGCTGGGCAGTCGGCGCGGTCCAACCCGCGTGCTCCGAAGATTGTGTACAGCACCGAGGCGAACTGCCGCCCGCAGGCTCCGACCCCCGGTTTCGACATCACGATCTACCGGTACTTCTCGAAGAACGGCGTCCGGGCGAAGACCGAGTCGTTCACCACGAAGTACAACGCGGCCGATGACATCCGCTGCGGCCCGAAGCCGGGTACGACGCCACCGCCGGCGTCCACCACCCCGCCGGGCACGGGCAACCCGACCACGACCACCCGCCCGCCCGGTTAACCCCCCAGTTTGTGGAGCTCGGCGGCGACCTGGTTGAACAGGTCCTCGCCGATCACCGCGCCTTCGCGCCGTACCTCGGCCGGGTCGATCCGGAGCACCCGGTCCAGGCGCACCTCGCTGCGGCGACCGTCGCGGTCCCACGCGCCGCCCCCGATGTCCAGCCAGACCCGGCCCCAGCGGGCTTCGTCGGCGGCGTCCCGGTCGTGGTCCTTGCTGGTCAGGATCAGCGCCAGCAGCCACGGCCCGTCCGACCCGACGACCAGCACCGGCCGGTCCTTGCCCCGGTTGTGGTCCTCCTCGAACGGCACCCAGGTCCAGACGATCTCGCCCGGGTCCGCCACCCCGTCGTCCGGGTGCGGCGTGTACTCGACGTGCACCGTCCCCTCAAAGTCCCCCGCGTACTCAGGCCGCTCCGCCACATGATCCGCCATGGGATCCGAGGTTAGCGGTTGGTCAGATAGCGGTAGCGGTAGGCGGGCTGGTAGCCGAGGTGCTGGTAGGCCGTCACGGCGGGTGTGTTCTTCTCCAGGACCTCGAGGTAGGTACGGCGGCCACCGAGCGGCCCTGACCACCGCGCCAGGCCCTGCAGGAGCGCCGTACCGAGGCCACGGCGCCGGTACGACGGGTCCACCCGGATCGCGTCCACACCGAGCCAGTGACCGGTCATCGAGCCCCGCCCGACGGCCACCGCCTTGCCGTCCACCGTGATCGAGGCGAACACGGCCTTCGGTGCGCCCTCCATCACGGTCGGGGCGGGCTCGGGCACCGGCCCGTCGAAGGCGGCCGCGTACCAGGCCGGATCGGGTTGCTCCGCGACCAGTACGTCGTACGCCGGAGCAGCGTTCACGTGGTCGAGCGTGGTGTGCATGACCAGTACGTCGGACTGGCCGGGGCGGGCGTCGATCCACCCGCAGGACCGGAACTCCGCCTCCTCGGGGCTGCCGAGCCGGACCAGCGCCAGCGGCGGCAGTCCGCGCTCGTCGTAGAAGGCTTCAGCGTGCTTGAGCGCCTCGGCCACCGGCATCCCGGGGTCGCCCGCGGGCAGCAGCGAGTTGGCCCGGCCGGTCCAGCCTGACGATGCCCGCAGCAACCACTCCCCGAGGTACGTCGTCTCGACCGCAGGCCGGCCGAGGGCGGTGGTCAGGAACAGCTGCTCCACGTCGACCGGCCGCAGCGGCAGCTCCGGGATCGTTTTCGCCGCCGTCACATCGCTGACACGAATCTCGTGCAGACTGCTGTCAGCGTGCCGAACGACAAGGCCCTCCGGGTCCCCGGACTGGAGGACACCGATCACGTCGGTCAGGCCACCGGGGATCCGGTGCCGGACGACGACACGGTGGCCGATATCACGGGCCCTGAAGCCTGACACGATGCGGACTCCTGGCAGAGTGGGCGAAGTATTACCGTGATACTAGATACCTGCATCACAGCATCGCAGCACCCCAAGACCAGCGCTGCGCTTGCCTGTCATAGGAGGAGTAGCAGTGACCTACGTCATCGCGCAGCCGTGTGTTGACCTGAAGGACCTCGCCTGTGTCGAGGAATGCCCTGTCGACTGCATCTACGAGGGCAACCGGATGCTGTACATCCACCCCGACGAATGCGTCGACTGCGGAGCTTGCGAGCCGGTCTGCCCGGTCGAGGCGATCTACTACGAAGACGACACGCCGGAGCAGTGGAAGGACTACTACACGGCGAACGTCGACTTCTTCAACGACCTCGGCTCCCCGGGTGGCGCGTCCAAGCTCGGCAAGATCGACAAGGACCACCCGTTCATCGCAGCCCTGCCGCCGCAGGAGCACGACGAGTAAGTAATCAGCTACAGAGCGAGGCGGGGCGCCGGTGGTGCCCCGCCTCGCGCCTGTTGGCGGGCGGCTACTGCTCGACGACGTCCACGTGGACGTGGTCGAGGTGGCGGAGGATCGTGGGGTCTCCGGAGCGGGCGGGTGGGGTGTAGTCGCGCCAGCCGCTGTCGGAGCGACGGCCGGCGGTCCAGATCTTGTCGCTGAAGATGACGGTGCGGATGTTCAGCAGCTCCGCGCGGGCGACCAGGTACTGCGCCATCGCCCAGCCCTTGGTCGTGTTCGCCGCCGAGATCGGCCGCACGAACACGTCCACCGCCCGGCCCTCGTAGTGCGCCGAGCCCTCCATGTGCCCGGACCGGATCCCGCCCGGCGCGTACCCGCCGGTCGACAGCTTCCCGAACGTCTCCAGCAGATCCCGCCGTACGGCGTCCGCCCGCGGCGTCAGCCCGTTCCGGCCCAACGTCTCCGCAGCGACCGTGTCGGGGTCGACGGTGCAGCTGAACACAGCCTTCGACTGCCCGGTCAACGCCGAGGCGAGGATCCGCGCATCGGCCTCGTGATCCGCGTATGCGTTCGGGAACGCGCTGCGCTGGACCCGGTCCGCCGCCACCGTCACGGAGAGCGTCTGGTAGTTCCTGATCTTCACCAGCGCGTCGTAGAACTTCCCCGCTGCGTAATGCGGGTCCCGCACCTGGGCCGCCGTACCCCAGCCCTGGGAGGGCCGCTGCTGGAACAGCCCAAGTGAGTCCCGGTCGCCGTGGGCCAGGTTCCGCAGGCCCGACTCCTGGTACGCCGTCGCCAGCGCGATCGTCGCCGCCCGCGCCGGCAGCCCCCGCCGTACGGCGACTCCCGCGATGAGCGCGGCGTTCTCAGCCTGCTCCAGGTCTAGTACGACGGTCGCGCCGCTGACCGTGGCCTCGCACTGCTCCTTCGGCGGCAGCAGCGACGGGAGGTCCTGGTCACCGACCCAGTTGATCGCGGCGCCGACGGCCAGCGCGAGCGCACCAATGGCGCCCACGGCGATGACGGCACCCCGCTTTATCGGCATACCGCTCCCAACGTTCGGGAGCGGGGCCGGGGTTCCTGACGATGGGTCACGAAGTGGTTGACGCGCTGGACCTGCCGCTGGTTCACGCGTTGGCGTGCAGAGCCTCGTTCAGCGTGATGCCCTCACCTGTGCGCGGCCGGGCCTCGACGGCGCCGGTGACCGAGTTGCGCAGGTACAGCAGGCCCGGCTGGCCGGACAGCTCCCGCGCCTTCACCACGCTGCCGTCCGGCAGGGTGACCTTGGTGCCGGCCGTCACGTACAGTCCGGCCTCGACCACGCAGTCGTCGCCGAGCGAGATCCCGGTGCCGCCGTTCGCGCCGAGCAGGCAGCGCTTGCCGATCGACACGACCTGCGTGCCGCCGCCGGACAGCGTGCCCATGATCGAGGAACCCGCGCCGATGTCGCTGCCGTCGTCCACCACGACCCCGGCCACGATCCGGCCTTCGACCATCGACGTACCGAGGGTGCCGGCGTTGAAGTTGATGAAGCCCTCGTGCATCACGGTCGTCCCGGCGGCCACGTGCGCGCCGAGCCGGACCCGGTCCGCGTCGCCGATCCGGACCCCGCTCGGTACGACGTAGTCCGTCATCCGGGGGAATTTGTCGACACTCGTGACGGTCAGGTACTGCCCGGCCGCCCGCGCCCGCAGCCGGACCTGCTCGATCTGGTCGACCGGGACTGGGCCGAGCGACGTCCACGCGTTGTTCGGCAGGGCGCCGAAGATGCCGTCCAGGTTCACGCCGTGTGGGCGAACCAGCCGGTGCGACAGCAGGTGCAGGCGCAGGTAAGCGTCGGCGGTGCTGCCGTCCGGGGCCTCGTCGAGCGTGACCTCGGCCGACACGACCTCACGCCGTACCTGCCGCAGCTCGTCGTTGCCCTCGGCGGCGATCAACTCAGCCGGCGCCTTCGCGTCCGCCGGCTTGGTGCCGAGCTCAGGAGCCGGGAACCAGACATCGAGCACAGACCCGGCAGCAGTGACGGTCGCGAGGCCAAAGCCCCAAGCATGCGTGGCGTTCATACCCCAAAGCCTGCCAGACCCCGCGAAGTACCTGCCAACCAGGCCATTCTGTGGTCCTCCGTTGCCGCCTGGTTAATCGCGGGCGGTGGTGCTGCTGCGTGTGGTCTACTCGGCGGATGCTTCCGAGGTGGCTTGAGGTGGTTGCTGGTCCTTTGGTGGAGGCGACCGAGGCGCCCGCGGTTGGGGCGTTGCATGGGGAGCTGCTCAGGCAGTGGGGGTCGTCGGAGGTTTGGCGGCTGTCTTTCGGGCTGCGGAGTGTGATTGCGAAGCGGGGGACGGACGGGCAAGCCGACGAGGCGCGTGCCTACGAGCGGTTCGTCGTACCGCTTGGTCTGCCGGCGCCTCGGTTGATCCACGAGCATCGCGACGGCGACGCGGGCGTGATGATCCTGGCGGATGTCGGGCGGGTGACGCTGGAGCAGGAGCCGAGTGCCGACGGGTTCGCCGCCGCGGCCGAGCTCCTCGCGACGATCCGCCGGCAACCGGTGGACGGCGCGAGCGAGTTTCCGGCGGAGCGGGTGAAGGAGCTCGCGGACCGGATCGGCCGGATCGAGTTCGACCTCGCGCCGCTGGCCGAGGCGTTGGCCGCGTTGCACCGGGACGCGCCGACAGCGGTCGTGCACGGCGACTTCGTGCCGAAGAACCTGGTGACGGACGGCACGCGCTGGACCGCGATCGACTGGCCGGGCGCCTACCTGGCGCCGCACCTCAGCGACCTCTACACGCTGATCCGCGATGCCGTTGCCCTCGGCCACGACCGCGGACCGATCGTCGCCCGCTACCTCGGAGCCACCGGTGCCGATCCGGCGCTGGTCGACCGGCAGCTGCTCGTCGGCGGCGGCTGCTTCTACCTCATCGCGCTGCGCTTCATCGTCGAGGAGGGCCTGCGAACGATCCCCGAGTCCAAGAACTGGATCGACGGCCTGCTCACCGAGCTGGAAGACGTGGTGGCGCAACTGTCATGAAGCTCCTCGTGCTCGGCGGCACCAAGAACCTCGGCCGCCACGTGGTCGAGACCGCACTCCGCGACGGTCACGACGTCACCCTCTTCAACCGCGGCCTCACCAACCCGTCGCTGTTTCCGGAAGTCCGTCGACTGAGCGGCTCGCGGTCCCAGCCGGGCGCACTGGCGGCGGGGGAGTGGGACGGCGTGATCGACATGTCCGGCTTCCTGGTTCATGACGTACGGCGCTCCGCCGAGCTGCTCCGGGACCGCGCCGGCCACTACACGTACATGTCGTCGATCGCGGTCTACGCCAGCAAGATCACCCCCGGGATGACGGAGGACTCCGCGTTGCTCCCGTGGCCGGACGGCGCGCCAGAGGACCGCTTCACCATGGACCTCTACGGCCCCTCCAAGGTCCGCTGCGAGTCCTTGCTCAACGCCCAGTTCGGCGACCACACCTCAGCGGTCCGCTCCGGGTTCGTCGTCGGCCCCTACAACCCCGACTTCGGCAACTGGGGCGAGGCGCTCGCTCACGGCAAGCCCCTCGGGTGCGCCGCCCGCCCCAACCAGCCCATCCAGTACGTCGACGCCCGCGACCTGGCCGCCTTCCTGCTGCACATCACGGTCAACCGCATCCCGGGCCCGTTCAACGCGGTCGGCCGCTCCACCACCATGGCGGACTTGGCCGACGCCTGGCGTTCCGTCGTACCCGATCCACCCGCGATCGACTGGTCACCGGCCGAGGACCGCTTCCACCTGCCACACGACGGCTCCAACGACGGCACCTTCCAGCTCGACAACTCCCGTGCCCTCGCCGCCGGCCTGACCCTCCGCGCCGACACCGAGATCGCCCGGGACTACGTCGCCTGGGTCCAAGCAGGGAACACGCCGCCCCCACCCCCACACTGATACGTAGCATTGCGCAGGTGATCATCGAGACAGGTGGAGGTCCGGTCGGCGGCCGGACGAGCCCGAGCGGCGTCGGTTTCAGCAGCGTCAACGCGACCCGGTACTCCGGTACGACGGGCGGTCGCCAGGAGGCTGCGCTCCAGGCAGGTGACCACGTGGTGCGGCCGGGGGACCGGCTGCGGTACCTCATCTACCCGGAGCTCGACGTGCAGCTCGAGTACTCCGCGACGTACGCCGCTGTGGACCTGGTCTTCACCGACGGCGGCCGCCTGTCGGAGCTCGGCGTACTGGACCAGTACGGGATGCCGTTCGACGCCGCCGGTCAGGGCACGGCCAAGATCCTGTACGCGAACCAGTGGAACGACGTCCAGGTCGACCTCACCGCGGCCGCCGGGCGCACCGTCGACCAGGTGGTCCTGACTGTCGACGCGCCGGACTCCGGCACGGAGTTCGAGGGCTGGATCGACGACCTGGAGCTGGGCCCGGCGCCGGCGCGACTGGACGGCTCGGACCTGACGGCGTACGTCGACACCCGGCGCGGCACCAACGCCAGCCACGACTTCTCCCGCGGCAACACGCTGCCGATCACCGCCTGGCCGAACGGCTTCAACTTCCTCACCCCGGTGACGGACGCCTCGACCCACCGCTGGCCGTACGAGTACCACCGGGCCAACAACGCCGACAACCGCCCCGAGCTCCAGGGCCTGAGCTTCTCGCACCAGCCGAGCCCGTGGATGGGCGACCGCGACCAGCTGTCGATCATGCCCGTGGCAGCCGCCGAACCGCTCGGCGACCCGGCCGCCCGCGCCGCCGCCTTCAGCCACGATGACGAGATCGCCCGCCCGGATCTCTACTCGGTCCGGCTCGCGAACGGCGTCAGCGCCGAACTCGCGCCGACCGACCACGGCGCGATCTTCCGCTTCACCTTCCCTGCGGACGCCGCCGGACGGCACCTGATCTTCGTCACCATCGACGAGCACGGCTTCTTCGAGTACGACGGAACCGCGCTGACCGGCTGGGTCGAAAACGGCTCGGAGTTCGGGCGCACCCGGATGTACTGCTACGGCGTCTTCTCGCATGCGCCCGCTGATTTCGGTCCGACGGTCGGCGGCCGAGACAACGCCCGTGCGGTCAGCTTCGAGGCGATCGACGAGGTCACCCTGCGGATCGCGACGTCCTTCATCGGCGTCGACCAGGCCGCGCACAACCTCGAGCTCGAACTCGCCGACCGCTCCTTCGACGACATCCGGCAGGCCGCCAACGCCGCCTGGAACGAGCGCCTGCAGGTGATCCGGCCCGAGGGTGCGACCGAGCCGCAGCTGCGCACGGTCTACGGCAGCCTCTACCGCCTCAACCTCTACCCGAACTCCCATTTCGAGAACGCGGGCACTTCCGACCAGCCCTCATATCGCTACGCGAGCCCTGTGGTTCCGGTAGAAGGTACGGCGACCAACCGCGAGACCAACGCGGTCGTCAAGCCCGGCAAGATGTACGTGAACAGCGGCTTCTGGGACACCTACCGCACCGCCTGGCCCGCCTACGCGTTCCTGTACCCGGAGCTGGCGGCCGAACTGGTCGACGGCTTCGTCCAGCAGTACCGCGACGGCGGCTGGATCGCCCGCTGGTCCTCCCCGGGGTACGCCGACTGCATGACGGGCACCAGCTCCGACGTCGCCTTCGCCGACGCATACCTGCGCGGTGTGCCGCTGCCTGACCCACTGGCGACGTACGACGCCGGTCTGCGGAACGCGACTGTCGCCTCCCCAGCGACCGAGGTGGGGCGCAAGGGTGCGGAGACCGGCTTCTTCGCCGGCTACGTCAGCACCGACACCGAGGAAAGCGTGTCGTGGGCGCTCGAGGCGTACCTCAACGACTTCGGTCTGGCCGCGATGGCCTCGCGGCTGGCGGACGACCCGTCCGTGCCCGACGAACGACGGGCCCGCTTGCGCGAGGAAGCGTCGTACCTGCGTCGTCGCTCGCTGAACTACGTGCTGCTGTTCGACCCGGCGATTGACTTCTTCCAGGGGCGGCGGCCGGACGGGCAGTTCGCCAAGACGCCGGACGAGTTCGACCCGTGTGAGTGGGGCGGCGACTTCACCGAGACCTGCGGCTGGAACTTCGCGTTCCACGTCGCCCACGACCCTCGGGGCCTGGCCAACCTGTACGGCGGGCCGCGTGGGCTGGAGGCGAAGCTCGACGAGTTCTTCGCCACGCCGGAGCTCGCGGTGAAGAAGGGCACCTACTCGATCGTCATCCACGAGATGCTCGAGGCGCAGGCCGTCCGGATGGGGCAGTTCGGCTTCAGCAACCAGCCGGCGCACCACATCGCGTGGATGTACAACTACGCCGGTACGCCGCACAAGACGCAGGCGATCGTCCGTGAGGTGCTGCAGCGGCTGTTCGTGGGGGAGCAGATCGGGCAGGGGTACCCGGGAGACGAGGACAACGGCGAGATGTCGGCGTGGTACCTGTTCGGTGCCCTCGGCATCTATCCGCTCCGGGTCGGGGCGCCGGAGTACGCGATCGGCTCGCCGCTGTTCGCCCGTGTAGTGGTGACGCCTCTCGGTGGGAGTCCGATCGAGATCACTGCGGAGAACCACGAACACCCTTACGTGCAGGACGTTCTGGTCGACGGCAAGCAGTTGCCGGTAGCATCAATCAGTGATCTTGAGCTCCGGTCGGCCCGCCGCATCGAGTTCATCCTCGGCCCGGCCCCATCGGACTGGGCCACCTTGGACACCCCGCCGTCCCTGACTACCGACGACGCGATCCCGACCCCATTGGTCGACCTCATCCCACGCCAGGACCACCCGCTGTTCGACGACACCTCCACTACCTCCATGGTCGTGGACAGCCCTGTCACCTGGTCCCTCCCCGAACCCGGCCTGGCCACCTTCTACACCCTCACCTCCGGCGAGACCACGTCCTCACCTCTCGCATGGCGCCTGGAAGCCTCCACGGACGGCACGACCTGGACCCTCCTAGACGAACGCCACAACGAAACCTTCCCCTGGCCCCACCAAACCCGCCCCTTCCAAATCCCCACCCCCGCCCCCTTCACCCACTACCGCCTAACCACCACCCCCACCCCCCTCACCCAACTAGAACTCCTCCACTAACCCCACCGCCAAACAAGCCAGCCGCCACAAGGACACTGCCACGCGGCGGCTGTCCTTGGCCGCCTGCGGCGGGTATGCGCGCACTGGTGTCCCGCGTCGACGTCGTTGGCGCCGGCCACTGTCTGGGGGTTGGCTAGAAGTACATGAGACCGCTGCGCGGCTGCCTCGGTGACTGTGCTCGCGGCAGCGGTTGTCCTTCCCCGCCGTCGCCGCTGGCGGGCTCACGTCAAGCGCGCCCACCAGATCGGTTGTGACAGTTGAACCGCATCGCGGCGGAACCGCACCGCCGCGTGACAGCAGTTCCTCGGACCACCACCGGCCGCGTGTGCACGCACCGGCGCAGTACGCGAACCCACTGAGCAGGCAGGCCCGGGATATGCACGGACACCACTCCGCGGCAGCTATCACCAGCCAGCGTGGTCGGCATCCCATCGACCGAAGGCGAACCCAACGAAGCCTCCGCTCGATGGCACGATGCGCGTATGACACCAGTACTCCGTCAGCGCTGTCCCACCGTTGCATTCAGCAACGACTCCCACGAGCTTGCCGATGAGAGAGCCACATGCCGCGCCACGCCGCACCGGACTAATGCCGCCTCAGCCAAATCGCGCAGAACCAACGGAACTGCTCACATGTGATCTTTCCCCTTGTGGATAAGGAAAAATGAGCCTCGCTGAGTTTGTGTGGCCGCGAGCAGCACGATAAGATCGAACACATGTTCGAAGGAGATCTCACCACCCTCGCGACCGCCGACCTGCTGGCATCGGCCGCCGCGCACCGCGCCGAGGCCAACCGCCTCGACGCCCGCCTCCTCGAACACGCCCAGCTCTACGCCGACCACCACCACCCCGACGCCTGCACACCCCGCCCGACCCGGCACCCCCGCGACGGCCGCGAACGCGCCGTCGTCCTGGGCGGCGACGGCTGCCCGGAGATCGCCGAGTTCGCCCCGGCCGAGTTCGGCGCGGTGCTCGGCATCTCGCCGGGCGCGGCCGCCGACTTCATCGGCCAGGCGCTGGCCCTGCGGCACCGCCTCCCCTTCACCTGGGCTCGCGTCCAGGCCGGCGCGGCGACCCCGTGGCGAGCCCGCAAGATCGCCACCGCCTGCCTCGACCTGCCACTCGAGGCCGCCGGCGCCGTGGACCGCCGCGTCGCTCGCGTCGTCGACTCGCTCACTCCTGGCCGGCTGGACAAGATCGTCGAGGCCGCGAAGAAGCACGCCGACCCCGAGGCCGCCCGGGCCAAGGCCGAGGAGAAGGCCCGCGAACGCGGCGTCTATCTGGGCCGTAGCGACGAGCACGGCACCAAGAAGATCTACATCCGCACCGCCACCGGCGCCGCAATCCGGTTCGATGCCCGCCTCACCAGCATCGCCGAAGCCCTCAAAATCCTCGGCGACACCGCCTCCCTGCAGCGTCGCCGCGCCGACGCGGTCGGCATCATCGCCGACCCCCGCTACACCGAAGAACTCCTCCGCCAAGCCCACCAACTACTCGCCAACACCCCGGCCGCCGCCCCTTCAACGGCCGGCACGACCCCACCCGAACCACCGCCGCCCACCCACACCAACCCACCAGCCGCACCCACCACCCCGACCACCACCCACCGAAGCCCCGACAGCCCCAGGCCGCCCAGCGCCCAGACAACTGGCGCCTCGACTGGTCCGGGCACCGTCCCAGACGCTGGCGCGGGCACGAACCAAAGCACCGCGTCGGGCACCACCCAAACCCCCGGAACCTCGTCCGCCTGGGGTGCCGCCTCGACGGCCGCACTGGCCACTGATCAACGCAGCGCCCCATCTTCCGGCCGCGGCAGCGCGCCCGCCGCTGGCTCGGTGATGGACAGCGAGGTGACGGCCACCGACCAACGCCGAGCCCCGACTACCGGTCGCGGCAGCGCGCAGGCGGCCGACCCGGCGATCGACAGCGAGACGACGACCGCCGACCATCGCGGAGCTCCGACTACCGGCCGCGGCATTGCATCGGCGGTTGGCTCGGTGATCGACGGCGAGGCGACGACCGTCGGCCTGGCTCCTGCTCCGACCATCGCGCCGCCAGCCGAGCCGCCAGCCGAGCCGCCAGCCGAGCCGCCAGCGGCGTCGGCCGCGGCGCCGGCACGCACTGCCGAGCGCCGTGCTGGGCGCAGTGGGCGTGGTGGGCGTGGTGGTTGTGGACGGAGTGGTGACGGCCGGGGTGGCTGGTCGGGTGATGACGGGCTGCTGGTGGACTGGGGTGAGCCGGGGCTGGAGGACGAGGCCGATCGCGATGCGCCGTACCCCGGCGACAGCGACCTGCCTGATCCGCTGGACGTGCCGTTTGGTGAGGTGGTGGAGCCGTTCGAGCCGGGGCTGCGCCTCGACGACGCCGTGGATGGGGAGCCGATGGATGCCGCGGCGCGGCGGGTGCTGGAGGCCCGGCTCACACAGATCCGGCGGGATGCGTATGCCGACCCGGGCTCGGGCCGGGCGACGCGGCCGGGGCAGACCGAGGTCTACGTGCACCTCACCGACCACACCCTCGCCACCGGGACCGGGGTGCTGCGCGCCGAGGGCATTGGCCCGCTGCTCGCGACCCAGCTCGCCGGGCTGGTCGGGCACGGCCCGTACACCGTCAAGCCGGTCATCGATCTCAACGACGCGGTCAGTGTCGACGCCTACGAGATCCCCGACCGGATCCGTGAACGGGTCCGGCTCACCCACCCGGTCGAGCTGTTCCCGTACGGTTCGCGCGAGACGCACCCGGCCATGGACCTGGATCACATCCAGCCCTACGACCCGCTCGGGCCGCCGGGGCAGACCAGTACCACCAATCTTGTTCCGCTGCGCCGGTTCCCACACCGGATCAAGACCCACGGCCGCTGGCAGGTCCGCCGTCTCGATCGCAGAACGCTGGAATGGACGAGCCCGAACGGGTTCGCCTTCCACGTCGACCCGACCGGCACCCACCGAGCACCAGAACCAGGTTCTGAGGCCTGCTAGGCATCAGAACCTGCACGGGAATGACAGCCTCGCCGGTTTCCAGATGGCAACGCTGACGAGATGGATTGGTCCGCTCGCGGTGGCTCGACATCTGAAGCGTTCGTACGCTCGCTGGATCGGAGGGGCTGGTGCCGGCGTGCGTTCTGGGGGCGGGGTGCAGTGGGGACGGCGGCGATGTTTGGCGTTGACGTCGCATGCGCGCGGGGGTTGTCACATTGCAGCAGTCGGTGCATCGGGTGCGGCTACGCGTTGAACGAACAGGATTCGCGGCGTTGCAACGAGGTGGAGCCCGGGAGCCTGTCAGGGCTGATCGAGTACCTGGCCGAATGCAAGAGCATTCGCGGTGAAGGTGGCGCGCACTGTCAACCTGTACGACGATCCGCCGGTCGGCGGCCAGGTGATCTGTGCTGACGTGTGCGGTCTGTTGAACCTGCAACGCCTTCGCGGACGGGGATGGTTACCAACCGCTTGTCCGGCTCGGTGTTCCTGCCGTCCTCGAGGAGATCCGGACCAGCGGGAACTACGGCCGATTGAAGCCGGCCGAAGTTGCCAGCTGGCCGCCGCCCCAAGTGCTCAACGGCAGCGACTACCGCAGCCGCGCTGGCGTGCGGACGGTGATTATTCGGGCGGTGAGATTTGGCCGCCGATGCCGGTTTCGTTGCCGTCGGGGTCGTGGAAGACGTATTTCCAGACGGAGTCGTGCTTCTCGATGTCGACTGGCTCCAGGCCCTGGCCAGAGATTCGGGCCACCTCGGCGGCCGGGTCGTCAACCCAGATCATGCCGACGGCTCCGCCGGCGCGGTCGGTGTCCTGGATGATGTACACGTACTGGTTCTCGGCCACCTGCCACACGGCCTCGATGTCGTTCGGGTAGAAGGCGGGTTCAGCACCGAGCAACCGCTTGTACCACTCCAGGGCGCTGGCATAGTCGCGCACCGGGATGCCCGCAAACAGTTGTACCGCCATGTCCGTCTCCTCGGTCGTAGTCGGCCCATCGGGTCGCCGCCCACGGTAACCCGGGTCCGGTTCTACTTCCGGCGGGCTTTGCGCGGGGCCGAGGTGGCGCGGATGTGGAGCTCGGTGCGGAGGGTGACGGTGGACGGCGGGCGGCCGGGGGAGGCGATGCGGTCTTTCAGGAGCAACCCGGCGGTGCGGCCGAGTTCGTACGTCGGTTGGGCGACCGTGGTGAGGCTGGGTACGACGAGGTCGGCCCACGGGATGTCGTCGAAGCCGACGACGGCGATGTCGGCGGGGGCGCGGACGCCCTTCTTGGCCAGGCACTCGAGGGCGCCGACCGTCATCAGGTTGTTGGTGACGAACAAGGCCTCGGGTGGTTCCGCGAGCTCGAGCAGGCTCTCCATCGCGGCGTACCCGCCGGCCTCGCGGAAGTCCGCGTGCCGGACCAGATCCTTGTCGTACCGGATCCCGCCGGCCCGCAGCGCCGACCGATAGCCCGCCAATCGATCCATCGCCGTGCTGACCTTGCGCGGACCGGTGATGCACGCGATCCGCCGGTAGCCGCCGTCGATCAGATGTTTCACGCCCTCGTGCGCACCGTGCTCGTTGTCGACCAGCACGGTGTCGGCCTCGACCCCGTCGACGCGGCGGTCGATCAGCACCATCGGGAGTTTCGCGTCCGCGAGTTGCAGTACGCCGTCCGCCGTACTGGTCGGCGAGATCACCACGCCGGCCATCTGTTCGGTCAGTACGGCGGAAGCGTAAGCGGCCTCCTTGGCCGGGTCCTCATCGGAGTTGCACAAGACGACGTGATAGCCCTCGGTCTGCGCGACGTCCTCGAGACCGCGGACCAGTGAGGTGAAGAACGGGTTCTCGATGTCGGAGATGACAACGGCCAACAGGTTCGTTCTGGATTTGCGAAGGTTTCTGGCCACGCCGTTCGGCCGGTAGCCGAGCTCGGCCACCGCAGCCCGCACCTTCTCCGACAGCTCCGGGTCCACGTTGCGCCGACCGCTCAGCACCCGCGAGACGGTGGCCGGAGACACGCCGGATCTACGCGCGACGTCGTAGATCGTCGTCATGCCCGCTCCCCGCTGGAGTCCAGTAGATCGTCTGGATCGCACTCTAACTCCGATCCGGGGAAAAGGATCTCACGGACCGACTGGAAAGGCCGCGCCATCCAGCAGGGCGAGGGCGGCGGCGCGGTCCGGGGCCGAGTCGGCGGCTCCGTTGACTGTGGTCGACAAAGCACCCGCTGCATTCGCCAGTCGTACGGCGTCCACCAGCTCAGCACCCGCGGCGAGTGAAGCGGCCAAGGACCCGCAGAACGCATCGCCGGCGCCGACCGTGTCGACTGTCGCCACCTGATGCGGCTCGATCCATACCGCCGCAGAGGACGAGGAGCGGTCGACCACGAAGGCGCCACGCGACCCGAGCGTGACCACGCAACCACGCAGATTCCACTCGTCCGCGAGCTTGCGGGCGATGATCGGCACCTGCGACTCGTCGTCGCAGTCCAGCCCGGTCAATGCGGCTGCCTCGACCTCGTTCGGCACCAGGATGTCGACGTACGACGCCAGCAGCCGATCGACCGGACTGACCGGAGCCGGGGTGAGGATCGTGGTGACACCCGCGGTCGAGGCGAGCCGGAGGGCAGCTCGGCTCGCCTCGACCGGGAGCTCCAGTTGGACGCTGAGTACGGCGCTGTCCGTCAGCACGTCCGCCGCAGCCTCGACGTCGGCAGCCGTGATCGCCGCGTTCGCGCGGGACACGATGATGATCGAGTTGCCGCCGTCCGGCAGGACCAGCGGCAGTCCGACACCGGTTCCGAGCGAAGGGTGCCGGACGACCCACGAGGTGTCGACGCCGTCGGACTCGAGCAGCTCGAGGAACTCCTCGCCGTACCGGTCCTCGCCGATCGTCCCGACGATCGCCGTCCGCGCACCCATCCGCGCCGCCGCGATCGCCTGGTTGACGCCCTTCCCGCCAAGGAACTCGGCGAACCCGGTGCCGTGCAAGGTCTCCCCGGGCAACGGCCGCCGTTCGGCCGAGGCGACCAGGTCCTTCATGAACGATCCGAGCACGCACACGTCGTACGAGCTCATGCGTCTTCCCCCTGCAGTCGCCGGCCGAGTGCTCCCGATGGATGAAACCGGGCGAAGTCGTGGTGACTGAAGTCCCGCAGTACGACGAGCGCGCAGGCCAGCGCGTCACCCATCGCGAGCGCCGCGGTGGTCGACGCGGTCGGGGCAAGATTCAACGGATCCGCCTCGCGCAACACCATCGTGTCCAGTGTGTACGTCGAGATCCGGGCCAGCGTGGACTCCTCGTTGCCCGTCATCGCGATCACCGGGATCTCCCGCTCACGCAGCATCCGGCCGAACGCGCACACCTCCGCCGTCTCGCCGGACGCGGACAGGGCGAGAACGAGATCGCGAGAAGTCACCGCGCCCGAGTCGCCGTGCAGCGCGTCGCCGGAGTGGATGAAGGTCGCCGGCGTACCCGTGCTCGCCAGCGTGGCGGCGATCTTGCGGCCGACCAGCCCGGACTTGCCGAGACCGGTCACCACCAGGTGACCCTCGCAGCCGGCGACCGCGATCAGCACGTCCAGGAAGACCCCGTCCAGCCGGTCCGCCAGCGCGGACACGGCCGCGGCCTCGGTCTCGATCGCGTTCCGCGCCGCCTGCAGCCCCAACGCGACCAGATCCCGTGGCGCCTCGACATCGCCACGGTTCGGCACAACTGGCATCCCGAAGCCCTCTCGTCTCAGAAATCGATTTCCGCAGAGTAGGCAGCGGGATCGGGCAGTGTCAACGTCTGCACCCAGGTCGAAACCCTCACCTGCACGAGGAAAACGGCCGGTTCGATCACATCGAGACCGGCTCGGCCCTTGACCGGCCAGGTCGTCACTCGTAGATTGCGAGAAATCGATTGCCCCGAAAAACCGTTTCACACGGTCGGCCGTACGACACACCCCCTGGAGCACTGATGGCCGCAACATCCTTCCCTGCCACGCCGGTCAGCCGGCGCACGATCCTGCGCGGCGGACTCGGCGCCCTGGCTGCCTCGGCGGCCGGCGTACCGCTGCTGACCGCCTGCGGTGGTGACGAGTCCGGCGGCAACGCCAAGGAGATGTCGTTCTGGAACTTCTACGGACCGTCCGACGATCAGGGTCCGCAGAGCAAATGGTTCGTCTCCGTCGTCGAGGAGTGGAACAAGAACAACGACGTCAAGGTCAAGCTGCGCTACATCCCCGGCAAGGACTACCTGAACGGGACCACGCTGCAGACCGCCTTCCAGTCGGGGCAGGGCCCGGACATCTTCCTGATCAGCCCGGGTGACTTCTTGCGCTACTACAACGGCGGCGTCCTGCAGGACCTCGGATCCGCCTTGTCGGACGAGTCCAAGGCGGACTACCTGCCCGGTCTGCTCGAGGCGCGCAGCGTCGACGGCAAGGTGTACGGCCTGCCGATGGAGATCGAGCCGCTCGCGATGTACTACAGCGAGACCGCGTTCGAGAAGGCCGGGCTGTCCGAGGCGGACCTGCCGAAGACCTGGGACCAGACCCTCGCGGTCGCCCAGAAACTGACCGGCAAGGACCGGTACGGCGTGATGTTCGAGACGCTGCCCGGTTACTACCAGAACTTCACCTGGTACCCGTTCCTCTGGCAGGGCGACGGCACTCCGATCAAGGACGGCAAGGTCGCGTTCGACTCGCCGGCCGCCGTACAGGCGCTGAAGTTCTGGCAGGACACCATCAAGAACAAGGTGGCGCCGCGCAAGGCGCTCGGTGACGGTGGTGGCGACGTGGTGTCGAACCTCGGATCCGGCGCGGCCGCGATGCAGCAGAGCGGCATCTGGGCGGTCGCGGACATGCGCGCGAAGGCGAAGAACTTCAAGTACGGCATCATCCCGCACCCGACGCCGGACGGCGGGAAGCCGGCCACGGACCTCGGCGGCTGGGCGTTCGTCGCCAACGCCAAGGGCAAGAACCCGGAGGCGGCGGCCAAGTTCATCGCCTGGGCGCTCGGCTCGACCGATGCCGCGGGCATCGAACGGCAGCGGCAGTGGAACACCGTGGTGAAGACGAACGTGCCGCCGCGCAAGTCGGTGCAGGAGGCCGCGGACGCCAAGGGCGCCTTCGCCGAGGGTGTGCTGAAGAAGTTCGTCAGCGAGATCGCGCCGACCGGCAAGCCGGAGCCGCGGTTCCCACCGGAGGTGTACCAGCCGATCGCCGACGCCATCCAGGCCTGCCAGCTGAACGCGGCCGACCCGGGGAAGGCGGCGGCCGACGCGGCGTCCCGGATCGACACGTTCCTGAAGACCTACCAGGGCGCGCCCATCAGCTGATGGTCACCACAACTGCTCCGCCCGAGAAGCCCCTGGTGAAGGCTTCGGCAGCGCGCGGCAAGACCGGGATGTCCAGGAAACGGCGCGAGGCGCTGGCGGCGTACGCCTTCCTCGCGCCGGACACCCTCGGTCTGCTGGTCTTCGTCGCGCTGCCGATGGTGCTCGCCTTCGGGGTCGCGTTCTTCAAGGTCGACGGCTTCGGCAACTACCAGTACGTCGGTCTGGCCAACTACAAGCTGATGGCCGGTGACGACCAGCTCTGGGCGTCGCTCAAGGTCACTGCGACGTACGTCGTCACGTTCGTGCCGATCGCGTTCGTGGTGAGCTTCGCGCTGGCGATGCTGGTCCGCAACCACTTCCGCGGGATCGGCTGGGTGCGGTCGGCGTTCTTCCTGCCGCACGTGGTCAGCCTGGTCGTGGTCGGCCTGATCTGGCAGTTCCTGCTGGTCGACAAGCGTGGTGCGCTCTCGAAGCTGCTGGCGCCGTTCGGCTTGAGTGACGTGTCCTTCCTCGGGACCCCGTCGCTTGCGCTCGGCACCTACGTGGTGATCAGCGTCTGGTTCGTGATGGGCTACCAGATGCTGGTGCTGCTGGCCGGGCTCAAGGACGTGCCGAGGGAGCTCGAGGACGCCGCCGAGATCGACGGCGCGAGCACCTGGCAACGGTTCCGGTTCGTGATCTGGCCGTTGATGCGGCCGACCAGCTTCTTCGTCGTGGTGAACTCGACGATCGGCGCGGTCACCGGCCTGCAGGCGTTCGATCTGGTCTTCGTCCTCACCAAGGGCGGTCCGGCCCGGGCCACCAGCACGGTCGTGCTCTACATCTACGAGCAGGCCTTCACCTTCAACAACATGGGGTACGCCGCCGCGCTGACCACCGTCGTGGTCGCGATCCTGGTGGCCTGCACCGGCCTGATGTTCGCGTTCACGAAGGGAGGCCGGTTCGATGAGGAGTAGGTTCGTACTCCCGGCCCTGGCTCACGTCCTGGCGATCATCGCGGTGGCGCCGCTGCTGTGGATCGTGATCAGCGCGCTGAAACCGGTCGAGGACGTGTTCAGCTTCGGCTGGCCGACCCGGTGGACGCTGGACAACCTGCAGTACGTCCTGTTCAAGATCCCGATGCCGACGTTCCTGATGAACAGCGCGATCGTGTCGATCGTGGTGACCGTGGTGGCGCTGTTCTTCCACTCGATGGCGGCGTACGCGCTGGCCCGGCTGCGGTTCCCCGGCCGCGGGATCATCTTCTCCGGCATCATGTCGACGCTGCTGGTGTCGCTGCCGGTGATCCTGGTGCCGCTGTTCCTGGTCGCCAAGCAACTCGGCCTGCTGGACAGCTACGCCGGCCTGATCGTGCCGAGTATCTTCCACGCGTTCGGCATCTTCCTGCTTCGCCAGTACTACCTGAACATCCCGCGTGAGCTGGAGGAGGCCGCCGACCTGGACGGCTGCGGCTACTGGCGGCGGTACTGGAGCGTCATCCTG
Source organism: Kribbella sp. NPDC050124 (assembly GCF_044460355.1). Classification (NCBI taxonomy): domain Bacteria; kingdom Bacillati; phylum Actinomycetota; class Actinomycetes; order Propionibacteriales; family Kribbellaceae; genus Kribbella; species Kribbella sp. NPDC050124. The sequence continues at coordinate 190,061 of NZ_JBITJU010000010.1, forward strand.
CCGCTCAGTCGACCGGTGCTCGCCTCGCTGTCGGTGCTGTTCTTCCTGGCCAACTGGAACGCCTTCCTGTGGCCGCTGACCATCACCCGGAACCCGGACCTGCGGGTCATCCAGCTCGGCGTCTCCGGCATGCAGGGGCAGTACGCCTCGGCGTGGAACCTCATCCTCGCGGCCGCCGTGATCGCGGCCATCCCGACCGTCGTGGTGTTCGTCGCGGGCCAGCGCCGTCTGGTCGACGCGATGAAGACAACCGGTCTCAAGTGAAGGCCGGTCTCAAATGAAGGGCTGCGCGATGAAACGTGGGGCTTTGCTTGCCGTGCTGCCGCTCGTCTTCGGCTCGGCGGCGCTCGTGACGGACTCCTCCTCGGAATCCGCCTCTGTGGTTGCTTCGAGCAATTACATTGGTACGGCGCAGGTCGAGTCGAAGGGCACGCCCAGCGCGAGCGACGGCGATCTGTGGCCGTCGTGCTGGGCGGGTAACGACAAGCTGTACACCGCGAACGGTGACGGCAAGGGGTTCAGTCTCGACCAGGACTTCTCCGACATCGCGGTCAGTGAGGTGAGCGGATCGCCGGGGAATCTGGCCGGCGCGACGATCTCGCGCGGTGACCAGGTGGGGTCGATCTGGAGCGGTGGCGGGTACAACCGGAAGCCGACCGGGATGGTCTGCGTCGGCGACACGCTGTACCTGGCGGTCCAGGATCTGGCTCTCGACTTCAACGACGTACCGGCGGCGACGATCCTGAAGTCGACCGACCACGGGCGGACGTGGACGTGGGACAAGCGGCGGCCGATGTTCGCCGACCACGTGTTCACCACGATCTGGTTCGCCGACTTCGGGAAGGGCGGCGCGCTGGCGCCGGACGGGTACGTGTACGCGTACGGTCTGGACGGGAACTGGCGGGACTCGTTCGACGACACCGTCCCGGATCCGCAGAGCGTGTTCCTGGCGCGGGTGCCGAAGGGCAAGGTCCAGGACCGGGACGCGTGGAGGTTCTACACCGGATCCGGGTGGAGCTCGGAGATCGCGGACCGCAAGCCGGTGCTGACCGACCAGCGGCGGCTGTATGCGCAGACGTACGGGACGAACGCGTCGAACCTGAGCGTGATCAGCCAGGGTGGCGTCACGTACCTGGAGAAGCAGAAGCGGTACGTGTACACGTCCTGGACGGAGTACACCTTCGAGTTCTACGAGGCGCCGACGCCGTGGGGACCGTGGAAACACTTCCTCAGCAAGGACTTCGGCGGGTACCCGTGGTCGACCTCGAAGTACGGCGGGTACGGCGTGACCATCCCGTCCAAGTTCGTCCAGCCGGACGGAAAGACGATGTACGTGCAGGCGAACGTCTGCCCGTGTGGTGGCGGCGGGATCGGTACCTCGGTCTACAACTTCAACCTGCGCAAGCTGGTGCTGACGCCGTCCGTGCCGGGTTCAGCCGGCAACTTGCCTGGTGACGCCAACCTGGCGGCGCCGTCGACCGGGGCTGTGGCGATCTCGAAGTCTTCGCAGTCGGGGTCGCTCGCCTTGATGAACGACGGGGCGGTCACCGGAAGCGAGACCGACTTCGACGACGAGGTGAAGGGTGCGTCGTGGTGGGGGTACACGTGGCCTTCTCGTCAGCGGGTCAACCGGGTTGAGTTCACGTCGGGGGCGGTGTCGGCTGAGGGTGGGTACTTCACCGGTCGGCCGCGGGTGCAGGTGAAGGTCGACGGCTCGTGGGTCGAGGTCGGGGCGCAGACGGTCTCACCGGCGTATCCGGGTGACGCGTCCGCGGGGGCCAACAAGACGTACACGATCACCTTCCCGGTGCAGGAGACCGATGGCGTGCGGGTGATCGGTCTGCCTGGTGGGACGCGCAGCTACACCTCGGTGTCCGAGTTGGCGGTTCGGTACGTCGCCCAGCTCGCGGACGGTGGCTTCGAGGGAACAGGTGGTGGGAAACCGGCCTGGCTCTTCGAGGGTACGGCGGCGAACGGCGTCGACCGTGGACTCGGCTTCGCCCACTCCGGCGCCAACAACGGCTGGATCCGCTGCACCTGCAGCGGCTGGAGCGCCCTGTACCAAACCATCCCCGTCAACCCGGGAACGACGTACACCCTCGGCGCCTGGATCAACGCCTCCGCCGCCCTCCCAGCCGACCAGGGCCGCTTCGGCGTCCGCCAAGGCACCCAGGACCTGGCGACGAAGACCTTCGGAGCCGGCACCGGCTACGTCCACCACGAGGTAACTGTCACAGTCCCACCGAACGTCCACGAACTGACCGTCTACGCCAGCTTCAACGCCCCCAACGTAGACACCTGGATCCAGGTCGACGACTTCACCGTGAGCTAGGGCCAGGGGAGGAGTTCAGGCATCGGGCCCTCGATGGGGCCCGGTGCCGTGCGGCCGGCGTACCAGGCGGTTAGGTCCGTCAGTTTGCCGGTCAGGGCTACCTCTTGGCCGGTGCCGTTGGTCCAGGTGGGGCCGTCGGTGGGTTGGAGGGTGAGGTGGACGCCCTCGGGAGTGCGGGGGCGGAGGAAGTCGAGGAGGTGGAGGCAGAACGCCTCCGACCAGCCGGCTGCGGTCGGTCCGAGATCCAGGTCGACGGTGTGTACGGCGAGCTCGCGCCAGGTCGCGTAGATCCCGGCGGCGAGGTTGCTGTTGCGGTGCAGGATCGGGCGTTCCCAGTCGTCGGCGCCGACCTTGTCCCACGCGGTGATCAGCGCGGCGGTGGCCACCCGGAGATGCTCGACGAGCCCGGCCGCTGGGCGGCCCGCGCCGGCCTCGATCCCGGCATCGCGGGCCGGCCGTCCACCGTCGTACACCTCGATCAGGCGGCCCTGAAGCGCCTCGTCGACCTGCCGCGTCATCGCCTCGGAGAAGTTCGCGATGTGCGTGACGACGTGGCCGCGGGACCACCCGGGCAGCCCTGACGGGCCGCGGACGACCGCCTCGTCCGCCGTCGCCACCGTGTCGTTGACGAGTTGAGCAGCCGCCTGCACCTCGGGCCGGATGTCTCGCATGTCGTCACCCTAACCAAACAGGTGTTTGTCGGTCGTCCGGATTAGGGTTGGCGCCATGAGCGTGGCCCAGTTCAAGGACTTGTGCGTGGACGTGTCGTGCCCCAGCGCGATGGTCGCGTTCTGGGGCCGCGTGCTCGGGCTGACCTCACCGGCCGACAATCCGAACGTGCTGGTCGGCGACGTACCGCAGAAGACCATCTGGATGTGCCAGGTCCCCGAGACGAAGGCGGTCAAGAACCGGGTCCACCTGGACGTGCAGACCGGCGCGATCGCGGACCTGCTGCGGGAGGGCGCGACCGTTCAGGAGCCGGCCACGGACGAGCAGCACTGGACGGTGATGGAGGACCCGGAGGGCGGTGAGTTCTGCGGCTTCGTTCGCGATACCGTCCCGGCGTACCGGCTGCTGGAGCTGGTGGTCGACTCGGTCGACCCGGAGGCGCAGGCGCGCTGGTGGTCCGGCGTGGCCGGCGGCGACTTCTCCAGCCGACCGGGCCGGCCGTACTACTGGCTGGAGAACGTCCCCGGGCTGCCGTTCCCGTACTGGGTGTTCGTGCCGGTGCCGGAGCCGAAGTCGGTGAAGAACCGGATCCACTGGGACGTCACCGCGCCCGCGCTGCAGCCGGTCCTGGACGCGGGTGCGACACTGCTGCGGCCCAAGGACGACGAGATCGGCTGGCACGTCTGCGCCGACCCCGAGGGCAACGAATTCTGCGTGTTCCTACCACCGGCAGAGGAATCCTGATGAAGCTCGACCTGTCCGTGCCCGGCCCCGACCTGTGCGAGGCGCTGGTCAACCTGCCGTCGGTCAGCGGCACCGAGGAGAAGCTCGCGGACAAGATCGAGAAGGCGCTGTCGGCGTACCCGCACCTGAAGGTGTTCCGGCACGGCAACACCGTGGTCGCCCGGACCGACCTCGGCCGGGACGAGCGGATCGTGGTCGCCGGGCACATCGACACCGTGCCGCTCAACGACAACCTCCCGGCGCGCCGCGCCGACGGCCTGATCCACGGGCTCGGCGCGTGCGACATGAAGGGCGGTCTCGCGGTCGGGCTGCGGCTGGCGGCGACCCTGCCCGAGCCGAACCGGGACGTCAGCTACATCTTCTACGACTGCGAGGAGGTCGAGTCCGAGCGGAACGGCCTGTTCAAGCTGACCCGGTCGAACCCGGAGCTGCTCGAGGGCGTCTTCGCGGTCGTGATGGAGCCGTCGAACGCGGTCGTCGAGGCCGGCTGCCAGGGCACCATGCGGGTCGAGATCACCACCCGGGGCGAGCGGGCGCACTCGGCCCGATCCTGGATGGGGTCGAACGCGATCCACGCCGCGGGCGAGATCCTGGCGCGACTGGCGGCGTACGAGCCACGCCGGGTGCCGATCGACGGTCTGGAGTACCGCGAGGGGCTGAACGCGGTCGGCATCCGCGGTGGGGTCGCGGGCAACGTCGTACCGGATCTGTGCACGGTGGAGATCAACTACCGGTTCGCGCCGAGCCGGTCGGAGGCGGAGGCCGAGGCGCACCTGCGGGAGGTGTTCGAGGGGTTCGACCTGGTCGTGACGGACTCGGCGCCGGGCGGGTTGCCGGGGCTGGAGCGACCGGCCGCGTCGGCGTTCCTGGAGGTCGTCGGAGGAGAGCCGCAGCCGAAGTTCGGGTGGACCGATGTGGCCCGGTTCTCGCTGCTCGGCGTGCCGGCGGTGAACTACGGGCCCGGTGACCCGCTGTATGCGCACAAGCAGGACGAATTCGTGCCCGAGGCGGACATCGAGCAGTGTGAACAGCGGCTGAGAGCCTGGTTGACGGCGTAGGTACACCTCGTGGCAGGCCTCGCGTCGGCGGGCCTGTTGTCACTGTCCGCACTAATCTGGGAGGCATGGAACAACCCTCGATCCACCCCGACCGTCCGATCGGCCAGCAGCAACGCGGGCCGGTGGTGATGCGCCGCAACCAGGTGCAGCAGTCGACCTCGGAGCAGCGGCTGCTGGACAGCCGCGGGCCGTCCGACTGGGTGCACACCGACCCCTGGCGGGTGCTGCGGATCCAGTCGGAGTTCATCGAGGGGTTCGGCATGCTGGCCGAGCTCGGGGCCGCGATCAGCGTGTTCGGATCGGCCCGGACCAAGCCGGACGACCCCATGTACGTCGCCGCGGAGGAGCTCGGCGGGAAGCTGGTCGGCGCCGGCTACGCGGTGATCACCGGTGGCGGACCGGGCGTGATGGAGGCGGCGAACAAGGGCGCCTCCGAGGCCGGAGGGGTGTCGGTCGGGCTCGGCATCGAGCTGCCCTTCGAGAACGGCCTGAACGAGTGGGTCGACATCGGGATGAACTTCCGCTACTTCTTCACCCGCAAGACCATGTTCGTGAAGTACGCCCAGGGGTTCGTGGTGATGCCGGGCGGGTTCGGCACGCTGGACGAGCTGTTCGAGGCGCTCACGCTGGCCCAGACGCGGAAGGTCACGTCGTTCCCGGTCGTGCTGTTCGGTACGTCGTACTGGAGCGGGCTGGTCGACTGGTTGCGCGAGACGATGCTCGCGGACGGGAAGATCTCGGCGGCCGACCTGGACATGTTCGTGGTCACCGACGACGTGGACGAGGCGATCAGCTACATCGTCAAGGCCGGTGAGCTCGCGGACGCGGCCGCCGAGGAAGCTGCTGCGGCGGCTGCCCGGGACGTGGCGGAGGCGGACAGCCCGGAGGCGCGCGAGCGGCGTGAGGCGCACCGGTTGGGCTCTGACGGGAGCTGAGACTCCGGTTCCCGCTGTTTCTTGCTTACGCCGAGGGCCGAATCGGTGTCCGATTGTGCGGGTGACTTCGTCGGCATGGCACGATCGGTCCCGTGATGTGGTTCTTCGGGCTGATCGTGGTGCTGTTGATCGGGGCTGTCGCAGTCGTGGCCTCGGGTCGTTGGGGTGCCATGAGTACGGCGTACGACGACCGGCCCGACCTCAGCGTCCCGGCCCGGCAGGCGCTCACCGCCACGGACATCGAGGCGGCCCGGTTCGGCGTCGGCCTGCGCGGCTATCGGATGGACGAGGTCGACACCCTCCTCGAACGCGTCGCCCGCGAGGTCGCCGAACGCGACCGCCGCATCGCCGACCTCGAGCGTGCCGTCTCGCCGATCGTCGACGGCCCCGGCTTCGCCTCGGACCCCGACTACGACGCAACCGACTTCGACGACACCGGCACCCAGAAGCCGATCTTGGTCGGCGGCAACTTCCCCGACCCATCCACCGAGTCCCCGACCGACTCCCCGGCCAACTCCCAGCCGTCCGCCCCCGAACCCGCCAGGCCCGAAGCCAGCGGCGCACCTTCCGGGGCTGCCACGCACGAGCCGACCGACGACGACCCGGAGCCAGACACCCAGGAAGTCCCGGTAGCCGAACCCTCCGCCGCGGCCGACGAGTACGAACGCCTCCAAGCAGAGGCCCGAGCCCTCCTAGAAGCCCAATCCCCACCCACTCCACCCCACACACCCCCCGCCCCCCAAGAGCCCCCATCAGCCCCCGAAGCCAACGCCCCGCAACCCCACCCAGCGCCCACTCAGCCCGAGCCCCCGCAGCCACACTCCACGCCCACCCAGGACGACGCACCACACGCGCAGTCCGGCCCCGCGCAGGACGAGCCCCCACAGGCGCACTCCGCGTCTGGGCCGGAGGCTCGTGCGATTACGCCGCAACCGCCGGAGTCGCCGTACGGCGCGCAGGAGCCCGAGTCTTACTCCTCGCAGGAGGCGTACGAATCTCCGGTCTACGCGCAGCCGCAGTCGGACCCGTACATCGCGCAGCAGCCCGAGCCGTGGTTTCCCAACGAGCGTCCAGCAACACCGGCCGACTCCGTAGACCAGCAGCGTGCGGCGGGTCCCGGCGACGGTGAGCGTGCCGCAGGGCAGGCTGAGGCGGCACCCTCGGCCGAGGTGACGCAGGAGTTCCCGGCGGCGCCATCGCAGGACGTGCAGCCGGAAGCTGAGCAGCAGAGCGCGCAGGCATCCGCGCCCCAGTGGGTGCTCCCGGAGCCGGTGCCCCAGTGGCAGCAGCCAGCCGCGCAGGAACCGCCCGCCCAGGCGTACGACGACCACGAGACCACCCCGCAGTGGCAGCCTCAGAGCTCGTCCAGCGAGCAGACGTACACCCCCCTCCCGCCCATCCAGCACCAGCCCGAGCAGTCCTCGACACCGGACCAGCAGGACTCGCAGCAGGAAGAGGACTACCCAACCCGAGAGCAGCAGTACCCGCAACAGATGCAGGAGTACGAGCACCAGCTGCACCAGCACCCGTCGCAGCAGCAGGAGTGGCCTCAGGAGCACCCGCAACAAGTGCAGGAGTACGAGCGGCAGACGCAGGAGCACCCGTCGCAGCAGAACCCTGCTCAGCAGCAGCCGCAGCAGGACCCGGCTCAGGAGGCTTGGCAGTTCTGGCCGCCGGCGGATCAGCAGCCGGTTACGCCTCAGTGGCCGGTCCAGGGCCAGTCGCCGCAGTACGGCGGCTACGCCAACCCTGAGCAGTCAAGCCAGCATCCCCAGCAGGGCGGCTACCCGGCGCAGCAGCAAGGCGGTTACCAGGCTGAGCAGGGTCCGCAGCAGGTTGGGGAGCAGCCCGGCCAGGGTGGCTCTGGGGGGTCTGCGCAGGGGGACTCGGTGCCTCAGCAAGGTGGGGGGCAGCAGGGTGGGCAGGCGGCGGCTGGTCCAGGGGGACAGGGTGGGGCTCCGGAGGCGGGGTACGAGCAGGGGTCGGAGCAGGGTGTTTATCCGCGGCCCAGCTGAGACGGTCGGGGGATGAACACCGAGCGGAGCTGTCATGCCGAGGCGTCGGTGGTGTTGCCGTTGGGGGCGGACGCGGCTTGGGAGCTGGTGGTCGACTGGGAGCGGCAGTCCCGGTGGATGTTGCTGACGCGCGTCTGGGGGACGGAGAACGGCGGCGTCGGCGTGGGCGGTGGGGTCGCGGCGCGGACTTCTGTCGGTGCCTTGGGATTCACTGACCACATGTTCATCACACACTGGGATCCGCCGCGCGAGTGCACAGTGAAACACCTGGGCACCGTGGTCCGCGGCACCGGCACGTTCGCAATCAGTCCCGCACCAGCGGCCGGCGCCACACCAGGGAGTGGTGGGAGCACGTTTACCTGGTCGGAGGATGTGGTGCCGCCGTTGGGGAAGGTGGGGGTTGCGGTGTGGCCAGTGGTGCGGGTGGTGCTCGAGATGACGATGCGGATGTCGTTGCGGCGGCTGGCGCGGGAGGTCGGGCGGTGACGGTGATCGGGCCGGACGGGCGGCCGCGGTGTGGGTGGGCGACATCGGCGCCGGAGTACGTCGAGTATCACGACAAGGAGTGGGGCAAGGAGATCCGCGACGACCTCGGGTTGTTCGAGCGGATGACGTTGGAGGGCTTCCAGTCCGGGCTGTCGTGGATCACCATCCTGCGGAAGCGGGAGAACTTCCGGGCCGCGTTCGCGCACTTCGACCCGGCGGTGATCGCCAAGTACGGCGCCGACGACTTCGAGCGCTTGATGGCCGATACCGGCATCGTCCGCAACCGGCTGAAGATCAACGCGACCATCTCGAACGCGCGGGCGCTGCTGGAGCTGGACGACGGGGAGTTCACCGAGCTGCTGTGGTCGTTCCGGCCGGCCGAGCACAAGGCGCCGAAGACGCTGGCCGACGTACCGGCCACTACCCCGGAGTCCGTTGCGATGTCGAAGGCCCTTAAGAAGAACGGTTTCGTGTTCGTTGGTCCCACCACCGCTTATGCGCTGATGCAGGCGACGGGGATAGTCAACGACCACCTGTCGACGTGCATCGCACGCTGACGAGCGAGGTCTGACCGGCATAGCCCGCTAACCGGAATGTGCACGTTGACTCGGTGCACGTGCAGCTAGCTTGTGCATCTGCATCTTGCACCGAGAAATGTTGAAAATAAGGGGAACACAAACGGCTGAACGAGTTGTGCTCCGGGTGCAGAACGTGATGAGGTATTCACCGGGCTCCCCGGCTGTCAGGTGGTTGTCCGGCCGTGACTCGCCCGGCCGGAAAGCGGTCGGGGGGCCCACCAACGGTTACGGCGCGGTGTTCTCGCCGGCCGAACTGAAGACCGTGCGGAACACGTCCGTGTTCGTCAGACCGTCAGTGAACCCCGCGACGTACACAGCCCCTGATCCGTCGACGGCAACCGCAGCGCCCTTGTCGTTGCCCGTCGTACCGAACTGGTCCCGCCAGGTCAGAACGCCGTCACCGTCGACACGAGCAACGATGATGTCCTTGTCGCCCGCCAACGCACCGGAGAAGGAACCAGCGGTGTAACCCGTCAGATAGACCCCACCAGCCGGATCGCGCGCGAGCCCCCACGCCTCGTCGGACTCAGATGTCCCGAACTGCTTCAACCACGCCGGCGCACCGTCGACCGAGAAGCGCGTGACGAACCCGTCCACACGGCCCGCCGGCGTACCCAAGGAACCAGCCGTCATCCCCGCCAGATACACCGACCCACCGGACACCGCGACCGCCATGCCCTTCTCCTCGCGGGCGCTCCCGACCTGCCGAAGCCACACCTGCTGCCCGTCACTGTCCAGCCGCGCGAGGAACACATCCTTGTCACCGGCATTCGTTCCGCCCAGCGACCCCTTTGTGTAACCGCTGACGAAGATCGCGTCCCCGTCAACGGCCACCGAGTAGCTTCGATCCGCCACACCCGGTACGCCGAACTGCTTCAACCACCGTTGATCCCCGGTCGCGTCGTACTGCACGACGAACGCGTCGTCCGTCGTGTTCCCCGCATGCGATCCGTCGAGATTCCCGGTGGTGTAGCCAGTCACGACAACCCGATCGTCCGAGACGGCCACGCCGTACGCGCGTTCCGTCCCGCTTGTCCCGATCGCACGCGTCCACTCCCGCGTCCCGTCCGGCGCGTACTTGGTCAGCGCGACGTCCTTTCCACCCGCGTACGGCGCCCCGTCCAGCGACCCCTCGATCGCCACGGCCTGGTAAACGTTGCCCGAGGCATCAGTCGCGATCCCGCCGGCGCGTTCCTCACCCGCCGTACCGGTCACTGCGGCCTTCATCGAGACGGCGGGCGGCTTCCCGACGTACTGGAAGATGTACTTCGCGCCCTCCTCGAACGTCGGCCCCCAGACGTCCCAGTCGTGCCCGCCGTCGACGACGCGGAACTCCGAGGTCAGGTTCGGCACCCGGACCGCCTGGTTGAACACGACGTGCGCCTCGAAGTCGAGGTCGTGGGTGTAGTCGGCCGGCTTCGGGTTCTTCCACGCTCGAGTCGGCCGGCGGCAGCGGGAAGTACACCGCCGGGCTCAGCGCGATCGCCGCCCCGAACACCTCCGGGTGCGCGTGTGCGTACCGCGGTGCGCCCGCGCCGCCCATCGAGTACCCGGCCACTGCACGCCCGTTGCGATCGGCGATCGTTCGGTACGACGCGTCGATGTGCGGCACCAGATCGCCGAAGAAGGCCGTCTCGACCGGGCGGCCCGGGTCTGCGCCGGTGTAGGCCGAGTCGACGTAGTAGCTGGCCCGGCTCCCGACCAGGGGGGCGGCGGTCAGGGCAGGCAGCATCAGTTTCCTCACACAGCTGTTTGTAATCGGTTACGTAAACGATTACAAGAGCTCGCGCGCGAGGACAGCCTGAGCCCGCAGCTGCAGGTGACTACCGGCCGTTGAACGTCGGCTTCTGCTTGGCGACGAAGGCGGCGACCGCGTTCCGGTGGTCCTCGGTGTCGCCGGTGAGCTCCATCTTCCCGGCCTCGAACACCAGCGCCTCGGCCAGCGTGTGGGTCGCCGAGTACCCGACCGACTGCCGCACCGCGCCGTACGCGACCGTCGGCCCGGCCGCCAGCTTCGCCGCGAGCTCGCCGACCGCTGCCTCGAACTCGGCCGCCGGTACGACGCTCGTCGCCAGGCCGAGCGTCAACGCCTCGTCGGCGCGCACCGTGCGCGGGAAGTAGAGCAGCTCGAGCGCCTTCGCCTGCCCGATCAGCCGGGGGAGCGTCCACGAGATCCCGGTGTCGCAGGACAGCGCGATCCCGGTGAAGGCGAGATTGAATCCGGCCGCGTCCGACAGCACCCGGAAGTCGCACGCGAACGCCATCGACGCGCCGGCGCCGGCGGCGACGCCGTTCACCGCCGCGATCACCGGCTTCGGCATCTCGGCCAGCGCCCGCGCGATCGGCGCGAAGTGGTCCGGGACGGTGCTCCACAGCGCGGCCGTGTCGTTCGCCTCGAGCAGCCCGATGTGCTCCTTCAGGTCCTGCCCCACGCAGAACGCCCGGCCGGTCCCGGTCAGCACGACGACCCGGACCGCGTCGTCCTCCGCGGCGGCCAGCACGCTGTCGCGGAGCAGGACCTTGGTCGGCGTGTCGAGCGCGTTCATCGCGTCCGGCCGGTTCAGCGTGATGGTGGCTACGCCGTCGGTCACGGTGTAGGTGACGGAGTCACTCATCGTGGTCAGCTCCTTGACAATCGGTGACGGAAATTCAGTGCAGCGTCAGGCAGTCGTCGACGAAACGCCCGGCCGCGGGGCTCAGTCGTTCGGCGTGGAAATCGAAGAACTCGGCCGCCCGCGTCCCGGCCCAGTCGGCCGGCAGCAACTCGGCCGGCAACCCCGGATCCCGGAACAGGAACTTGCGCCACTCGTGCACCAGTTCCGACCGTACGGCGAACGCCTGCTCGTCGGTGGTGTCGTCGCCGGCGCCCTCGACCAGCGCCTTCGCCTCGATCAGCCAGGCGTCGTACGACGCGCCGAGCTCGTCCAGCCGCCAGACCCGGCGAGCGAACTCGACTGCGCCGTCGTCGACCGGGGCCCGGAACCGGTCCGCCGCGATCCCTTCGGCGCCGAGAATCTGGTCCACCTCGGCGTCGTTGCGCAGTCCGACCCAGGCGCCGTCGGACAGCGGAGCCCAACCCAGGAAGGCGAGCTGGCTCGCCAGCTGCTCGCGGCGGCGGGCGTTCGGGACCTCCCGGAGGATGCCGAGGTGCCAGTGCCGGTCCCAGCTGCCGGCGCCGTTGCCGGAACCGTTGCCGCTGGCTCCCTCCGGCGGCGTGCGGTAGATCCGGGCGGCCGCGTCGTCCAGCCGGCGACGCGCCCGGGACGTCAGCTCGTACCCCGGCTGGCCGTCGATCCGGACCGGCTCCAGCCAGGCCTGGCGGACCATCCGCGACACCGCGGTACGCACCGCGGGCGGGTGGACACCGAGCGGCGCGAGCAGCCGGACCAGGGCCGCGACCGGGGCTCGACCACCTCGCGCGCGCAGGTGGTCGCCGTACAGGTCGAAGAGGGCAGAACGGGCGTGCACGTGCCTGAGTCTGCCGTATGGTGCGCGGCTCTGGCCTGTGATCGGGAATAATGGGTTCTGATACACACTGCGATACGCGCCGACGGCGCATCACCGCACGCGCCGGGAACGGTACCCAGTGCGGTGTCGTCGCTCAACACCGACACTGGGAAGGGGTGCGCGCATGGCGGCGATGAAGCCGCGGACGGGCGATGGTCCGCTCGAGGTCACCAAGGAGGGGCGGGGGATCGTGATGCGGGTTCCGCTCGAGGGCGGCGGTCGGCTCGTCGTCGAGCTGAATGCCGACGAAGCGACCGAGCTCGGTAACGCGCTCAAGGCCGTTGTCGGCTGAGCGCTCTCCCCGGGGTGCCCCGCACTCCTTGACATATCTACAACGACCCCGGTGGGTGCCTTTTGTGGCACCGGCCGGGGTCGTTACGGTTGGCCGGGCGTTTCCGACAATTTTTGATCAAACAGTGAGGTCCTCCTAGTGGCTCGCCGCAGCAGCAAGTTCGCGTTCCCCACCCTTCCGGTCGTGGCGTGGCAGCCCGGCCTGCCGCTGCACGGCGCCTCGACCTGGGTGATCGTGGTCGGCGACAGCGGCCTGCCCTCCGCCGCGAAGGACGCCGGCGAACGCCTCGGCGTGGACCTGAGCCGATTGCTGGAGGTGCAGCAGGCGACCGGGTTCAGCCCGACCGCCGGCGCGACCGCGTCGTACCCGCTGCTGACCGGTGAGGTGACCGAGATCCTGCTGGTCGGGGCCGGTGACGGCAGCGCCAAGGACGTGCGACACGCCGGAGCCGCGATCGCGAGATTCGGCCGCGGCAAGGACGACCTCACCACGATAGTTGCCGACGGCATCGATGATGCGGTGCTGCAGGCGTTTGCGGAGGGCGTCGTACTGGGGTCCTTCTCGTACACCCAGAAGACGGTCGATCCGGGGAAGCCGGTGGTGGCGCGGGTGACCGTCACCGACGGGTCCGACGACGATCGGCAGATCGAGCTCGACCGTGGTGCGGTGATCGGTCGTACCGGGTGGCTGGCGCGGCAGTTCGCCACCACGCCGTCGAACGAGAAGGATCCGGCGTGGCTGGCCGCGCGTGCGACTGAACTGGCGGCTGAGTCCGGTCTCGAGGTGACCGTTTGGGACGAGAAGCAGTTGGCTGCGGATGGGTTCGGGGGGATCCTCGCTGTTGGCAAGGGGTCTACTCGGCCGCCGCGGTTCATTCGGCTCGACTATGTGCCGGTCGGCGCGGACGACGACACGCCGTACGTCGTACTCGTTGGCAAGGGGATCACGTACGACACCGGTGGTCTGTCGCTGAAGCCGCGCGAGAGCATGGTGTCGATGAAGCGGGACATGACTGGCGGCGGGTCTGTGATCGCCACGTTGTCCGCTTTGCGGGAGCTTGGCGCTCAGGTGCGGGTGACTGGTTTGATTTGCGCTGCGGAGAACATGCCGTCTGGTACGGCGTACCGGCCGGACGACGTGATCCGGCACTACGGCGGGCGCACTACCGAGGTGAAGAACACTGACGCCGAGGGGCGTCTCGTGCTGGCTGACGGGCTCGCTTATGCGGTCAAGGAGCTCGAGCCGGACGTGATCGTCGACATCGCGACCCTGACGGGGGCGATCAAGGTGTCGCTCGGGTCGATGCTGTACGGCGGGATGTTCGCGACTGACGACGCCTTGGCCGACAACCTGGCTGATGCTGGACGGGTCTCGGGTGAGGAACTGTGGCGGATGCCGCTGGCGCCGGAGTACCAGGAGCTGATCGCGACCCCGATCGCGGACTCCGTCAACAGCTCGAAGGGGCCGGGCTCGATCACGGCCGCCTTGTTCCTGAAGGCCTTCGCCGGCGACATCCCCTGGGCGCACCTCGACCTCTCCTCGATCGCCGAATCCCCGGCCGACCGCCTCGAATACACCCCCGGCGCCACCGGAGCCGGCGCCCGCCTCCTCACCACCTGGCTAACCTCCCCCACCCCCACCGCCGGCATCAGCTGACCCCCCACCCACCCGGCGCCTCTGGTTGGCTGACCCACCCGGGTGTGGGTTCGCACTCCGGAATCCGGTTGGCCAACCCACCCTCGGGTGGGTAAGCCAACCAGAGGGTTATCCACAAGACGGGGAATGGGGAGGCGGAGGAGTGACCGGAGGCGGATGCTGGTTCGGTGAACCCGGAACTGAAGCGGATTGCGAGCGGGCAAGGCGGCGTCGTCAGCACCGGCCAGGCGAGGGAGGCGGGATACACCAACGAGCAGATTCGCGAGCGCCTGGCCGATGGCCGGTGGGAGCGGTTGCGCTTTGGCCAGTACGCCGAAAGGGTCGATCTCAGCGGTTGGGCGCCGTGGGATCGACCGGTCATCCGTCATCGCCGGCTGGTTCACGCCGCGGTGAACTCGATGCGGCCGAACTCAGCGGTGGTGAGCCATCACTCGGCCCTGGCCATGCACGGCGTACCGGTGTGGCTCGCTGATCTCGCCGAGGTTCAGCTGACCCGGATGAGCGGGCGTAGCGGGGTGAAGGCTGGAGTCAGGCACCATCGCGGAGAGCTCAGTTGCCCGGATGTGACCCGGGTGGACGGGGTGTCCGTGACATCGATCGCGCGTGCCCTGGTCGAAACAGCCGCTCGCGCGTCGTTCGAGGCAGCGGTGGTCAGCGCTGACGCGGCCTTGCGGCGTCCCGAAGTGAGCGATGATGATCTGAGCCGCCTGCTCGAGGTGACCGAGTACTGGCCGGGTGGCCCGACGATCCGATCGGCGTTGGCCTTCGCCGACCCGCTCGCCGAATCTGTCGGTGAATCCCGGCTGCGGGTGCTGATGCGCAACGAAGGGCTTCCCGCGCCAGTTCTGCAAGCGGTGTTCAGGGACGACGACGGCTTCATCGGTCGCGTCGACTTCTACTTTCCTGATCACAAGACGGTCGTCGAGTTCGACGGCTTGGTGAAGTATCCCGACGGCTCGCGGGATGCCCTGATCCGCGAGAAGGCCCGGGAGGACCGGCTGCGTGCGCTCGGGTTGGAGGTCGTGAGGATCACCTGGGCCGATCTGGCGCACCCGGCGCGTACGGCGATGCGCATCCGCCAGGCGTTCGACCGGTCCCGGCGCCTGCAGGTTGCTGGCTGACCCACCGAAGTGTGGTTGGCCAACCAGAGTCCGGGATGCTGACCCACACTGTGGTGGGTCAGCCCACCAGAGGTCGTCCACGGGTGGGAAACTCCGTGGACTTGGGGAGGCGTGGGTGGTTTCATCGCGGGTGCTATGACCGACACCGGGGTTGTCACGGAAGCTGACATTGCGGAAGGCCTTGCAGGGTTGGGGCTGGATTCGGGGTCGGCGGTGCTGGTGCATGCTTCGTTGCGGTCGTTGGGGTGGGTTGACGGTGGGGCTGACGCCATCTGCCGGGCGCTGGTCGGGACCTGCGGGACCGTGATGATGGTCGGCGGTAGTTGGGATCTCACTGGCTTGCCGGCTCCGCCGGGGCTGGTTCGGCCGCATAACGCGTACTACAACGCGGAGACCTGGGCAGCGTTCGATGAGGCGGTCGGGAAGGCGGTCCCGTTCACGCCGGATCTGCCGGTCGACGGGTGGCTGGGACGGATTCCCGAGGCGTTGCGGGTGGGGTTTGAGCACGAGCGGGGTACGCACCCGCTGTTCTCCTTCCTTGCGGTCGGGGCGCATGCGCGAGAGCTGATCGAGGCTCAGCGGCTGGACTGGCCGCTCGGGCCGATCGAGGCTCTCGCCGAGCTGGGTGGTGGCCATGTCCTGCTGCTCGGCGTCGGTCATACGTCGAACACCACGATCCACCTCGCCGAGCAGCACCTGGGCCGTTCGCTGTTCTACCGATACGCCAAGGCGGGACCCGGCGCGTGGATGGAGTTGTCGAACGTCTCCGGCGAGAGCCACCGCTTCGACGAGATCGAGCCCGAGCTGCGACCGCACACGCGCGAGGTGCGAATCGGCAACTGCCGCGCCCGCCTGATCGCTGTCGAGGACATCCTGGCCTGCACAACCCGCCTGATCGCCGCCGACCCGGCGGCTCTCCTCTGCGACGACGAGAGCTGCCGCTGCGGAGCGGCTCTTCAACAGCGCCTGGCCGCCGTTCACAGCTCCTGAACGAGTTCATGTAGGCGTGGTGTTGGGGTGGGGGTGGGGTGTAGAAGGTGGGGCATGGTGACGGTGTTCGAGGCTTTGGGTGGGGGGCCGGGGATGTTGCGGCTGGCGGAGGCGTGGCATGCGCGGGTGATGGCTGATGAGGTGGTGAGTCATGCGTTCAGCCATGGGTTTAATCCGGAGCACAGTGAGCGGTTGGCGGCGTACTGGGGTGAGGCGTTGGGTGGGCCGCCGGAGTACAGCGAGGCGTACGGCGACGAGTCGTACGTCGTCCGGTTGCACAGTGGGAACGGGCCGCACGAGGAGATGGATCGGCGGGCGATTGCCTGTTTCGACCAGGCCCTGACCGACACGGGACTGGATGCGGACGAGCGGCTGCGCGCCGTACTGCACGACTACTTCGCCTGGGCGACGACGGTCGCGATGTCGGAGTACCACGCGTCAGCCGATGAGGTCCCGGCCGACCTGTCGATCCCCCGCTGGTCCTGGGACGGCTTGATCGTCGGGTGACTAGCCCAAGAGCGTGTTGTAGAGCGTGACGGTCCGGTCGGCGACGGCGTCCCAGCCGAACTCGGAGACCGCACGTTCGCGGCCGGCCTTGCCCATGGCCGAGGCCTTGGTGGGGTTGTCGATCAGGTCGTTGATTCCGGCGGCGAGGCCGCGTTCGAAGGCGTCGATGTCGTTCTCGTCGTACGGGACCAGGGTGCCGGTGACGCCGTCGTCGACGACCTCGGGGATGCCGCCGACCGCGCTCGCGACGACGGCGGTCTCACACGCCATCGCCTCCAGGTTGACGATGCCGAGCGGCTCGTAGATCGACGGGCAGCAGAACGCCAGCGCGTGCGTCAGCACCTGCCGGACGTCCTCGCGCGGCAGCATCTCGGAGACCACGAACACCCCGTCCCGGGCCGCCTTCAGGTCGTCGATCAAGGCGTCGGTCTCCGCCTTCAGCTCGACCGTGTCGGCCGCCCCGGCGAGCAGCACCAGCTGGACCGACGGGTCCAGTCGCAGACCGGCCCGGAGCAGGTGCGGGACGCCCTTCTGCCGGGTGATCCGGCCGACGAACGTCACGTACGGGCGATTCAGGTCGACTCCGAGCCGCTCCAGCACGCTCGTGGACGGGTCGGGGCGGTAGAAGTCGGCGTCGATGCCGTTCGAGATGACGTGCACCTTGTCGGGGTCGATCGCCGGGTAGCAGTCCAGTACGTCGTCCCGCATCCCGCGACTGACCGCGACCACGGCGTCGGCGGCCTCGTACGCCGTACGCTCGGCCCAGCTGGACAGGGCGTAGCCGCCGCCGAGCTGCTCGGCCTTCCACGGTCGGCGGGGCTCCAGCGAGTGCGCGGTCACCACGTGCGGGACGCCGTACAGGAGCTTGGCCCAGTGGCCGGCCATGTTGGCGTACCAGGTGTGGGAGTGCACGAGCTGCGAGTCAGCGACCGCGGCCGTCATGGTCAGGTCCGTGGACAGGATGCGGAGCGCCGCGTTCGCGTCCGGCATCCGCGCGTCCTCCTCGGAGTGCGCGGTCGCGCCCAGCCGGGGCTCGCCCATGCAGTGCACGTCCACGTCGAGCAGCCGGCGCAGCTCGCGGACCAGAAAGTCCACGTGCACCCCCGCCCCGCCGTACACGTCCGGAGGAAACTCACGCGTCAGGATCGCCACCTTCATGCAGCCGACCCTAGAGCATGTCTGCCGGTCCCGCGCGTGCTGCGCGGCAC
The DNA here is from genome assembly GCF_044460355.1 of Kribbella sp. NPDC050124. NCBI lineage: Bacteria > Bacillati > Actinomycetota > Actinomycetes > Propionibacteriales > Kribbellaceae > Kribbella > Kribbella sp. NPDC050124. The sequence goes on from NZ_JBITJU010000010.1 coordinate 208,159, forward strand.
TCGGCACGGCACCTCGCTGCACTGGAGCAAAGGCCACGATGGCACCACATCGAGGCCTTCGCTCCAGCACACCGAGCTACCGCACCGAGCACCTGCTCGCGACTGCGCGGGACCGGCAGACATGCCCTAGGACATCAGGCCAGATGTGTCGGTACCCAGAAACGCAGCTTTCCGTGTCGCTCGTCTTCCAGTTCGCCGCCGGCGGCCTCGATCACGCGCCGGGAGCCGACGTTGTTCGTGTCGCAGGTGACCAGGGCCGGGTCGATGCCGAGGTTGGCGGCGAGGGGGAGGGACTGGACCAGCATCTGGGTCGCGTGGCCGCGGCGCCGGGCCGACGGGCGGACGCAGTACCCGATGTGGCCGGCCACCTCGAGCAGCGGCGGGGTCAACCAGTGCCGGATCGACAGCCGGCCCAGGAACTCGTCGCCGTCGACGTACCAGAGCACGGTCTGGTGCACGATGCCCGGCGGCAGCTCGGTCGCCGGGTCCGCCTCGGCCTTGATCGCCTCGACCAGCCGGCGGAACTCGGCCGGGTCCGCCGCCTGCTCCCGGGTCCACTCCTCGTCGTCGTCGGCGATCGACTTCGCGCCCATCCAGCGCTCCTGCTCCGGCCCCAGCTCGTCCCAGGTGGCCAGGAACGAGCGGTGAACGGCGACGGTCGGCACGATGAGCATTGGCATCTCCACAGTGTCGCGACACTCGCAAGCACCTTATGCCCCGGGGGATCCCGGACTAAGGTGCGGACATGGCAAAGGCGCCCAAAGTTCTCGGAATCGTCCTGGCAGGTGGCGAGGGGAAGCGGCTGATGCCGCTGACGGCCGACCGGGCCAAACCGGCCGTGCCGTTCGGCGGCAGTTACCGGCTGATCGACTTCGTGCTGTCGAATCTTGCGAACGCCGGGTATCGCAACCTGTGCGTGCTGACCCAGTACAAGTCGCACTCGCTGGACCGGCACGTCACGCTGACCTGGCGATTGTCGACCCTGCTCGGCAACTTCGTCACCTGCGTCCCGGCCCAGCAGCGGCTCGGCCCGCAGTGGTACCAGGGCAGCGCGGACGCGATCTACCAGTCGATGAACCTGATCAACGACCACAAACCCGACATCATCGTGGTGTTCGGCGCCGACCACGTGTACCGGATGGACGCCTCCCAGATGGTCGCGGCGCACCTGGAGCGCGGGAACGGCGTGACCGTGGCCGGGATCCGGGTGCCGCGAGTGGAGGCGACCGAGTTCGGCGTGATCAAGACCGGGCCGGACGGCCACAGCATCGAGGAGTTCCTGGAGAAGCCGGCCGACCCGCCCGGGCTGCCGGACTCGCCGGACGAGACGTTCGCGTCGATGGGCAACTACGTGTTCAGCGCCGACGTGCTGGTGGAGGCGCTGCGCAAGGACGCGGCCAACCCGGCGTCGCGGCACGACATGGGCGGCGACATCGTCCCGATGCTGGTTGCCGAGGGCAAGGCCGGGGTCTACGACTTCAAGGACAACGACGTCCCGGGCGCGCTGGACCGGGACCGCTCGTACTGGCGGGACGTGGGGTCGCTGGACTCCTACCACGAGGCGCACATGGACCTGGTCTCGATCCAGCCGGTGTTCAACCTCTACAACTCCGACTGGCCGATCTTCACCTCGCACCCGCAGCTGCCGGGCGCGAAGTTCACCGACGACGCGACGGTCGGCGAGTCGATCGTCTGCCAGGGCTCGGTGGTGACCGGGGCGACCGTGGAGCACTCGGTGCTCGGGTCCAACGTGATCGTCAGCGCCGGCGCGCACATCGAGCGCGCGGTGATCATGGACAACTGCCGGATCGGCGCGAACGCCGTCCTGAAGAACGTCATCCTGGACAAGAACGTGGTGGTCCCCGACGGGGTCGAGATCGGCGTCGACCCGGACTACGACCGTGAGCGCGGCTTCACCGTGTCCAAGGGCGGCGTGACCGTGCTCGGCAAGGGCCAGGTGATCGAGCCGGCCCGGGCGAAGGACGAGGTCGCCGAGGCGTGAGCGCGCTGGAGGAGGAGGCGCTGAAGCTCGATGCCGCGGACCCCGGGCACCGGGACCTCTTCGACGTACCTCCGGCCCAGGGCGGCGACTACCCGGAGGTCGCCTACTTCGCCGGGAACTCGCTCGGCCTGCGTCCGAAGGCGACCCGGACCGAGCTGCTCGAGGACCTGGACTCATGGGCCGCGCTGGGCGTCGAGGGGCACCTCGACGCGGACCGGCCGTGGCTGCCGTATCACGAGCTGCTGACCGGCCCGGCGGCGCGCCTGGTCGGTGCGCTGCCGAGCGAGACCGTCGTGATGAACTCGCTGACGGTCAACCTGCACCTGCTGATGGTCTCGTTCTACCGGCCGACCAAGTCGCGGCACCGGATCGTGATCGAGGACTCGGCCTTCCCGTCCGACAGCTACGCGGTCCGCTCCCAGGCCCGTTTCCACTCCCACGACGCCGACGACGCGATCATCCGCCTCCGGCCCCGCCCCGGCGAGGACACCCTGCGTACGGCGGACGTCGTCGAGCAACTGGGTGGCGACGTGGCCCTGGTGCTGCTCGGCGGCGTGAACTACCTGACCGGTGAGCTGATGGACATCCCGACGATCACGAAGGCCGGTCATGCGGCCGGCGCGGTCGTCGGCTGGGACCTGGCGCATGCAGCCGGGAACGTCCCGCTGTCGTTGCACGACTGGGGTGTGGACTTCGCTGCCTGGTGCTCGTACAAGTACCTGAACTCCGGGCCGGGCGCGCTGGCCGGCGCCTTCGTGCACGAGCGCCACCTCGCCGGCGACCTGCCGCGGTTCGAGGGGTGGTGGAGCACCGACCCATCGACACGGTTCGAGATGGCCCCGGAGGCGCGCCCGCCCGCGTCCGCGGACGCCTGGCAGGTCTCGAACCCGCCGATCTTCTCGATGAGCCCGGTCCGGACCTCGCTGGAGCTCTTCGACCGGGTCGGCATGGCCGAGTTGCGCGAGCGCAGTCTGCGGCTCACGGCGTACCTGGAGAAGCTGCTGGCCGAGGTGACGATCGGGCGGGTGATCACGCCGACCGACCCCGCGCGGCGCGGCGCACAGCTGTCGTTGCGGATCGGTGCTGCAATGACGGCCGGTGCGCTGGCGAAGCGGCTTCGGTTCGAGTACGGCGTGATCGCGGACTCCCGCGAGCCCGATGTACTGCGGCTCGCCCCGGTGCCCCTGTACTCGACGTACCACGACTGCTGGCGCGCGGCGTCGGCACTGACCCAGGTGGAGCCCGAGTGAAGATCGCGATCGTCGGAGCCGGGCTGACCGGGAGCCTGCTCGCCTGCTTCCTGGCCCGGCGCGGCCTGGACGTGACGCTGTACGAGCGCCGACCGGACCCGCGGACCGGGGCCGCCGAGCGCGGCCGGTCCATCAACCTGGCCATCTCCGAACGCGGGCTGGACGCGCTGCGGCGGATCGGGCTGGTCGACCAGGTGATGGCGGACGCGCTCCCGATGAAGGGCCGGATGATCCATCCGGTCGACGGGCCACTGGACTTCCAGCAGTACTCCGCCGACGGCGACCGGGCGATCAACTCGATCCGCCGCGGCGCGCTGAACAACGCCCTGTTGTCGGCGGCCGCGGCCGCTCCCGGCGTGTCGGTGGTCTTCGAGCATCGGCTGGTCGAGCTCGATTCGGCCGCCGGACGGATGGTGTTCGCGACGCCGTCGGGAAAGGTGGCGACCGAGGCAGACGTCGTACTGGGCGCCGATGGCGCGGGCTCCGCGGTCCGCGAGCAACTGCTCGCCGAGGGCATCGTTGCCGAGGACGTGGACTTCCTGGACTACGGGTACAAGGAGTTGTCGATCCCGGCCGCCGGCGAGGACTTCGCGCTGGACCCGGGCGCCCTGCACATCTGGCCGCGCGGGACCTCGATGATGATCGCGCTGCCGAACCCGGACAAGTCGTTCACCTGCACGTTGTTCTGGCCGGCCGGCTCCTTCGACGCGCTCACCGACGCCGCCGGGATCGAGGCGCACTTCCGCGAGCACTACCCGGATCTGTTGCCGTTGGCACCGGATCTGGTCGGCGACTACCTGAACAACCCGGTCGGCGTGCTCGGGACCGTGCACACCCTGCCGTGGCAGGCGCACGGACGGACGGCGCTGATCGGCGACGCCGCGCACGCGATCGTCCCGTTCTACGGCCAGGGCGCGAACTGCGCCTTCGAGGACGTGGTCGAGCTGGACCGCTGCCTGGGCGACACCGGTGGCTCGTGGGCCCGGGCGCTGCCGCTGTTCGAGGCGCGGCGGCGGGAGAACACCGAAGCGATCGCCGAGATGGCGCTGGCGAACTTCGTCGAGATGCGCGACAAGGTGGCGTCCCCGGTCTTCCGGCTGACCAAGCGGATCGAGCACGCGCTGGAGCGCGCCTTCCCGGGCCAGTACGTCTCCCGCTATGAGCTGGTGTCGTTCTCCACGACGCCGTACGCCGAAGTCCAGCAGCGGGTACGGCGTCAGCACCAGGTCCTGGGAGTCGGCGTCGCGTTCGCTGCCGGCCTGGCCGCCGGGCTGGTCAGAAGGCGGCGGCGATGAACCTCTGGAGCCCCGATCTGCTGGCCGGGCGGGTGTCCCGGCCGGGATTGCTGCGGAACTTCGTCGACGGCTCGTTCGTCGAGGGCGGATCGACGTTCGCGAAGCTGAGTCCGGTCACCGGTGAGCAGATCTTCGATGTCTGCGAGGCGTCCGAGGAGACCGTGGACGCGGCTGTCCAGGCTGCTCGGGCCGCGTTGCGAGGTCCGTGGGGACGGATGAGCGAGCAGGAGCGGGCCGTCGTACTGCGCCGGGTCGCGGACGGGCTCGAGCGGCGCTTCGAGGACCTGGTCGCGGCCGAGGTCGGCGACACCGGCAAGTCGATCAGCCAGGCGCGGACGCTCGACATTCCGCGGGGCGCGGCGAACTTCCGGGCCTTCGCCGACTTCGCGACGACGGTGCCGACCGAGTCGTACACGACCGTCCTGCCGGATGGCCGGCGGGCTTTGAACTACGCCGTACGCAAACCGGTCGGTGTGGTCGCGATCATCGTGCCGTGGAACCTGCCGTTGCTGCTGCTCACCTGGAAGGTCGCACCGGCGCTTGCCTGCGGCAACGCTGTGATCGTCAAGCCGTCGGAGGAGACACCTGCGTCGGCGACCGTGCTGGCCGAAGTGATGGCGGAGGCGGGCGTACCCGCTGGGGTGTTCAACCTCGTGCACGGGTTCGGCCCGTCGTCGGCGGGGGAGTACCTCACCCGGCACCCGGGCATCGACGCGATCACCTTCACCGGTGAGTCCGCGACCGGTACGGCGATCGCCAAGGTGGCCGCGGACCGGGTCAAGCCGGTGTCGTTCGAGCTCGGCGGGAAGAACGCCGGCCTGATCTTCGCCGACAGCGATCTCGACGCGGCGATCGAGGGATCGGTGCGGTCGGTCTTCACCAACGGCGGCCAGGTGTGCCTGTGCACGGAACGGCTGTACGTCGAGCGGCCGGTGTTCGACGAGTTCTGCACCCGGCTGGCGCAGCGGGCGTCCGAGCTGACCTACGGCTGGCCTGCCGACGAGTCGACCATGAACATGCCGCTGATCTCGAAGCAGCACCGCGACAAGGTGCTGTCGTACTACGACCTCGCCCGGGCCGAAGGCGCACAGGTCCTGACCGGTGGCGGCGTACCGAGCTTCGGCGACGCCCGCGACGGCGGCTGCTACATCCAGCCGACTGTGGTGACCGGGCTGTCGCCCGGCGCCCGGACCAACACCGAGGAGATCTTCGGCCCGATTTGCCACATCGCGCCCTTCGACACCGAGGACGAGGCGTACGCGCTGGCCAACGGCTCCGACTACGGGCTCGCGGCCACCGTCTGGACCCGCGACGTCGGCCGCGCCCATCGCGCGGGCTCAGCCCTGGACGTCGGCCTGGTCTGGGTCAACACCTGGTTCCTCCGCGACCTCCGCACCCCCTTCGGCGGCATGAAACTGTCCGGCATCGGCCGCGAGGGCGGCCGCCACTCCCTCGACTTCTACTCCGACCCCACCAACATCTGCGTGGAGCTGTCATGACCGTCGTCCCGGGGAAGGCGGTGCCGCGGGGGCGGTTTCCGCATGTGAAGGTTGTTGGCGGGTTCGCGTATGTGTCGGGTACGTCGAGTCGGCGGCCGGACAACTCGATTGCCGGGGCCTCGGTGGACGCGATGGGCACGGTGAGCCTGGACATTCGGGTGCAGACGCGGGCCGTGCTGGAGAACATCCGGGACATCCTGGAGGCGGTCGGGGCGGGGCTCGAGGACCTGGTGAGCGTGACGACGTACCTGGTGTCGATGAACGACTTCGGGGGGTACAACGAGGTGTACGCCGAATTCTTCGACGAGTCCGGGCCGGCCCGGACGACTGTCGCAGTACATCAGCTGCCGCATCCCCAGCTGCTGATCGAGATATCCGCCGTTGCGGCGATCCCGCGCGAGGAGGAGTAGGACATGGTCAATCTGGAGTCGACGAACTTTCCGCAGTGGATCGAGGAGAACAAGCACCTGCTGAAGCCGCCGGTCGGCAACAAGCAGATGTTCCCGACCGGTGACGACTTCATCACCATGGTGGTCGGCGGGCCGAACCAGCGCACCGACTTCCACGTCGATCCGTACGAGGAGTTCTTCTACCAGATCAAGGGACACCTGCACGTCAACGTGATGACCGAGGACGGGCCGGCCCGGGTCGACATCGACGAGGGCCAGATGTGGGTGCTGCCGCGGAACATGCCGCACTCGCCGCAGCGCGGCCCGGACTCGATCGGCCTGGTGATCGAGCGAGTCCGCGAGCAGGGCACGCTGGAGAAGTTCCGCTGGTACTGCGAGAGCTGCAACGCGATCGTGCACGAGGTCGAGCTGCAGGTGAACGACATCGTCGCCGACCTGCCGCCGGTCTTCAACGCCTTCTACGACAGCGAAGAAGCGCGTACCTGCCCGAAGTGCGGCGCGATTCACCCAGGCAAGGGCTGATGGCTGTTGACGTCCACACTCACCTGGTGCCGAAGGGCTGGCCGGATCTCTCGGTAGCGTGCGGCGGGTCCGGCTGGCCGTGGCTGCGGATCGACTCCGAGCGGGCCGCGATGATCATGGTCGGCTCGGAGGAGTTCCGCCCGATCGGACCGCAGACCTGGGATCCAGCGGTCCGCCGTACCGACATGGATGCCGACGGCATCGATGTCCAGGTGGTCTCGCCGACCCCGGTGTTCTTCGCCTACGACCGGCCGGCCGACCAGGCGGTGAAGGTGGCCCGGATCTTCAACGACCTCACCCTGGAGACCCTTGCCGGCGACAACCGGTTCGTGCCGTTCTGCCAGGTGCCGTTGCAGGATCCGGACGCCGCCTGCGCCGAGCTCGACCGGTGTCTCGCGGCCGGGCACCTGGGCGTGGAGATCGGCAACCACGTCGGCGACAAGGACCTGGACGACGCCGGGATCGTTGCCTTTCTCAACCACTGCGCCGAGACCGGGACGCCGGTGCTGGTGCACCCGTGGGACATGCCGGGTGGGCCGCGGCTCGACCGCTGGATGGCCCGCTGGCTGACCGGGATGCCGGCCGAGACGCATCTTTCGCTGCTGGCGATGATCCTGGGCGGCGCCTTCGACGCGCTGCCGCCGTCGCTGCGGATCTGTTTCGCCCACGGGGGCGGGAGTTTCGCGTTCTGGCTCGGGCGGGTGGAGAACGCCTGGCACCGGCGCGGGGACATCGTGCGTGGTTGCTCCGAGCACCCACCGTCGTACTACCTGGATCGGTTCTTCGTCGACACGGTGGTGTTCGAATCGGCATCATTACGGCTTCTTGTGGATACCGTGGGGGAAGACCGCGTTCTGGTCGGCAGTGACTATCCCTATCCACTGGGTGAGCGGCCGGTCGGGGAGGTGGTACGGAAGGCCGGCTTCCTGACCGCGGACCAGCAGCACAAGCTGCTGTCCACGAACGCCCTGAGTTATCTCGGGAGGTCTTGATGAGCGAGGACCGATCGGTACTGTCGCGCGAGGCGCGCGAGCCGGACGAGCAGTTGCGGTACGGCGACCACGCGGACCAGGTGATCGACTACTGGCACGCCAAGGAGTACCGCCCCCTGGTCGTCTTCGTGCACGGCGGGTTCTGGCGGCCGGAGTACGACCGCAAGCACTCCCGGCCGCTGGGTGAGGCGCTCTCCGACCTCGGCTGGCCCGTGCTCTCGCTGGAGTACCGCCGCGAGCCGGGCAATCCCGACGCCACGACGTCGGACATCCGGACGGCGCTCGACAGCCTGCCCGACCTGGTCGACGTGCACGCCGGATACGTGCTGATCGGCCACTCAGCCGGCGGTCAGCTAGCGCTGTGGGCGGCCGCCACGCTCAACCCGGTCCGCCTGCGCGGGGTGATCGCGCTGGCCCCGGTCGCCGATCTCTTGATGGCGGACCGCCTGGGGCTCGACGACGGCGCCGTACAGGACTTCATCGGCAGCGGGGTGCGCAACGACCTGGACCCGGTGCACCTGCCGGCCCCGATCGCCCCCGTGAGCCTGATCCACGGCACCGCCGACCTCCGGGTCCCGATCACCGTCACCGAGTCGTACTTCGCCGCGCACCCGACCGCACATTTCACCCGAGTCGACGGCGCCGGCCACTACGAACTCATCGACCCCCTCACCGAGGCGTTCCACCAGGTCACAGCCGAGCTCACCCGCCTCATCGGCTGACGTCCGGCGACCATCAGCGGGTGGTGATCCGGCGAGCGCGATGCCAGGCGCCCGGCGAGGTGCCACCTCACCTGATGGCGGTGCCGGCGATGTGGGGGTTGAAGGGCAGGAACGGCGAGTGGATCCGGTATTGCTGAGTGTTCACACTGGCGAAGCCCGCCGACTCGATCGCGCTCGCCAGGTCACGCTCACACGAGCAACCCTCGAACACCCACGCCCAAGGCCGGCGCAGTGCACGCTGCACCCATCGGGTCGGCGTGTGCTCCCTCGCCACGACGTGTTCGGCGAAGCTGAACCGGCCACCCGGCCGCAGCACGCGCCGCACCTCGGCGAGCACGGCGTCCGGGTCTCCCACGGTGCACAGGACAAGGCTGCAGATGACGGCGTCAGTACTCGCGTCCGGCAGGTCGATGCGCTCAGCGACGACATCGCGGATCTCGAGGTCGAGTCCTTGCCGGGCCGCCGCACGCCGGAGCCGGGCGTGCATGAACGGGTTCGGCTCGATCGCGATGAGTCGCGCCCGCGTAGGCAGGTAGCGCACGTTCGCGCCCACGCCCGATCCGAGCTCGACCACGGTCTGCGGCAGTCCGGCGAACACCGCCCTCTTCCGCTTGCGCAGGTGCAGGTCGATGTAGCCGCCCATCGCTGCGAAGAACGCTGAGTTGAACCGGCCGCGAAGTGGATGGGGGTCGAAACCGTCGATCGCAGCGCGATGGACCTCGGAACTCGTCATGGCTCGATCCTGACGCCGCCGCAGCCGCCGGGTCAGCCGTGGAACTACCGCACTTCAACCCGTAGGGTGCGCGGCTGCGTACCAGGCCGCGATCTGCGCCCGAGAGCGGAAACCCAGGCGCAACCGGATCCGCTCGACGTGCGACTCGGCCGAACGTTCGGTGATGACCAACTCCTCGGCGATCTGACGATTCGACAGACCTTGGGCCACGAGCGCCGCGACCTGCCCCTGCCGCGCTGTCAGGGTGGGACGCGCAGTTCGCCGCAGCGGCGGTAACCCGAGACCGGAGCGGATCTCGTTGACGACAGCTTCCACATCGCCGATGAACGGCAGGTGCGCGCGGCCCGGCAACACTTTCAGGGTCGCTCCGGCGATCCCGTCCGCCAACCGCCTGCCCTCGGCGAGCGGCGCCGCGCGATCGTCAGCACGGTGGATCACCGTGGTCCGCGCACGGATGCTGCCGAGATCCTCGCTCACGTCGATCTCGTAACAGGTGGCGAGCAGCCGCCGGGCCGTCGCGGCGGACGCTGACTCGCGTTGATAAGTGGAGAAGACGGCACGGAAACCGGCGTCGGCGTCGGGCGCGAAGATTTCGGTGAGGACATCCGAGCCGAACCCCCAGTGCTGCTCGACCAGCCCGAGCACGTGCTGGCGAACAGCCGGCGCCGCCACCTCATTGCCCTGCACCCAGCCGCCGTACAGCACCAGCCGGTTGACCGACTCAGGGTGGCGAGCCGCGAATTTCACCGCCAGCGGCGCTCCGAACGAAACACCGATCAGATCGAGCGCGCCGATGCCGACCGCTCCGGCGACCGCGCGGATCACCTGCAATTCGAGTTCGATGACATCCGGACGGTCCGTGGTCTCCGACAGCCCGACCCCAGGACGGTCGTAACGGACGAGGGTGCGCCCGCTTGCCAGGCCCTCGTAGAACAGTCGCTCCGCGGGTATCGCCCAACCGAGCTCGAGATGTGACACCCACCCCGGCACGCAGAGCGCGAACGGACCCGAGCCGACCACCGCGAACCGGATCTCGGTCCCGTCGTCCAGCGTCGCCGTGCCGAGTCGTTGCTCCACGGTGAGATTGTGGCACCACTCGCCGGGTCGGTGGCCGCGTCTCTCCGCTGCTCCGGGACGACCCTGGCGCACCCTCAGCTGAGGCGTTTGGCGGCGGTGAGGAGGCCTTCGGAGGTGGGGAGGAGGGCGGAGACGAGGTCGTCGTCGTCGCGGACGGCGCGGAGCAGGTCGCGGAGGGCGTTGGTGTCGGGGTCGCGGCGCGCCGGGTCGGCGACGCGACCGCCGGTGAGGATGCCGGCGAAGGCGACCACACCGCCGGGGCGGAGCAGCCGGAGGGCCTCGTGCAGGTACGCCGTGTTCTCACGCCGGTCGGCGTCGCAGAAGACCAGGTCGTAGTGGCCGTCGGTGAGCCGGGTGACCACGTCCAGCCCGGCGCCGGCGATCAGGCGGAACCGGTTCGACGGGACGCCGGCATCGAGGAACGTCTTGCGGGCGAGCCGCTGGTTCTCGGCGTCGATGTCGACCGTGGTGAGCGTGCCATCGGTGCGCATGCCGCGCAGCAGCGCCAGCCCGGACACCCCGGTGCCGGTGCCGATCTCGACGACCGCCTTCGCGCTCACGCTCGCGGCCAGCAGGCTCAGCGCCGCGGCCGTGCCCGGCCCGATCGCGGCGATACCGCTGTCCTGGGCGCTCGCCCGCGCACCGGTGACGACTTCGTCCTCACCGGTGTAGTCCTCGGCGTATGCCCAGGACGTCGGGTCGATGCCGGTGGCGATGGTGCCCTCCCAAAGATCTGCGGGGTGTTCTGCGGCCGCGCTGGTCATCCTGAGACCGAAGCCTAGCGGCACCAGGTCCCGGATCCGTGTCTCCCACGCTGGGACTGCGCACTCTTGCTCATAAGATGCACTGAAGGATCAGATATGATCGTCTGCAGCAGGCAAAGCGCGGCCCAGTGACGGGAGGTACGGCGGGATGCGGTGTGAACTGAACCTGGATTCAGGCCTGGACGACGTCGATGCCGGCTTCCTTGAAGATCGCCAGCTGGGTCTCGTCGGCCTGGGCGTCGGTGACGAGGGTGTCGATCTCGCTCAGCTCGCAGATCCGGGCGAAGGCGCGCTGGCCCAGCTTGGAGGAGTCGGCGACGACGACCACCTTGGCCGCCCGGCTGACGATCAGCTGGTTGATGTTCGCCTCGCCCTCGTGGTGGGCGGTGGCGCCGGTCTCGTCGATCCCGTCGACGCCGATGAACGCGATGTCCAGCGACAGGTCGGACAGGATCCGGTGCGACAGCGGGCCGATCATCTCGTAGGACTGCGGCCGGGCCACGCCGCCGGTGAGCACCATCTTCACGTGCGGCCGGACGATCAGCTCGTTGGCGATGTTCAGCGCGTTGGTGACGAGGGTGAACGCGGGCTCGCCGTGCTCGGCGGACAGCTCCGGCCGGGTCGCCAGCGTGCGCGCCACCTCGGAGATCGTGGTGCCGCCGTTCATGCCGATCACCATGCCGCGCCGGACCAGCGTGGCCGCGGCCTGCGCGATCCGCTGCTTCTCCGACGCGAAACGCGCAGTCTTGTAACGCAGCGGCAGGTCGTACGACACCGCGTTCGCGACCGCGCCGCCCCGGGTCCGGGTGAGGAGCTGCTGCTTGCCCAGGTGGTCCAGGTCACGCCGGATCGTCGCCGCGGACACGTGCAACTGCTCGGCGAGCTCGTCGACGTCGATGGCGCCCTTCTCGGCGAGCGACTCGAGCAAGGTGTTCAGGCGTTCGTAACGCTTCACCCGGGGCTCCTCCTTCACACAATCGGTCAGCCGGATGGCGGCTGGTTGGACCATTCGATCACGTTTTGAGCAGTTTCGACCATGACAAGTGCGGAGACGACATGACCAACACGCCTTATGTGAGCACTGAGATCGCCACTCAGCCGGACCTCTGGCGGCAGGTCTCGGACGGTTTCGCGCAGTACGGTGGCGCATTGCCCAAGCCCGGTCAACGGGTCGCGGCGGTGGGCTGCGGCACGTCCTGGTTCATGGCGATGGCGTACGCCGCCCTGCGCGAGGACAGCGGTCAGGGCGAGACGGACGCGTTCGCCGGCTCGGAGTTCCCGGCCGGACGCGCGTACGACGTTGTGGTCGTGATCAGCCGCTCCGGTACGACGACCGAGGTGCTGGACCTGATTCGGGCGACCGACCTGCCGACCGTGGCGATCACTGCGACCGCCGGCTCGCCGATCGTCGACCTGGCCGACCACACCATCCTGCTGGACTTCGCCGACGAGCAGTCCGTCGTCCAGACCCGGTTCGCGACGACCACTCTGGCGCTGCTGCGCGCGTCGCTGGGGGAGGACCTCCACCAGGCCGCGGCCGACGCGGAGACCGCGCTCACCGTGGACGTTGACGAGTTGGCGAAGCTGGAGCAGGTCACGTACGTCGGCACGCGCTGGACCGTCGGTCTGGCGCACGAGGCGGCGCTGAAGCAGCGGGAGGCCGCGTCGGCGTGGACGGAGGCCTACCCGGCGATGGACTACCGGCACGGCCCGATCGCCATCGCGCAGCCTGGTCGCGGTGTCTGGATCTTCGGCGAGTCGCCGGCCGGTCTGCTCGCCGACGTCACCGCCACCGGCGCCACGATCGTCCACCACGCCGACCTCGACCCGATGGCGTCCCTGGTGATCGCCCAGCGTGTCGCCGTCGCCAAGTCCCTCGCCCTGGGCCTCAACCCCGACCAGCCCCGCAGCCTGAGCCGCTCCGTCATCCTCGACTGACCGCAGCGGTCATGGGCGAGCTGAGCGTCCAGCCCAGAGCGCTGTAGAGCGCCCGCCCGTCCTCAGTCGCCACCAGTACGCCGGTCGTCGCACCGGCGTACTGGGCAGCGGCCGACAGCGCCCCCATCACAGCCCGTCCGAGCCCACGCCGCCGGTGCTGCGGGGCAGTCTCGATCTGGTCGAACACAGCCCAACTACCGGCGAGCCCCGCCTTCCCACGAGCAGCCACGGAGTCGTCCTCAGCGCGCACGACGACCTGAAGCACACTGCCCTGTTGCGCAGTCTCCAGGCGGTACGAGCTGTCGACCCGCACCGCCGCGTCGGTCAGCTCGGCCGTCATCAGGTACTCCGGCGGCTGCACCTGCCAAGGCGGATCCAGCGGGACCTGACCAGCGATCTTCAGCCAGGTGTCCGGCTGACGCTTTCCGCCGACCAGCTCAGCGTCGTACGTCGGCAGCACGTAGCGCACCTGGTGTCCCGGGAGGCCTACGTCGATGCGATAGCCGTCGCGGAACTCGACCGGGGCTGGCGTGCTGCGGCAGATCGCCCAGCCGTGGATCCAGGCGTCAAGCGGTGTGTGCATGCGTGGGAGCTTTCAGCGAGAGGCGGCCGAGTGCTGCGGCTGCCATGACGGTCAGAGCGATGACGAACAAAGCCTTCTGAGTGCCGATCAGGGGGACGAGTAGGCCGGCGCTGACCTGGCCCAGTGCTGACATTCCGACGCGCAGGCTGGCGGCTGTCGTGCTCACGCGACCCTGCAAGGCATCCGGGCTGTACTGCTGCCGCGCGGCGAACATCGCGGGCAGCATCGGTCCCTCGGCCAGCCCGGCCAGAGCAACAAGCAGCAGCAGTACGGCGAAGCTTGTCGCGAGCGGCCACGTGGTCATCACCAGACCAGAGACGGCAGCGGCAACGATGACGACGTACTCAGGCCGCCAGCGGGTCTGCAGGCGGCCGAGCAGGAGTGCAGTGACGACGTTGCCGATCTCCACGGCAGTCCAGAGGTAGCCGGCAGCGGACTTCGGCATGCCGACCGAAGCCATGTGCAGCGGCAGCGTGATGAGTAGGAGGCCGGAGGCGCCCAGGACCAGCGTGGTGGTGACTGTGGACGCGCGCAGTCGAGGCGTCCGGAACAGGTGGGTCAGCCCGCCGACAACCGCTGGCAGGAAGGGCTCCGCCGCGGTCTGTGCGGGCGGCAGGGCCGGTAGCAGGGAGATCGCGACGATGCTGAGCACGGTCGCGACGACGATGACCAGTGCCGCAGCCTCGACAGACACGATGGACGCGATCGTGGCCGCCGCTGCCGGACCCGTGATCGCGGCAGCGCCGAAGCTGGCCGCCTCCAGTGAGTTAGCCCGGGCCAGCCGGTCCGCAGGGACCAGGCTGGGCAGCATGCTGGTGAAGCCGCCGCTTACCATCGGCAGCGTGGCCCCAGCGACGGCTGCGAGGGCAGGAGTCATCCACTGGGCGCTGTGCCCGACGACAGCCAGCAGGCTGAGCATGACCACGCCGAGCACCGCCTGGTTGAGCGCCAGCGCACTCCGGCGGTACGGCGTCCTGTCGAGCCAGGCACCGAGTAGCGGCCCAGTGACGACTGCTGGCAGCGCGTAGGCAGCTCCGGTGGCACCTGCCAGCGCAGGACTGTCAGTCCGCTCCAGCACCAGCAGGACCAGCGTGAATGCGACCATCTCGTCGGCCAGCCTGGCTAGGGTCGCCGCCAAGTAGTAGCTGGGCACGCAGGCCTCCTGTAACGCGGATCAGGCTGTTACGCGTTACGCTATCAAATACGTTACGAGAGGAGCGGTGTGGAGCTTCAGGCGCCGGACCGGCTGGTACGGCTGGCGGTGGACCTGGTCAACACCCGGACCCGCGACCCCGAGCAGCTGAACGCGCCCGGGGACGTCCGCACGTTCCTGCTCGAGCACGGCGAGACCGAGCCGATCACGCTGGACGAGTCCGACCTGGCCCAGGTGCGGGCAGTCCGCGAGCGGATCCGTGCCGTCTTCCACACTGAGGCACGGGACGCTGCGGCCGTCCTCAACGAGTTGCTCGAGGGGTACGCCGTACGCCCGTATCTGTCCGACCACGACGGGTCGCCGTGGCACCTGCATGTCGCCAAGCCGGGCGCGACGTGGGGTGACTGGCTGGCGGCGGCCACTGCGCTTGGGCTGGCGAGCTTCGCGGCCGGGCATGGGTTCGATGCCATCGGCACGTGTGCGGCGGTCGACTGCGAGCGGGTCTACGTGAACCCGGCCGAGCGCCGGCCGCGGCGGTTCTGCTCACCGACCTGCGCGAGCCGGACCCGGGTCGCGTCGTACCGGGCCCGCAAGGCGGCAAACCCGAGCACCTAGGATCGAGGCAGACATCCGGGACTGAGGAGTGCGAGTTGAGTCACACTGTCGTGGCGGAGCTGGTCGCGAATGTGCTGAAGGTCACCGCCAAGGCCGGGGACATGGTGGGGCCGGAGGACACCCTGGTCATCCTGGAGTCGATGAAGATGGAGATCCCGGTGCTGGCCGAGGTGGCCGGCACCATCACCGAGCTGAAGGTCGCCGAGGGTGAGGTCGTCCGGGACGGCGACCCGATCGCGGTGATCGAGGAGAAGTAGGGCTGCAACAAAAGTGCTCGCCACCGCGTCTGGTCTTCGGAAGGCTTCGGCTGGGAACTTCCTGCCGGAGCGCCGCGTTGAGCCGTCGTACCAGAAACTCAGGGTCGAACCCGGGTGTTCCCGACGTGCGCAGAGGACGGTGACCGCGGCACCATGGCCTTCACGCTCATTGCCGAGAGGACCCAGGGAGGCGTTGCGGTGAAGCCGGCCGACACCTTTGTGGCGCCTGCGCTGCAGCCGGTCCCGGACGCGCTGCCGTCCTGGGACGAGATCGTGCGGACGCACTCCGCCCGGGTCTACCGGCTCGCGTACCGGCTGACCGGCAACAAGCACGACGCCGAGGACCTGACCCAGGAGGTCTTCGTCCGGGTCTTCCGCTCGCTGTCGTCGTACACCCCGGGCACCTTCGAGGGCTGGCTGTACCGGATCACCACGAACCTGTTCCTGGACGGCGCCCGCCGCAAGCAGCGGATCCGGTTCGACGGGCTGCCGGAGGACGCGCACGACCGGCTGCCGGCCAAGGGCGAGGGCCCGGCCGAGAAGCTGGACTCCGACCAGTTCGATCACGACGTGCAGGGCGCGCTGGACGCGCTGCCGGAGGACTTCCGCGCCGCCGTGGTGCTCTGCGACATCGAGGGCATGACGTACGACGAGATCGCCGACGTGCTGGACGTGAAGCTGGGCACCGTCCGCAGCCGGATCCACCGGGGCCGCTCGATGCTGCGCAAGCACCTCAAGCACCGGGCGCCGCGGTCCGGCCAGACCAGGGTCGGCGGTCCGCCCGCTGACGGACCCTTTGGCGCCGGAGGTGAGTTCCGGTGACTCTGCAGCACCCCCTGGACAAGCTCAGCGCGGTCGTCGACGGCGCGCTCGACCACGACTCGCGGGACAAGGTCCTGAGCCACCTGGTCGGCTGTGACACCTGCCGCGCCGAGGTGGACGCTCAGCGCCGGCTCAAGGCCCGGATGGCCGCGCTGGAGACGCCGGACCCGTCCACCGATCTGATGCAGCGCCTGATGGGCGTCTCGTCGTTCTCGCCGGAGCCGCGCGAGGAGATCCGCCCGGTGCTGACGCCGGCCGTGTCGCTCTTTCCGCAGCGCTCCGCCTTCCCGGCTGCCCGCACGGGCGCCAGCCGGCCCGGTGCACCCCGGACCACACGCTCCCGGCGGCGCACCGGCGTACTGGGCGCTGCTGGTTCTGCAGCCGCCGTTGCGTCTCTGCTCGGTACGGCGTTCATCGTGGGCGACCCGTCCCGGGAGGAGCAGCCGCCGACCCTGCAGCCGCCGGTGGCGAGCTTCTCGTCCGACCACGCGACCACGTCGGGCGGAGCGCCGTTCGCCGACCCGGTGGCGCTGCTGAACTCCTACAACGGGGCTGGGTATGCGGGGCTGAGCCCGACGCTGCAGCCGGTGGCCCTGACAGGACGCTGACCTGTGAGCCTCACCCGGCTCGCCGTACTGGTCAGCACCGCACTGATCGGCTTCGGCCTGCCCGCACCCGCCGTCGCCGCCCCACCCACCTCCGCGCGTGAGGACTCGCCACTGGCGATCAGTTGGCTGGCCCGCGCGGCCGCAGCGCCGAACACCGTCTCGTACCACGGCACGCAGATCATCACCTCGTGGGGACCGCAGGGCGCGAGTTCGGCGATGCTGGACATCGTCCACGCGGCCTCACAAGGCTCTGAGATCAGCGTGGTCGGCTCCTCGTCGTCGCCGGGTGCGAAGGCGTTCGTGCAGCGTGCGACGAATGCAGGCGCCGCAGTCGACGGTGGACCGCTGACTCTGCTCCGGGCGACGTACCAGCTCGTCTACAAGTGCTGCACGGACACCATCGGGCGGGCCGCTGTCCTGGTTGAGGCGCTGCGGGACGACCAGACGCTGGCAGCGCGGTTCTGGATCGACAAGGCGACCGGACTGCTTCTGCAGCGGCAGCTGTTCAGTGTGGACGGCAAGACGATGGTCCGGGCCACGGTGTTGACCGAGCTGGAGATCGAGGAGTCGGAGTTCCTCGGCCACCTGCCGCCGATGGCGCCGGGCGGGGTCGAGTCACTGGGCCTCGGCAAGGTCGACGGACTGCGCTCGGAGGGCTGGGTCTGCGCACCGGAGCTGCCCGCTTCGCTGAAGCTGTACGACGTCCACCAGGACACCACCAACGGGTCGCTGCAGTTCTCGTACTCGGACGGCCTGTTCAACGTGTCGCTGTTCGAGCAGCGCGGGGCGCTCGACCCGGCCGCGGTCGCCGGGTTCAGCACCACCGAGACCCCGGGCGTCTACCTGCGCTACGGGATGCCGTCGTACGTCGTCTGGTCGTCCGGTGGGATCGTCTACACGCTGATCGGGGACCTGCCGCCGGACGTGCTCGGGCAGGTGGTCCGCTCGTTCCCGCACGACGTGCCGGTCAAGCTGACCGCGGTCCAGCGAGTGGGGGCCGGGCTGGCGAAAATCGCGACGTGGCTCACTCCGATGGGTGCGCTTTCCGGGAAGCTGGGATAATCGAATCCGGTAGTGCCTCCCGAAACCCGGGCGGACACCAACCGACGACCACGACGACGACGTGAGGCGGGGCACCGTGACCAGCGACGACGCCGAGCCGACAGTACCGACTCCGAGCGCGGACCCAACCCGCATCCTCCCGGCCGAGTCCCCTGCCGCCTCCCAGACCCCGGCGGCCCCGCCCAGCAGCACCGCCCCACTGCCGTCGCCTGGTGTGGACGCTGCGTACCGGCAGTCGAACGGGCCGACCACCAACCAGCGTTCGGTGACGCAGCGCAGTTTCGGCCGGCCGCAGCAGCAGGAGCCGAGCTTCCGGCCGGTGTACCCCGGCCAGGCCTGGCCGACGCAGCGCCCGGCGTACCAGCCGTCGTACACGCCGCCCCCGCCGCCGGACTGGCACAACCAGCAGGCCCGCGCCTACACGCCGGATCCGCCGCAGAAGGGCAACCGGATCATCGCCATCGCGGCCGCGGTGGCCCTCATCATCGGCATCATCGCCGGCGCCGGCGCCGCCGCGACCGTTGTCGCGATCGACAACAACAACAATCCGGTCGCCGAGCAGCCCAGCCCGCCGGTCGGCACCGGCGCGGACCCGAAGATCCGCAGCGGCTCGGTCTCCGCGGTCGCCTCGACCCTGCTGCCGAGTGTCGTCCAGCTCAAGGTCGAGGGTTCCGACAACACGAACGCGACCGGCTCCGGCTTCGTCATCGACAACGCCGGCCACATCCTGACCAACAACCACGTCGTCGCGTCCGCGGCCCAGGGTGGATCGATCCAGGTGCTCAGCGAGAAGGGCAAGACGCTGACCGCGCGGCTGGTCGGGCGTTCCCCGGTCTACGACCTGGCCGTCGTCCAGGTGACCGGCCTGGACGCGCCGTCGGTGCAGTTCGGCCGCTCCGACCTGGCCATCGTCGGGCAGGACGTGGTCGCGATCGGGTCGCCGCTCGGCCTGGCCGGCACGGTCACCTCGGGCATCATCTCGGCCAAGAACCGCCCGGTCACGACCGGCGACGAGGCGTCCGGCGAGACCTCGTTCATCAGCGCGCTGCAGACCGACGCGGCGATCAACCCCGGCAACTCCGGCGGCCCGCTGGTCGACATGAACGCGCGCGTGATCGGGGTCAACTCCGCGATCGCCACCGTCCGCGGCAGCAGCGAGCAGAGCGGCAACATCGGGCTCGGGTTCGCGATCCCGATCGACCAGGCCCGGCGGACGGCGCAACAGCTGATCGCGACCGGCAAGGCGTCGTACCCCGTGATCGGGGCGCAGGTCGACATGCAGTTCGAGGGCGGCGCCCGGGTCAGCCGGGTCGAGCCCGCGTCCCCGGCGCTGCGGGCCGGACTGCGGGTCGGCGACGTGATCACCTCGATCAACAACGTGGCCGTCGCCAGCGCCGAGGAGCTGATCGTGGCGATCCGGACGCATCAGCCGGGGGAGAGTGTCCGGCTGGTCTACGAGCGCGGCGGCAGGGCGCGGTCGGTGACGGTCACGCTCGGCCAGCAGACCGGCTGAGTTCTTTGGTACGACGGGATGCCGCCAGGTGTCCGGAATCGGCTGACCCGGCAGGCGGTGTCACCATGGTGCGGCTACGCTGGTCGCCGTCGCAGACGATCTGCAGAGAGGTGGGGACATGTTCGGCATCGGGCCACTCGAGCTGGTGGTGATCGCGATCGTCGCCGTGCTCGTCTTCGGCCCGGATCGGCTGCCGGAGTTCGCCCGGACGGCCGGCCGGTTGCTGCGCCAGGTGCGGCAGATGGTCACCAACGCGCAGAACGACCTGCGCAACGAGCTCGGTCCGGAGTTCGCCGACCTGGAGCTGCAGGACCTGAACCCGCGCAACTTCGTCCGCAAGCACCTGCTCGAGGGCAGCGACGAGTACGACGACGACAAGCCCGTCAGCACGCCGGACTTCTCGGACGCTCCGCAGCGCCTTCCGGCCGGCCAGCGCGCGCCGTTCGACCCCGAGTCCACCTGACCTCGACTCACTCCAGGGCGCGGGCGTAGCGGGCTGCCAGCCTGCGAACCTCCGCGGCCAGTTCGGGGGCCTCGGCGACGGAGAAGTCGAGGTCGAGCATGCTCAGATAGCGCAGCAGCATGCCGGGATCGTCGGAGCCGGCGTCGAGGTAGCACGAGGACTCGTCGATCTCGGTCAGCTCTCCCGCGGTCGCGGGCAGCCGGGCGGCGACGACGGACAGCGGAGCGAACACCCGGATCCGGGCCCGGAACTCCCACATCGCCGTCGACACCCCTTGATCGACGTACGACGCGACGCCCTCGGACGGCAGGTCCCGCGGCTCGAAGCGCGGGCCGGTCGGGACCCTCGGCGTCAGCCGGTCCACGCGGAACGTGCGCCAGTCCGCACGGTCCAGGTCGAACGCGACCAGGTACCACCGGCCACGCAGGTGTGCGAGCCGGTACGGCTCCACGGTCCGGACCGACGCCGTACCCGAGTGCGACGAGTAGTCGAACCGCAGCCGCTCATGATCGCGGCAGACCGCGGTCAGTGTGGTCAGCACAGCTGGATCCACCACTGGTCCGGACCCGGGCACCTGGACCGTGTAGCTGTTCAGGGTGTTGACCCGGTGCCGTAGTCGCGACGGCAGGACCTGCTCGAGCTTCGCCAGCGCCCGGACGGAGGTCTCCTCGATGCCCGCGACCGAGCCGCCGGCCGCTGTCCGCAGACCGACCGCGATCGCCACGGCCTCTTCGTCGTCGAGCAGCAACGGTGGCAGCGCGGCGCCTGCTCCGAGCCGGTAGCCGCCTGCGACGCCCGGAGTCGCTTCCACCGGGTAGCCGAGCGACCGCAGCCGTTCGACGTCGTTCCGCACGGTCCGCGTCGTCACGTCGAGCCGCTTCGCCAACTCCGGGCCGGTCCAGTGCTGGTGCGCCTGCAACAAGGAGAGCAGCCGCAGCAGTCGTGCCGAGGTCTCCAGCATTTCTCCAGGATAGTTTCAAACGCGGAACGATCCTTTCCGCATTGGTTCCTAGAGTTGTTGGCATGACGACGAACACAGCAGTGGACAGCCAGATTCGCCCGTTCCGGATCGACGTACCGCAGACCGAGCTCGACGATCTCCGGGCGCGGCTCGCGAACACCCGGTGGCCGCGGGAGCTTCCCGGTCTCGGCTGGAGCCGTGGTGTCCCGACCAGCTACCTGCAGCGGATCGCGGAGTACTGGCAGAACACCTACGACTGGCGCAAGGCGGAGGCTCGGCTGAACGAGCTGCCGCAGTTCGTGACCGAGGTCGACGGTCAGCCGATCCACTTCGTCCACGTCGAGTCGAAAGAGCCGGCCGCCCGGCCGATGCTGATGGTGCACGGCTGGCCGAGCTCGTACACCGAGTTCCTCCGGGTCATCGGCCCGCTGACCGACCCGGTCGCGCACGGCGGCAAGGCCGAGGACGCCGTACACCTGGTGCTGCC
The DNA here is from genome assembly GCF_044460355.1 of Kribbella sp. NPDC050124. NCBI lineage: Bacteria > Bacillati > Actinomycetota > Actinomycetes > Propionibacteriales > Kribbellaceae > Kribbella > Kribbella sp. NPDC050124. The sequence goes on from NZ_JBITJU010000010.1 coordinate 229,887, forward strand.
GTCGATCCCCGGGTACGGCTTCTCGCCGGTCACCGAACCCGGCTGGGGCAACCTGTTCCGCGTGGCCACGGCGTTCGCCGAGATCATGACGCGGCTCGGGTACGAGCGCTTCCTGGCGCAGGGCACCGACGTCGGCTCCGGTGTCGTCGGGATGCTCGGCATGATCGCGCCCGGTCGTGTGATCGCGACCCACATCAACGGACCGGCGCCGTTCCCGTTCGGCCCCGAGCTGTCGCTGGACGGGCTCGAGGGATCTCAGCGCGAGCGCGCCGAGCGGTTCAACGCGTGGCGTGAGGACGGCGTCGGCTACCTGTCGCTGCAAGCGACCCGCCCGCAGACGCTCGCGTACGGGCTCACCGACTCACCGGTCGCCCAGCTCGCCTGGATCATCGAGAAGTTCAAGGAGTGGACCGACCCCGAGCGCGAGTTGCCCGAGGACGCGGTCGACCTCGACCAGCTGCTGACGAACGTGAGCATCTACTGGTTCAACGAGGTCGGCGCATCGGCGGCGCACGCGGTGTACGAGGGGATGCAGGCCTACCGCGAGTTCGTCACCAAGTCGGACGAGCCGTCGGAGGGCGGCTGGGAAGCCCCGCCGATGCCGCCGACCGGTGTCGCGGTCTTCGCAGCCGACATGTCAGTCCGCCGCGACGTCGATCCGTACGGCGCCTACACGGCATGGAACGAGTACGACGCCGGCGGTCACTTCCCCGCGATGGAGGTCCCCGACGTGCTGGTCGAGGACATCCGGACGTTCTTCCGCACCCACCGCTGACGCGGCGAGGGTCAGCGACCGACGGGGGAGAGGCCGAGTTGGCGGCCCAGGAGACCGCGCGGGCGGCCGCCCAGCTTGGCGGCGATCTTGTCGAGGACCTGGGCTGCCGGGGTGTCGGGGTCGGCAGCCGTGAGCGGGTTGCCCAGGTCGCCGCCACTCCGGAGCCGCTCGTCGAGCGGGATCTCGCCGAGCAGCGGGATCTGGTAGCCCAGGCGGGCCGACAGGGTCTCGGCGACCCGGGTGCCGCCGCCGGTGCCGAAGATCTCGATGCGGTGCTCGGGGCCGCAGTGCGGGCAGGGCAGGAACGACATGTTCTCGATCACGCCCGCGACGCGCTGGTGCACCATCTGCGCCATCGTGCCGGCCCGCTCGGCCACCTCGGCGGCGGCCTCCTGCGGTGTCGTCACCACGATCACCTCGGCGCTGGTCAGCCGCTGGCCGACCGAGATCGCGATGTCCCCGGTGCCGGGCGGTAGGTCGAGGAGCAGGACGTCGAGGTCGCCCCAGTAGACGTCGGCCAGCATCTGCACCAGCGCGCGGTCCAGGATCGGGCCGCGCCAGGCGACCACCTGGTCGCGCTTCGGCTTCAGCATGCCGATCGAGATCACCTTCACGCCGTGCGCGGGCACCGGCATGATCATGTCGTCCACCGCGGTCGGCCGCTGGTCCGCGACGCCGAACATGGCCGGCACCGAGTGACCGTAGATGTCCGCGTCCAGGACGCCGACCGACAGCCCCTGCTGGGCCATCGCGACGGCGAGGTTGACCGTCACCGACGACTTGCCGACGCCGCCCTTGCCGGAGGCGATCGCGAACACCTTGGTCAGCGAGTCCGGCCGGGAGAACGGGATCTCCTTCTCCGCCACGCCGCCGCGCAACTGTGTCTGCAGGGCGGCGCGCTGCTCGGCCGACATCACGCCGAGGTCGACCTCGACCCCGGTGACGCCGTCGAGTTTGCTGACCGCGGCCGTGGTGTCGCGCCGCAGCGTGTCCTTCATCGGACAGCCCGCGACGGTCAGCAGGATCCGTACGGCGACCACGCCGTCGTCCCGGACGACGACCGACTCGACCATGCCGAGGTCCGTGATCGGCTTCTTGATCTCCGGATCCAGCACACCACCGAGCGCCGTGGTCACCTGATCAGCAGTGGGAGCCATACCCCAAGGCTACGTGCTCGGGTGAAGCCCGCCGACCACGGTCCGTGTGACGTACCTCCGGCAAGGCAACCCTAACCTCTACAGGCCGGGCGCACCGTAGACCGGGAACCAGCGGGCCAGGTCGGCCTCGAAGCGCAGGTCGCTGCCGACGATCGACCTGATCTGGAGCTCGGTGGCGTTGTCGCGGCGGTCGGCGCCGACCGGGACGAACGGGTACCACGAGCCGCGTTTGTAGAGGTACACGAGCCCCAGCGACTTGCTGCCGTTGGTGAAGGCGACCAGCGTGCACAGCAGCGCCGACCCGAAGCCCGCGTCGACCAGCGAGGTGTTGACCGCGTGCAGGTCGGTGACGAGGCCCTCCAGGTTGTCCGGAGAGGTCTCCCGGACCAGCCAGGTGAAGCCGTAGGAGTCGGTCTGGCTGGTGAACTTGCCGTTGTCGAGGGCGAGCAGCTTGTCGACCTCCTCGCGCAGCGCCGAGAACCCGCCACCCTCCGCGGCCTTGAAACAGACCGATCCGCTGCCGGTGGCCTTGTATCCGGCCGCGGTGTCCAGGGTGATGGCTGCCGAGGGCAGCGAGAAGAGCTGGTCGAGGTTCGGCGGGACGGCTTTGCTCCGGCCGAGCAGGATGTCGAGAAGGCCCATGAAGCTAATCCTGCGCTACGCCTGCTCGCCCAGCTCGCGCGACAGCACGCCGAGCCGGTCGAGGCGGGTCTCCAGCGGCGGGTGGGTGGAGAACAGCGAGGACAGGCTCGCCCCCCGGCCCGAGATCGCCGGCGCGAAGAAGAACGCGTTGAACGCTTCCGCCTGCCGCAGGTCGCGGGACGGTATCCGGGCGATGTCCCCGCTGATCTTGGTCAGCGCCGAGGCCAGTGCCGACGGCCTGCCGGTGAGCATCGCCCCGGCCCGGTCCGCGGCGAGCTCGCGGTACCGCGACAGCGCCCGGGTGAGCAGGAACGAGATCGCGTAGACGGCGATCGACACCAGGATGACGGTCAGCACGACCACCGTCGCGTTCTGGTCGCGGTTGCGGCTGAGGCCGCCGTACAGGCCGAAGCGGGTGATCAGGCCGGCCAGGACGCCGAGGAACGACGCGATCGTCATCACCGCCACGTCCCGGTGGGCGACGTGGGACAGCTCGTGGGACAGCACGCCCTCGAGCTCGTCGGCGTCGAGCCGGCGCATGATCCCGGTGGTCACGCAGACCACCGCGCTCTTCGGGTTGCGCCCGGTGGCGAACGCGTTCGGCAGGTCGACGTCGGCGATCGCGACCCGTGGCTTCGGCATGTCGGCCAGGGCGCACAGCCGGTCGATCGCGCCGTGCAGCTGCGGCGCCTCCTCGGGCGTGACGATCCGCCCGCGCATCGCGTACAGCGCGATCCGGTCCGAGAACCAGTACTGCACGAACAGCGCCCCGCCCGCGATCACGACGGCCAGGACGGCGCTCTTCGTGAGCGCGATCAGCAGCGCGACGAAACCGACGTACAGCAGGCCGAGCAGGAAGCTGGTGACCAGCATCCGCCGGGACAGCCCACGGTCGGGCGCGAATCGAGTCTTCATTGCACGTCCTCCTCGCCTGTGAGCCAGGCTAGCTCGACCCCAAAGGCCTCAGACCCGGTCGTCCTCGCGGCTCTTCAGGTCCAGGTCGGCCAGCAGCGAGCGCAGCTCGGAGCGCAGGAAGTCGCGGGTGGCGACCTCGCCGACGGCCATCCGCAGCGAGGCCATCTCGCGGGCCAGGAACTCCATGTCCGCGCGGGTCCGGGCGTCGACGTCGCGGTCGCGCTCGTACTGCACCCGATCGCGCGCCTCCTGCCGGTTCTGCGCGAGCAGGATGAGCGGAGCGGCGTACGACGCCTGCAGGCTGAGCGCCAGCGTGAGGAAGATGAACGGGTACTCGTCGAAGCGCAGGTCCGCCGGCGCGAAGATGTTCCAGGCGACCCAGAACAGGATCGTGCCGGTCATGTAGACCAGGAACTGCCCGGTGCCGAGGAAGCGGGCGATCCGCTCGGACAGCCGCCCGAACGCGTCGGCGTCGTACGTCGGCCGGGGCACGAAGGTACGGCGGAAGTCGCGGGGCACGTCCAGCCGTGCGCTACTGCGGAGCAATCGGCGGTCGTCGGTGCTGCGGTCGTCACGGGGCATGGCGGTCCTCCTCCTGCTGTTCCGATTCGCGCCAGTCTTCGGGGAGCAGGTGGTCGAGCACGTCGTCCACGGTCACCGCTCCGAGCAGCCGGCCCTCGTCGTCGAGCACCGGCGCGGCCACCAGGTTGTAGGTGGCGAGGTACTTGCTGACCGCATGCAGGCTGTCGTCCGGCCGCAGTCCGTCGAGGTCGGTGTCCAGTACGGCGGACACCAGCTCGGACGGTGGTTCGCGCAGCAGCCGCTGGATGTGGCCGACACCGATGAACCGCCCGGTCGGGGTCTCCAGCGGTGGACGGCAGACGTAGATCATCGCGGCCAGTGCGGGACTGAGCTCAGCGATACGTACCTGGGCCAGCGCGTCCGCCACAGTCGCGTCGGCGGGCAGGATGACCGGCTCCGACGTCATCAGTCCACCGGCTGTGCGCTCCTCGTACGTCAGCAGCCGCCGTACGTCCTCCGCCTCGTCCGGCTCCATCAGCGTCAGCAGCCGCTCGGCAGTGTCGGTGGGCAGCTCGGCGATCAGGTCCGCCGCGTCGTCGGGCGACATCTCCTCGAGCACGTCCGCCGCCCGCTCGGTGTCCAGGGCAGCGAGGATCTCGACCTGGTCGTCCTCGGGCAGCTCCTCCAGGACGTCGGCCAGCCGCTCGTCGTTCAGCGCGGCGGCGATCTCCTTGCGCCGCTTGGGGGACAGGTCCTGCAGTACGCCGGCCAGGTCGGCAGCCTTCATCGAGTCGAACGCGGCCAGGATGTGGGTTGCGCCCTGCCCCTCCTCGACCTGGGCGAAGCCGCTCACGTCCATCCAGTCGAGCACATGGGACTGACCGCGCCGCCGGAACCGCTTGGCGCCCTCCCGGACCGCCACCTTCGACAGCACCCAGTCCCGGGTCCGCCACTGCTCCATGGCCATGTCGAACACCACTGCAGTCGCACCCGACTCGCGGATTGTGACCGTGCGGTCGAGCATCTCCCCGAGCACCAGCACCTCGGTCGGCCGCTGCTCGAAGCGCCGCATGTTCACCAGGCCGGTGATGACCACGTGGCCGACGTCGATCGACGTCACCCGGGTCATCGGCAGGAAGATGCGCCGCCGGGTGAACACCTCCACGACCAGGCCGAGCACCCGCGGCGGCTGGGTGCCCTGCCGCAGCATCACCACGACGTCGCGGACCTTGCCGACCTGGTCACCGTTCGGTGCGAACACCGGAAGACCAGCCAGCCGAGCCACATACACGCGCGACGACTGCGAGCCACTCATCCGCGTCGCTCCGCTCCAAGCGCGGATGAGTGGCAGGCCACACTGTGCCTTCTGATGAACTCGCTCCGCTCGTCCATGTTCGAAGGCTAACTCGCCGACGCACACTCTCAGCTAAGGCGCGGTCGGCGGCTGATGCGGCGGTGCAGGGTGACCGGCGGCTCGCCCTTGGTTGTTGCGGGTGTCCCGATCGGTGCCTCGGCCCGTGGGCGGTCGTCGTACTGGCCTGCTCGCTCGGTGATCTCACCGGTGGGCTCCAGGACGAGCAAGTCGGCCTCGGTCTTCCAGCGCTCCAGTTGGGTGTCCAACCCGGCTGCGTTGAGCCGCTCGGTCCGCAGTACCTGGGCTGCGGCGGTCCACTCCTCGCTCCCGGGCTCCAGCCGCCGTACCTTGGCTGTCCAGCTCGCCAGCCGGTTGGTGGCGGGCTTGGCCGGTACGACGACCTCCGCAGTGCCCGCCGTGGCCAGTCCGGGCAGCGGCTGCTCGGCGCTGTCCGCGGCATCCGCCAGTACGACGTACTGCCCGTCGACCGTGGCGAACCAGGCCGGCGCCGGGCGGCCGCCGTTCCAGGACAGCCAGACCAGGCCGGCCTTCTTCATGACACCGGCGATCTCGGCAGCAGCGTCCTCGATGGTCACAGGTCCAAGGGTGTCACACCGAGCTCGCGGATCGCGGCCTGCGCGCCCGCCTGGAAGCGGGTCCGTGCGCCGAGCTCCTGCATCAGTGCGGCGATCTTGCGCTGCGCCGTACGGGCGCTGACGCCGAGCTGACGGGCGATGGCCTGGTCGGTCAGCCCTGCGAGCAGCAGCGCGACCAGAGTCTCGTGGTCACTCGACTCCACCGGCAGCGCCCGCTCCCACAGCCGCTCGAACAGCTCGGCATAGGCGTCGAACAGCCCGCACGGCTGCAGAATCACCGCGGAGTCCTCTCTCAGCAACACCAGCGCCAGCCGGTCGTCCGCCAGGTACAGCTGGAGCGGCACCGACGGCAGCACCCGAGCGGCCTCGTTGCCAGACGCATCGACTGCGGCGCTTTCGTAGACGGTCCGGCAGTCGGCGTGGTGCGGCGGCGGAGCGCCGTAGGGCGCCTTCACCAGGCGGCGCAACTCCGTCCGTGCGGCCTGTTGCACCTGGACGACCCGTTGCTGCACCGCACCGATCCCGCTGACCAGCTCCAGCAGCGTGGCAGTGGGTGCACTGGTGTGATTGCGGTAGTCCGCCGCCAACTCGTCGATCCGTGCACGCGCGTCCCGCAACAACCGCTCTTGGTCCAGGAGCAGTACTTCCAGCGCGATGTCCGGGGCGACTGCGACGTAGCGGCCGTCCACGATGCTGACCAATCCCTTGGCGAGCAAGCCTGCTACGGCTGGTGGAGCTGCGCTCGGCGGTTGACCGACGAGGGCGCAGTACGTTGCCTCCTCGGCTGGGCTGAGGCCGAGTGCGGTCAGGTCACCCACGATGCTCCAGCCAGCCACGCAGTACGGCCTGATAGCCGGCCTGGAAGCGAGTGTCGGCGTTCAGGCGATGCCGCATGCCGTCGATGCGCGTGCGGACCGTCCGCTCGCTCCAACCGAGGTGCGCCGCCATCTCGAGGTCCGTGAAGCCCGACATCAGCAACGCCAGCAGGTCCCGCTCCTCTGGTGTCGGGCGGTCTGTCGCAGGCTGGCCGGCGTACGTGGCCAGCGGGACGGCCCTGTCCCAGTACAGCTCGAACAGCGCGGCCAGTCCGGCCACCATGACGGGGTCGTGAACCAGCAGCGCGGTCTGGTGCGCGGTCGCCCGTACGTCGAAGGGGACAAAGGCCATCGGTGCGTCGCTGACGACCAGCTTCAGTGGTACGTCGCCAACCCGAGCCTGCTCGCCGTCGGCGATCCCCTGGATGAGTGCGGCGAGACGACCGGGCCGGTCCACCGAGCCGCGACGGTCATAGACCACCCGGAACGTGACCCCGCGCTTGAGCTGGTCCAGCTCGAGTTGGTTCACCTGGTTGGGATCGTCCCGGTACGGCGGGGCGTCCCAGCCGCAGACCTCCTTACGGGCGCTGAGCAACAACCTGGTCATGCCCTGGACGATCTCCTGCTCGCCGTGCAGCACCTCCATCAGGTCAGCGGGCTCGCGGCGCGCCGTACTGCCGTGGAACCGCACGGTCAGCTCCACCATCTTCCGACGGGCGTCGGCCAGCTCCCGCTCGCGTCGACGGGCCAGCACGTCCAGCGCGGTGTCCGGCGGGAGTACGACGTACCTCGGTGGCTCGGTGTCGATCGGCGTCACCAGGTTGAGCTCGACGAGCCTGCTGAGGGCAGGACTGTCCGGTGCAGTGGCCGGCGGGCCGGACAAGAGCGACTCGTACAGGTCCTGTTCCGCGCGGGTCAGACCGAGTGGCTCGAGCACTGCACGATCATCGCCGGTTTTCGCCATTGGCGTGAACTGCGCGCCAGGACCGCTTCCGGACATGTCGCAGCCCTGCCATGGTCTGCTCAGGTCCCGCTCGACCCTCTAGGAGAAGCCCCATGTCCCGATGGCGGTTGCCGGTCGTCGCGCTCTCAGTCGTCTCGCTCCTGCTCGGCTCTGTCACCGCCGGTGCGACACCACCCGATGTACTGGCGGCGCCAGCCGCACAGCCGGTGCCCGTTGCCGGACCGGTCGGCTCCACCAAGGTCACCCTGATCACCGGCGACCAGGTCACCTACCGGTTCACCGCGGACGGTACGCCGGTCGACGCCGACGTCGCCGCCGCCCGCCGGGTGGGCGGCCGCCCGGTCGTCTTCACCCAGCTCCGCGACCGCGACGCCTACTACGTCTACCCGTCCGACGCGACCGACCTCGTCACCACCGGTCGCCTGGACCGCCGCCTGTTCGACGTCTCCTACCTGACGAAGTACGGCTACACCGACAGCAAGGTCTCGTCGGTCCCGCTGATCCTCCAGTACGGCGCTGCCACCGCGAGGGCAGCCACTGCCGCAGACGCGCTACCCGCCACGAGCAGCACGCGGGCGCTGAACAGCATCCGTGGAGCCGCAGTCCGCGTTGCCAAGGGCCAGACCAGCAGCTTCTGGGCAGCGCTGGACACCCCAAGCGCCAAGACGCTGGACGCCGGTGTGACGAAGGTGTGGCTCGACGGCAAGGTTCAGGCCAGCCTGGACGTCAGCGTCCCGCAGATCGGCGCACCCGAAGCCTGGCAGGCCGGGTACACCGGCAAGGGCGTCAAGGTCGCCGTCCTCGACACTGGCATCGACGCGACGCACCCGGACCTGGTCGGCAAGGTGGAGGCGTCGCAGAGCTTCATCACTGGTCAGGCGGTGGCGGACGGCCACGGCCACGGGACGCATGTCGCGGACACCATCGTCGGCTCCGGCGCTGCCTCGGGCGGCAGGTACAAGGGCGTCGCACCGGACGCCACACTCCTCGTTGGCAAGGTGCTGGACGACACGGGCAATGGCCCGGCGTCGAGCATCATCGCGGGCATGGAGTGGGCGGCCGCACAAGGTGCCGACGTGATCAGCATGAGCCTCGGCGGCTGTTGCACCGACGGCACCGACCCGATGAGCCAAGCCGTCAACGACCTCTCCGCGCAGTACGAGTCCCTCTTCGTAGTGGCGGCAGGCAACGATTCCCGGCCGGCGACCGTCAGCTCTCCAGGCGCCGCCGACTCGGCTCTGACCGTCGCGGCCGTGGACAGCCAGGACAAGCGGGCGTCGTTCTCCAGCCAGGGACCCCGTCTGATCAACTACGGCCTCAAGCCGGACATCGCCGCCCCTGGCGTCTCGATCGTCGCGGCTCGCGCAGCCGGCACGTCCCTCGGTACGCCGGTCGGCAACAAGTACACGACTCTGAGCGGCACCTCGATGGCGACACCCCATGTGTCCGGAGCAGCTGCACTGTTGGCCCAGCGGCACCCCGGCTGGAGCGGACAGCAGCTCAAGAGTGCCCTGATCAGCAGCTCGAAGGAGATCGGCAACAGCGCCTACGAGGTCGGCGCGGGACGGGTCGACGTCGCTCGCGCGGTCAAGCAAGGCGTCTACAGCCTCGGCAACCTGGACTTCGGCATCCTGCCCCTGCCGTACGGCGCACCGGCCATCAAGACGATCACCTACGTCAACACGACGCAGGAGGACGTCACGCTGCACCTGAGCGCCTCGTCTCGGTTGAGCCTCCCAGAGACCGTCACCGTGCCCGCCGAGGGCTCTGCACCGGTCACAGTCGCCTTCAACACCTCCGGACCGCGTACCTGGTACCAGGGGTCGATCACCGCGACCTCTGGCGATCTGCGAGTGCACAACGCGGTGGCGGCGTACCTGAAGCCGAACCGGTACGCGCTGAACGCCAGCATCGTGCTGCCGGCCGGAGCGACGGACGTGCGCTACAACACCTGGAACTTCCTGCGCCTGGACGACCTCGAGGACCTGGACATCGGCGACAACGCGCTGTTCGCGCCCGGTGCGCAGACTGTCGGCGGATCGCTCGACGAGGGCACGTACGCCGTCCAGACCTCGATCACCTGGCGGGACGTGAAGGGCAACCCGCAGGTCACGCTGCTGACCGATCCGCAGGTCGACGTGCGGTCCAACGTGAACGTCGTACTCGATGCTCGCCAGGCAACGCAGGTAGGCACGCGGACTCCGAAGGCCTCGACGGCTGCGGAGTCGCAGACCGGATACCTGCAGACGTCTGCCGGTGGGCTGCGCAGCCTGCGCGTCAGTGCGTCCTCGGTCTACAAGCAGGAGTGGGGTCTGTGGGCCACACCGACCAAGCAGGTCACGGTGGGCACGTTCCTGTGGCGTGACGACCGCCTGCTCACCACACCGCTGGTCGCGATGACAGCAGGTGGGCTTGTCCTCGACGCGAAGTACCTGAGCCTGCATGTGCAGGACGCTCGCTTCAACGGGCTCAAGCGCCTCCCACTGGTGTTCGGCACGCCAGTGAAGGGCGCCGCCGTACTGCTCGATGTCTCGGACCTCTGCGCGGCAACAGCCTGGACGTGTCGATCCGGCGTCCTCAACCGGGTGCTCGACGCGCAGAAGGCCGGCGCAGCTGCTGTGCTCCTGTACGGCGCAGTCGGCCGAGCCATCCCGGTCGACGACGCGCAGGACGACATCGAGACCCCCATCCCCGCGCTGACGCTGCCTGCCTCCCAAGGCCAGGCGCTAAGCGAGCGCATCGAACGCGGCCCCATCACCCTGACAGCCGTCGGTACGGCGACCATCCCGTACGTCTACTCGCTGTCGTACCCAGTCGAAGGCCGCATCCCCACCCAACTCCAGAAGTCCGTCACCGCACGCGACCTCTACCAGTTCGACAGCCGCTACCACGCCGACGCGCCCGGCGAGCTCAGCCTCAGTTGGGGCGCGGCAATGAAGCCCGCCCGCAGCCTCGGCTCGGTCAAGCTGACCATGCGGGCTCCCGGCACCCTCACGGAGTACGTCGGCCCCATGCAGGACGGCGTACTGCGCACCCGCGGAGCGAGCATCATGTACGACGCTCCCGCCGACATGAACGCCTTCCACCGCAACGGGTGGCTGCAGAGCCGGGAAGACGTGCTGACGCGGCCTGGACGCCGTACCGACACCTTTGGCGCCCAGCCGCTGGTGCACGCGGCGATGCGGTCGATCACGCCGGAGATGAACGACTACTACTGGCAGCTGTGCCAGGCATGCCGTAGCGGCAACCTGTTCCTGCCTTGGCACATCAAGGACAGCGACGGGCTCGGTGGGGGATCGCAGACCTACTATTCGACCGACGTGCTCCGTGGACAGCCGCAGGCCAAGCTGCGGCTGTGGGGACCGGACGGCAAGGAGATACCGATCGAGGAGGGCTACTGGCTCTTCTTCATCGCCTTCATCAACATCCCGTACGCCGTACTACCGGACGAGCCTGGTCGATACAAGCTGACCGAGAGCTACCCGGCGCCGTTCAAGCCGCAGCGCTGGGCGCGCACTGTGGAGTCAGAGTGGACGTTCACCTCGGGCAAGCCGGCCAATGGGTTCCCGTACCGGCCTCCACTTGGTGTCGGCGTGCACTGTGGCACCTGGGACGCCTACACAAGGCTGGGTGCGCCGGACAAGGGCAGCTGTGAGCCGAACAAGCAGCTGTACCTGGGCTACGACCTGGACCTGCGGCTGGACAACACGCTGCCCGCCGGGCGGGCTCATGAGATCAAGGTCAGCGGCTATCACCACTCCTACCTCAGCAGCGATCCGGAGCTGACCAGCCTCAAGCTGTCGGTCAGCTACGACGACGGAGCGACCTGGCAGCAGGTCCGGACCCGGAAGTCGGGTCGGAGCGAGTACACCGCCGTACTGCATCACCCGAAGGCCGCCGGTGCGGTCAGTCTGCGCACCGAGGGAGTCGACGCGGACGGGAACACGATCAAGCAGACGATCACGCGTGCCTACGGCCTCACGCCGCGGTGAATCGGGACACACTCGGAGGGGAAGTGAGCGGGGTCACCGGAGCGTACGGGGGTTTCGCCGTACGCTGCCGGTGACCGGCGGGTAACCCGAGGAGAGGACGCGGTGATGGCGGAGCAGGTCCTACGCAGCAGGCGGTCGTGTCTGGCGACTCCGGGGTCGAACCCGCGGTTCCTGGCCAAGGCGAAGGGGCTGGACGCCGACCAGGTGTTCCTCGACCTGGAGGACTCGGTCGCGCCGATCGCCAAGGTGGACGCGCGCAAGAACATCGTCGCCGCGCTGAACGAGGGCGGCTGGGGGACGAAGCTGCGGGTCGTCCGGGTGAACGACTGGACCACCGAGTGGACCTACGCCGACGTGATCGAGGTTGTCGGTGGAGCCGGCGCGAATCTCGACTGCATCATGCTGCCGAAGGTGCAGACCGCCGAGCAGGTGGTCGCGCTGGATCTGCTGCTGACCCAGCTGGAGAAGGTGCACGGCCTGGAGCCGGGGCGGATCGGGATCGAGGCGCAGATCGAGAACGCGCTCGGCCTTACCAACGTGAACGCGATCGCGCAGGCGTCGCCGCGGGTGGAGACGATCATCTTCGGTCCGGCCGACTTCATGGCGTCGATCAACATGAAGTCGCTGGTGGTCGGCGAGCAGCCGCCCGGGTACGACGTCGGCGACGCCTACCACTACATCCTGATGCAGATCCTGATGGCGGCGCGGGCGCACGGGAAGCAGGCGATCGACGGGCCGTACCTGCAGATCAAGGACGTGGACGGGTTCCGCCGGGTGGCCGGCCGGTCGGCCGCGCTCGGGTTCGACGGCAAATGGGTGCTGCACCCGGATCAGATCGCGGCCGCGAACGAGGTGTACTCGCCGCGCCAGGACGACTACGACCACGCCGAGAACATCCTCGACGCCTACGACCACTACACGTCCGCGGCCGGCGGCGCCCGCGGCGCGGTGATGCTCGGCGACGAGATGATCGACGAGGCGTCCCGCAAGATGGCGCTCGTCATCTCCGCCAAGGGCCGCGCCGCCGGCATGACCCGCACCGACATCTGGCAGCCGGCCGACTAACCGGGCGCCACCTGCGCCATCAGAGCCAGCAGCTGACCATCGGGGTCGGGGAAGAACGCCATCCATTCCTCGACCCCGTTGTCGTGCTTGTGGATCAGGTGCGGCGCGTTCTCGAACTCCACGCCCCGCTCCCGCAGCTCGTCGTACGCCGCCCGGATGTCGTCCACCTGGAAGTACAGGCACGATGCCCCACCGGGCTCGTCGGAGGCGCTCAGAAACAATCGCGTCCCGCCACAGTCGAAGAACGCCAGATCCCCGAACGTGTACAGATGCGGCAACCCGAGCACCTTGCCGTAGAACTCCACCGCCTGCTGGATGTCACTGACCGACCGCGCAATCTGCCCGATCGCCCCAAGCCGAACCGCCATCGCCGGTCCTCCCTGTCGCCGCAGAGCACTGTCCGCGGGCACACCGCGCCAGGTCCGAAGCTCGGCCCGGCGCTCCAGGCCGAGCTTCAGCAACGCGTTCGCGACATGGAACTTCACCGCGTCGACGCTGACTCCGCGCCGCCGGGCGATCTCCCGGTTCGGCATCCCGTGCCGCACCATGTCGACCACTTGCCACTCGGCAGGAGTCAGTACGTCGGGATGCCTCGGCCGGCCGCGTGTGCCCACGACCTCAAGCTAGCGCCGCAGGGCCCGGAATTACCCTCCCCTAGCGCGACCAGACCTGGTAGATGTGGATGGGCTTGGCCGGTGGGCCGTCCTGGTCGGGGTCGGCGATGCCGGCGGCGACCATCCGGTCGAAGGTGGACATGCCGAAGATCACCTGGCCGAGAACGGTGTAGTTCGGGGCGATGTTGGCGTGCGAGTGGACGACGAAGAACTCGCTGCCGTTGGTCCCCGGACCCTGGTTGCCGTAGGCAACGGTGCCGCGCGGGTAGGTCTCCTGCCCGGTGACCTCGTCGGGGAACTTGTACCCCGGACCGCCTTCCTCCTGGCGGTAGATGTCGCCGCACTGCAGCACCCCGAGGCGCGCCGAGTTGGTCAGCCGGAAGCACTGGGTGGAGTCGTAGAACCGGCTCTTCACCAGGTGCACGAAGTTGTGCACCCCGCACGGCGCGTTCGGCCGGTCCATCCGGACCACGAACGGTCCGTAGTTGGTCACGAAGAACACGTCCACCATGCCCTTCGTGCGGGCGACCGGCGACGGGATCCGGACCGGCTTGGCGGCCGGGTTCTCCGGCGTCGGGGTGAACTCGCACTTGACCACCGGCTTCGGCGGCTTGGCCGGCGCCGTGGTGGCCGCGGTGGCGGTCGTGGTCGTGAGCGTCGTCGCGACCAGAGCGGCCGCGATCAGGGCGGTAATCGATCGCTTCATGCTGCTCACCGTAGTACTCCGATCGCTCTGTGCAGAGGTTGATGAAGGTTTCGGGCCAGAACTCGCCCTGCGACGCATGCCCCGCCTAAGGTGTTGCGGTCCGCTGCGGAAGGTGTTGTGTGTGAACGGCGAGGTACTGGCAGGGCGTTACCGGTTGCTGACCCTGCTGGGCAGGGGCGGCGCGGGTGAGGTGTGGCAGGCCGAGGACACCGTGCTCGCCCGGCAGGTCGCGGTCAAGCTGCTCCGGCGGCTCGAGGGCGACCCGATGGACGCGGTCGAGCGGTTCCGCGCCGAGGCGCAGGCGGCCGCGCGGCTGATGCACCCGAACGTCGTCGCGACGTACGACGTGGGCGCAGCAGGCGAGCACGTGTTCCTGGTGATGGAGCTGGTGTCCGGGCCGGACCTGTTGCAGCTGATGCGCACCTCCGGCCTGCCGAGCGGCAAGCTGGTTGCCGACATCGCCGTACAGGGCGCACGGGCCCTCGACGCCGCGCATGGGGCCGGCATCGTGCACCGGGATGTGAAGCCCGGCAATCTGATGCTCGCGGCGGACGGCACCCTCAAGATGACCGACTTCGGCATCGCGAAGGGCGTCGGCGCGGAGAGCACCGGCGTCGGGGTGCTCCTGGGCACGGCGTCGTACGTGTCGCCGGAACAGGTCCGCGGCCGGCCCGCGACCCCGGCCAGCGACTGGTACTCCTTCGGCTGCGTCCTCTACGAACTCCTGGCCGGTACGCCGCCCTTCACCGGGCCGGACGTGGAGTCGGTCATGCGCCAGCACCTGGACGCTGCCCCGGCGCCCATCACCCGGGCCGACGTGGAGCCCGCGCTGGCCAATCTGATCCTGCAGCTCCTCGCCAAGGCCCCTGAGGACCGCCCGTCCTCGGTTGCCGACGTGACCGCTCTGCTGACCACCGCCCCGAACACGCAGGTGCTGCCGCTGCTCCCCACCAACGACGTTCTCGACGTCGGCAATTGGGAGGAGGAGCCGGAGCTACCTGCGACTGCCAGCCACCGCGCCCCGACCAAGGGGTTCCCGTTCGCCAAGGTGCTGCTGCCGGTGGGCGTCGTACTGGCCGCTGTCATCGGTGGGCTGATGCTCCGCGAGAGCGTGACCACCGATCCGCCCGCTGCGGCCGGCGGAACACCGTCAGCGCCTGCTGTGCAGGCAACCAGCGCACCGAAGCCCACGCCGAAGCCCACGCCCACGAAGACACCGTCGAAGAAGGCAACGCCGACGGAAACGCCGAAGAACCCGCGTGCTGCCCTGGTGCAGACGCTGCGGACGCTGGCCGCACAGGTGCGGGCGACCCAGCAGGACAGCCGGAGCAAGGCGCTGCGAGAGGCCGCGAACGACCTCGACCAGGCCGCGGAGGCGCTGGACAACGGGAACACCGAGCAGGCGGCCAGGAAGTTCTACGAAGCCCGGCAGCGCCTGTACGAGGCGCAGCAGCGGCACCGCTGGCAGGACACTCCGCAGATCGCCGCCCTGTTCCAGGTGGTCAGCCAGAGCCTGCCGCGTCCCGACGGTGACCGCGGCGACGAGTGAGGCACGCGACCTTCGGCAGGTGGCCGGAGTCACAGCGGGTGTCGGCCTCGTGCCGGGATGCTGAGAACCGCGATACTCGCGGGTAAGGCGTCCCCCGGAGCGAAGGAGCCGACGATGAGCAGGTTGCAGCAGACCGACGGGCTGACCGACATCCAGGAGGAGATCCTGAAGACGGTCCGCGCGTTCGTCGAGTCGGAGATCCTCCCGGTCGCGACCGAGCTCGAGCACCGCGACGAGTACCCGACCGAGATCGTCGAGGGCCTCAAGGAGCTCGGCCTGTTCGGGCTGATGATCCCGGAGGAGTACGGCGGGCTGGGCGAGTCGTTGCTCACCTACGCGCTGTGCGTCGAGGAGATCGCCCGCGGCTGGATGAGCGTGTCCGGCATCATCAACACCCACTTCATCGTCGCGTACATGCTGCTCCAGCACGGTACCGACGAGCAGAAGCAGAAGTACCTGCCGCGGATGGCCACCGGTGAGGTGCGCGGCGCGTTCTCGATGTCCGAGCCGGGATGTGGGTCCGACGTCTCCGCGATCAAGACCAAGGCCGTGCGCGACGGCGAGGCCTACACGATCAACGGCCAGAAGATGTGGCTGACGAACGGCGGTTCGTCGAACCTGGTCGCCGTACTGGTGAAGACCGACGAGGGCGCGGACTCGGTCTACAAGAACATGACCACCTTTCTCGTCGAGAAGGAGCCCGGGTTCGGTGAGGTGGACAAGGGCCTCAGCGTGCCGGGCAAGATCGAGAAGATGGGCTACAAGGGCGTCGACACCACCGAACTGGTCTTCGACGGCTACCGGATCGACGCCGGCCAGATCCTCGGCGGCGTGCCGGGCAAGGGTTTCTACCAGATGATGGACGGCGTCGAGGTCGGCCGGGTGAACGTGGCCGCTCGCGGTTGCGGGGTGGCAAGGCGCGCGTTCGAGCTGGGCATCGCGTACGCGCAGCAGCGGGAGACGTTCGGCAAGAAGATCGCCGACCACCAGGCGGTGCTGTTCCGGCTGGCCGACATGGCGGTGAAGGTCGAGGCAGCGCACGAGCTGATGGTGAAGGCGGCGCGGAAGAAGGACGCGGGGTCCCGCAACGACTTCGAGGCCGGGGTGGCCAAGTACCTGGCCAGCGAGTACTGCGCCCAGGTGGTGGAGGACTCGTTCCGGATCCACGGCGGGTACGGGTTCTCCAAGGAGTACGAGATCGAGCGGCTCTACCGGGAGGCGCCGATGCTGCTGATCGGCGAGGGGACGGCGGACATCCAGCGGATGATCATCGGCCGCCGGCTTCTGGAGGACTACAAGCTCTGACCGGCCGGCGTGCTGGGTCGACGGGCGGGGCGGTGCCAGTCGGCCCAAGCACGCGGCGGGGCAGGGTCTGAGGGCCGCTACGCGGTCAGGCGTGGCGGCGAGGTCGAGGCGGGCTGGCGCGAGGAGCCGTGGCCGGACAGCAGCCAGATGCCGAGCTGAGTGATCTCGTGGCGCACGGACGCACCGGCCCGGCGGGTGGTGATCAGCCCGGCTTCCCGCAGCACCGTCGCCTGGTGGCTGGCGGCGGCTGGTGAGATCTTGCAGCGCTTCGCCAGCTCGGTCGTCGTACAGCCGATGACAGCGGCCTCCAGCGCTGCCGCACGGGTCGAGCCGAGCAGCGAGCTCAGCGCGTCGGTCGACGGGCAGTCCTCCATCGACTGCTGCCGCAGCATGCCCGGCGCGTGGTGGATCGGGTACACCAGGATCGGCTTCAGGTCCGGGTCGCGCAGCTTCGTCGGGACCTGCCAGCAGAACGCCGACGGCTGCAGCTCGATCCCGCGCCCGTCCAGGTAGAGGTCGCGGTCGTGCATGTCCAGCACCTGCAGCACCGGCGCGACCCACCTCACCCGCGGGTGCAGCGTCGACAGCAGCCGGTCCACTCCGTGCCGCGAGAGTGCTTCACCGCGGTGCGCGTGGTCGGCCGACACGTGCGTCCCGATCGACTTCCAGTACGGCGCGATCGCGGCGTCGTGGTAGGTCCGGATGGCCCGGCCGAGCTTGTTCAGCGAACTCCGCTCGCCGCGCGCCAGCTCCCGCGTCCACGGCGACACCGGGCGGTACTTGCTCAGCAGCTCCAGCTGCTCGCGGATCCGCTGGCGCGGTGTGGACAGCGCCAGCTCCAGCGTGGTCTCGAAGTCCGGAGCGGCCTCGGCGGGGGTGAGGAAGTCGGGGGAGTAGCCCCTCGGTGGCGTCAGCTCCAGCAACAGCCGCATCTGGTCCGGGGCGACCTTGGCCCGCACGTACCGGCGCCAGTCGTCGAAGATCAGCCGGCCGTCGGTCTGCTGCAGCATGTGCAGGCTGAGCAGCACCTCCCACAGCGGCGCGGGAGTGGCGGCGACCGTGACGCGGGCAAGATCACGTGGCGTGAAATGGATGCGGAGCACGGTGGGCCCTCCCTGGTACCGACGTGTCACGGCATCCCCGATGCCGTCGGTCGCAGAATGTGGTGGATTGCTGACCGAAAGCGATGGCGGCATTCAATCAAGCGGCCCGAACACGGCACAACCGTTTGAACATTCCAAACTGTCGGGACTGGCGGCCATGGCAAAAGGCTGCCAGGTCAGCGACTACGCAGCGCTCAAAGCCAGTGGTTGCGCTTGAACAGCCGGTAAAGCACGGTGCACGCGACGGCCATCACTGCGAGAACGACGAAGTACGCGTACCTCAGCCGCAACTCCGGCATGTAGTCGAAGTTCATCCCGTAGATCCCGGCGATCATCGTCGGCACCGCCAGGATCGCGACATAGGCGGCGATCCGCCGCATGTCCTCGTTCTCCGACACCTGCACCTGCGCCAGACCCGCCTGCAGGATCGAGCTGAGCAGCTCGTCGAACGAGATCACCTGCTCCTTCACCCGCAGCAGGTGGTCGTCGACGTCGCGGAAGTAGTTCCGGGTCTCGTCGCTGATCAGCGGGTGCCGCAGCGTCGACAGCGCCCGCATCGGCCCGGTCAGCGGCGCCACCGCCCGCTTCAGCTCCAGCACCTCGCGCTTGAGCTGGTAGACCCGGTCGATCTTGCGCCACCCGCGCGGGGTGAACATCTCGCTCTCGATCAGGTCGATGTCGGCCTGAACGGCGTCCGCGACCTCCAGGTACCGGTCGACCACGTGGTCGGCGATCGCGTGCAGTACGGCGCCCGGACCGGCCGCCAGCCGCTCCGGCTCCTGCTCCAGCCCGTGCCGCAGACCGGTCAACTCGCTGTGATCGCCGTGCCGGACGGTGACGACGAACCCGGCCCCGCAGAACACCATCACCTCGCCGGTCGCGACCACCTCGCTGGTGGCGGTCAGATCCCCGTGCGGCACGTAGGTGACGGTCTTCAGTACGGCGAACAGCGTGTCGTCGTACCGCTCGAGCTTGGGCCGCTGGTGCGCCTCGGTGGCGTCCTCCACGGCCAGCGGGTGCAGGGCGAACTCCTCGCCGATGATGGCCAGCTGCCGCTCGTTGGGCTGGAACAGGCCGATCCAGACGAATCCCTGCCCGCGCCGGGCCCGGCTGAGCGCCTCGGTGTAGGAGTTGAGCTTGGTGTCGCGGCGGCCGTCGCGGTAGAACGCCCAGTCGACCAGAGCGCCGTCCAGCTTGCCGCTGGCGACCAGGTCGACCGGGTCCGGAGCGCCCGGGGACCGCCGGGCGAAGACGCGTCCCATCCGGCGTGTCGCGCCCATGTCCCACCGTCGCCCGGTCATCACCGGCGAGGCTATCAAGGCGCGGTAACCAGCCGTCGGCAATGATGGGGGTGGAAGCACGTGGAGAGGAACGACGATGACCACGCAGGGCATGCCCTCGATGGACCCCCGGCCGAGCGGCCTGACGATCGGGACCTATGACACCTACCGGGAGGCGCAGCGAGCAGTCGACTACCTCTCGGACGAGAAGTTCCCGGTCGAGCACACGACCATCGTCGGCAACAACCTGCGTCAGGTGGAGAAGATCACCGGCCGGCTCACCTGGGGCCGGGCGCTGACCGCGGGCGTGGCCAGCGGCGCCTGGTTCGGCCTGTTCGTCGGCCTGCTGCTGGGGCTGTTCACCAACGGCAACTGGCTGGCCGCCCTGCTGACCGGCGTCGTCCTCGGTGCGTTCTTCGGCCTGGTGTTCGGCGGTCTCGGCTACGCCCAGTCGGCGGGCCGGCGGGACTTCACCTCGCGGACCGCGGTGGTGGCGACGACGTACGACGTACTGTGCGACTTCAAGTACGCCGAGGAGGCCCGCAACCACCTGGCCAAGCTGGCCCTCAAGGGTGAGGTCAACCCGCGGCTGCCCGATCAGCCGATCCAGCAGCAGACTCCGCTCCAGCAGCCGCACGAGTGACGCACGAGTGACGCGCGAGTGACGAAGGTCTCGCGCAGGTGAGAGGTAGGCCACGCGCGGGCTACTGCCCAGTCACGCCGACTTTCGGCAGCATGGGCCCCGGGGATACCGGAAGGAGCCGAGGGCATGCAGTTCGGGCGTAGCTACGAGGAGTTCGAGGTCGGCGCGGTCTACAAGCACTGGCCCGGCAAGACGGTGACCGAGTACGACGACCATCTGTTCTGCCTGCTCACCATGAACCACCACCCGCTGCACCTGGACGCGAACTACGCGGGGGAGACCACCCAGTTCGGCAAGAACGTTGTGGTGGGCAACTACATCTACTCGATCCTGCTCGGGATGTCGGTCCCGGACGTGAGCGGCAAGGCGATCGCGAACCTGGAGATCGAGTCGCTGCGGCACGTCGCGCCGACCTTCCACGGCGACACCGTGTACGGCGAGACCGTGGTGCTGGACAAGTGGGAGTCCAAGTCGAAGGACGACCGCGGCGTCGTCTACGTCGAGACCAAGGGCTACAAGCAGGACGGCACCGTGGTCTGCCTGTTCCGCCGCAAGGTGATGGTCCCCAAGAACAACTACCTCGAAGCCCGGGGTGGGGAACAACCCGGCCGCCCCACCCCCATCGACCGCGACTGACCCTCCCCGCTGGTTGGCCGGCCTACCCCACGGTGGGTTGGCCAACCGGATTCCGGCTGGCCAACCCACGCTCTGGTGGGTCAGCCAACCAGAGGGGTGGGCGTTTAGAGGAAGAGCTCGATCACCGGGACCGGGGTGTCCGGGCGCTGGATCGGGAGCTTGAGGGTGAGGGTGTCGGCGGCGACGCCGCCCATGGTGGTGTTCTGCGCCTTCCGCTTCGGGTCGTTGACGATCCGCTTGATCTCCGAGGCGTCGTTCAGGAGCTGGGCGTACTTCACCTTGCCGGCCAGGCCAGGCAGGTGGATGTGGCCCATCGGCCAGGAGAACAAGTGCAGGTAGAGCCGGTCACCCTTCTGGGTGTAGCGGCAGTCGGCGGGTGCGGTGAGCTCGCTCGGCCGGGCGCCGCGCACCGACCGCTCGTGCAGACGCATCCACTCGCCGATCGACGCCAGCGTGGCCAGCGCCCGCGGGTCGAACTCGCCGCGCCCGGTCGGGCCCACGTTCAGCAGCAGGTTGCCGTCCTTGGAGACCGAGTCGACCAGCATCTTCACCAGCGTCTCGGGTGACTTCCAGTCCAGGTTGTCCCGGTCGTAGCCCCAGCTGCCGTTCAGCGTCTGGCAGGCCTCCCACAGCACCGGCTGCCCGTCGCGCATCATCGGCCCGTCCGGCTGGTACTGCTCCGGCGTGACGAAGTCGCCCGGGATGTCCAGCCGGTCGTTGATCAGGATGTCCGGCTGCAGTTCCCGGCACATCGCCATCAGTTCCTCCGACCGCCATTCGTCGCGGCCCTTGCCGTTGCCCGGACCTGGCTGGCCGTCCTCGCGGTTGCGGTTCGGGTAGGAGAAGTCGAACCACATGATGTCGATCGGGCCGTAGTTCGTCAGCAGTTCGCGCGTCTGCGCGTGCAGGTAGTCGGCGTACACCTGGACGTCCCGCCCGGCGGCCTTCGCCCAGGCCTCCTCGTCGTACCGCTGCGGGTGGACGACGTCGATCGGGAACTCCTTGTGGTGCCAGTCGATCAGCGAGTGGTAGAACCCGATGCCGAGCCCCTCCTCGCGGCACGCCTCGACGAACGGGCCGACCAGATCCTTGCCGGCGGCCGTGTTAGTCACCGTGTAGTCGGACACCGCCGAGTCCCATAGGCAGAAGCCTTCGTGGTGCTTGGTCGTCAGTACGGCGTACCGCATGCCGGCCTCGCGGGCGGCACGGGCCCACTTGCGCGGGTCGTAGAGGTCGGGCTCGAAGTGGTCGAAGTACGGCTGGTAGTCCTCGTCGGTCAGCCGCTCGCGGTTCTTCACCCACTCGTGCCGGGCCGGCAGGGCGTACAGGCCCCAGTGGATGAACAGGCCGAACCGCCAGTCGCGGAACTTCTCGACGGAATGCGCAGGAGGCGCGTCGGTCATGGTGAGATCTCCTCGGAAGTAGTTAGCGGCCACCCAGACCGGTGACGAGCAGGCCGCGGACAAGGTGTTTCTGCAGCAGGATGACGAGCAGGACGGTGGGCAGCATGGCCAGCACGGAGGCCGCCATCATCAGGTTCCACTGCGTGCCCTGCTGGCCGATGAACTGAGCCAGGCCGAGCGGGACGGTGCCCTTGTCCGCGACGGTGTTGATGATGATCAGCGGCCACAGGAAGCTGCCCCAGAAGCTGATGAAGGTGAAGACGGTCAGCACCGCGATGGCCGGCCGGGCCAGCGGCAGCATGATCCGCAGGAACGTGCCGAACGGCCCGCACCCGTCCACCCGGGCCGCTTCCTCGAGCTCGGCCGGGACGGTCAGGAAGAACTGCCGGAGCAGGAACGTGCCGAACGCGGTGAACGCCCAGGGCAGGATCAGCGCCCAGTAGCTGTCCACCCAGCCGAGCGACTGCATCAGCCAGTACATCGGCACGATCAGCACTTCCTGCGGCACCATCAGGGTGCCCAGGAACAGCACGAACAGTTGCTCACGGCCCCTGAACTTCAGCCGGGCGAACGCGTACGCCGACATGCTCGAGGCGACCACGACGACCAGGGTGCCGACGATCGCGACGAACAGGCTGTTCAGGAAGTACCGGCCGAACGGCGCGAACGTGAACGCGTCGGCGTAGTTCTGCCAGCGGATCTCGGACCCGAACAGCTCCGGCGTCGGCGTGAACACCTCGTCCGCGGGTTTCAGCGAGGTGGACACGGCGTACACCAGCGGCACCAGGAACAGGATCGCCACGATCACCAGGAGAACGTGCGAAATCCCGCTGCGGACGCGGCGCCCGACGAGGGCGGTGGTCTCAGACGTCATAGTTCACCCACTTGCGCTGGCCCAGGAACTGGATCGCGGTGATGCCCATGATGATCACGAACAGCACCCAGCCGGCCGCCGACGCCAGCCCCATGGTGAGGAACTGCCAGCCCTGGTTGTAGACGTACATGACGATGGTCTGGGTGGACACGCCCGGACCGCCCTGGGTCAGGATGAACGGCTGGGCGAACACCTGGAACGAGGTGATCAGCGTCATCGTGGTGGCGAAGAAGATCGACGGCGTGATCATCGGCCAGGTGACGTACCGGAACCGCTGCCAGACCCCGGCGCCGTCGATCTGCGCCGACTCCAGCTGCGACTGCGGCACCTGGTCGAGCGCGGCGGAGAAGACCAGGAAGTTGTACCCGAAGCCCTGCCAGACCGACATCGTGACGATCGCGAGCATCGCCCAGTTCGACGAGCCGAGGAAGTTCGGCGCGCTCACCCCGAACCAGGTCTGCATCGCGCTGTCGATCAGCCCGCCGGGCTGGAACAGCAGCCGCCAGACCATCACGTTCGCCACCATCGGCGTCATCACCGGGATGAAGAACAGCACCCGGAACGCCTGCCGGCCCTTGATCTTCGGCCCGAGCCAGAGCGCCAGACCGAGTGACACGACCACGTTGAGCGGGACGTACAGCACCACGAACAGCGCGGTGTTCAGGACCACCCGGCGGAACACCGGGTCGTTCATCAGGTGGGTGTAGTTGTCCAGCCCGAGGAACTGGCGCTCGCCGAACACCGGCCAGTCGTACAGGCTGATCGCGAGCGCCATCGCGGTCGGGAACAGCGTGAACAGGGCCAGTCCGCCGAGGCTCGGGCCGAGGAACACACCGGCGTACCGGCCGTCCCGCCGCAGTGCGGGCCGCCGCCCCGCCCGGTCCGCTCGGGACGGCGGGCTGGGCGGTGCGGCGGTCGTGGTGTCGACACTCATCAGGACCCAGCGCCTGCCTGGTCCTGGATGGTCTTCAGCGCCTGGTCCGGCGGGATCTCGCCGTTCAGCGCCTGGGTGCCGAACCGGTTGAGCAGGTCGGAGACCTGGACCCAGTTCTTCGAGGTGACCAGCGCGACGGAGTTCTCCGACGCGTAGTCGATGGTCTCCTTGGCGCCGTCGATCTTCGCGGCGGTGAACCAGGCGTCGTGCGCGGCGATCCGGGCCGGGTACGCGCGGCCGGCCGCGGCCAGCGTGGTCAGCGGCTTGTCACTCGTCATCGACATGATCGCCTGGAAGGCGGCGTCCGGCGTCTTGCAGGACCGGGAGATGCCGAAGCCGGAGCCGGCGGTGTAGGTCTTGGACCCGTCCGGACCGGCCGGGATCGGCGCGATGCCGAGCTGGAACTTGACCTTGCCCTTGGTGTCGATCAGCGACCACGGCCCGTTCAGCTGCATCGCGGCCTTGCCGGCGGCGAACTGCTGGGACTCGAAGTCGGGGTTGCCGGACGGCACCTGCGGGGCGATCTTGTCGGTCTTGACGAAGTCGGCGTACTCGGTGAACCCGTCGACGAACTTCTGGTCGGTGAGCGCGAGCTTGCCGTCGGCGAGCGGCTCCGCGCCGGTCATCGTCCGGACCCAGGAGGTGACGCCGAGGTCACCGGGCGTCGTCACCAGGCCGGTCCGCCCGGCTGCGGTGAGCTTCTTCGCGGCCGCGTTGAACTCGTCCATCGTCCAGCCCGGCTTCGGCTCGGCCACGCCGGCGGCCTTGAACAGGTCCTTGTTGTAGAAGATCACCATCGGTCCGGAGTCGTACGGGATCGCGATCTGCTTCCCGTCCACCTTGAGGCCGTCCATGATCGGCTTGTCGAAGTCCTCGGCCTTCAGGCCGTACTTGCTCATCAGGTCGTCCAGCGGCAGCATCGCGCTCGCGTACGACGCGGTCCGCAGGCTCTGCATGCCGATGATGCACGGCGCCTTGCCACCGGCCAGCAGGGTGCCGATCTTGGCCCAGTAGTTGTTCCAGTCGGTGCCCTGGAGCTTCACGGTGATGCCGGGGTGGTCGGTGGTGGCCTGGTCGGCGACCTTCTGCCAGGCCGCCTGGTCCTCGGTGCCGCCGATCCAGAACGACCAGGTCAGGTCGGCCTTGTCGGCGGATCCGGAACTGTCACCGCCTCCACTGCCGTCATTGCCCCCGCACGCAGCCACCGCCGTGAGGGCGAGGGCCGAGAGGGTGGCGATCGCCCAGCGGCGCACCCGCGCTGGTGTTCGGTTCATCCTGACCTCCAGGGGAACTGGTACTCGAAGAACGAGTTGATTCATCCGATCTATATGCTGTCCTCTTGACATGAGTCAACAGTTCGTGTCCTTAATTCAGGGACGAAACCTAGGGCTGAGCCTGAAAAAGTCGCTCAGACATCCGATGTGTGCGAGATTGACATCGGATGTCTGGCGCCGTTCCTGATGAGGAGGTGGGTGTGCGGGTCACCGACGAGGCCATCGACCGGATCAAGCAGATGATCGTGACCGGCGAGCTGCGACCCGGCGATCGGCTGCCGCGCGAGCCGGACCTGGCCGCGCGGCTAGGCCTGTCCCGCAACTCGCTGCGGGAGGCGGTCAAGGCGCTCGCGCTGATTCGGGTGCTCGAGGTCCGTCAGGGCGACGGGACGTTCGTGACGAGCCTGGACCCGGCGCTGCTGATGGAGACGATGGGCTTCGTCCTCGACCTGCACCAGGACGCGTCGGTGCTGGAGTTCTTCGAGGTACGGCGGATCCTCGAGCCGGCCGCGGCCGCCCGGGCGGCGCTGCGGATGGCCGACGCGGACATCGCCACGCTGCGCCAGCTGCTCGACGACCTCGGCCCGGAGCCGTCGGTGGAGGACCTGCTCGCCAGCGACGTGGAGTTCCACCGGCTGCTCGCGGTCGGCAGCGGCAACCGCGCGCTCGCCTCGATCATCGACAGCCTGCGCCAGCCCACCTACCGGGCCCGGATCTGGCGCGGCCTGACCCAGAACGACGCCGTCGCCCGGACGCTGGCCGAACACCGGGCGATCCTCGACGCGATCGAGGGGCGCGAACCGGAGGTGGCCAGGTCCTGGGCGACGGTGCACATCGCGGGGGTCGAACGCTGGATTCAGGAAGCCGTCAACCTCGACCGGGAGGACGAAGCTCCAGAAGGACCGCGGAAGGCATCGGGAGGGTCAGTTCGACTGCTGCGCCGGTCAACTCCAGCGGAGTACTGACCAGCCGGCTGCGCTCAGCCAACTCGGCGAGTTGCTCGTCGGTCGGCCAGTCGCCGATGCCCAGCTCGGCCGCGGCAGCGGCGACATCGCCGACACCGATCCCGAGTGTGGTCGCGGTGGCTTCCCAGGACGGATACACACCGGACAGCTCGACGCGAACCGTCCTGGAAAGCTCCGGCGCACCGCCCGCCTTGGTCTGGTCGAGGGTGAGATTCCACAGCAGTACGGCGATCCGCTCGTCGTCCCGCGATGCCCAGGCCTCCACCAGGCTGCCGCCGCCGTCCCCGGTCAGCGTGACCGGCAGTTCGACCGGACCGAGGCGGCTCAGCAGGCTCATCGCGTGGTACCGCGGTTTCGCCAGCCCACCCACCGTCTGCAGGCCGAATCCGCCGTGCAGGAACCTTGGCGGGCGGCCCAGCTCCTCGAAGTGGTCCGAGGCGACCCAGTAGGCCAGCGCGTCCACCCGCCCGGCCGCCGACTTCATCCCGCGGAGCAGGAACACCCCGGAGAACACCGAGTCGTTGATCGGGTTGAAATGCGTCGGCGTCACACCCCACTCGGTCCACAGGATCCGCGCGTCACTGAACCCGTGCCGATCCAGCGAGGCCTGCACGTCGAGCGGCGGGCTCCCGTAGGTGTGCGTCGACACGAAGTCCACCGGGGTGCCGTGAGCGGCGGCGTGCGCGAGCAGATCGTCGACCCATCCGGCTGCCGCCGAGGACGGCCCACCGATCGCGAGCCGTTCGTCGACCGACTTCACGGCTGCCGCGGTCACGTCGTACAGGTGCAGCCACTCGGTCTTCGTGCCGGACCAGAAGACCTCGAGGTTGGCCTCGTTCCAGACCTCGAAGTCCCAGGTCAGCGCCTCGTCGCGGCCGTAGCGCTCCACGAGGTGCTCGACGAGGGCGCGGACCAGGTCGTACCAGGCGTCGTACGCCGACGGTGGCGAGATGATCGCGCCGTACTCGAAGACCGTCTTGTCCGGATCGCTGGCCAGCTCCCGGGGCATGAAGCCGAGCTCGACCACCGGCCGCAGGCCGATCCCGAGCAGCTTGTCGTAGATCGCGTCCACGACCGAGAAGTCGTAGCCGGATGCGCCGAAGACGTGCGTGTCGTCGTGGAAGATCGCGTGCGCCCGGACTGTCCGGACCCCGATCTCGTCGTGCATCCGGCGCAGCGCCTGCTCCAGTTCGGGGCCGATCTCCCGGCCGCCGCTGCGGTCCGTGCAGAGCAGCTGGCTGAGCCGCTCGCTGCCGATCATCGGCACCCACGGCTTGGGCAGCTCCTTGCCCTCGGCAACCGAGTCGACGGTCACCGAGACCAGCGGCACCTCGTCGCCTCCGAGCAGCGGCTCCGCGCTGACGGCCTGGCTTGCCCGCCCAACGACGGTCACCTCGGGAACGCTCGCGACCGCATAGCGGTACGGCGTTCCCGGGGTGCACGTGGTGTCGACGTACGGCGGCGCCGGGACCGACAGGATGTCACCGCTGTGGTGGTCGACCGGCTCGAGTGGGCCGTGGTCGCCGGTGCCGCGCAGGATCAGGTACCCCGCGGCCCCGTCGACCGGGGACCAGTCGATGGTGACCTGGCCGGTCCCGCCGACCGCGGTGACCTCCTTGGGCGGGTCGAGGTCCGGGAAGCTGAACTCCCGCTCCTCGTCGCTGCGGATCGCGATCCGCGCGTCCCAGTCGGCCTTGGCGTCGTCGTGCTGCATAGAGAATCTCCCGTGCTGTCTACTCGAGGCCGGACTCGAACTGCTCCATCGCGATCAGCGGCCGGATTCGCTGCTCGACCTGCCGGGTGCTGAAGTTCCGGCGGACCACGTCGCCGGCGAAGACGTTGCCGATGGCGCCCATCACCATCGCCTGGTCCAGGGACAGGTAGCGCCGGGCGATCGTGCCGGACCGCACCGCGACCGAGTCGAAGAAGCCGCCACCGCCGTACGCCTTCAGGTTCGACTCGATCCGGGCCAGGTTGTCGATCGCCTGTCGCGGGGCGTACTGCATCGCCAGGAAGGCCGCGTGCGGGGTGACCACGCCGTCGCCGAACGTCGGGTTCGGGTTCACGCCTTCCCGGCAGCCCTCGAAGCCGGCGTCGTAGTTGGTCGCCTCCAGGTCGGACGGGTAGCCGCCGGGATCCATCCCGATCGCGTCGACGCCGTACACGGAGTACCCGCCCTTGGGGTTCGACGCGGGGGAGAAGCCCCAGTAGCCGTACCTGGCGTCGTCCATGCCGTGCTCGATGTGCGCGCGGACCGTGAGCGGGTGGTTGATGCCCCAGCTCCGCGGCGCCCACGTCGACTCCGGGATGAACAGGTCGGGCATCAGCGACTCGAACATGTCGCCGCCCCACGACGGGACCAGCCGCATCCCGCGGTACGAGTACGTGCCCTCGAAGACGTCCAGGCCGAGGTAGGTCCGGTGCACACCCTTCGGGCGCTGCTCCACCCAGGACCAGTCGCAGGAGTCGGGGAAGGTCCGGTAGGTGGCGAAGTACTGCGTGTGCGGCACCTGCCCGAGCGCGAACCCGACGTACGGCGCGATCCGTGCCTCGGTGTTGCACGTGTCGTAGTGGAACTTGCGGTAGTACACGTCCGGTCCGGTGCCGGCGTGGTTGCCCTTGTCGGTCTCCTCGTCCGGCGGCGGAGTCTCGAAGAAGCCGCCGCGCATCAGGCCGCCGGGCCGGGCCGCGGGGTTGTAGTAGTAGGCGAAGTTCATCTTGCCCAGCAGGGATTCGGCGAGCGCCCGGGCTCCTGGCTCGGCGTTGCGGACCACCATCAGCGCGCAGGCGAACCAGCCGTTGTCGACACTCGAGACGAACGGCGTGATCGGCCTGGTCCCGTCCGGGTCGGTGTACAGCACCTCGCCGGTCGATTCGTCGTACCAGTTGAAGTACATGCCGCTCGGCTCGTGGTGGTCGACCTTCGACATCGTGGTCAGCGTTTGCCGGATCCGGCGCAGGGACTCGCCAGGGGAGATGATGCCGAGCTCACGGGCGACGACCGTGCTCCACAGGTAGCCGCCGATGTTGGTGGGCGAGGTGTAGCGGCTGCGGACCGGGTTCGTCACGGACTCGCCGATGTTGTCGGCGGGCAGTCCGGTCTGCTCGTCGGTCATCGCGACCAGGCTGCGCCAGGTGTCCCGAGCCCACCGCCCGACCAGAGCCTTGTCCGCGAGGCTCGGTTGCCATCCCCCTTTCAGCAGCTCTGCAGGTGAGGGCGTTCCACCGAAGGCGGGTGCTGCGGTTCCGGCCAGGGCGGCGGCGCCGGTGGCGGCTAACAGGGTGCGGCGACTGATGTTGGCGGTCATCTGTCTCTCCAGAGAAGGGGGGTCTACTTGAGTCCAGTGATGGCGATGCCCTTGGTGACGTGGCGCTGGAAGATCAGGAACATGATGAGCACCGGTATGACGACCACGACCGCGCCGGCCATCAGCAGGCCGTAGTTCTGCGCGTTCTGGCCCTTCGAGTACAGCGCCAGGGCGACCGGGAGGGTGTACTTGTCCTGGGTCTGGGCGATCACCAGCGGCCACAGGAAGTTGTTCCAGGACCCGAGGAAGGTGAGGATGCCGAGCGTGGCCAGGGCCGGCTTGGTCAGCGGCAGCATGATCCGGGCGAAGATGCCGAGCTCACTGCTGCCGTCCACCCGCCCGGCGTCCATCAGGTCGTCCGGCAGCCCGAGGAAGAACTGCCGCATCAGGAACACGCCGAACGGCGAGACCAGGAACGGCAGGATCAGGCCCGGGTAGCTGTTCGCCAGGCCGGCGTTGGTGACGAGCACGAACAGCGGTACGAAGGTGACCATGCCGGGGATCATCAAGGTGGCCATCACCAGCACGAACAGCGCGTTGCGGCCCTTGAACCGCAGCTTGGCCAGCGCGTAGCCGATCATCGAGCAGAACATCAGGTTCCCGGCCGTCACCACCAGCGCGACCAGCGTCGAGTTGAAGAAGTAGCGCGGGAAGCTCTCCTTGCTGAACAGGTCGGAGTAGTTCTGCGAGGTGGGCTGCTCCGGCCACCAGGTCGGCGGGACCCGGAGCAGCTCGCCCTGGGTCTTGAAGCTGCCGAGCAGCATCCAGACGAACGGCGCCGCGACGGCGACCAGGCCGAGCAGCCCGATCAGGTAGATCCACCAGGTACGGCGCATCACTTCTCCCTCAGCAGCCGGAACTGGATGAACGTGACCACCGCGATCACGACGAACAGCAGGTAGGCCATCGACGTGGC
The DNA here is from genome assembly GCF_044460355.1 of Kribbella sp. NPDC050124. NCBI lineage: Bacteria > Bacillati > Actinomycetota > Actinomycetes > Propionibacteriales > Kribbellaceae > Kribbella > Kribbella sp. NPDC050124. The sequence continues at coordinate 260,194 of NZ_JBITJU010000010.1, forward strand.
CAGGCCGTAGTTGCCGAAGCCGAACTGCTCGTAGGTGTACATCGACACCGACAGCGTGCTGTTCAGCGGACCGCCGTCGGTCATCACGAACGGCTCCTCGAAGAACTGCAGGTAGCCGATGCCGGTGGTCACGCAGTTGAACAGGATGGTCAGCCGCAGCAGCGGCAGGATCAGGTACCGGAACCGTTGCCACGGGCCCGCACCGTCGATCTGGCCGGCCTCCTCCACCGACTGCGGGATGCCCTGCAGCCCGGCCAGGAAGATGATCATCGCGGCCCCGAAGTTGCGCCACACCGCCATCGCGATCAGCGACGGCATCGCCCAGGTCTCCGACGCCAGCCAGTTCGGGCCTTGGATGCCGAACCAGCCGAGCGCGGTGTTCAGCAGGCCGGAGTCCGGCGCCAGCACGAACCGCCAGATCACCGCGATCGCGACGATCGACGTCACCACCGGCAGGTAGTAGCCGACCTTGAACAGCGCCTGGAACCGCTTCACCCCGCGGTCCAGCAGCACCGCCGCCGCGAGCGCGACGACCAGCGTCAGCGGTACGCCGAGGAGGACGAAGTACGCGGTGTTGAACGCAGCCTTCCGGAACGTCTCGTCCTGGAACGCCTTCACGTAGTTGTCGAACCCCACCGGGTTCACCGCGAACGGCGTCCGCAGATCCCGCTGCCGCATGTCCGTGAAGCTGGTCAGCAACGACCCGACCACCGGCCCCGCCGTAAACGCCAAGAACAAAACCGCAAACGGCAAGACCAAGATCCACGCAGTCAACGTCTGCTGATCGAGCCGCCCACGCCGGGGTCTGTTGGAGGTCCCCGGTGGCAACCGCCGTACATCTTCCCGGCCTCCCGCCGGATCGTGGCGCGACCCGGCGGGAGCAGTCTTCTGACTCATCGCGATCAGCTACCGGTGCCGATCGACGAAGCTTGGGTTTGGATCGCCTTGGCGGTGTCGGCGGGGGACTGCCCGGCCTTGGCCATCTTCTCCACCTCGGTGTCGAAGACGGTCGCCACCTGCTCCCAGTTCACGATCGCCGGCGGCGCCTTCGCGGACTCCAGCTGCTTGCCGAACACCGGCAGCAACGGGTCGCTGGAGATGCTCGGGTCCTCCCACGCGCTCTTCACCGCGGGCAGGTCGGACGACATCTGGAACCAGCTCGCCTGCGTCTTCGGGTCGCTCAGGAACTTGACCAGCTTCCACGCGCTGTCCTTGTTCTTCGAGGTCTTGAACACCACGAAGTTCGAGCCGCCGACGAACGACGTCGAGGTCTTGTTCTTCGGGATCTCGAAGACCCCGATGTTCGGCTTGATCGCGTCCCCGCCGAGCTTGGCCACCGAGCCCGCCATCCACGGCCCGGAGATGAACATCGGCACCTGCCCGCTGACGAACTGCGCCTCGGTCTGGTTCGGCGGCAGGTCGGTCCCGGCCAGCTTCTCGGTGAAGAAGCTCTGGTAGTACTTCAGCCCCTCCTGCATCTCCGGCGTGTCGAAGGTGAACTCCTTCTGGTCGTCATCGGTGATGTTCGCGCCGGCGGACCAGGAGAACGGCATCACCGTCTGCCACGACCCGTTGCCGCCCGGCTGCAGGTTGATCCCGTACTTCGCGCCGGCCTTCTCCTGCATCGCCTTCGCCATCGCCTTCAGGCCGTCCCAGTCGGTCGGCGGCGTGGTGATCCCCGCCTTCTCGGCCAGGTCCTTGCGGTAGTACACCAACCGCGTCTCGACGTACCAGGGAACGCCGTACTGCGTCCCGCCGACCTTGGTGGTGTCCAGCGCGCCGGGGTAGAAGCCCTCGCTGTCGAAGCCCTGCGGGGTCGGGTCGAGCGCGCCGAGGTCGGCGAACTCGCCCATCCAGGTGGTGCCGACCATCGCGGCGTCCGGCAGCGTCTGCGCGGTGATCGCGGTGGTGAACTTGCTGTGCGCGGCGTCCCACGGGATCGGCGTGACGGTGACCTTCACGCCCGGGTTGGCCTGCTGGAACTGCTGCATCAGCTTGGGCAGGTTCTCGCCCTCGGTGCCCATCGCCCAGACGGTCAGGTTGCCGGTGGCCGGTCCTTCGCTGACCGTGGTCGTTGCCTGCGAACCCCCGCTGGGGGTGTCCTCCGACCTGCCACACCCTGTCAGCGCAAGGGCTGTGGCGGTGATCGCAGCGCTGCCGATCACCAGCCGGCGGCGGATGCTGTGGGTGATCATCTGTGTCTCCTCACTCGGTTACATCCCCCGTCCCGTGCCGCAGCTGTCCCGCAGCACGAGTTGTGTTGCCAGTACGTCGTTACGCGCCCGGGACCGCTCCCCGGTCACCCGCTCGTGCAGTCGTTGCGCAGCCAGCCGGCCCAACTCGGCCATCGGCTGCCGCACGGTGGTCAGCCCCGGCGACACATACCGAGCCGCCATCACGTCATCCCACCCCGTCACCACGATCTCTTCAGGTACGGCGACCTGCGCCGCCTGCAACGTGGTCAACGCAGCCAACGCAAGCTCGTCGTTCGCACACACCAGCCCGTCGGGCCGCTTCTTTGCCGTCAGCAACTTCGTGGCGACCGTCGTGCCCGCCTCCTCGGTCATCGGCACACATTCCGGCTTCGGCACGTTCATTCCACGACTGTGGAGAGCCCTCGCGAAGCCGGCGTACCGTTCGGCGACGTCGTAGCCGCTGTCGGGATCGCCGACGAAGAGCAGCCCGGTGCGACCGTGGTCGAGCAGTCGCGTGGTGAGCTGTTCGGCGCTCGCCGCGCTCTCACTGCGGATCGAGTCGCAGCCCGTCACCGGTGGATGCGCGATCAGCACCAGCGGTACGCCGGCCTTGCGCAGCCCCTGGATCGTCGGCAGGTCCAATGCGTTGCCGTGGACAACTATCCCGTCGACCCGCCCGGCCAGGTCGCGGACCGTGCGGTTCGGGTCGGGGTTGCCGTGCGTGACCGTGATGACGACGCTCTGGCCGTGCTCACCGGCCCAGCGTTCGTAGCCCATCAGCAGGTCGCCGTAGAACGGGCCGGCCAGGTCGGGCAGCACCAGCCCGTGCGCCTCGTGCCGTTGTACCGCCAGGCTGCGGGCGGCGCGCAGCGGTACGTAGTTGAGCTCGCGTGCCGCCTGGTCGACCCGTGCTCTCGCCTTCTCCGACACCGGCCCGGTCCCTTGCAGGACACGCGAAACCGTCGCGATCGACAGCTTCGCGTGCGCCGCGACGTCGTAGATCGTCGCAGGCCTGCCGGTGGGTCCGGATGCCACGTTCTCGCTCCTGGGAGGTCGGAGTGGAAGCGCTTACAGTTTTCGACCCTGCCCTGTCCGGGGTGGGTTGGTCAAGGGGTCGACACCGATCTGCGACGATGAAGCGCTGTTTTGCAAAGATGGAGGCGTGATCACACAAGAGCGACAGGACCAGTTGTTCCTGATCCGGCACGGTGAGACCGACTGGAGCAAGTCGGGCAAGCACACGTCGGTGACGGACCTCCCGCTGACCGCGGAAGGTGAGCGCGTGGCCGCCTCGCTGAAGTCGCGGCTGGCCGGTGAGACCTTCGAGCTGGTGCTGACCTCGCCGCGGGAACGCGCCCGCCGGACGGCGGAGCTCGCGGGCTTCCCGGACGCCGAGGTCGACGAAGACCTGGTCGAGTGGGACTACGGGGACTACGAAGGCATCACCACCGCGGAGATCCGCAAGACCGTGCCGGGCTGGACAGTCTGGTCACACCCGGTACCCAACGGCGAAACGCCCGCCCAGGTCGCGGCTCGGCTCGACCGCGTGAACGCTCGCATCGCCGCCGTACCCGGTGATGTCCTCGTCTTCGGTCACTCCCACGCCCTGCGCGGTCTCACCGCCCGCTGGCTCGAGCTCGACGTGACCGAGGGCCGCCACTTCGTCCTCAACACCGCGACCGTCTCCACCCTCGGCTGGGAGCGTGGTTCACCCGCGATCCACCGCTGGAACAACGAATAGGTCGACCAGCAGGTCCGAGCGGGCCTGCCGGTGATCCGGTCGCAGCCGTGCACCCTCGTTGAGCGTCGCTTGCCCGTGCAGCGCACTCCAGAACACCTCTGTCGCTGTCTCGGCATCCGTCGTCACGTACGGCGTGACGCCGGCCAGGATCTCGGCGAACGCGTCCCGGAGTACCGCCGGCGTGTCCGTCACCCCGAACACCAGCTCCGTCCGCCGGACGAACATCGCGTCGTACATCGCGGGATTCTCCTCGGCGTACCTGAGGTAGGCCCCGGTCAGCCCGCGTAATCCAGCACTCGCGCGCCCTTCGCGCAGTACGACGACCAGCTCCTCGAACCCTTGCAGGGCAACGGCCGCGGCGATCGCATCCATGTTCGCGAAGTGGCCGTAGAGCACCGGCTGGCTGTAGTCGACCTGATCCGCGAGCCGCCGCGTGGTGACGGCCTCCCAGCCCTCGGCCTCCGCCAGCTCCCGGGCCGTCCGGATGATCAGTTCCCGGCGCTCCGCCCGGGCCCGCTCCCTGCGTGACTCACTCGGCATAGCCGAACTCTAGCACTGCTAGACAATCTAGCGATGGCAATGCTAGCGTCGCTAGAAAGATTAGCAACGCTAGATTCAGGAGTCCGCAATGCGTCGTTTCACCACTGTGCTCGCCGTCCTGCTCGGCCTGTTCCCGATCTCGTTCGGCCTGCGGTTCCTGCTGCTCGATCCGCAGGGCGCCGCCGCGGGATTCGGCACCGAGTCCTGGCCCACCGGCGCGGCGGCCGGCTACCTCGCCGTCAAAGGGATCCGCGACATCGCCTGCGGGCTGATCATCCTGGTCCTGCTCGCCCTTGGTGAGCGTCGCGCGACCGGTGTCGTGCTGGCCGTCATGGCGATCATCCCGTTCGTCGACATGGTCGTCGTCCTGACCCATGGCGGCACCGTCGCGACCGCCCTCGGCGTCCATGCCCTCACCGGCGTCGTCGTTCTCGTCAGCGCCTACCTGCTGCTGCGCGAGCGCGCCGCCGTACCTCAGGTCGCATCCCACGCGTAGAAGTCGATCGTGCAGCGCTGCTGGAACCCGAGCGCGGCGTACACGGAGAACCCAGCGGCTGATGAGCCGAGTACGGCGTACTCGACGCCGTGCGCCTGCCGGAGCGCGGCGTACGTGATCGCGGCGCCGATGCCGCGGCGGCGGGCCTCCGGGACGGTCATCACGAAGTAGACGCCGGCCACCCCGGCGCCGAGGAAGATCGTGGTGGTCGCGACCGGTTCTCCGTCGAGGAATCCGAGGTAGTGCCGCCACGGATCGCCATACCCGAGCCGCCGGTACACCTCGGCGACCCAGCGCGCCTCCTTCTCGCCCTCCCCGAAGCCGCGACCGAGTGTTGCCTCCCAGGTCGCGAGCGCTTCGTCGGTCGTGACCCGAGTGAGCTCGAAGCCGGCGACGTCCCGCGGTTCATGCAGTTCGGACAGCTTCACGGCCATCCCTGGCTCGCCACCGTCGTACCTGAACCCGGCCGCCCGCAGTCGGTCCCCGAGATCAGCCGGGCGCATGGACGGCCCGACATGCCAGGTTCCGGGCACGCCGTACTGCCGCATCAGCTCCCGTGAAGCGGCGATGGTGCTGTCGACGTCCTCGGCCGTGAGGTCAGCCGCCACCACTGCGTTGTGGTAGTCGAGCGGCGACCCGCCGATCGTCCAGCGGACCGTGCCGTCATCCCGCTGCACCCCGCCACCAGCGGCGCCCATCGCCATCAGCAACTCGGCAGCATTCTCCTCGATCGCGCGAACCACGGATCTGTCCTCCATCCGGCCAGTGTCAGGCACCACCCGGACGCGGCGCGATCGGTTTCCGGCTGCCACCATGAGGTCATGGGCCCCGCGGAAACGCTCGGCGGGTTGTTGGCAGCATGGCGGCACGAGTTCTTCGTCGGCCGCGCGGCTGAGCTCGACCTGTTCCGAGCCGCCCTGGGAGCCGAGGAACCGGCGTTCCGGATGCTGTTTCTGGTCGGGCCCGGCGGAGTCGGAAAGACGACGTTGCTGGACGCGTACGCCGCTCTCGCCGACGAGGCGGACGCCTGCGTCGTCCGTATCGACGGCCGGGACGTCGTCGGCACTCCCGCCGGCGTGACCGAGGCCCTCGCGGACACTGTCGACATCCGACCGGACGACGCCGCGATCCGCGTGCCGTACGGCGAGCGGCTGGTCCTGCTCGTGGACAGTTGGGAACGGCTCAGCCCGGTCGAGAGCTGGCTGCGGGAGCGGCTGCTTCCCCGGCTACCGGCGTCGACGATCGTGGTCGTCGCGGGCCGCGAGCCACCGGGACCGGAGTGGCGGGCCGATCCAGCCTGGTCCGAGCTGCTCCGCATCGTGTCGCTGCGGAATCTCGAGCAGGCCGACGTCCGCCGGTACCTGGACCGGCGCGGCGTTCGCGCGGACCGGCATGCCGACGTACTGACTCTCACCTACGGCCATCCGCTGGCGCTGTCGCTGCTCGCCGACCTGCTCCGGCGGGACCCGGACGCCGATCTGACCACGTTGCCGATGGACGTGGTCACCGGCCTGCTCCGATGGCTCGTCGCCGACGTGCCGTCGGTCGCCCACCAGCAAGCCCTCGCGGTGGCTGCTGTCGCGCGTACGACCAGCGAAGGACTGCTCCGCGCTGTGGTCGCCGATCCGGGCGATCCGCACCTGGTGTTCGGCTGGCTGGCCGGGTTGTCCGTCACCGAGCTCCGGACCGGCGGACTTGTGCCGCACGACCTCGTCCGCGACGTGCTCGACGCCGACCTGCGCCGGCGTGATCCGGACGGCTACCGCGAGGTGTTCCGCGCGGTTCGGGCCGACACGCTGGCACGGATCCGCGGCAGCGAGGGCCGGGCACAGCAGGAGGCGATCGCGGACCTGAAGTTCCTGTTCCGCAATCTGCGCAGTGTCCTCGCGCCGGTGGAATGGCAGACCTGGGGCAACGAGTACCCCGACCGGAGCCGCCCGGCCGATCATCAGGCGATCGAAGACCTCGTCCGTGCCGGCGAGGGAGCTGACTCGGCGGCGTTGGTCAGGCGGTGGCTGGACCGTCAGCCGGACGGGTTCCACGTGATCCGGGGCATCGACGGGACCGTTCGTGGCGTCGTCGCGCTGCTTGACCTCACCGTCGCGACGCCGGCGGACCGCGACGCCGACCCTGGCACGGCGGCGGCCTGGCGCTTCGCCCAGCGTACGGCGCCGGTCCGGGCCGGTGAGTCCGTCGGACACTGCCGTTTCATCGTCGACTCCCAGGCGTACCAAGGCCCGTCTGCCACGCTGAACGCCGTACCGGTGCTCACCTTGCAGCGGCAGCTGGCCACTCCACACCTGGCCTGGGACTTCGTCACGCTGGCCGAGCCGGACCGCTGGAACGACTACTTCGCCGCCGCGGACATGCCGCGCGCAGGGAGCGCGGACTTCGTTGTGGGGGGTCGCCGCTACGGGCTGTTCGGCCACGACTTCCGGCGGGTCCCGGTCGAGCTGATGACCGAACGTTGGACCGAGCGTGCCCTGGCCGACGACGCCCTGCTGCTCCCCGCCGCGGTCCCGGAGCCCGAGCTCCTCGTGCTCGCCCCTGGCGACTTCGCCGATGCCGTCAAGCAGGCGCTGCGAGACCTGCACCGCCCTGACCTGCTGACGCGCAATCCATTGCTGCGCACGCGTTGTGTCGCCGGCGACAAGAACGCCGACGAGTTGGTGAAGCTACTGCACGCTGCCGTTGGAACCTTGGCCGACGATCCTCGCGACGACCGGCTGTACCGTGCGCTCCAGACGACGTACTTCCGGGCGTCTCGCACCCAGGAGGCTGCGGCCGCGGCGCTCGGTCTCCCGTTCAGCACCTATCGCCGCCACCTGCGGCAAGGGCACGACCGCGTCGTCGCCTGGTTGTGGCGACGAGAGCTCGGCACTGGATGAGCACAGGTGAGCAGTCTTTGACCTGGTGACCGGACCGGGATCCTCGGCACCCTCGCCACAGGAGGCTGCCATGACATCGACCGACCGGGACCGCGCCATCATCCTCGGTGGCAGCATCGCAGGCTTGCTGGCGGCGAGGGTGCTCTCCGAAACGTACGCCGAGGTCGTCGTCGTCGATCGTGACGAGCTCAGCCCGGATCCGGCACCACGCCGCGGTACACCGCAGTCGCGTCATCTGCACGGCTTACTCGCTCGCGGCCACGCGCTGCTGGAGGAATTCTTTCCAGGGCTGACCGCCGAGCTGACCGCGGGCGGTGCACAGGTCGGCGACATGCTCGCGGACACCCGCCTGTGCTTCGGGGGGCACTACTTCCGGCAGGGAGCCTCGGGCCTCCCCGCGCTCTGCGTGAGCCGCCCGGCCCTGGAGGCTGCGGTACGGCGACGCGTCCTGGCGCTGCCGCCCGTCCGGGTGCTCGGACGACACGACGTGGCCGGTGTGGTCGCCGAGGGCCGGCGGATCGTGGGCGCCCGGGTGGTCGGCCGTGCCGACGGCAGCGCGCCGGAGGAACTGCCCGGCGACCTCGTCGTCGACGCGACCGGTCGCGGGTCGCGGCTTCCGGTCTGGCTCGAGGCACTCGGCTTCCCGGCGCCGAGGCAGGACCGGCTCGCGGTCGGCGTCGGTTACGCCAGCCGGCGCTACCGGCTCCATCCTGATGCCCTGGGCAACGACCTGGTGGTGATCTCCGCTCCCTGCGCGGCACGGCCGCGAGGTGGTGGCCTCTCGCGGATCGAGGACGGGAACTGCCTGGTCACGCTGATGGGCGTCCACGGCGACCACCCACCGACCGACCCGGAGGGCTTCACCCGGTTCGCCGCCGACCTCGCGCTGCCGGACCTGTCCCGGATCCTGGCGGCCGCCGCACCCCTGGACGATCCGGTCGCCTACCGGTACCCGGCGTCGCGGTGGTGCCGCTACGACCGCCTGGACCGCTTTCCGAGCGGTCTGGCAGTCCTCGGCGACGCCGTCTGCACGCTGAACCCCATCTACGGACAGGGGATGACGGTCGCGGCGCTCGAGGCCGACGCACTCCGCCGGCAGTTGGCCGCCGGCCACCCACTCCTCGGCCACCTTCGCGACACCGGCCGGATCGCGGGCGCCGCCTGGGCCTTGGCGAGAGGCGCCGACCTGTCGTTCCCCGAGACCCCGGGCCGGCGGACGGCCGCAGACCGCTTCTTCGGCCGGTACGTCGGGATGCTGCAGGCCGGCGCCGTACGCGACGAGCACCTGGGACGAGCGTTCCTCCGGGTGACCAGCCTGGTCGATCCGCCGACGGCCCTGCTCCGTCCCGCGGTCGTGGCCCGGGCCCTGGCAGCAGCTAGCCCGGTAGGGCGTTCCACTGCTCGAGCGTCGAGGTCAGGAGCGTCGTGGTCGGCAGGGTCAGGAACTCCGCGCGGGTGACGAACTTCGCGTCGGAGGCGTCGTCACCCGGCGTGAGGCTGCCACCGACGGCTGTCGCCTCGTAGTCGCGGATCACGTAGAGCGCGCCCTTCGGGCCGTCGCGTTCGACCTCGCCGACCAGAGCCCCGACCTCGACGGTCAGACCGGTCTCCTCCGCGACCTCACGGGCCACCGCCGCCGGGTCGTCCTCTCCCGGCTCGACCCGGCCGCCCGGGATCGACCAGAGCCCACGGCCGGGCTCATTCGCTCTCCGGACCACGAGCAGCCGGTGCTGGTCGTCGTACACGAGAGCCCCGACACAGTCGACGCGGTGCGCATCCATGCCACCCCACGATAGGGCCAGCCTGGGGACAACCGCCCGGATCAGGGGGCGGTCACGGATAGCATCAGCCGTGACAGTTGTCCATGGAAGGGATCCGGCACCGCTCGTGCGTATCGACCTGCACACCCATTCGAACCGCTCGGACGGCACCGACCCGGTGGACGTCTTGATGGCGCACGCCAAGCGGGCCGGCCTGGACGTGATCGCGCTCACGGATCACGACACGGCCGACGGGTGGGCCGACGGCCGGATCGCCGCGGAGCGGCTCGGTATCGGGTTCGTGCCCGGCCTGGAGATCTCCTGCAAGCTGCGCGGGATCAGCGTGCACCTCCTCGGGTACCTGCCCGACCCGTCGTACCCGGCGCTGGCCGAGGAGTTGCGGATCGTCCGCGACGGCCGCACCGACCGGATCCCGTCGATCGTGGCCCGGCTGAACGGCCTCGGCGTCGCCCTGACCGTCGACGAGGTGCTGGCCCAAGCGATCGGTACGCCGTCCGTCGGCCGGCCGCACGTGGCCGACGCGCTGGTCGCGAACGGGACGGTCGCCAACCGCAGCGAGGCGTTCGACCGGTTCCTGGCCGACGGCAAGCCCGGCCATGTGTCGCACTACGCGATCGAGCCCGGCCGCGCGATCGACCTGGTCCGCGAGGCCGGCGGCGTGCCGATCATCGCTCATCCGTGGGGCCGGTCCAGCTACAAGGTGATGACCGCGGACACCATCGGCCGCCTGGTCGACGACCACGGGCTGGCCGGGATCGAGGTGGACCACCAGGACCACTCGGAGGAGTCCCGGACGGCGTTGCGCGAGATCGCGCAGGACCTCGGCATCATCTACACCGGCTCCAGCGACCACCACGGCGTCGGGAAGATCGACCACGACCTGGGGGTGAACTCGACCGAGCCGGAACAGTTCGAACGGCTCCTCGAGGTCGCCAAGGCCAACGCTGCCGCCGCCACCGACGCCCAGGTGCCCGAGGCCTACCTCCCGTGAACGATGTCATCAATCTGGCGTTGCTCAGCGAGGTCGTGGTCACGTTGTTCGTGATCATGGACCCGCCGGGCACGGTGCCGGTGTTCATCTCGCTGACCGCCGGCCAGTCCCGCGCGGTCCGGAAGAAGGCCGCCTGGCAGGCGGTGCTGGTCGCGTTCGGCGTGATCGTCGTGTTCGCCGCCTTCGGCCAGCAGATCCTGCACAACCTCGGCATCACGCTGCCCGCCCTGCAGGCCGCCGGCGGTCTGCTGCTCCTGCTGATCGCGCTGCAGCTGCTGACCGACACGGCCGAGGATCCGGTCCAGACCAAGAACGTCAACATCGCCTTCGTCCCACTCGGTACGCCGCTGCTCGCCGGACCGGGTGCGATCGTCGCCACCATGGTCTTCGTCCAGCGCGCGAACGGCTCGCTGCCGGACGTGGTGGCGATCTCGGTCGGCATCATCCTGATCCACCTGGTGATGTGGCTGACGCTGCGGTTCTCCGGCGTGATCATGCGGATCCTCGGCGAGAACGGCGTACTCCTGGTCACCCGGATCGCGGGCCTGCTGCTGAGCGCGATCGCCGTACAGCTGGTCGCGGACGCGGTCACCGACTTCATCAAGGCCGGCTGACATGAGTGACGACATGCTGCCCGGGATGCCGACGCGGTTGTTCGTCGCGACGCCGACGAAACTGCTCACCTTCACCGACTGCAAGCGGAAGTACCGCTACACCTACCTGGAGACGCCGCGACCGCCGAAGGGGCCACCGTGGGCCCACAACACGGTCGGAGCGGTCGTCCACGAGGTGCTCGCCGACTTCTTCGGGCGCTGGCCGGCCTCCCGCCGTACCCCTGACGAAGTGGTCGCCAAGATGCGGTCGAGCTGGCGCAGCGAGGGCTTCCGGGACGAGGTGCAGTCGCTCGACTGGCGGGAGCGGTCGACGTCGATGGTGCTGGGGTACCTGCGGGACTCCGATCCGTACTACGAGCCGCGCGGAGTGGAGCGTACGGTCGCCTTCACGACCGAGCGGGCGTCGCTGCGCGGCCGGGTGGACCGGATCGACGAGCGGCCCGCCCGCGACGGTAGCGGTGGGACCGAGTTGGCGATTGTCGACTACAAGACCGGCCGTCGGCCGCTGACCACCGCGGACGCTCGGTCGTCGCTGGCGATGGCGCTGTATGTGCTGGGTGCGCGGCGGGTGCTGCACAAGCCGTGTACGCGCGTCGAGCTGCATCATCTGCCGACCAACACGGTTGCTGCTGCCGATCATGACGACGCTTCGTTGGCGCGGCACCAGCGTCGGGCCGAGTCGATCGCGGACGACGCGGCGGCGGCTGAGGCTCGGTGGCATGAGGGGTTGACTCCGGCTGAGGCCGATGAGGCGTTTCCGCCGGAGCCTTCGGCGCTGTGCGGGTGGTGTGATTTCGCGCGGATCTGCCCGCAGGGCCGCCGGGTGGCGCCGCCGCGCGAGTCGTGGGCCGGGCTCGACGACAGCGTGCCGGTGGCGGTGGAGGACGCGGGCTGATCTCCTCGCCCGTGCCAGCGGTATGTGCGTGGGGTGCCAGCGGGGTGGTGGATGGTGGCGGCATGGGTGCGAAGACTGTGAACAAGCTGCCGGTTCCGGGGGCGACGCTGCACTACGAGGTGACGGGCTCCGGGCCGGTGCTGCTCCTGATCGCCGGTGGCGGGACGGACGCGGGGATCTTCAGCGGCATCGTCGGCCAGCTCTCGGCCGACTACACAGTGGTGGCGTACGACCCACGCGGCAACTCCAGGAGCCGCTACGACGCCGAGCCCGTGGACGGGTGTGACGCCGAGGCCGCCGACTCCGCCGACGAGGTCGTGGCGCAGGCGACTGAGGATGCGCTGGCCGTGATCGACGCGGTCGCCGGCGACTCACCGGCGTACGTGTTCGGCAGCAGCTCTGGTGCGATCACCGGGCTCGAGCTGATCACGCGCTACCCCGAACGGGTGCGGATGCTGGTCGCCCACGAGCCGCCGTGCGTGGAGGTGCTGCCGGATGCGACCGACGCCGCCGCGTTCTTCCAGGACGTGTACGACACCTACCGGCGGGACGGGCTCGACGCGGCGGACGTGCTGTTCTCGATCGGCACCGGGATGGACCAGGACGAACCGCCGCCGGTGGAGGACCTGCTGCCGGAGTACCAGGAGCTGTTCCGGAGAATGCGCGCCAACGCGGCGAGCTTCTACGAGCACAAACTGCTCCCGTTCACCCGCTACGAACCTGACCTGGACGCCCTCAAACAGGTCGCTCACAAAATCGTCCCCGCCGCCGGCCACGACTCCGCGGAATACCTCCCCGGCCGCCCCATCCAAGTCCTCGCCGACCACCTCGGCTGGCCCGTAGTAACCTTCCCCGGCCCCCACACCGGCTACGCCACCCACCCAGCTCCCTTCGCCACCCTCCTCTCCCGCCTCCTCGAAGCCGAACTCACCTGAACCCCCGGCCGGGCGGGGTCTGAGGGGTCCCCTCCCGGCCGGGCGCGTGGGGAAGAAACCAGTTGACTGCCGGCCGTGGACCGGCGTAGCGTCACGAGCCTTTCCTTGACAACGGTGTGGATTGCCATGCCGTCACAGTGGTGTCCGAACCCCCGGGTCTTTCCAGATCCGGGGTAGTTCTGCGTGCCGCTGGAGCGATCGGACACCACCTCGCAGCTATGAGAGGAGGTTGCCGTGGGCGTCTACTGGGCGATCGGCGTACGGTCGTTCCGCCGGTTCTCGACGTACCGGATCGCCACCGCGTCCGGCGCGTTCACGAACACCGTGTTCGGGTTCATCCTGTGCGGCGTGTACCTGACGCTCTGGCACGAGCGGCCGGGACTCGGCGGGTACGACGTGGCGGACGCGCTGACGTTCGTGTGGTTGCAGCAGGGGTTGCTGATGCCGATCGGGATCTTCGGTGCGACCACCACGGTCGAGCTCGGCGCGCGGGTGCGCAGCGGGGAGATCGCGGTCGACCTGTACCGGCCGACGCACCTGATGCTGTGGTGGCTCTCGGTGGATCTCGGCCGGGCGATGTTCCAGTTGATCGTGCGCGGTGGTGCGCCGCTGCTCATCGGTGCGTTGGTGTTCGACCTGGTGTTCCCTTCCGATGCGCTCACCTGGCTGGCGGTCGCGCTCGGCCTGGTCCTCGGCATCCTGGTGAGTTTCGGCATCCGGTACCTGGTCGCGTTGTCCGGGTTCTGGATCACCGACTCGCGCGGCATGGAGGCGCTGGCGCTGGTGCTGTCGCTGTTCTTCTCCGGCACGATCCTGCCGCTGGTGGTGTTCCCCGGCTGGATCGGCGAGTTCGCCCGGGCGACGCCGTGGGCCGCGACCCTGCAGGTGCCGATCGACATCTGGCTCGGCCGCAATCCCGGCGGGATCGGGTCCGCGCTGCTGTTCCAGTTCGGCTGGTTCCTGGTGCTGCTGCTGGCCGGTCAGCTCGTCACGTTGTTCGCGACCCGGAAGGTGGTGATCCAGGGTGGTTGAGCGGCTCCGCCGGGCGCCGGCGCAGTACTGGATGCTCGTCCTGATGTGGATCCGGTCGGCGCTGGCCTATCCGGCGTCGTTCGTGCTGATGCTGTTCAGCACGATGCTGATCACGGTGACGGACTTCGCGGCGATCGTGCTGATGTTCAGCCACATCGACGCGTTCGGCGGGTTCAGCCTCGGGGAGATGGCGTTGCTCTACGCAACGGCTTCGATGACGCTCGGGCTGGCCGATCTGTTCACCGGATCGATCGAGCGGGTCGGGCAGCGGATCCGCGCCGGCTCGCTGGACGTGTACCTGATCCGCCCGGTGCCGGCGTTCATCCAGACCGCCGCGGACGAGTTCGCCCTCCGCCGGATCGGCCGGCCGCTGCAGGCGGCCGTCGTCCTGGTCTTCGCACTGACCAACCTCGACGTCGACTGGACCGTTGCCAAGGGCATCATGCTGCCGTTCTCGATGATCTTCGGATCGGTGATCTTCGCCGCGATCTTCGTCCTCGGCGCGGCGTTCCAGTTCCTCGCGATCGACTCCGCCGAGGTGGCCAGCGCGTTCACCTACGGCGGCCAGACGTTGACGCAGTACCCGTTGAGCGCGTTCGGCAAGGACATCGTGCGGGCCGTGACCTTCGTCGTACCGCTTGCCTTCGTCAACTACTACCCGGTGCTCTTCGTGCTGGGCAAACCGGCCCCGTTGGGCCTGCCGTCCTGGATCGGCCTGCTGTCCCCGCTGGTCGCCGTCGTGATGGTCGCGCTGGCGTCGTTGGCGTGGCGAGGCGGTCTCCGTCGCTACCGCAGTACAGGGAGTTGAGCAGTGGCAGTCATCGAGTTGGAGAACGTGTCCCGTGCCTTCACGGTGACGTCGCGGGCCGGGTTCCGCCGTACCCGCCGCGTCGTGAACGCCGTGGACGACCTGTCGTTCACCGTCGAGCCGGGGGAGGTGGTCGGCTACATCGGGCCGAACGGCGCGGGGAAGTCGACCACGATCAAGATGCTCACCGGCATCCTGGTGCCGAGCGGCGGAACGATCCGGGTCGCGGGCGTGGACCCGTCGCGGCACCGGCTCAAGCTGGCCAAGCGGATCGGCGTCGTCTTCGGCCAGCGCACCACCTTGTGGTGGGACCTTCCGCTGAAGGACTCGTTCGCCGTACTGCAGAAGATGTACGGCGTCCCGCTCGCCAGGCACCGCGACAACCTGGCGACGTACGTCGAACTGCTCGACCTCGAGGACCTGCTCGACGTACCGGTCCGTCAACTGTCGCTGGGCCAGCGGATGCGCGGCGACATCGCGGCCGCGTTGCTGCACGACCCGGACATCGTCTACCTGGACGAGCCGACGATCGGCCTGGACGTGATCAGCAAGGCCCGGTTGCGTGAGTTCCTCGCCCGGGTCAACGCGGAACGCCGTACCACCGTCATCCTCACCACCCACGACCTCGACGACATCGAGGCCCTGTGCTCCCGCGTCATGGTCATCGACCACGGCCGCCAGATCTTCGACGGCACCCTGACCCGCCTCAAAGCCAGCCAGTCAGCTCCCCGAACCCTGGTCGTGGACCTGGCCACCTCCCTCCCTCCCATCACCGTGCCCGGCGCCACCGTCATCAAGGTCGACGGCCCCCGCCAGCACCTCACCTTCCCCACCACCACCAGCGCAGCCCCCCTCCTGGCCGAGATCGCCGCCAACTACCCCCTGGTCGACCTCACCATCGCCGAACCCACCATCGAATCCGTCATAACCCAGCTCTACACCCAACCAGTCAAGGGTTAACCCCAGCCGCAATAGCCAACACATCCGCAGGCTTCAGAGGTCTCGGATCGGCCCGCCACCGCTCCAGCGCCTCGGAATCGTCGTCAAGCCGGCCGATCGCCCCCTCGTCGATCAGCCGCCGAGCCTCCGCCGGCCCGATCTCCGTGTACGAGAACCAGCGCTCCATGTAGTAGTCGTTGCGCAAGGCATTGTTGTCATGAAACCTCCCCGTGTTGGCCACATAGGCATACATGTGCTCGTGCGCCAACGCCGCCACCCAGACACGTCGCTCGTCTTCTTCCTGGGTTTCCCCTCGTAGCGTGGAGACATCCCCTTAGAAGGTGAGGGCGATGGCGGAGGCACGACGGAAGTTTGATCGGGAGTTCCGCGAGGGCGCGGTCCGGATTGTCCGGGAGACGGGTAAACCGATCGCGCAGGTAGCCCGCGAGCTGGGCATCAACTCGGGCACGCTGGCGAACTGGGTGGCCACCGACCGGCGGGCTCGCGGTAGTGACGGGCACTTGAGTGCGGATGAGCGGGCAGAGCTGGCTCGGTTGCGTCGGGAGAACGCCGAGCTGGCGATGGAGCGCGATGTCCTCAAGCGCAGCGTGGCCCTCTGGGTCAAGGACGCGATGGGCCGGTAGCCGTGGCCGCGTTCATCGCCGCCCAGAGGGAGCAACACGGCGTGCCACACGCGACTAGCTGCCGGGCGCTGGGGGTCAGCCAGGCGTGGTTCTACAAATGGCGACATGGCGACGCCTCACCGCAGCATGCCCGTCGCGAACAGCTGAAGGTGGCGATCGGGCGGTGGTTCGCAGCCCACCAGGGCAAGTACGGGTCGCCGCGGATCACCGCCGATCTGCGCGATGAGGGCTGGCGGGTCAGCAAGAACACCATCGCCAAGCTCATGGCCGAGCTCGGGTTGCAGGCTCGGCGGAAACGTCGCCGCAAGCAGACCACCCGCCCCGGCCGGGGGAAGTGGCGGGCACCAGACCTGATCGGCCGCGACTTCGGTGCCGGCGAGCTGAACCGCAAGTGGTACGGCGACGGGACCGAGATCGTCACCGACGAGGGCAAGCTGCACCTGGCCAGCGTGCTGGACATGGCGTCGCGGCGGATCGTCGGGTTCTGCCTGAGCGAACACCACGACGCCGAGCTCACCTACGACGCGCTGGTGATGGCGGTCGCGGTCCGCGGCGGCCGCGAAGCCGTCACCGGGGTGATCATGCACACCGATCAGGGCAGCGAGTACACCGCCGGCAGCTTCCGGGCCGCCTGCACCCGACTGGGCATCACCCAGTCCATGGGCCGGGCCGGGTCGGCGCTGGACAACGCCGTCATCGAAGCGTGGCACTCCACCGTCGAATTCGAGCTGCGCATGCTCGAGCATTTCCACACCAAGACCCAGGCCCGCACCCGGGTGGCGGCCTGGATCGAGGAGTACAACCACGACCGGCGCCACTCCGCGCTCGGCATGCGCTCCCCGATCGACTACGAACTCACCCACCACACCGGCCACGAACCAGACCACGACCAGGCAGCATAAACGACCAGCTCCCGCACACCGAGTCTGACCTCGCCCTCGCCGACGTCAAGGCCAAGCCCCTCCGGGGTGGCCTCCGGCCAGCCCTGACCCCGACTCCGGCCGAGCCCGCCGGGCAGCCAGCGGGAGACCGGCCAACGACCGAAACACCAAATCTCAAGTCTCTACGGTTTCAGGGGATTGCCGTCCACCAGGTAGAGCTTCATCGGAGGTCCGCGATGACTGTGGCGAACATCTGCTCGGGGACGAAGGCTTTGCGGTCGGCCTGCCATTCGGTCAGGTGGTCTGTCATCCATTCACTGTCGAGTGGGTCGAGACCGGCGTCGATCAGAGCCTTGGCCCTGGACACCGTGATCTGCTCGTACTGGAGCTCCTGGTCCACGAAGAAGTCGTCCCGCAGCCCCTCGTTACGGTGGAACTTCCCCGTGTCCGGTACAAAACCGTAGACATCCTCGCCGACAACAGCCGCCAGCCACAGGAGGCGCTCCCCGTCTCTCACGACGTACAGACTCACATCCATCAGCACCTAGGCGAGGTCGGCGGCCAGGGAGGCGAAGACGATTTCGGGATGCATGCCGTCCGGGTCGTCGCGCCACCGCTGGAGTGAGTCGGCCAGCTCCTGCTCGTCCACCGTGCCGACGCCGGAGCGCATCAGTCGCTGGGCCTCGGCGATGCCGATTTCGGCGTACTCCAGCTCGTTCAAGAAGTAGTAGTCGTGCCGGGCTCCCTCGTTCCGGTGGAACTTTCCCGTGTTGGCGACGTACGTCCAAACGTCCTCATCCACCAACGCCGCCACCCACAACTCCCGCTCCCCGTCCTTCACGAGGTACAACCGCGTCATTTCCCCATCCCGTTCCGCCGATCCTGCGTCGGCTGGTGCGTTGGCTGTTGTGCGACACCGGCAGCGCCCGCCCGGGGCTTAGCCTGATCAGCTCGGTGTGTCGGACTCTGCTTACCGTAGCTAACGGCGCGGACTGCGACGCCGCCGAGTTCTACGAGGTCGTCGATTCCGGCGGGCTGCGCCATCCGGTCCGACAGCGCGATGCATTCGCGCCGCGCCGCATCGCGCAGGTCGCGCGGCTGCTTGGTATCGCGTTCGATCTCGTACAGCGGTGTCGTTTGCTCCTTCACGTCGATCGACTCGCCCGAATGCACCTGCAACTCGATGCGTTCCCCCTGACTGCGCAGGAAGGCGTGCAATCCCTTGTAGCGGCTGCCTTCGACGTAGGAGTGGATCGCCGACTCCATTTGCCACTGCTGGTTCTGCAGGCGCTCGATCGCCCTGACCGCGGCCTTCGTGATCTCATCCGGATGCTTCACCGCGGCCGTGTAGCGAAGGACATCCTCCGGGTCGTGGTTTGAGCGTCGGTAGTAGTCGGCGTACTTCACCAGCTTCCGGGCCAGCGACTCGGGTGACTTCAGCCGGTTGGCCAGGTGGTACGGCGCGGCGTCGGCTCCAAGGGCCGAGATCACGGCAGCGGTGATCCGGTCCTCGACGGCCGCCGCCTTCGTCAGCCGTCGGAGGCTCTCCGCCGCAGCACCCGCGCCGTACTTGGCGGCTATCTCCGCCTTCGTTGCGATCGGTGCACCCCAGTCGAGGGGTCGTTCAACCGTGAGGCTCGCGTGCAGGTCGGTGGGCTCGGGGAGGTTGTGGAGGGCAGTTGGCATGAGTTCCCCAGGTCGATTGGTTTCTTCGAAGGTAGTGAGTGAGGAAGGGGCTGTGGGGTGGGAATTGGGATCTGTGGATAAGTCGGGGTGGTTACGGATGGGGTGGGGGTGTGACTTGGGGTGGGTGGGGTCGTTGGATTTCGGGTAGGGACCCAACCGGAAGTGGGATTCGGGGGTAGACGAGGTATGCCGACGATGACGGAAGAGCCGGCTGTGGTGGTGGGGCCGCCTTCGGACGGGGCCGGGTTTGCGGAGTGGGTGCGGCCGCACCTGCCCCCGATGGCCCGGTTGGCGGCTCGGCTTGCCGTGGGTGCGGACTGGGACGACATTGTGCAGGAGGCGCTCACGCGGGCCTGGGCGAAGCGGAGTCAGTACGACGCGAGTCGTGGGACCGCCTCGGCCTGGCTGCTCGCGATCACCGCGGACCAGGCCCGGAAGGCGGCCCGGCGGCTGCGGCCGGCCGGGGAGCTGGAGGAGCACGACGGACCGGTGTCGCGGCCGGACCTGGACGCCCGGATGGACGTCGACCACGCGCTCACGAGTCTGTCGGCACGGCAACGCCTCGCGGTGGACTGTTACTACTTCGCCGACCTGTCGATCGCCGACACGGCCGCGGTGATGGGCTGCACCGAAGGCACCGTCAAGTCCACCTTGTCCGATGCGCGGGCCCGCCTGCGCACCCTGCTGGAGGTGACCGAATGAACCCGACCGACGAGGTCGACGACCTGCTGGCGCGGGCCGGTGCGCGGTGGCGTGCGGATCAGCCGTCAGCCCCCGAGCCCGACCTGGACCGGATCATGGGCGGTCGTCGCCGCCCCCGCGCCTGGGTCCCGGCCCTGGCCGCCGCCAGCGTCGCCGCGATCGCCGCCGCGGCGCTCACCGTCCTGCCCGGGGGCAACCAAGAGCCGACTGCCGGAACCAGCGAGACCCCCCAGTCATTTGCTGAAGGCAACCAAGACGACCTGCTGGTGCGCGACGGTGACCGGGTCCGGGTCGGCGGCCAGGTGATCGCCGTACCGGGGAAGGACCCGGTGTACTGCCCGCCGCTGCCGCAAGCCGCGATCGGGTGGCCGAAGGGGAAGGAACCGGCCCCGTCCTGTCCGGCGCAGTACGCCGTGACTCTGAAGAACCTCGACCTGAGCAAACTCGCCGGCGCCGAGACGATCAAGGGCGTGCGCACCGGTCAGGCCATCGTGACCGGTGTCTGGACCGGCCGGACGATCGACGTCCAGGACCAGGAAAGGCCGGAGACCCGGTCCATCACAGCGGGGCTGAAGGTCCCACCGGACGAGGTGCCGTGCCCGGCGCCGGCGGGCGGCTGGAAGACCGTTCCGAACACCATCGACAAGGCCGCCGTGGCCGACTTCCTCGCCGGCCGGGAGAACCAGGCCACGGATCCCCGGCTGCTGTACCCGAAGGGCCGCGTGCCCGGCGCGCCGGAGGTGTACACGATCGGCGTCGCGCACGTCGATCCCGCAGCCTTCCGGACCGCGTTCGAGAAGGTGTACGACGGCAACCTCTGCGTTCACCAGGTGAAGTACAGCAAGACCGATTTGGCCAGGATCGGCGCGTCGGTCGGCGACCTGATCGGCAAGGGCCTCGGCGTCTACGCCTACGGCCCCGGCGACATCGACAAGTTCGGGATCACGGCCCTCGTGTACGACGAGAAGCTGAAAGCCGCCCTGGCTCCGGCCGGACTGGACAACTTCCAGCTCGAGGTCTCGGTCAAGCCGGTCAAGTAGTCAGCGGTCGTGGAAGAACCGCACCAGTAGCTTGGCGGTCGCGGCCGGCTGCTCGATGGCGGGGGAGTGCAGGGCGTCCGGGATGACCTCCGCCTCCACGCCGAGCACGGAAGCCATCTCGCGCTGGACCGGAAGCGGCCAGCCGTCGTCGCCCTCGCCGTACAGGACCTGTGCCCGTACGCCGGACTTCGCCAGCTGATCGGTTTTGTCCTGCGCGTCCATCAGCCGCCGGGTGATCTCGGCCAGGCTGACCGGGACGTTGCCGGTGAACCGCTTGCGCAGGAAGGCAGCGATCTCCTCGGGCGGCGCGACGTACCCCGCGGCCAGGCTGTCGTGCTGGAGCTTCAGGTCGTACACCTGCTCGATCGGCAGCTTGTCGAGCCCGTACGCCAGCATCTGCAGGCCCTGCAGCTTCGCCTCGTCGGTGAACGCCGCCGGGCCGGAGCACAGCAGGCTGATCGTCGAGAACACCGACGGATCGGTGAGGACCGCCTCACGGGCAACCAGTCCACCGAACGAGTGCCCCACCAGTTGGCTGTAGCCGCCGAGCGCCTTGCTCATCGCGACCACATCGGCGCCGAGCTCGGCCAGCGAGTACGCCGCCGGGTCAACTGGACCGGGGGTCTCGTACTGGCCGCGCTGGTCGACCGCCACCGTGCGCCAGCCGTAGCGGCACAGGTGGTCCACCAGCGGGGTGAAGTCCTCCTTGCTGCCGGTCCACCCTGGCACGAGCAGCACAGTGCCCAGCGGTGTACCGATGTCCGGCACCGCCATCAAGGTCGCGAAGGACCCACGGTCGGTCTCGAGGGTCGCAGGGTGGACCCCGTCGGGCAACGTCAGCGAACGTGGCGTACTCACAAGTAAAGAGACTATCCGCTCAGTCCGTCCGAACCAGTGTGGCCGTGGCCACGCCGAGCAGAATCACGATGGCCGCACTGACCACAACCGCCAGCTGTACGCCGTCCGTGTAGGCCTCACGCGCGAGCGACAGCAGCTGCTCGGCGACCGGGCCAGGCAAGCGGTCAGCAGCCGCAATCGCGCCGCTCAGCGTGTCGCGTGCAGCCTCCGGTGCGTCGGCTGGGACTCCAGCCCGGTAGACGGCCGTGACCAGGCTGCCTGCGATCGCGATCCCGAGCGCCATGCCGAGCTCAGTGCCCGTCTCACCCATGCCGGACGCCACTCCGGCCCGCTCGGGCGGCGCACTGCTCACGATGACGTCGTACGTGAGGGCCAGCACCACCTGGATGCCCAGGCTGGCGACGGCCAGGCCGATCACGATCGGCAAGCGGTCCGTGAGTGCCATCAGAGCCAGTCCTGGTACGGCGACCGCGAAGCCGAGCGTCATCGCCGTACCGGCCCGCAGATGGCGCACCACCCACGGCCCACCGAGCGTCCCGACGATCCCGGTGACCATCATCGGCAGCATCCACAGCCCGGCCTCGAGCGGCGACATGCCGAGCACCAGCTGGAAGTACTGAACCGTCAGGAACTGCATCGCCGCGAGCACGTACAACCCGAACGTCTGCGCCCCGAGCGACGCGCTGAACGCAGCCCGGCGGAACAACCGCAGATCGATCAACGGTTCCGCGAGCCCCAGCTGCCGCCGCGCGAACACCCATCCAAGGAGTACTCCGGCCGCGGCGATCCCCAGGTTGCTCAGGTGGAACCCGTCCTTCGCGGTTTCCTTGATCGCGTACACCACCGAGAGGATCGCGCCCGTCAGCAGCGCGACGCTGGCCAGGTCGATCCGCCCGGCGTGCGTGTGGCGGAACTCCGGCAGCAGGATTGGCGCGGTCACCAGCAGCACGATCAGCGGCGGCACGCCGATCAGGAACACCGATCCCCACCAGAAGTGGTCGAGCAGGACGCCGCCGACGAGCGGACCGGCCATGCCGCCGATCATGAAGTTGGTCATCCAGATCGCGATCGCCAGCCGTCGCTGACCGGGATCGCGGAACATGTTGCTGAGCAGGGACAACGTGGACGGCATCAGCGTGGCGCCGGCCAGACCGAGGAGTGCGCGAGCCGCGATCAGCAGCTCGGCACTGGTGGCGAACGCGGCCAGGACTGACGCGGCCAGGAATCCGGCGGCGCCCATCATCAGCAGCCGACGGCGGCCGATCCGGTCGCCGACCGTCCCCATGGTGACGAGCAGCCCGGCCACGACGAAGCCGTACACGTCGATGATCCAGAGCAGCTGGGAGGAGCTGGGCCCGAGGTCGGCGCTGAGTGCCGGGGCGGCGAGGTGGAGCACCGTGCCGTCCATGCCGATCAGGATGGTGGGCAGTGCGAGTACGGCGAGCCCCAGCCACTCCCGCCGCCCGGCTCTGACCTCCGTGGTCGCTGTCATCTGGTCCATGCCCACCGATGCTGGGTGTTAAAGCGTGGTTGAGGTCAACCCCCGCGGTGCGATCCGGCGTTCCGGCGTGCGGCACAATGGCCGGGTGCCTCGCACGATGGCGGTTGCCAACCAGAAAGGCGGCGTGGCGAAGACGACCACCGTCGCGACGCTCGGCGCTGCCCTGGCCGAGCGCGGTCAACGCGTGTTGCTGGTCGATCTGGACCCGCAGGCCTGCCTGACGTTCTCGATAGGTATCGACCCCGAGGACCTGGACAAGTCGATCCACGACGTGCTGCTCGGCGGCGTGAAGGCTCGCGAGGTGCTGGTCGACTTCGAGGACGGTCCGGATCTGCTGCCGGCGACGATCGACCTGGCCACTGCCGAGGTGCAGCTCGCCCGCGAGAGCGGCCCCGAGCAGGTGCTGCGGACCGCGTTGCGCCCACTGCGAGCGTCGTACGACTGGATCATCGTCGACTGCCCGCCGACGCTCGGTCTGCTGACGGTGAACGGGCTGTCGGCGGCGTCCGACGTACTGATTCCCTTGCAGTGCGAGACGTTGGCACATCGTGGCGTAGGGCAACTACTTGACACGATCCACGACGTGCAGCGGCTGACCAACCCGGGCCTCAACGTGCTCGGCGTGCTGCCGACCCTGTACGACGGCCGCACGACGCACGCCCGCGCGGTGCTGGAGACGATCGCCGACACCTACTCGCTGGATGTGCTGGAACCGGCGATCCCGAAGTCGATCCGGTTCGCGGAGGCGCCGGCGGTCGGCGAGACCGTGCTGAGCACGTCGCCGGCCTCGCCCGGTGCGAAGGCCTACCGGGCGTTGGCCGGCGCGTTGCTCTGACTTACGGCGCGTTCTCTTGGGCCGGCTGCCGCCGTACCCGGTGCCGGACCTTCCACAGCGGTACGGCGATCAGCGCGAGCAGCACGAGGAACGGCAGGAGCGCACCGAGCGCGGTCGCCAGGAAGCCGAACGCCGCGGCGAACGCGTCCCAACCGCCCTTCAATCCGGCCACGAACCCGCGATCCGGGTCGGTCGGCGCCGGCGGCTCGTCCTTGGCCGTCAGCGTGAGTGCGAGGGTCGCGAGCTCGGTCTGCAGGGCGAGGTTCTTCTGCTTCGCCAGCAGGGACTCGAGGTCGGCCTCACGCCGGGTCAGCTCGGTCTCCACCGAGACGATCTCGCCGATCGTGGTCGCCTTCGTGAGCAGGGTGCGCATCCGCTCCAGGCTGGCGCGCTGGGTGGCGATCCGGCTCTCCACGTCGACCACCTGCTCGGTGACGTCGCTGGACTCCTGGTGGATCTGCATCGGCTTGCCGAGCTCGGACAGCCGCTGGATCGCGGTCTCGTACGACGCGGTCGGCACCTTCAGGACCAGGTTCGCGCGGCTGATCTTGCCTTCGTCGTCGCTCCCGGTGTCCTCGGAGGCGACCTGCCCCTTGAGCCCGGAGATCACCGTGATCGCCTGCTGTCGCTGGGCGTTCACGTCCTCGGCCTCGATGGTGAGCGACCCGGTCTTGATGATCGCCCGAGTCAGTGTCGGCTGAGCTGCCGGCTTGTCCTGTCCCTGCGGTGCACTCCCGGACTGCTTGCCGTCCGCTGCCTCACCGCTGCCGGCGTCCTGTTGGGAGGCCGGCGCGGCCGCGCCGGATTCGCTGGTGTCGCTCGTGCCGGAGCACCCTGCCAGCAACACCATCCCCAGCAACGCCACCCCGGCCGCGGCAGTCTTGATCCGCCTCATCACGCATGCCCCTCTCTCGTGGTTACCGCTAGGACGGCCACCACGGGGCAGGGTGTTGCAGGCTCAGATCACTGTTCAGCCACGGTCGGGCGACGCGCAGGTCACTCCGGAGCGGTGAAGGTCGGCAGGGTCGGGCTGGTCCCAGGAGCGGGCGCCTCAGCAGCCTGCGCAGCCGGCGCCTCGGCCGGTGCTTCGGCTGCTGGGGCCTCGGCCTTGGCTGCTGCGGTCTTGCGAGTGCGGCTCCGGGTGCGCTTGACCGGCTTCTCTGTCGGCTCGTCCGCAACCACCTCGGCGGCAGCCTCGGCCGGAGCGTCCGCGGACTTCCGGGTGCGGGTGCGCTTGCGGGGCTTGCGTTCGCGCGGCGCCTCGGCGGCCTCGGTCGACGACTCCTCGGTCGGCGGCACTTGGGTCTTGGTGGTGACGTCGGCCTCGGACTTGTCGTCGCCCTCGACCGGCTGACCCGCCCGGGTGCGCTTACGAGTCCGGGACCGCTTGCGCGCCTCCCGCTCGCCGCTCTCCTCGGTACGGCGCCTGGGCTTGTCCTCCCGCGCCTCCCGGGTTTCCCGAGCCTGCCGGATCCGGCCCTTCGCCTCGTGCGGGATGCCCAGGTCGTGGTACAGCTCCGGCGACGTCGAGTAGATCTCCTGCGGCTCGTCGTACGGAAGGTCGAGCGCCTTGTTGATCGTCTTCCACCGGGTCACGTCCGGCCAGTCGACGAAGGTGATCGCGATCCCGCTCGCCCCGGCCCGGCCGGTCCGGCCGATCCGGTGGATGTAGGTCTTCTCGTCCTCGGGGCAGGTGTTGTTGATGACGTGCGTGACACCCTCGACGTCGATCCCGCGGGCGGCGACGTCGGTGCACACCAGGACGTCGATCTTGTCGCCGCGGAACCGGGTCAGCGCCCGCTCCCGGGCCTGCTGGTTCAGGTCCCCGTGGATCGCGGCCGCCTTGAAACCGCGGTCCTGCAGGTCGTCGGTCAGCCGGGACGCCTCGCGCTTGGTCTTGCAGAAGATCATCACCCGGCCGCGGTCCTCGGCCTGCAGGATCCGGGCCACCACCTCGGGCTTGTCCAGGTCGTGCGCGCGGTAGACGAACTGGGCCGTGGTCGGCACCATCTGGGTGTCCTCGTGCGACTCCGCCCGGATGTTCAGCGGGTGCCGCATGTGGGTGCGCGCCAGGCCGATCACGGCCGACGGCATAGTTGCCGAGAACAACATCGTCTGGCGCAGCTCAGGCGTCTTGCGCAGAATGCGTTCCACGTCGGGCAGGAAGCCGAGGTCGAGCATCTCGTCGGCCTCGTCCAGCACCAGCACCTTGATGTGGCTCAGGTCGAGCACACCCCGGTTCGCCAGGTCCAGCAGGCGGCCCGGGGTGCCGACGACGACGTCGACACCGGTCTTCAGCGCGTCCAGCTGCGGCTCGTACGCGACCCCGCCGTACACGGTCAGCACCCGGACGGTCCGGACGGTGGACGCGGTGGTCAGGTCCTTGGCGACCTGGATGGTCAGCTCGCGGGTCGGGGTGACGACCAGCGCCTGCGGCTTGCCGGGCGCGGCGAGTTCCTCGTAGTCGGCCTCGCCGGGGGAGATGGTGCGCTGCAGCAGCGGGATGCCGAAGCCGAGCGTCTTACCGGTCCCGGTCCGGGCCTGGCCGATCAGGTCGGTGCCCATCAGGGCAACGGGGAGTGTCATCTCCTGGATCGGAAACGGCTCCACGATGTTGACGCGGTCGAGCGCGTCGCAGATCTCGGGCAGTACCCCGAGCTCTCGGAAGGTGGTCAGGCTGATCGCCTCTCACATGCTTGTACGGACAGTTGCGTCAGTGGCCGGGCGCCTGGGGCTGTGCAGCCCCTTCGTGAGGCGCGGGGACACTGTGCAAGCACCTCGCACCAGCTTGCCCATCTGGGCGCGTCACCGGCGAATCGCCCACCAGTGTAACCGCTGAAGCTGTCAACGCCGCTTCGTGTGGTTTGCGCCACTCGTCCCGGTGGCCCGATAGGGTGCCGGGCATGGAGCAGACGGCCTTTGATGATCCCGCCTACCGGGCCGCGGCGGTGGATCTGCTGGGAGTGCTCGCGTACGGCGAGCTGATCGCCTTCGAGCGGATGGCCGAGGACGCCAAGCTGGCGCCGACGCTGAACGACAAGGCGGAGCTCGCCGCGCTGGCGACGACCGAGTTCGGCCATTTCCAGCGGTTGCGGGACCGGCTGGTCGCACTCGGGGTGGACCCCATGGACGCGATGCAGCCGTTCGTCACCCCGCTGGACGCGTTCCACGACCACACGGCCCCGTCGGACTGGCTCGAGGGCCTGGTGAAGGCGTACGTCGGGGACGGCCTGGCCAACGACTTCTACCGCGAGATCGCCTCGTTCGTGGACGCGGAGACGCGGTCCCTGGTGCTCGAGGTGTTCGCCGACTCCGGGCAGGCCGAGTTCGTGGTGGACCGGGTCCGGGCCGCGATCGAGGAGGACCCGAAGCTCGGCGGCCGGCTGGCGCTGTGGGGACGCCGCCTGGTGGGTGAGGCGCTGAGCCAGGCGCAGCGGATCGCCGCCGACCGTGACTCGCTGGCCGCGCTGCTGGCCGGCAGCGTCGACCGCCCGGGCCTCGACCTCGCCGCGATCGGCCGCATGTTCACCCGCCTCACCGAGGCCCACACCGCCCGCATGACCGCCCTCGGCCTGCAGGCCTGAGACACGGCAACGGCCGCCTGCCCCGGGGTGGGGTGGCGGCCGTTGTGTGATGCCTCAGGCGGCGGATGGTTTGCTGTTGCGGGCGGAGATGATCCCGATGACGATCGCGGCGCAGATGATCTGGATCAGGTACTGGATCCAGTCCGGTCCGCTGGTGTCCTTGACGCCGAGGAAGTAGGCGATCAGGCCTCCCAGGAAGGCGCCGATGCCGCCGCCCAGGATGGTCCAGCCGAGGCTGATGTTCTGCTTGCCGGGGAGCACCAGCCGGGCCAGCGGCCCGAAGATGATGCCCGCGATGAGGCTGACGATGATCATCCAGACCCAGTACACGGTTCCTCCTTGAGGGATGGCTGACCTGCGCCCCTGTCCGGTGCCCCGTGACCAAACCAGACCACCGCAACGCAGGTCTACCGCCATCGTGCCCGGTGCGAGGCACTCCGCTACGGGGACACGCGCGACTGTGTCCGGACCGGGATCAGATCGCGCCGAACCCGACCTTGCGGATCGACACCTCACCGATCTCGACGTACGCGAGCCGGTCGGCGGGCACGATCACCCGGCGGCCCTTGTCGTCGGTCAGCTGCAACAGGCCGGACTTGCCGCTGAGCGCGTCGGCGACGGCCTGCTGCACCTCGTCCGGGCTCTGCTCGCTCTCCAGCACCAATTCACGATTGGCGTGCTGCACGCCGATCTTGACCTCCACGAAACCCTCCGGGCACGTTCCGACCGGCGGCTCTCGCCGGTGACTGTTCGAGCCTATCCGCTGCACGCCGCCAGCTCTCACCCGTCCGCCGAGAGCAGAACGGGTACGGCGGCCGCGCGGTCAGCTGTCGGTGCGCGGGAAACCGCCGATGCCGCGCCAAGCCAGGGACGCGACCAGGTCGGCGGCGTTGTCCTGCGTCAGCGACGAGTTGTCCGCGGCCAGCCAGTAGCGGGCGCTCACCTGAGCCATCCCGACCAGGCTGACGGCCAGCACCATCGACTGCTCCCGGTTCAGGCCGGCGTCCGCGCTGATTACTTCGGACACCGCCTCGGCGCAGGTGTGGGTGACCCGGTCGACCCGCTCGCGCACGGCCGGCTCGTTGGTCAGGTCCGACTCGAACACCAGCCGGAAGGCGCCCTGCGCGTTCGCCACGTACTCGTAGAACGCATGCATGGTGGCCGCGACCCGCTGCTTGTTGTCCTCGGTCGACTTCAGCGCGTCCCGGACCGAGGCGACGATCGCGTCGCAGGAGGTGTCCAGCAGCGCCAGGTACAGCTCCAGCTTGCCGGGGAAGTGCTGGTACAGGACCGGCTTGGAAACGCCGGCGCGGTCTGCGATGTCGTCCATCGCGGCGGCGTGGTAGCCGTTGGCGACGAAGACTTCCTGGGCGGCCTCGAGCAGTTGCGCACGGCGGGCCAGCCGCGGCAGGCGGCTACCGCGCTTCGGCGCGGTCTCGGGTGTCGTCGACACGTCGGCTCCTTCGGTGGTGCGGCACCGGCGGCTCGGGCTCGACCGCCGGGTCGTTCCCCGAATCCTACCCAGCAGTCCTTCCGGCCAGTAGCTTCCCCGCCGATGGGGGTTCCATCGTGGTACTGCGCGTCGCTGCGGCGTACTGATCCACGCTCAGCGATAGTCGTCCTCGTCCGGATCGCCGATCTCGCGGCGCTGCTCGTCCACATCGGCCGGATCGGCCTCGATCGGTACGCCGGAGTCCCCGGAGCGGTCGTCCACCACGGTCGAGCTCTGGCGTTGCTCCAGCACGTCGGCCTCGGGCGCGTCGTCCGGGACGTTGTCGAAGCCGGGACCCTCGTAGTCGGTCTCACTGGTCATGCGACTCACTCTCCTCTCGATGGAACGACGGTCACGAACGGTTACTGCGGTCACACAGGAAGTGGCTTCGGGTCGTCGTACATGCCGTCCAGGACGTCGCCGTACTCCTCGATCCGGGCCAGCACCTCGTGCGGCAGGAACCTGAGCTCCTCCGGGCTGGTCGCCGAGGCCACCTCGTCCCAATCGATCGGGGTGGACACCCGCGGCTCGTCGGAGCCGCGCAGCGAGTACGGCGCCAGCGTGGTCTTGGCGCTGGCGTTCTGGCTCCAGTCGATGAACACCTTGCCAGGGCGGAGCGCCTTGGTCATGTTGGCGGTCACGTTCTCCGGCAACGCCTCGGCCAGCTGCTCCGCGAGCTGCTTGGCGAACGCACTGGTCTTCCGCGACGACGCCGGCTCGATCGGCACGTACATGTGCATGCCCTTGTTGCCCGATGTCTTCGGCCAACCCTCCAGCCCGAAGTGGCTGAGCAGCTCCCGCAGTGCGAGCGCCACGTCGCAGCACTCGACGATCGTGGCTCCCGGCCCTGGGTCGAGGTCGAACACGATCAGGTCGGCCTGCGGGTCCTTGCCGTGGTCCGACAGCCCGATCCGCCACTGTGGCACGTGCAACTCGAGTGCTGCGAGGTTGGCCAGCCACACCACCGTCTGTACGTCGTCCGCGACCACGAAGTCGGCCTCGTCGCGTCCGGTCGAGCTGCCAGGCGTCGGCAACGTGACGGTGCGCACCCAGGACGGCGTACCGCGGGGAGCGTTCTTCTCGAAGAAGTACGCCGCCTCCGTGCCGTCAGGCCACCGCTTGCGGGTCAGTGGACGGTCGGACAGGTGCGGCAGCAGCAGCGTGGCGACCTGGTGGTAGTAGTCGATCACCTCGGCCTTGGTGAAGCCCGTCTGCGGGTACAGCACCTTTCCGAGGTTGGTGAGCTTCATCGTCTGCCCATCGACCTCAGTCGTCAGTTGCTGCGGTGCGGCTGCCATGCCTCCCAGTCTCCACCCGTAACGTGTCCTAACGTGCCACCTCGGTTCGCGGGCTCGGGGGTCTTACCATGGGACTCGTGGAGAGTTACGCGTCAGTAACCGGCAGCGGCGTGCCGCTCGGTGCGCAGGAATGGCCGGCTCGGCAGGTGCCGGTCGCGGGGGTGGATCTCCTGGTCAGAGAGGTCCCCGGTGTCGCGGCGGACCTCCCGCCCGCGCTGTTCGTGCACGGCCTCGGCGGGTCGTCGCTGAACTGGACCGAGCTGGGACTGCGACTGAGCGACACCGTGCGTGGCATCGCACCGGACCTCCCGGGATTCGGCCGTACGCCGTTGGCCGGGGCGGCCGGGATCCACGAGCAGGTCGAAGTACTGATCGAGCTGATCGAGCGTGAGTGCGGCGGGCCGCTGCACCTGTTCGGCAACTCGATGGGCGGGGCCTCGTCGGTGGCGCTGGCCGCGCGCCGGCCTGACCTGGTTGCCTCGCTGACCCTGATCTCGCCCGCGCTGCCGCATCCGCGGGTGTCCGCGAGCGCGCTGTGGTTCACCGCGGTCGCCACGCCGCGACTCGGCCGGGTCGTGCTGGAGCGGACTCGGCGGATGCCGTTCGACCGCCGGTTCCGGGCCTCCCTGGCGATGGTGTTCGGTGAGCCGCGGCTGCTGCCGGCCGAGGTGCGGGCGGCGTACGAGGCGGAGCTGCGCCGCCGCGACGGCGACCCGTGGGGCATGCAGGCGACGGTCGAGGGCGCCCGCAGCATCCTGCGGTCGTCGGTCGCCCTGCCGCACAGGTCGCTGTGGGCCGTCGCGGCTCAGGTCGAGTGCCCGGTGCTGCTGGTGTACGGCGGCAAGGACCGGCTGGTCGACCCGCGGATCCGGACCAAGGCCCAGCGCAGCTTCCGGAACGCGCGGTCGCTCTACATCCCGCAGTCCGGGCACGTCGCCCAGATGGAACACGCCCCCCAGGTCGAGCGCGCGTTCCGGCAGTTGATCGAGTCGTAGCTGTGGTCGTACTGAGACACGGTTGAGCGCCTGGTCGGATCAACTTTCCTCTCGCTCATGAAGTCGGACGAACACCGAGTTCGTCGAACGAGAGGACCACTGTGCGGGTAACGGGCAGACTCATCGGAAGCCTGTCGCTGGGGATGGTCGCACTACTGGGTGTGGGGGCGCTGCCGGCGAACGCCACACCGCAACTTCCGCCAGCGTCAGTTGCTAATGGCAACACTTGGGACGTGCGGCCGGTGGCCGGGGGCTACCAGCTGACCTTGCGCCTCGACGCGCCGGCGCCGATGCGCGCGTCGCTGCCGCTGCTGGCCGTCAACGGCAAACCGATCGGTGTGGCGAGGCAAGCTCCAGACCAGCGGACGCTGACCCTGGTCACCACGGATCCGGCTGTGCTCAAGGCACGCGACGTACGGCTTGTCTGGTCGGGTGACCTCGGGAAGAGCGAGGGCCGGAACCGGGGCCAGGCGGCCGGGCCGACCGATGCCGACTGGCTGAAAGCGAAGCAGGGGCCGCTGCTGAAGGACGATCCCGGTGCTCCGGGCAAGTATCAGGTCGCCACGGCCGAGTACGACCTCGGCGACGAGGCCGTCTACCTGCCGGGCATCAAGCAACGGGCTGAGGTACGAGGGAAGGTGTACTCGCCGCGCGGTGCGCTCGGGCCGCGGCCGCTGGTGCTCTTCCTGCACGGCAGGCACCAGTACTGCTACGGCGAGGAGGTCGACCAGCCCGAGAAGCCGTGGCCGTGCCCGGTCGGACTGAAGCCGGTGCCGAGCTTCCGCGGGTACGACGCTCCGGCTGAAGCGCTCGCGAGCCACGGCTACCAGGTCGTGTCGATCAGCGCGAACGCCGTCAACGCGTACGACGGTGACGTCTACGACTCGGGCGCGCAGGCACGGGCCGAGCTGATCCTCGACCACCTGGCGCTGTGGAAGAAGTGGTCGACGACTGGCGGCGGTCCGTTCGGGCGCCAGTTCGTCGGCAAGGTGAACCTGCAGAACATCGGTCTGATGGGCCACTCGCGTGGTGGTGAGGGTGTCGCGCGGGCCGCCGTACTCAATGCCGATCGCGGTGGGCAGTACGGCATCCGCGCGGTGCTGCCACTCGCGCCGACCGACTTCGCCCGTGCCACTGTGCCGGGTGTCGCGATGAGCGTGCTGCTGCCGTACTGCGACGGTGACGTCGCTGACCTGCAGGGGCAGACGTTCTACGACGACACCCGCTACTCCGTCAGCGGCGACACCGCGCCCCGGTCGACCGTGACCGTGCTCGGCGCGAACCACAACTTCTTCAACACCGAGTGGACTCCAGGTCAGTCCGAAGCGCCGTCGAGTGACGACTGGTTCGGCGAGGAGAAGGAGTCGCCGTGCGGAGCGAAGTACGCGGGCCGGTTGACGGCCAAGGAGCAGCAAGCGGTCGGTACGGCGTACATCGCGGGCTTCTTCCGGTTGCAGCTCGGCCAGGAGAAGCAGTTCCTGCCGCAGTTCGACGGGTCTGACTCACGCGCTGCGTCGGCTGGGCGAGCCGTCGTACGGGTGGTGTCGCAGGCGCCGCTGGTGTCGCGGCGGGATGTGAACGCGCTCGACAAGGCGCTGCCGGCTGGCGCGGTGACTGGCAAGGCGTCGGCTGAGGTGTGTGCGGGGCTGAGCGAGCCATCCGGTCGGGCGACCGCGACAGCGACGTGCATGACGACAGACGACTGGGCCAACGCGCCGCACTGGGGCGCCTCCTGGTACGCCGCTCGCACACCGACCACTGCGGTGACCAAGCTGAAGTGGACGGGGAAGGACGGTGTCCTGCGACTCAACCTGCCCGCTTGGCAGCGCGACGTACGGCGCTTTGCCGCACTGTCGTTCCGTGCAGCGCCTGACCCGGTCGGTGCACCGCGGACCGACCTGAGTGTGCGCGTGGTCGACGGGAAGGGGCGGGCAGCCGTCGTACCGGTGTCGACTGTCAGCGATGCGTTGGTGCGGATGCCGGGGAGCGACAGCAGCGGGCTGCCGAAGAACCTGCTGCGGACCGTGCGGATCCCAGTGCGGTCGCTGAAGGGTGTGGACCTGCGGGACGTGCGTGTGGTCGAGCTGCGGACCGATCGGGTGGCCAGTGGGTCGGCGTACGTAAGTGATGTCGCGTTCTCGTCGCCTGGGGTCGGGCTGTCGGCTCCGGCGCGGTTGCTGCCGCAGCTGTCCGCGTCGAACGTGACCGTGAAGGAAGGCGACAAGGGCACGAAGTCGATGGACTTCTGGGTGACGATGTCGCGACCGAGCATCCGCACGGTCAGCGTGTACGTCGAGACGAACGGGGACTTGGGGACGGCGGTCGGGGATGTCACCCGGAAGCTCGTGTTCAAGCCGGGGCAGGTGCGGCAGAAGGTGAGCGTGCCGGTCGCCGGGAACACGCGGGACAGCTACGACCTGCCGTTCAGTCTGGTGCTGTCGGCGCCTCGCGAGGGGTTGCTGAACCAGTCGTTCGGTCACGGGCTGGTGCTCGACGACGACGCCACACCGACCCTGACGATCGGCGACGGGACTGCGTCGGAGAAGGCTGGCGTCGTACGGTTCCCGGTCAAGCTGTCCGCGCCGAGCGACAAGATCGTCAACCTCATGGGTCAGCTGAAGGACGGCACGGCGGTCGCTGTGAAGGGCACCATCACGGACAACGACTGACGTGGGGGCGGTCCGCATCCCCTCCATGAGACTCCGATCCCGGGATGCGGACCCACGCCGGGCCGTTTGGGAATGTGCGGGAACATGGAGAAGGGAAGGATGGTTGAAAACCGGAGAGCCTGACTTACACCGTTCACGAGGAGCCGACACGTGTCATTGCCACCGCTGGTCGAACCGGCTGACGAGCTCACCATCGACGAGGTTCGCCGGTACTCGCGGCACCTGATCATCCCCGAGGTCGGGATGGCCGGGCAGAAGCGGCTGAAGAACTCCAAGGTGCTGGTGATCGGCGCCGGCGGTCTCGGCAGCCCGGCGCTGCTCTACCTGGCCGCTGCCGGGGTCGGCACCCTCGGCATCGTCGAGTTCGACACCGTCGACGAGTCGAACCTGCAGCGCCAGATCATCCACGGCCAGTCCGACGTCGGGAAGTCCAAGGCGCAGTCGGCCAAGGAGTCGATTCTCGAGGCCAACCCGTACACGAACGTGGTCCTGCACGAGGAGCGGCTGGACAACGACAACGTGTTCGGGATCTTCGAGCAGTACGACCTGATCGTCGACGGCACCGACAACTTCGCCACCCGGTACCTGGTGAACGACGCCGCGGTGCTGCTCGGCAAGCCGTACGTCTGGGGCTCGATCTTCCGCTTCGACGGCCAGGTCAGCGTCTTCTGGGCCGAGCACGGCCCGTGCTACCGCTGCCTGTACCCCGAGCCGCCGCCGCCGGGCATGGTCCCGTCCTGCGCCGAGGGCGGCGTGCTGGGCGTGCTGTGCGCGTCCGTCGGCGCCGCGCAGGTGACCGAGGCGATCAAGCTGCTGACGGGAATCGGCGACCCGTCGCTGGGCCGGCTGAACATCTACGAGGCGCTCGACCTCAACTGGCGCGCGCTGAAGGTCCGGAAGGACCCGAACTGCGCCATCTGCGGCGAGAACCCGACCGTCACCGAGCTGATCGACTACGAGAGCTTCTGCGGCGCGCTGACCGAGGAGGCGGCCGACGCTGCCGTCGGCTCGACCATCTCCGTCAAGCAGCTCAGCGAGTGGATCAAGCTGAAGGACAACGGCGAGAAGGAGTTCGTGCTGATCGACGTCCGGGAGCCGAACGAGTACGAGATCAACCGGATCCCGGGCTCGGTGCTGATCCCGAAGGCGGAGTTCCAGACGGGTGTCGCGCTGGAGAAGCTGCCGCAGGACAAGCAGTTGGTGTTCCACTGCAAGTCCGGCGTCCGCTCCGCCGAGGTCCTCGCGATCGCGAAGGGCGCCGGCTTCTCCGACGCCGTCCACGTCGGCGGCGGTGTGGTTGCCTGGGTCGACCAGATCGACCCGAGTCAGCCGGCGTACTGATCTAGAACGGCATGCGGCAGGTTGCGACGGCTTCGGCGGCCAGTGGGTCGCCGGAGACGACTGGGTGGTCGTCGCGGCCTGACAGGGTTCGCATGTAGCTCACGGCGTCCACGGCGGCGCGACCGACCGGCTCGTCCCTCCCCAGCCGGTAGGTCCCGCCGCCCTGGCCGGTGAGCTCCAGGACGACGCCCGGCCGGTCGCCCCAGAACGGCAGCGTGTCCACGTCGTACACGACCTGGGCGATCACCTCGTCGGCGTACGGTCCGGCATCGAACGGCCGCCCGAGCGCCTGGCAGACGTCGTCGCGGTGCATCCACAGATCCCGCGCGAGCAGGATGTCCTCGATGTACCCGAGGGTCATCGGAATACCCTCCACGTTCATGGTGATCCGCCGGAGCAGCTCCGGTTTACGAGAGATCCGCCGCGTCGCCTTCGCCCACACCTTGTCGAACAACGCCCGCAATTCGGCCGGCGGCGTACCCCGGTGCTCGTCGGCCTGCACCATCATGTGCGCGTCGAACCGCGGCTTGTCCGGATACACCCGATGCGCCTTGCGGAACCGGCGCGGGAACGACCACGGCGTGATCACGTCCTCCGCCTGGCCGATCAGGTGCCCGGGGATGTCCGCGACGTCCCACTCGTCACACACCGTACGGCGGTGCCACTCGGACCCCTCGATCGACGCCAGCAGCTCGTGCCACGCCTCGAGCTCAGCGTCCCGGTGCACTCGGCACCGTTCCCGGCCGGCGCGGCCGATCTCCCCCGCGAGTACTGCAGTCATGACTACCCCCTGGTCGGTGCATACCGCTGATAGAACATCTCGAGTACGACGGGCAGCAGCCGGATGAACCGCCCGTCCTCGAAGGACGCGTCCGGCTGGTTCGCG
Source organism: Kribbella sp. NPDC050124 (assembly GCF_044460355.1). Lineage (NCBI taxonomy): Bacteria > Bacillati > Actinomycetota > Actinomycetes > Propionibacteriales > Kribbellaceae > Kribbella > Kribbella sp. NPDC050124. The sequence goes on from NZ_JBITJU010000010.1 coordinate 296,461, forward strand.
ATCTGCTGGGAGAGCAGACCGGCAAGCATCGAGGTGTAGAGCGCGACGCCCTCCTCACTCGCCACCTCGGGTCGGAGACGACCGGCGTCCACCATGAGCTGCAGGTAGTCCCGCAGGTCCTGGATCGACTCCTGGGCCGGTGCGAACGCCTCCGGGCTCGGCTCGAAGCCGGGGATCGTCCGCCAGAACAGCAACTGCGCGTACACCTGGTGGTCCAGGCACCAGCGGCAGAACGCTGTGGCGGTGACCAGTCCGACCTCGAGTGGGTCGTCGGTGTCGGCGGACGCGTAGGCGGTCCGGTAGACGTCCCGCAGCAGCTCGCTGCCGCGCTGGAAGAGCGCGTCGTAGATCGCCATCTTGGACGGGAAGTACTGGTAGAGCGACGGCGGCTGCATGCCCAGCTGCCGGGCCACTGCGGACAGGCTGAGCGCCGCGACGCCGTCGGTCTCCATCAGCGTGATGGCGACCCCCAGGATCTCCTCGATGGTCTCCTGGCGGCGACGTGTCCGGCGGTCCAGCCCGGAAGTAGCGCTCATGCTCTGAGGAAAACCTAAAGGTGTTAGGGAAGTCAATAGCCCGTAGGTCACCGATTGGTCCGTGCGGCCACGTACTGTCGTGATATGTGCAGAAACATCACTGTTCTGAGGGGACTCGAGCCGGCCGCGACCTCTGAGGAGATCTACGCGGCCGCCTTGCAATACGTGCGCAAGGTGACCGGCGTCGGCTCGCTGAGCGGAGCCACCCGGGAGCCGATCGAGCGCGCCGCGACCGAGGTCGCGCGGATCACCGAGCAGTTGCTGGCCGAGATGCCACAGCGCCGGAACCCGCCGCAGACCGTGCCGCCGCTGCGCCGGCCAGAGGTGCGGGCCCGGCTCGGGCTCGACTGAGACCGACCGGGGGGCGGACTCATGGGGGAGGCGCCGCCGGCCGGTCGGCACCGGCAGGCGGTGGTGTTCGGAGTGCTGGTCGCCGGTGTGCTGCTGTCGACGATCAACACCAACGCGCAGGCCGAGCTGATCCGCCGGCGGCAGGACAGCTGCGACGGCACGATCCCGTTGCCGACGTCGGCGTACGTCCTGGGCTTCGCCGGCCTGGCCGTCGGCGCGGTCGCGCTCTTCCTCCTCGTGCGCTGGTTCCGGCACAACCGCCAGCCCCTCGTGCTCATCCTGTTCGGCACCGCGATCGCCGCCCTGATCTTCGAGGCCTTCGCCGTCATCACCGCCTTCCAGGAAGGCCGCCCGCTCGTCCCGATGTGCGGCGGTTAGACCGTATGTAGTGACTGCTCTGCGGGTGGAGTGGGTTGCTGGCCGGGACCTCGCTCGCGCAATCGTGGGTTACCGAGCGCGTTTCCGTGCTT